>NZ_JBICAJ010000016.1:4727-7607 GCF_043088925.1 Streptomyces sp. NPDC014006 | reverse complement strand
CTCGACCACCCCCGCCGGCGGATACGCCCCCCGCCCCCCCCCGGCCCACGCCGGGGCCCCCCCCCCCGCCCGCCCCCCCCCCCCCCGCGCCCCCCCCCCCCCCCCCCCCGGCCCCCCCCCCCCCCCCACGTCCTGCAGTTCGGCAGAAGACTTACAAGTCCGTCCATGGGCGAGGTTCCCCGCCGCCCAGGGGCACCCATACGGCCTGGCAGGCACCGTGCTGTTCAAGGTCTTCCAGCACGGCTGCTCCGAGGCGGACTTCGCGAGCAAGGGCCGCGACGAGCGGGTGGTGAGCAGCCATCGCCTGCAGATCGGCTGTGCGATTCGCCAGCCTGGTCCGAGAGGCCCCGGTGAGCACGAAGAGGATCCGCGGGAAGGCGGGGTACCAGCGCAGCCAGGCAGGACCCCCTCCGTGCGGCTTGCGCCGGCCAATGGGCTGGGCCTCGTGCTGAAAGAAGCGCGCGTACTCAATCAGTTTTGCGGCCAGCCGCTCACTGCTCATGGTGCTGCGGTCGACCTCTACGAAAGCCCGCAGCTTCCGGCTGTATTCGCTTCCGACGACCGTGTAGTACATGAGGGCGTCAGCGACCACCCGCTCACCCTCGCCGATCGAATGGGACACTTCAGGAGTCCAGTCCCAGGGGCCATGCTCATGCCCGAGACGACGGGCGTCTTCTGCGAAAGCAAGGTGGGCGCGCACGACGGTGAGTGTGTGCGGGGTCTTCAGCGACGCTGCGGTGGTCGAAGTGATGGGGTAGGGCGGTCGCCCCCGCAGGACGGGCAGGTCGCGGGTCAGCCGCGCACCTTCCGGCGTGAGGTACCAGGCATGAGTACGGGTCCGGTTCGTGGCCGGCAGGACCGTGCAGTCGACGAAACCGTCGGAGCGCAGCCTGTTCAAAACGCGGGACATCAGCTGCCGCGTTCCATCCGGGCGCAGCATCTGGCGCAACTGACTGGTGGTGGCGATACGGTGCTGCGCAAGTCCGGCCAGCACCTGGTGGGCCAAGGGCTCAGGGGAACCGGGAGCCAGTTGCGTCGACGAAGCGCTACGTGCGGCGCTGCTCATGAGGTTGTTCCTTCCGCGGCGATGGCGGTCTCCGACGGAGACTTTCGACTGCGGTGAGCACACCTGCTGGGCCCGACCAGAGCCCCGACCACTCAGCCCCCACCATGGTCACGAAGCCGAAACAGCCGCGGCCATGCGACATCCATGGCCCCGACCACCGACCTAACCACGCCAGGAAAGCGATGGCCGGTCCGCAGCAGCCGGGGGTGGTGGCGAGCCACGCCATGCCGGCCATCGTGCGACATCCAGCCCGCATGGGACCAACGACCCGTAACCGATGCCGCGTCTATGGGGCGATGAGTAGGCGCGGTCATCGCCGGTTTCTGCCTCGAGGCTGGGCTGCCTGCTCGAGGATCCGTCGGCGGGTCCACCGCCGGCGGCCGCCCTTTTCGCTGAGTGCGTCGGACGTTTCCAGCAGGGGCAGGTTGCCCTGGGAAAGGCTGCTGGAGAAGGAGTTGAGGCTCTTGAACCCCAGCAGCACCACGGCCTCGGTGGCCCCCAGGAGCTCGTCGGGGTCGCCGTCGACGGGGACGTCGGGAAGTGCGGGGGCGGAGCGCTTCGCGCCGGCGTGCTTGCCGCGGCCTGGCCGGGTAGCCATCCAGTCCAGCAGAGTCTGTACGCGCCATAGCTGCCGCCGATAACGGTTTTCGGCGGTTCCCAGCTCTTCCACAACGTCTGGATCGGGGAAGTATCCGGGGTGGTCGCGGACAAAGGTCGTGACCTGGTTGGGGTTCTTGTAGCCCAGAAACCTCGAGGCCTCGGCCGCGTTCAGCAGGTCCTGTGGGTCCCGGGCGGGCGGGGTGTGCTCACGTAGCCGCGCCGGCGGACGGTTGGCGAACCACTCAGTGACCTCCGCGTGGTCCCATAGGCGGGCGCGGCCGCGCATGCCCGCGACTTCGGGAAAGCCGTTCTCGGCGCGGTCCTTGTAGAGGCCGCTGATCCGCGCGGGGGTCAGCCCCTGCTCAGCCGCGATCTCGGCGGCGTCGGCCAGGCGAGGCTCGCGGCGCGAGGTCATGGCAGGACCGTGCATCCTGTTGGAGGCGAACCGGCCAGCCCGGGCTCGCAACTCACATATGGCAGGAGTCCGGAGTGGGGGTTAGCGCGCTGCGCAGGTTTCTCTGGCCGCCGCGAGGAAGCAGTCACTCCTCCGGGATCAGACCCAAGCCGCCCCGGCCGCTTCCTCTCACGCACTCGGCGGACGATGCGTCAGATCCGGATCTCGATGCCTTCCCCTCGTTGGACTTCTGCGGTTCCCGGAGGTCGCCCCCCTCCGATATTTCAATAGTGGATATGGCTGCGAGGGGAAGACCTGTTGCGCCTCGTGTTGCGTACAGGATTGCGCCTGATGTTGCGTCAGATGGTGCGCTGGCGGTTGCGCTGGCCAGCGGTCGGCTTACCAGTCGCCGCTGCTCAACGGCTTGCATGCAGGTTGGTCGGAGGGCTGACATCCCCTCTGCTGCCACTTTTCCCGCGTCCGTTGAAGGAGGTGAGGAATGGAGGTTGGGGTGTGTGTGGGTGGCGGTGACAGCTTCGGGGATGGGGGTTTGGGTGTGTGAGTGGTTGCGCATCGGCAGGAGGCGGCCGAGTTGCCTTGACGGGCACGCTTTTCCGGGCCCTGGCCTAGAGTGCCGCGCGGCACGCTGCGCGGCACCAGGGCCGGCGCCGGGGCGCCGTCCTTGGGGTGGTGCGGGCCGGTGGGTGTCGGCCTGGATGCCTGCGGCACCAGGGCCGGCGCCGGGGCGCCGTCCTTGGGGTGGTGCGGGCCGGTGGGTGTCGGCCTGGATGCCTGCGGCACCAGGGCCGGCGCCGGGGCA
>NZ_JBICAJ010000016.1:0-4631 GCF_043088925.1 Streptomyces sp. NPDC014006 | reverse complement strand
GGCGCCGTCCTTGGGGTGGTGCGGGCCGGTGGGTGTCGGCCTGGATGCCTGCGGCACCAGGGCCGGCGCGCCTTCGGCGCGTGCTGCCGTTGCGCCTCGCGCAACGGCAGCGAAGCGCCGGCGCTCCGCGCCGGAGGGCTCAGCTACGCGGAGCCCCGCGTGCGTGGCGGCGTGGATTAGAAGCGGAGCGTCCCACTGTATGGCGATGTTGATTAGGGGTGCTGGGAGGGGTGGTCAGGACTGCAGGCCAGCGGGCATCATCGATCAGGCACCGACGGGATCAGCGGGGCTGTGAAGGTCAGGGGCGCTGGGGGAACGCCATTCGCTCGCAGGCAGCGCGACAGGGGTTCATGTGTGGCTTTTTCTTGGGCGCCATTGCCTTTGTGCGTCGGCGAATCCTGGCGCACCTGTGGTGAGGCAGACTCGGCGAACGAAGTGAGCCTACAGGGAGGTGCATAGTCCGGCCCCTGAGTGACCATAGCGTGCACGAGCCATGTGATGTTGGGTCGTTGTGGGAGTGTGTTGAGTCCATGGCCCGGACGTGGTTCAGCGGCCCCTCAATATTGGCCACCTGGCCCCACCCGGATGACGAGCAACAAGTGACGTCTTGAAGCGGCCCCACTGCCGATCACGTGCGGGTACGGCCATGGAGTGGGGCCGTCGCAGACCGTTATCGAACACCCGTGGGCGCCAGCGATGGCCAATTCGGTGGGGCCGATTGTCAACGTCGAAGCCAGGTCCAGCCCCGCCCGTAGAGGTTAATGTGGCAGGGTCTTCGCCGGTTCTGCATTGCAGCAGTGTGTGAGTGGTGGTCTCGGCCCTGGCTGTTCGTCCCGCAGCGGGGTGCAACTGCTGGTGAGTGCGTACTCTGGCGGAGCCGCAGTCGGGTCGGTGAGCGGCCTATGGCAAGGTGCCCCGCTGACTCAAGGCCGCTTCCGTGGCAGCTGTGCCCTTAGCCCGGAGACAGGTCCCTTACAGGCGGGGGTACTTCGCGCTGTTCCTCTTTCGGCGGCCTCGCCATGTCGCTGTGCCTTACCGCCGTTGAGCCATGGTTGACCAGGAGCCAGTGAACCCCTCCGTGTGGCAGGTGTTTGCGGCGCCTTACGGGGGTCTGCGACGTGCGCGCCGCCGTGGTCCTTCACCTCGGGGCGGGGCTGGCGGGCTGTGAAGAGGGCCGACTACCGGTTGAACGGGGTGTGTCTGTGGGTCGGGGCCGAGGGAGTCTTTAACCGGGAGGCGTCCGGGCGGGTCCCTCCCGGGGCAAGAACAGGGGGCCGAGTGCCCGACTGGCGTCGCGGTGAGGGCACAGCCCTCTCCATTGGTACAAGTGTAATGGCCCCCTGCTCATGCCCCGGCCCGCCCGGCCACCTCCCGGTCAAACACTCCCCCAACCCCTCCTGACGACTGGTCAGGTGTCGGACCAACGGGGATCGCGTGATGTAGATCACATTTCTCGCACCTCGAGTGCCACCGAACACGCCCACTTCGGCCTGAGAGATGGCATAATTAGTGATGTCGAAAGGGGTCGGGCAGAGGCCCCGGACGGCAGCCCGAGAAGCACTCGAAGAAAGCAGGGAACACATGACGCCCGAGCAGTCAGCCGCCACGGCCGTAACCGCAACCAGCTTCGGCGAGAAGACCGGTTACATCCATCCCGGGCATGGGCTTGAGGCGCAGACTGACATCCGATTGGGCTTCACCGCCGGACCCGACACCACCGACCTGCACGTTGCGTTCACCCTCGTGGTCTTCGCCCAGGGCAAGTACTTCGGCGTGCCTGAACCGCGCGAGTTCACCGTGTGGACCCAGGGCAAGGATGCTCAGATGCTGCTCGATGTCTTCTCCGAACGCGAGAAGATTGCCCTTGAAAAGGTGAGGGTGACTGTCGAAATCGCGGACGAGTACCTTGACTACGAGGGCCGTCAGCCGGAGTGGTGCATCCGCGCCCGCTCGATCAAGCTGCCGGGCATCACGGACTGACCGCGTGTCCCCTCCTGGGGGCGGGAACGCCCGCCCCCAGGAGGGTGCGGTGCGGAAAAGGATCGGCCGACGGACGAACGCTGTGCGGCTGGTTGACACTCACGGAGGTTGCCCGCCGTCTGACCGACTGCGTCGTCGTACGCGACTAACCACGCTTCTGTATCGCCGAGGTGACAGACCGCTACCAGTCTCCGCAGCCGACGGCGCCTGTCCTGCTCCTCCCGGCGACAACTGCGGGCTGCTGGCGGGATGGGGTGGGTGTGTCTGTGGGTCGGGGCCGAGGGAGTCTTTAACCGGGAGGCGTCCGGGCGGGTCCCTCCCGGGGCAAGAACAGGGGGCCGAGTGCCCGACTGGCGTCGCGGTGAGGGCACAGCCCTCTCCATTGGTACAAGTGTAATGGCCCCCTGCTCATGCCCCGGCCCGCCCGGCCACCTCCCGGTCAAACACTCCCCCAACCCCTCCTGACGGTTTGTCAGGTGCAGCTCCTATCTGGGTTGATGTGGCGCAGGTCACATTGTAGACCTCGCTCGATGTGTCCCAGATCACAGACACCGCAGCAAATAGCTGACATTATTAGCGATGTCGAAAGGGTTTAGGCAGAACCCCCGACAGTCAGCCCGAGAAGCAAACGGAAGAGGACAACATGGCAGTCACCCAGCCCAAGGCCGCAGCCGTCACCACCACCAGCTTCGGGGGGCCTATGACGGGGTACATCGACCCCAAGCGGGGCCTCAAAACAGGGCACGACGAAGGAGGCAACTTCCACGTCAAGTTCGTCCTCATGATCATCGCTGAAGTCGAGGTGGACGACTACATCACGACAACGGAGAAGCGCGAATTCACGGTTTGGGCCAAGGGCAAGGACGCTCAGGTACTGGCCGACGCCTTCCCCGAGGGCTTCAAGGACGTTCCGAAGGCTCGGGCGCTCGTGACTGTCGACCCGTCGGACATCGAGCTTCTCAACTACCCGGTTTCCGTGATCGACGAGACAACCAAGAAGGAAAAGACGGTGTGGGTACGCGAGATCAGGGTTACCGCCCGCTCCATCACCCTGCCGAACGTCTGAGCTGACCGGGTGGCCCCTGGGGCGGATTCCCGCCCCAGGGGCCACCCGCCCGGTGCGCAAAGGTACGCGCCCCGCGGGGGTGCGCCTGCCCATGCACCTGCCGACGCGGAAAAGGACGCCCCTGCGGGGCGGCTGTGCTGGTGGTCCGGCGCGTCTCCTGCGGGCCTGGGCTTCCGCTGGCGCTCCAGCCCAGTCCCTCCGGGCACCGGACCAAGGGCACCCCTACGGGGCGACAGTTCCTTTTCAGGCACCTTCGGTGCCGGCCCGGCCGACGCCGGCCGGGAAAAGGACGCCCCTGCGGGGCGGCTGTGCTGGTGGTCCGGCGCGTCTCCTGCGGGCCTGGGCTTCCGCTGGCGCTCCAGCCCAGTCCCTCCGGGCACCGGACCGCGGACACGCCCCGCGGGGGCGCGACAGCCCATGCACCTGCGGTGCGGCAAAGAATGCCCCTGCGGGGCGACAGCCTCAACGAAACACAGAAGATGGCACAATTAAGGAAACTGAGAGGATCGGGCGGCTGGCGGGAAAAACGCTGGCAGCCCGCCAGCCGCCCTACGCTTCCCGGCCCGAGGGCGCAATCAGCAAGCCCAATCCGGGAAGCGACACCAGCATTCTAACCAATGACCAGGCCTGAGCCAGGCGGTGCGTTGCCGTCCGCCGCTCGCCCCCTCAACCACCAGAACGGAACAACCACCGTGACCACACTTGAGGACCGCGAGGTCTACACCCGCCGTGACCTGATGACCAAATACGGCATGGCGCTCTCCCCGCTGGAAGAGTGGTACCGCAACCGCCGATGGACCGGCCACCCCGAAGCGGTCGGCAAAGTCGGTCGGGAACTGGTCTGGGACGCAGCCGAATGGGACCACTGGTACCAGCAACGGCAGAACACGGCAGGCCTGGTCACACGCAACGACCTCCAAGAACGCCACGGCCTTGCCCGCAGCACCCTCGAGCGCCTGTGGGCACTGCGGGAAGAAAACGAACATCCAGCACCCGTCAAAACACTGGACCGCGTCATGTACTGGGACCACGACCAGTGGGAATCCTGGTACGCCGACTACAAAAAACGCACCCAGCGACGCGAGATCCACGCCGACCGCAGCGGCAACCCCGACGACCTCCTCACTCTGGCAGAAGCCGCCCGCGTCCTCGGCGTCACACCCGTCAGCCTCGCCCACCACCCCAAACGCATGCCGCGCGGCTGGCCACAGCCAGCTGAAGAAGAACAACTCCCCAGCGGCCGGCTGCGCCGCCTGTACCGCCGCGCCGACATCTGGACCTACGCCGACACCCGCACCACCGCCGGACCCCACCGTAAGCACCCCAGCAGGAAACCACGTTCCGCAGACACAACCGACCCCACGCCGGACTGATGCCTCAAGACTGATACCAACCGAACAAACCTACATAAACAACCGAAGAACGGACTCCCGCGCCGGGGGGGGGGGGGGGGGGGGGGGGGGGCGGGCCCCCCCCCCCCCCCCCCCCCCCGGGCGCCCCCCCCCCCCCCGCCCCCCCCCCCCCCCCCCCCCCCCCCGCCGCCGCCGGCGCGCTACGCCGCCCCGCGGCCCCGGCCGCCCGGCCC
>NZ_JBICAJ010000015.1:42569-164902 GCF_043088925.1 Streptomyces sp. NPDC014006 | reverse complement strand
GCACCCGCCTCCGACAACTCGAACACCCGGTCGGAGATCTCGTACTCGGAGGCGGCCGTGTGGTTCGCCCCGAACGTGTTCGTCTCCACACAGTCCACACCCGCGGCGAAGTACTCCTCGTGAACCGAACGCACGATGTCCGGACGGGTGACGTTCAGGATCTCGTTGCAGCCCTCGAGCTGCTGGAAGTCCTCCAGCGTGGGGTCCTGCGCCTGGAGCATCGTGCCCATCGCACCGTCGGCGACCACCACACGCGTGGCGAGCGCCTCTCGGAGCGCGGACACACGGGTCCGGCTGTCGGCGGAAGGGGTCAGCGGCGACGAGGCCATGAAGGGGCTCCCTTGGATGCGACGGCTGTCGGCTATGCGGCTTCGCGGCGGTCTTCAGGCGAGGCGCACGGCGTCAGCGTAACCGGGACTCGCCGAGGATGGGCGGAGCGTCCACGAGGCGGACGGGTGGGGTGCGCGGGCATACGGCCGCGAGCGGCTGCGCAGGCGGGTGCGGATTCCGAGGCGACCGGGCGAAGGCACGGAGGGCGTACGGGTGACGGGCGCGGGGGCGGGGGCGGACGCCGGGCCGTACGGGTGACGGGCGCGGGGGCGGACGCCGGGCCGTACGCCCCTGCCGGTGGACCGCCCCGGCCGGTGGATGGCACCGTGCGGGGCGCCGGCGTGGATGATCGAGGTGGCCGGGGGACGCCCCCGTATGGCCGACACGCCGCGCATGGCGTAACAAGTACCGTCCGACCATTGGCGGGAGGTCGGCATGGACCGGTAGTGTTCGACATTGCCGAACGACGGTGGCCGCACCGTGCGTGAGCGGTCGAAGGGGACGGAGGCAGGACGGCGATGGCACGGAACATCCAGTCGCTCGAGCGGGCGGCCGCGATGCTGCGGCTGCTGGGAGGCGGCGAGCGACGCCTGGGCCTGTCGGACATCGCCTCCGCACTCGGCCTCGCCAAGGGCACCGCCCACGGCATCCTGCGCACCCTCCAGCAGGAGGGCTTCGTGGAGCAGGACGAGGCCTCCGGGCGCTACCAGCTGGGCGCGGAACTGCTGCGCCTGGGCACCACCTATCTGGACGTGCACGAGCTGCGGGCGCGCGCCCTGGTGTGGACCGACGACCTGGCCCGCTCCAGCGGGGAGAGCGTCTACCTGGGCGTGCTGCACCAGCAGGGCGTGCTGATCGTGCACCACGTCTTCCGGCCCGACGACAGCCGGCAAGTGCTGGAGATCGGGGCCATGCAGCCGCTGCACTCCACCGCCCTGGGCAAGGTGCTGTCCGCCTACGACCCGGTGGCGCACAGCGAGGCCCTGGAGTCCGACCGCAAGGCCTTCACGGACCGCACGGTGTGCGACCTGGAGAGGTTCGAGCACCTCCTCGACGTCACGCGCGCGCGTGGTTACGCGGCCGACGTGGAGGAGACCTGGGAGGGCGTCGCGTCCATCGCCGCACCCATCCACGACCGGCGGCGTATGCCCGTGGGCGCGGTCGGCATCACCGGCGCCGTGGAGCGGGTACGCCGGGACGGGGAGTTGCGCCCCGAGCTGATCGCGGCGGTGCGGGACTGCGCCCGCGCGGTGTCGCGGGACCTGGGCGCCGGGCGCTTCTGACAGACGCACCCACAGGGCCGGGACGCCGTACGGGCGTTCCGGCCCTGTGGCGTGTCCGCGCCCGGGCGAGGAGCGCAGCCGTGCGTGTCCGCACCCGGGCAGGGGCGCACCCGCGCGTGTCCGCGATAGCCGGAAGCGATCAATAACGATCGTGCTTTCGATAACAGACCTCTTGACGGGTAGCTGAGGCCAAAGCAAGACTCCCGTCCATCGGTCGGCATTGTCGAACACCTACCGGCAATACGCGCTAGAGTGTGACAACGCCAAGGGCCGGAATTCGCTCTCACCCCCGAGGGCGCCGCACCCCCGGAGGGACCCGGGAGTCCGGCTTCCCCCCTGGACGAAGGACAAAGGAGTCGCGGGTGTCCAGCTCCGACATCTTCATCGGCGAGACCATAGGTACCGCCATACTCATCCTGCTCGGCGGCGGCGTCTGCGCCGCCGTGACCCTGAAGGCATCCAAGGCCCGTAACGCCGGCTGGCTCGCCATCGCCTTCGGCTGGGGTTTCGCCGTGATGACGGCGGTGTACATCTCCGGCCCGCTCTCCGGAGCCCACCTCAACCCGGCGGTCACCGTCGCCCTGGCCATCAAGGACAGCGACTGGACGAACGTCCCGGTCTACTTCGCCGGCCAGCTGCTCGGCGCGATGATCGGCGCGGCCCTGGTCTGGGCGGCCTACTACGGCCAGTTCCAGGCGCACCTGACCGACAAGGAGATCGTCGGCGGTCCGGGCGCGCAGGCCACCACGGCCAAGGCCGTCGAGGCGCAGGAGAAGGGCGCCGGCCCGGTCCTCGGCGTCTTCTCCACCGGTCCGGAAATCCGGAACACGGTGCAGAACCTCCTGACGGAGATCATCGGCACCGTCGTGCTGATCCTCGCGGTCCTCACGCAGGGCCTCAACGACAAGGGCAACGGCCTGGGCGTCCTGGGCGGTCTGGTCACCGCTCTGGTGGTCGTCTCGATCGGTCTGTCCCTCGGCGGTCCCACCGGCTACGCCATCAACCCGGCCCGTGACCTCGGCCCGCGCATCGTGCACGCCCTGCTGCCGCTGCCCAACAAGGGCGGCTCGGACTGGAGCTACGCGTGGATCCCGGTGGTCGGTCCGCTGATCGGCGGCGCGATAGCCGCAGGCCTCTACAACGTCGCATTCGCGTAGGAGCCAGCTCAGGATGTCCGCGAGGAACAGCGAGACGTCCCCGCGGACCCCTGAGCACCGCACGCGCCGTATCCATCAGCCCCCCAACGACGGATCCTCCAGGAGCACACAGTGACCGACGCGCACACCGCCGGCCCCTTCATCGCCGCCATCGACCAGGGCACCACCTCCAGCCGCTGCATCGTCTTCGACCGGGACGGCCGGATCGTCTCCGTCGACCAGAAGGAACACGAGCAGATCTTCCCCAAGCCGGGCTGGGTCGAGCACAACGCCACCGAGATCTGGACCAACGTCCAGGAGGTCGTCGCCGGCGCGATCGCCAAGGCCGGCATCACCCGCGACGACATCAAGGCCATCGGCATCACCAACCAGCGCGAGACCACCGTGCTGTGGGACAAGAACACCGGTGAGCCCGTCCACAACGCCATCGTCTGGCAGGACACCCGCACCGACGCCCTGTGCCGCGAGCTCGGCCGCAACGTCGGCCAGGACCGCTTCCGCCGCGAGACCGGTCTCCCCCTCGCGTCCTACTTCGCCGGACCCAAGGCTCGCTGGCTGCTCGACAACGTCGAGGGCCTCAAGGAGCGCGCCGAGGCCGGGGACATCCTCTTCGGCACCATGGACACCTGGGTCATCTGGAACCTGACCGGTGGTGTCAACGGCGGCAAGCACGTCACCGACGTCACCAACGCCTCCCGCACCATGCTGATGAACCTCCACACCATGGAGTGGGACGAGAAGATCGCCGAGTCGATCGGCGTACCTCTGCAGATCCTGCCCGAGATCCGCTCCTCCGCCGAGGTCTACGGCGAGATCACCGGCGGCAAGCTGGGCGACCTGCTCGGCGGCATCCCGGTCGCCTCCGCGCTCGGCGACCAGCAGGCGGCCCTGTTCGGCCAGACCTGCTTCGCCGAGGGCGAGACCAAGTCGACCTACGGCACCGGCACCTTCATGGTGATGAACACCGGCGACAAGATCATCAACTCGTACGCCGGTCTGCTCACCACCGTCGGCTACAAGATCGGCGAGCAGGACACGGTCTACGCCCTGGAGGGCTCGATCGCCGTCACCGGCTCGCTGGTGCAGTGGATGCGCGACCAGATGGGCCTGATCTCCACCGCCGCCGAGATCGAGACCCTCGCGCTGTCGGTCGAGGACAACGGCGGCGCGTACTTCGTGCCGGCCTTCTCCGGCCTGTTCGCCCCGCACTGGCGCTCCGACGCCCGCGGTGTGATCGCCGGCCTGACCCGGTACGTCACCAAGGCGCACCTCGCGCGGGCCGTCCTGGAGGCCACCGCCTGGCAGACGCGGGAGATCGCCGACGCCATGGTGAAGGACTCCGGCGTCGAGCTGGTGACCCTCAAGGTCGACGGTGGCATGACCGCCAACAACCTGCTGATGCAGACGCTGTCGGACGTCCTGGACGCGCCGGTGGTGCGCCCGATGGTCGCCGAGACCACCTGCCTCGGCGCCGCCTACGCCGCCGGTCTCGCCGTCGGCTTCTGGAACAGCACCGACGACCTGCGTGCCAACTGGCGCCGGGCCGCCGAGTGGACCCCCCGCATGGACGCGGAGACCCGCGACCGTGAGTACAAGAACTGGCTCAAGGCCGTCGAGCGGACCATGGGCTGGCTCGAGGACGAGGAGTAATACCCGCTATGACCACGCAGTCCACCCTGAGTTCCGTACCTGCCCTGGGCACCCACCCGGCCTCCGGCTCGAACCCGAGCCGAGCCGAGACCCGGGAGCAGCTCTCCAAGGCGTCGTACGACCTTCTTGTCATCGGCGGCGGCATCCTCGGCATCTCCACGGCCTGGCACGCCGCGCAGTCCGGCCTCAGGGTGGCTCTGGTCGACGCCGGCGACTTCGCCGGCGCCACCTCCTCCGCCTCCTCCAAGCTGCTGCACGGCGGTCTGCGCTACCTGCAGACCGGCGCCGTGAAGCTGGTGGCGGAGAACCACTTCGAGCGCCGTGCGGTCTCCCGTCAGGTGGCGCCCCACCTGGCGAACCCGCTCACGTTCTACCTCCCCGTGTACAAGGGCGGACCGCACGGCGCGGCGAAGCTCGGCGCGGGCGTCTTCGCCTACTCCGCGCTCTCCGCGTTCGGCGACGGCGTCGGCCACCTCCTCTCCCCCGCCAAGGCGGCGCAGGACGTGCCGGAACTGCGCACCGACAACCTCAAGGCCGTGGCCGTGTACGGCGACGACCAGATGAACGACGCGCGCATGGCGCTGATGACGGTCCGCGCGGCCGTCGAAGCGGGCGCGGCCGTGCTCAACCACGCCGAGGTGACCGGACTGCGCTTCACCAAGGGCCGGGTGACCGGGGCCGACCTCAAGGACCGCACCTCGGGTGACGAGTTCGGCGTGAACGCCCGCCTGGTGCTCAACGCGACCGGCCCCTGGGTCGACCACCTGCGCCGGATGGAGGACCCGAACGCGGCGCCCTCCATCCGTCTGTCCAAGGGCGCGCACCTGGTCCTCAAGCGCACCGCACCGTGGAAGGCCGCGCTGGCCACGCCGATCGACAAGTACCGCATCACCTTCGCCCTCCCCTGGGAGGACATGCTGCTGCTCGGCACCACCGACGAGGAGTACGAGGGCGACCCGGCGGACGTCGCGGTCAACGACAAGGACATAGCCCAGATCCTCGACGAGGCCGCGTTCTCCATCCGCGACCAGCAGCTCGACCGGGATCTGATCACGTACGCCTTCGCGGGGCTGCGGGTGCTGCCGGGCGGCCCCGGCGACACCGCCAAGGCCAAGCGTGAGACGGTCGTCACCGAGGGCAAGGGCGGCATGCTGTCCGTCGCGGGAGGCAAGTGGACCACCTTCCGTCACATCGGCCGTACGGTGATGAAGAAGCTGGAGGCGCTGCCGGGCCACCCGCTGGGCGACGACTTCGAGCCGATCGCCTCGCTGCCCAAGAAGCTGCCGCTGCCCGGTGTCGCCAACCCGCGCGCGGTCGCGCACCGCCTGCTGATCGACCGCCCGGCGCCGGGCCCGCGCATGGCCGCGGACACCGCCAGGCACCTGGCGACGCACTACGGTTCGCTGGCGTTCGACATCGCCCGCCTGGCCAACGAGAACCCCGAGCTGGGCGAGCGGGTCCACCCCGACGCCCCGGAGATCTGGGCGCAGGTCGTCTACGCCCGCGACCACGAGTGGGCCGAGACGGCGGACGACGTGCTGCGCCGCCGTACGACGCTGACGATCCGCGGTCTGGCCACGGACGAGGTACGGGGGAAGGTCCAGGACCTGCTCGACAAGAAGTAGGGCCGGCACAGGTTCGACGGCCGGACGGCCCTGCGCCAGGTAAGGGGCGGCTCCCCGCACGGAGCCGCCCCTTTCCGCGCGCGCCGGGCCGGCGGGCGGTGAGGAGCGGGATGGGTGGCCGGCAGGGTGTTCGGGGGTGGTGATCGGGGCAGTGTTCCGTTCACTCCCCCGTACAAGGGGGCTGCGGGCGCCCCCGCCGCACGCCGTAAGGTTGGGTGGTCAAGCGAGGGCACGTCGGAAGGAGGCGCTGGGTGATCGAGCTCGAGGGGGTTCCCGAGCTGATCGACCCGGTCATGGTGGCCGCGTTCGAGGGCTGGAACGATGCCGGCGACGCCGCCTCCACCGCGGTCGCGCATCTGGAGAAGGAGTGGAAGGGCGAGGTGTTCGCGGCGCTGGACGCCGAGGACTACTACGACTTCCAGGTGAACCGCCCCACGGTGTTCATGGACGGCGGCGTCCGGAAGATCACGTGGCCGACGACAAGGTTGTCCGTGGTCCGCGTCGGCGGCGACAAGCCCCGCGACCTGGTCCTGGTCCGCGGCATCGAACCGTCCATGCGCTGGCGCTCGTTCTGCAACGAGCTGCTGGGCTTCGCGCACGAGTTGGGCGTGGAGCTGGTGGTGATCCTGGGCGCCCTGCTCGGCGACACCCCGCACACCCGTCCGGTCCCGATCAGCGGGACCACGTCCGACGCGGACCTGGCACGCCGGATGGATCTGGAAGAGACCAAGTACGAGGGTCCCACCGGCATCGTGGGTGTCCTGCAGGAGGCGTGCACGCACGCGGGCGTGCCGGCGGTGTCGCTGTGGGCGGCCGTGCCGCACTACGTGTCGCAGCCGCCCAACCCGAAGGCCACGCTGGCGCTGCTGAACCGCCTGGAGGACCTGATCGACGTGCGCATCCCGCTGGGCGAGCTGGCCGAGGACGCGCGCGCCTGGCAGGTGGGCGTGGACCAGCTGGCCGCGGAGGACAGCGAGGTCGCCGAGTACGTCCAGACGCTGGAGGAGGCCCGGGACACCGCGGAGTTGCCGGAGGCGTCGGGCGAGGCGATCGCGCGCGAGTTCGAGCGGTATCTGCGGCGCCGTGACGGCGCCCGTCCGCCCAAGCCACCTGCCTCCGGCGGTGCCAAGGACGACGAGGACGACGCGGAGGACTGAGCGGAGTACGGGAAAGGGCGGTGCGCCAGGCGCACCGCCCTTCATCGTTGCCGGAAGCCCTTACAGAGCGACGCCCAGCAGCGCGTCCACGGCGCGTGAGACGACGCCCGGTGCACCGGGGTCCGTGCCGCCCCGCTCCTTCTGGAGCGCGACCCAGCGGTCCACGGCGGCGAGGGCCGCCGGGGCGTCGAGGTCGTGCGCGAGGGCGTCGCGGATCTCCTCGACGAGCGCGTCGGCGGACGGGCCGTCGGGCCGGGAGACGGCCGCGCGCCACCGGCCGAGCCGGGCCACGGCGTCGGCGAGGACCTGGTCGGTCCACTCCCAGTCGGCGCGGTAGTGGTGGGCGAGCAGCGACAGACGGATCGCGGCGGGGTCGACGCCGTCGCGGCGCAGCCGGGAGACGAAGACCAGGTTGCCCTTGGACTTCGACATCTTCTCGCCGTGCAGGGCGACCATGCCGGCGTGGACGTACGCCTGGGCCATGGGGAACTCGCCGGTGAGCACCTGGGCGTGCGAGGCGCCCATCTCGTGGTGCGGGAAGGCGAGGTCGGAGCCGCCGCCCTGGACGTCGAAGCCCATGCCGAGTTGGTCCAGGGCGATGGCGACGCACTCGATGTGCCAGCCGGGGCGCCCCCGGCCGAGGGTGGCGCCGTCCCAGCTCGGCTCGCCCTCACGGGCGGCCATCCACAGCATCGGGTCGAGCGGGTTCTTCTTGCCCGGGCGGTCCGGGTCACCACCGCGCTCGGCGGACAGCAGCCGCATGGCGGCGGCGTCGAGGTGGGAGACCTTGCCGAAGTGCGGGTCGGACTCGACGGAGAAGTAGATGTCACCCTCCAGCTCGTAGGCCGCGCCGAGGTCGCGCAGCCGCTCCACGAGCGGGACGATGCCGGGTATCGCCTCGACGGCGCCTACGTACTGCCGGGGCGGCAGCATCCGCAGGGCCGTCATGTCCTCACGGAAGAGGGCCGTCTCCTTCTCGGCGAGGGCGACCCAGTCGACGCCGTCCCGCTCCGCGCGCTCCAGCAGCGGGTCGTCGACGTCCGTGACGTTCTGGACGTAGTGAACCTGCCGCTTGGTGTCGAGCCACACGCGCTGTACGAGGTCGAACGCGTTGTAGGTCGCCGCGTGCCCCAGGTGGGTGGCGTCGTACGGGGTGATGCCGCAGACGTAGATACGGGCGACGGGACCGGGCTGGAGGGTGACCAGCTGGCCGGTCGCGGTGTCGTGGATCCTCAGGTCGCGGCCCTGACCGGGCAGGGCGGGGACTTCGGAAGCGGGCCAGGCATGCATGTCATGAGCCTAACCGGACCGGGGTTTCACATACGAACCGGAGCGGGTCGTATGGCCGGGAAGGCGCTCTTGTGTCTTCCCGGCCGATGTGCACTCGGGGTGTGTCACACGGGTGGCCAGGGAATCGCCGGCCATTCCCCGCTCGGTTCGGGGTGTATCCCGGAGGCGAGCAGCGCCTCGACACGCGCGCGTGTGGCGTCGGCCTCGGCGGGGCTGACCAGGGCGGCGAGCCGCTCGGCGAGCGCGCCGCCCTCCTTCAGTTTCGCGCGCAGCCGGGTCAGCGCCTCGACGGCCTCCTCGGTCAGCGGCTCCCCCGCCCACCCCCACAGCAGGGTGCGCAGCTTGTTCTCGACGTGGAACGTGACGCCGTGGTCGATGCCGTACAGCCGCCCTTCGGCGGCGGGCAGCAGATGGCCGCCCTTGCGGTCGGCGTTGTTGATCACGGCGTCCAGGACGGCGAGCCGCCGCAGCCGGGGGTCGTCGGCGTGCACGAGCAGGGCGGTGCGGCCCTCGCCGACCTCGGCGAGGCCGATCGCCTTCCAGCCCGGTTCCGGCTCCTCGCCGTCGACGAGGGCGAGCAGCTCGGCGCCCTCGGGCTCGACGTCGATCCAGAGCTGGCACATGCCCTCGCCGTACGGCCCGTCGCGCAGCACCGTCGGCGGGATCAGGTGCCAGCCGGTCGCCTCGGACACCTCGTACGCGGCGACCTCGCGGCGGGCGAGGGCACCGTCGGGGAAGTCCCACAGAGGACGCTCACCGGCGATCGGCTTGTAGATGCAGGCGGCCTCCCGGCCGTCGAGGGCCACCGTGCAGTACAGGGCCGCGTTGGAGGCCTCGCGGATGCGCCCGCGGACGGTCAGCTCCCCGTCGGCGAGGAGCTGCGCCGCGGTCAGGCTCCGCGGCGGTATCCGTTCTGGCGCGGACATACGTGTCCCTCCGGGTCGAGCGGCAGGCTGCACAGCGGGCAGGGCGGCCGGCCGGCGTTGACGACGTCGAGGGCGCGCTTGGCGAAGGCTCTGGCCTGGGCGCCGGTGAGGCGGACCCGCAGCATCGGGGGCCCGTTCTCCTCGTCCTGAAGGAGTCGCTCCTCGGCCTCGGCGAGGTCCTCGTCGGACTCGGCGTCGAGTTCGACCAGGGCCTGCGCCTCGACGATCATGCGCTGCTCCTCGCCGTCCCAGGCGAGGGCCATGGTGCCGACCCGGAACTCCTCCTCGATGGGAGTCTCCAGCGGGGCGCTGTCGTTGATCTCGGTGGGCGCGACGGCCGGGACGGCGGCGTTGCCGCCGCTGCGGCGTACCACCTCGTCGAGGAGCTCGTCCATGCGCTCGGCGAGCGCGGCGACCTGGGTCTTCTCCAGGGCGACGCTGGTCACCCGGGCACCGGCGCTGGCCTGCAGAAAGAAGGTACGGCGCCCGGGCAGTCCGACCGTACCGGCCACGAAGCGGTCCGGTTGGTCGTAGAGGAACACCTGACGGGACACGTCCAGCTCCAAGAATCGTGGTGGGTAATCGCGGCGCTACTGCGACCGCTTCACCCTACTGCGGCCGACGATCACGGTGCGCCCGCACCACCCCCCACCGTTGCGTCGTCGCCCGGCGGCTGCTCGCGGGGGGCAAGGGAGGCGAAGTCGCCGGTGTCGCCGAGGCGCACCAGGAACGGTCGCAGCCGGGTGTAGCGGATGGCGGTGATGGAACACGGTTCGACGGAGATTCGCTGGAAGAGGTCGAGATGCAGGCCCAGTGCGTCGGCCACGAGCGACTTGATGATGTCGCCGTGGGAGCACATCAGATACACCGCGTCGGCGCCGTGGTCGCGCTCCACGCGCGCGTTCCACTCGCGGACCGCCTCGGCGGCACGGGTCTGCATCGCGCGCATCGACTCCCCGCCGGGGAAGGCGGCCGCGGAGGGGTGCGCCTGGACGACCTCCATCAGCGGCTCGTCGCTCAGCTCGGCGAGTTTGCGGCCCGACCAGTCGCCGTAGTGGCACTCGCCGATGCGTTCGTCGGTGTGCGGCGTCAGACCGGGGCGGGCCGCCAGCAGCGGCGCGACGGTCTCCTGGCAGCGCTGCAGCGGGCTGGTGACGATCTCGGCGAGCGGCAGCGCGGCGAGCCGGGCCGGCAGCGCCGTGGCCTGCGCGGCGCCGCGCTCGTCGAGAGCGACGCCGGGGGTCCAGCCGGCGAGGAGTCCCTCACTGTTGGCGGTGGAGCGTCCGTGCCTTACGAGGATCAACGTGGGCATGCGCCCCAGGGTAGGCGTACGCAGGGCCGCGTCGGCGGCCCGCAGGAAGGAGAATGCGCTCCGTGATCGTCGATTGCGCCATCTACAGCGACGGCAGGCGGACCGAGGGGCCCGGGGACTTCTCCGACGCCCTGGAGGAGGCGCGGGCCGCGGGCGGGTTCGTGTGGGTGGGTCTGTACGAGCCCTCCGAGCCGGAGTTCGACCGGGTCACCCAGGAGTTCGGGCTGCATCCGCTGGCGGTGGAGGACGCCCTGAAGGCGCACCAGCGGCCCAAACTGGAGGTGTACGACGACTCGCTGTTCCTGGTGCTCAAGCCGGTCGTGTACGAGCCGGAGAGCGACACGGTCTCGGCCGGTGAGGTCATGGTCTTCCTCGGCGACGGATTCGTGGTCACCGTCCGGCACGGTGAGGGTTCGCCGCTGGGGGCGGTGCGGCAGCGGCTGGAACACGAGCCGGAACTGCTCGGCAAGGGGCCGACCTCGGTGATGTACGCCATCGCCGACGCCGTGGTGGACCACTATCTGGACGTGGCGACGGAGCTGCAGACCGACCTGGAGGAGCTGGAGACGGAGGTGTTCTCGCCGTCCAGCGGCGGCACCCGGCACACGGCGTCGCGGATCTACACCTTCAAGCGGCAGGTGCTGGAGTTCCGGCGGGCGACCGGACCCCTGGCGAAGCCGCTGAGCCGGATGGCGGGCGCGGGCGAGTACGGCGTGAACGTGCCGTTCGTGGCCGACAAGGCGCGGCCCTTCTTCCGTGACGTCAGCGACCATCTCACGCGGGTGAACGAGTCCGTGGAGGGGCTGGACCGGCTGGTGTCGGACATATTGTCGGCGCATCTTGCGCAGATGAGCGTCCGGCAGAACGACGACATGCGGAAGATCTCCGCGTGGGCGGCCATGGCTGCGGTGCCCACGATGATCGCGGGGATCTACGGCATGAACTTCGACCACATGCCCGAGCTGCACTGGGTGTGGTCGTACCCGGCGGTGATCATCGTGATGGTCGGCCTGGTGGTGCTGCTGTACCGGCTGTTCAAGCGGCGGGGCTGGATGTGACGCGCGCGGTGAGCGGGTGCGTGGGGCGCGGTCAGGCGAACTCGGGGGCGGGGGCGCCGCCGAGTGCGTCGCGGTGCTCGGGCATGCGCAGGGACACCATCCGGTGCCAGCCCGCGAACCGCTCCCAGGCGTACACCGCGTGGATGCCGGCGGCGAGCAGCGCCGACCTCGCCCGGGACCAGCCGAGGATGCGGCCCATGTGCGCCATGACGGCGAGGCTGACGTCACGGTAGATGCGGATCTCCGCGAGGGCGCACGCGCGCAGGGAGCGCTGGATGAGCCGGCCGTGCCCGGCGGTCGCGAGGCGCAGCAGTTCCTCGTGCGCGTACGCCAGGTGGTTGTCCTCGTCGGCGGAGATCATCCGGACGGCCCTGCCGACGTCCGGGTGGTCGGCGAAGTACGTGCGCAGCATGGCCATCTGCTCCGCGGCGCGCTGTTCGGTGACCCTGCTGTGCGCGAGGTAGACGACGATGTCCTCCGCCGTGAGCGGCCGGTCGGCCCTGAGCCTGTCGTGCGACAGGCCGATGCCATGCTTCTCCAGCAGCATCGTGTAGTCGGTCTCGGGCGGCACCGGGACGGGGCGCAGGCCGCGCTTCTTCATGAGGGCGTTGAAGATGCGGCCGTGTTTGTCCTCGTCGGCTCCGTGCCGGGCGATCTTGGGGGCCATGGCGCGTTCGCCCGGAGGCACGAGGGCGGCGATCCGGCCGTTCTCCCAGCCCCCCTGCGACTCCCCGCCGGCCGCGATGGAGCAGAACAGCGCGAAGGACTCGTCGTTGTCGAGGATCTCCTGGAACAGACTCTTCGCCGAAACCATCTGAGGTACCTCTCTGCAGGACTCCGCAAAGAACGAGTCAAGTGCGGTGGGAGAGGTCCTGCAACACGGGTGTCGCACCGCTCCGCCGGACGGGTTACGGCACGGCTCACGGAAAGGGCCGTAACCCTGGGACGCCGGGCGCGTTGTTCCGGGTGACGGCCGTGGCGGGGAAGACCCCCGAGCCCCCACCACGGCCGTAGAGACTACGTCGGGCCTACGCCAGGCCGGCCCGCTCCAGGGCCTCGATGCCGGCGCGCAGCGCGGCGACGCGCTCGTCGAGGGTGAAGCCGGCGGGGTTGAGGTTCAGGGTGGTGACGCCGGCCGCCGCGTACGCCTTCATCCGGTCGGCGATCCGGTCCACGGAACCGAGCAGCGTGGTGGCGTCGATCAGCTCGTGCGGTACGGCGGCCGCGGCGCCCTGCTTGTCGCCGGAGAGGTACTTCTCCTGGACGTCGGCGGCGGCCTGCTCGTAGCCCATGCGCCGGGCGAGCTGGTTGTAGAAGTTCTGCTTGGCGCTGCCCATGCCGCCGACGTACAGCGCGGTGTAGGGCCGGAAGGCGTCGGCGAGCCGGGTCACGTCCTTGTCGTCGCCCAGGTGCAGCGGGAGGGTGGGCGCGACGTCGAAGCCGTCCATGGTCTTGCCGGCCTTCTCGCGTCCGGCGCGCAGATACCGGATCGCGGTCTCCTCCAGGTGGTCGGCGGAGGGGAAGATCAGCAGGGCGCCGTCGGCGATCTCTCCGGTCTGCTCCAGGTTCTTCGGGCCGATCGCGGCGATGTACAGCGGGATGTACTCGCGCTCCGGGTGCACGGTCAGCTTGATCGGCTTGCCCGGGCCCCCGGGCAGCGGCAGCGTCCAGTGCTCACCCTCGAACGACAGGCGCTCACGGCTCATCGCCCGGCGCACGATCTCGACGTACTCGCGGGTGCGGGACAACGGCTTGTCGAACTTGACGCCGTACCAGCCCTCGGAGACCTGCGGGCCGGAGACGCCGAGGCCGAGCCGGAAGCGGCCGCCGGACAGGGAGTCCAGGGTCGCGGCGGTCATGGCGGTCATCGCCGGCTGACGGGCCGGGATCTGGAAGATGGCCGAGCCGACGTCGATGCGCTCGGTCTGGGCGGCGACCCAGCTGAGCACGGTGGCCGCGTCCGAGCCGTAGGCCTCGGCGGCCCAGCACACCGCGTAGCCGAGCCGGTCGGCCTCCTGGGCGACGGCGAGGTTGTCCGCGTCCATCCCGGCGCCCCAGTAGCCGAGGTTGATCCCGAGCTGCATACCCGCTCCCTTACCGATCAGTAATGTCCCGTGTGCGCCGACCTTAGCGCGGGGCCCGCCGCCGGGGCAGGGTGGTGTGGTGAGCGTCGCCCCCGCGCGCCGCGCAGCCCCTGTGGAAAGCCCGGATTCTCGTTGTCCACAGGCAACCCACGGCGCATCCCTGGCCAGTAATCTCGGCGTCCATGGAGCAGAGGCATCTCGGCCGCACCGGCCTGCGTGTGTCCCGCGTCGGGCTCGGCACCCTGACCTGGGGCCGGGACACCGAGGAGCACGACGCCGCGGACCTGCTGAAGACGTTCTGGGAGGCGGGCGGCACCCTCGTCGACACCGCGGACGTGTACGGCGACGGGGAGGCCGAGTATCTGCTCGGGCGGCTCATAGAGGGGCTGGTTCCGCGCCGGGAGCTGGTCATCTCGACCAAGGCGGGGGGCGTGCCCGACCCGGACCGCCGGTTCGACGGCTCGCGCGGGCATCTGCTGGCCGCGCTGGACGCCTCGCTGGACCGGCTCGGCACGGACTACGTCGACCTGTGGCACGTGCACGCCTATGACCCGTACACGCCGCTGGAGGAGACCCTTCAGGCGCTCGACATCGCGGTGAGCAGCGGGCGGGCGCGCTATGCCGGCGTCTGCAACTTCTGCGGCTGGCAGCTCGCCAAGGCGGGCACCTGGCAGCTGGCGGCGCCGGGGACGCGGACCCGGCTGGCCGGGACGCAGATGGAGTACTCGCTGCTGCAGCGCGGGGTGGAGCGGGAAGTGCTGCCGGCCGCGCTGGACCTGGGGATCGGGCTGCTGCCGTCCTCGCCGCTGGGCCGCGGGGTGCTCACCGGCAAGTACCGGGGCGACGCCCTGCCGCCGGGCTCCCGCGGCGCCTCGGAGCATCTGGCGCCCTTCGTCGCGCCGTACCTCGACGACACCGCGAGCCGGATCGTGGACGCGGTGGCGACGGCCGCGGACGGGCTCGCCGTGACCCCGCTCCAGGTGGCCCTCGCATGGGTTCGCGACCGGCCCGGCGTGACCGCGCCGATCGTCGGCGCGCGCACGGCGCAGCAGCTCACGGCCGCATTGTCAGTGGAGGCGCTTAGTCTTCCTGACGAGATCTGCCGGGCGCTCGACGATGTGTCGGCGCCCGTGCACCGCTATCCCGATCACGACTGGAGCACGCTGTGAGCACGGAGCCGGAGACCACGGAGGACGCCGGGCCGGGGACGCCGGACACCGGGGCGGAGTCCGGCACTCCGCAGGAGGAGCCGGCCCGGGACACCGGGACCGAGGGCGCGGGGGACGCTGCCGAGGGCGTGCAGGGCGAGGGCGGTGCGGAGAGCGGCGGTGAGGAGGCCGGCGGCGGGGCCGCCGGCAAGGGCGCCGGTGAGCTGTCCGAGGCGGAGGCCGAGCTGCTGGCGCAGCGGCTCGAGCGGGAGCGGATCGAGCGGCGCAAGGCCGAGAAGCAGGGGCCCATCGAGAGCGGCACGAAGCTCAGCGGCACGGCGGCCGACCTGCTCGCCGCCGTACGGGCCGTGGAGAGCGGCCAGAAGCCCGCGCGGACCGCGTTCAGCGAACCGGCCGCCCCCCGCCGCCCGGCCCCGGAGCCGGTACGGCGGCCTGAGCCGGCCCCCGCTCAGCCCTCGCCAGCGGCTCCCACGTCCGCTTCCGCGCAGACCGTCGCCGCCGTGGGACGCGTGCTGGCCGACGGTGGCGCCCCCGAGGCGCTGGCCCCGCAGGCCGCCACGGTGCTCGGCGAGGGCGCGGCCGAGGTGCTGCGCGAGGACCCCTGGCAGTTGCTGCGGGTCACCGGGGTGCGTCCCGAGCAGGCCGACGGCTTCGCGCGGGCCCTGCTCGGCCCGGACTGCGGTCCGGACGACGCGCGGCGGAGCCGCGCGCTGACCGGCTGGCTGCTGGAACAGGCGGCCGTCGCCGGACACACCGCGCTGGAACTGACCGCGCTGACCACCGCGCTGGGGCAGCGCGGGGTGGCCGATCCGGACGCCGCCGTGCAGGACGCGCTGGCCGAGGGTGAGGCGCTGGCCTTCCAGGACGCCCTCGATGAGCAGCCGCCCGCCGTCGCCGGGGAGGAGGGCGACGAGGAGGAGGCCGAGCGCCCGGTGCGCGTCCTGATCGGCCTCGAGCGGTACGCGCTCGCGGAGGAGAGTCTCGCCGACTCTCTCGCCCGCGTGGCCAACTCCCCGGCCGAGGAGGACGGCGCCGACTGGGCGCAGGCCGCCGCGTCGGCGTCCGGCAGCGCGGCGGAGCTGATCCGCGCCGTCGCCGGGCACGGACTGGTGCTGCACACCGGCGGGGAGGCGGCGCGCTCGGAACCGGCTGCACTCGTCTCGGCCGCCCGCACCCTGGGTCTGCGGGCCGTCGCCGCCTGCCACACACCGGACGGCCGGCGCCGCTTCGCCGCGCTGCTCCCGGGCGACGATGCCGAGGCCGCTGCGGGTGTCGTCACCGTCGCCGGGCTGCTCTCCGGTGCCGAGGGCCCCGGCCGGGACGCCGACGGTGCGCTCGATCTTGATCTGCTGGTGGTGCTGGACGCTCCCCAACTCGACGTGGAGAGCGCGGCGATGGTGGTGGAGTCCCTGCCGGACGGGGCGCGGCTGGTGCTGAGCGGGGATCCGGCGGTGCTGTGGTCGGCCGGGCCCGGGCGGGTCTTCGCCGATCTGCTGGCCGCGCGGGTGTGCCCGCACATCGTCTCCCGCACGCCCGACCCCGGACCGATCGGCGAGCTGGTGTCCGGGATCGGCGTCGGCGAGCTGAACCAGGTCGAGGCGCCCGGCAAGGAGATCGTGATCGTGCCGGTGCGGGACGCGGGCGAGGCCGTGCACCGCACCGTGCAGCTGGTCGCGGACTCGGTGCCGCGGGCGCTCGGTGTGCCCCCGGAGCAGACGGTGGTGATCACCCCGGGCCATGGCGGCGCGGTCGGCACACGGGCGCTCAACGCCGCGCTCAAGGAGCGTCTGAACCCCGGACCCGGCCGGTTCGGCGGCTTCGACGCGGGCGACCGGATCGCCTACTCCCCCGGGCCGGGGCGCACGGTGCCGGGGCAGGTGACGGGGGCCGACGCCGACGGACTGCATCTGACGTGCGCGGGCGTCCCCGTCGTCGTACCGCGTGAGCGGGTGGAGCAGAGTGTGCGGCACGGCTGGGCACTGACCGCGCACCAGGCGGTGGGCAGCCGGTGGCCGGCGGCGGTCGTGGTGCTGCCGGGGGATGCGGCGCAGACCCTGAGCCGGCCGTGGGTCTACACGGCGTTCGGCCGCAGCGAGCGCCATCTGTCCGTGGTGCACGGGGTGGAACAGGCGCTCCCGAGAGCGGTCGCCGAGGTCCCGGCCAAGCCGCGCACCACCCGCCTGCCCCTGCTGCTGCGCACGCAGGTCCCGACGGCGGGCTGACCGGGCACCGGCCCTCCCCCGCCCCGGGGCGGGGGCGTACGGCCGGGCATGCGTACGGCCCGGGACATGTCGTCCCGGGCCGGTCGCAGGGTGTGCGGGGTGCTGTCAGCGGTCGGCGTCCAGGGGTTCCAGGTCGTCGTCCGCGTCCGCGGCGAGATCCGGGTGCGGGTCGTCGTCCTCGTCCGCGTCGAGGTCGTCGTCGAACACGGCGCTGACGTCGAAGCGGCAGACCGCCCGCTGCGGATCGATCTGCTCGAACGGCGCCTCCAGCCACTCGCCGGGCTCAGCCGGCTCGTCGGCGGCGACCACCCACAGCGTGGAGTCGCCCTCCTCCAGGCCGAACTCCTTGTGCCGGGAAGCGATCTCGTCCGGTTCGAACTCACCGAACAGGATGCCCAGCGCCCCGTGCACCGTCCCGGAGATTCCCTCGCCCGTGCTCTCCTCGTCCGCCGCCTCGATGCGCTGGGCCTGCGCCCGTAGCCGCTGCGGCTGTGCGACCGCGTAGTCGCGGCGGATCAGCACGCTGAGCGCGTTCGGCTCCTCGGGGCCCGTGTACGGCGGCAGCGAGTCGTCGGCCCCCGGGATCTCGAAGGGCGTGACCTCGTCGTAGCGGTCGTAGAGCAGCTCGTCGTACGCCTCGGCGGCCGCGGCCAGCTGGTTGAAGGCCTCGTAGACATCCGGGTCGTCCTCGCCGGACCTGCGTTCGACCGCGGCCAGGTGGCGGTCGAGCGCGGTCTTGACCGCCTCGGCGGCGGCGCGTACCTCGGCAGCGGTGGGCTGCGCAGCATCAGACATAGTGCAGACGCTATCCGTACCGGGCCCCAGCCCGCACAATAGATGCGATGCCGGAATACGAATTTGTCGACGTGTACGTACCGCGTGGGGTTTCCCGCAAGGAGACGACACGTCTGCTGACCGACCATGCCGAGTACGGACACTGGGAGTTGTACCGCCTGAGTCTGCTGCGCGACGGCAGCCGCAGGGTGCGGCTGCGGCGGCGGATCATCCGCCAGGTGCGCGCCACGTGGTGACGTGAGGCAGACGGAACGGGCCCCGCTGGTGCGGGGCCCGTTCCGTTCGTTGCCGCCGTGGCACCGAGCCGCTCAGATCGATGCGCGCGCCTTGCGGTACATCACCGCACCGACGAGCAGCGCGCCCGCGCCCGCGGGCAGAACGACGCCCATGGGCAGGTCGCTGCCGGTGTGGGCAAGCTGGGCCGAGCCCCCGGCACGGCTGACCGACTGAGTGCCGGGGTGGTTGGAGGCGCCGGTGACGCCGGGCGTCTCCTGCCCCGGAGTGGTCGGGGTGGCCGGCGTACCGGGGGTGCCCGGGGTGGCAGGAGTTCCAGGGGTGCCAGGGTTGCCTGGGGTGCCAGGAGTTCCAGGGGTGCCAGGCTTGCCCGGGGTGCCGGGAGTTCCAGGGGTGCCTGGGGTGCCAGGAGTTCCGGGGGTGCCCGGCGGGGTGTCCCCGCCGCCCGGAGGCGTGGCGGGGCCACTCCCGCCGCCGTTGGCGCAGTTGTTGTCCGTCGCCGGGTTGCCGACGCCGATGACGTCGACGCTGTTGCCGCAGACGTTCACCGGTACGTCGACCGGGACCTCGGCGTGGTTGCCGGAGCCGACACCGGGCGAGTCTCCGGTGTGTCCGCCTGCCTGCGCGCCCCCTGAGCCACCGGAACCGTCGTCGCCGCCGGAGCCGCCTTGCGCGCCCTGGTCGGCGCAGGAGTCGCCCATCGCCGGGTTGAGCACCCCGACGACGTTGACCGTGTTGCCGCACACGTTCACCGGGATGTGCACCGGCGCCTGGACCAAGTTGCCGGACAACACGCCCGGCGAGTTGGAGGCGAAGCCGCTCGCGCCCGAGTCGGCGTGGGCGTAACCGCCGGCGGCGGCGAGCACGCCGGTCGCTGCCGCCACCGTCATGAGGCCTTTGCGGGTGACCTGTCGCATTGCTGAATTCCTGCCTTCCGCGATGTCTCGTACATCAACTCGCAGATCAAGTCGCATCATTGAAATGCGCAAGAGACCGAACGACCCGGAGCGCATGGCGCGCGCTCCGCGGCCGACGGTGCGGACGTCCCTCAGAGGACCGACCCGCGAAGGACCAACCCCAAAAAGGGGAGGTCAGTTGTTGACGCAGGGGTTGCCGGAGGCGGGGTTCAGAAGCCCGACCACGCTGACAGTGTTGCCGCACACGTTCACCGGGACGTGCACCGGCGCCTGGATGACGTTGCCGGACACGACGCCCGGGGACTGCACGGCGGCACCCTGGGCACCGGACTCGGCGACGGCCAGGCCCGCGCCCGCGAGAACCAGCCCACCGGTGGCAGCCGCAGCAGCGACGACCTTCTTGATCATTATTCCTCCTCGTTGGCAAAAGCGATCCCAGCGTTGCGGATCGCATCACCTGTAACGAGGAAGGAGTAATGGGGCTACGAGCATATGGTCGCATTCACTCTTCTCGGTGGTTGCCGCACACACGCCCGAATTCAGCGAACGTCATTCAGGACGCGTCGATGAAACGGTCGAGCACCCGCACGCCGAACTTCAGCCCGTCCACCGGCACACGCTCGTCGACGCCGTGGAACATCCCGGCGAAGTCCAGCTCCGGCGGCAGCTTCAGCGGCGCGAAGCCGAAGCCGCGGATGCCGAGGTCGTCGAAGGACTTGGCGTCGGTGCCGCCGGAGAGCATGTACGGGATCGCCTTGGCAGCCGGGTCCTCGGCGACCAGCGCGGACTGCATGGCCTCCACCAGCGCGCCGTCGAAGGAGGTCTCGACGGCCTTGTCGGCGTGCACGTCCTCGCGGCGGACGTTCGGGCCGAGGAGCCGGTCGAGGTCGGCGAGGAACTCCTCCTCGTGACCGGGCAGGAAGCGGCCGTCGATGTGCGCCGTGGCCTCGCCGGGGATGACGTTGACCTTGTAACCGGCGTTCAGCTGGGTGGGGTTGGCGGTGTTGCTGAGGGTCGCGCCGATCAGCTTGGCGATGCCGCCCAGGCGGACGAGGGTGGACTCCATGTCCTCCGGGTCCAGCTCGGTGCCCAGGGCGTCGCCCAGCTCGTCGAGGAAGGCCCGGGTGGTCTTGGTCACCCGCACCGGGAACTTGTGCCGGCCGACCCGGGCCACGGCCTCGCTCAGCTCGGTGATCGCGTTGTCCCGGTGGATCATCGAACCGTGCCCGGCGGTGCCGGCCACGGTGAGCTTCATCCAGTGCATGCCCTTCTCGGCCGCCTGGATCAGATACAGCCGCCGCTGCTCGCTGACGGTGAAGGAGAAGCCGCCGACCTCGCTGATGGCCTCGGTGACGCCCTCGAAGAGGTCCGGGTGGTGGTCGACGAGGTGACGGGCGCCGTAGGTGCCGCCCGCCTCCTCGTCTGCGAGGAAGGCCACCACGATGTCGCGCGGGGGCCGGCGCCCGGAGCGCAGCCGGTCGCGCACGACGGCGAGCGTCATGGCGTCCATGTCCTTCATGTCGACGGCGCCGCGGCCCCAGACACAGCCGTCGGCGACCTCGCCGGAGAACGGGTCGTGGGTCCAGTCGGCGGCGTTGGCCGGGACGACGTCGAGGTGGCCGTGGATCAGCAGCGCGGGCCGGGACGGGTCCTCGCCCTCGATACGGGCCACCGTGGACGCGCGGCCGGGGTGGGACTCGAAGATCTTCGGCTCCAGGCCGACCTCGGCGAGCTTCTCGGCCACGTACTCGGCCGCCTTGCGTTCACCGGGGCCGGAGTGGTCGCCGTAGTTGCTGGTGTCGAACCGGATCAGCTCGCGGCAGAGGTCCACGACCTCGTCCTCGCCGGTGACGCCCCTGGCCGTGTCCGTCTCGCTCACGCTGCTTCCTCCCGGTGTCACTGCGGTGTCCCTGGTGTCCCTGCGAGTGTCCCCGCTGATGGGTCCCCCTCATCCTCCCCCCGCTCCCCTCCGCGGCCCAAGACCGGTCCCGGCCCGTCACACGCCGTTCACGTGACGACGGCCGCACCGGGGGGTGATCGGCCACCCCGGAAAGCCTGGTAATGTTTATGTCGTCGCCGCGAGGGAAACCCCGCACGACAGACACCTTGTCCGGGTGGCGGAATGGCAGACGCGCTAGCTTGAGGTGCTAGTGCCCTTTATCGGGCGTGGGGGTTCAAGTCCCCCCTCGGACACAGCGAGAAGGCCCCTGCTCAGCAGGGGCCTTCGGCGTTTTCCCGCCACCTCGGCGACCGGGCACAATGGCGGACATGACGACGCGTGCCTGCCCCTGCGGCCTGCCGGAGCCGTACCCCGCGTGCTGCGGCCGCTACCACCGCGGCGAGGCGGCTGCGCCGACCGCGGAGGCGCTGATGCGCTCGCGCTACAGCGCCTTCGTGAAGGGCGACACGGACTACCTGCTGCGCACCTGGCACCCGCGGACCCGGCCCGCGCGGCTGGATCCGGATCCCCGGATGCGCTGGACGGGCCTGGAGATCCTCGGCACGAGCGACGGCTCGGCGTTCCACTCCACCGGGACCGTGACGTTCCGCGCCTCCTACCGGGGCGGTGCGCTGCAGGAGCACAGCCGCTTCGAGCGGGTCGGCGGGGCCTGGGTGTACGTCGACGGGGACTTCCCCGACGCCCAGCCCCCTCTGGACGGGCCCTCCTGAGAACCTGCACTGCCCCTCAGGGCGCCAGGATGTCCAGTTCCTGCAGCGCGCCCACCGTGATCTCCCGGGTCAGCTGTTCCGCGCGCTCGGCGTCGCGGGCCCGGACCGCCTCCGCGACCCGGACGTGGAGCGTGACGGCGGCCGGGTCCGGGTCCTCGAACATGACCTCGTGCTCCGTACGGCCCGTGAGGACCTCCGCGACGACGTCGCCGAGGCGGGCGAACATCTCGTTGCCCGAGGCGTTGAGGATCACCCGGTGGAAGGCCACGTCGTGCAAGAGGTAGCCCTCCAGCTGGTGGCCTCGGGAGTTGGCGACCATGCCGAGGGCGCACTCGGTGAGTTCGGCGCACTGTTCGGCGGTGGCGTTGCGGGCGGCGAGGCCGGCCGCGACCGGTTCGACGGCCGAGCGCAGCACGGTCAGTGAGCGCAGCTGGTGCGGCCGGTCCGCGCCGGCCAGCCGCCAGCGGATGACCTGCGGGTCGTAGACGTTCCACTCGGCCTTCGGGCGCACGGTGACGCCCACCCGACGGCGTGACTCCACCAGGTGCATCGACTCCAGGACCCGTACCGCCTCGCGCATCACGGAGCGTGACACCTCGAAGCGCTGCGCGAGCTCGTCGGTGCGCAGCACGCTGCCCGGCGGGTACTCGCCCGCGGTGATGGCGGGGCCGAGGGTGTCCAGTACATGGCCGTGCAGCCCCCGGCCCGGAGTGGTCATGCACACAGAGTACGGGCCGGATCACGGGACCAAAAAGTCAGACTTATTTGTCACACACTCTTGAATTCGTCGTACCTAATGGGTTTCAGTAGCCCGGCATCAACGTGTCGACGAAGACAGCGAGGCAGCGATGAACACCCCCCACGTCGTCGTGGTCATGGGCGTGGCAGGCACCGGGAAGACGACCATCGGTCCCCTGCTGGCCGCCCGGCTCGGCGTCCCGTACGCCGAAGGCGACGACTTCCACCCCGCGGCCAACATCACCAAGATGTCGGCCGGAGTTCCGCTCACCGACGAGGACCGGTGGCCGTGGCTCGACGCCATCGGCGACTGGGCGGACGGCCGGGCGGGGCTCGGCGGGGTGGTCAGCTGCTCGGCGCTGAAGCGGTCGTACCGCGACCGGCTGCGGGCCGCCGCGCCCGGGCTGGTGTTCGTCCACCTGAGCGGTGACCGCGCCCTCATCGCCGACCGGATGTCACACCGCCAGGGTCACTTCATGCCCACGGCACTGCTCGACTCCCAGTTCGCCACGCTGCAGCCGCTCGGGGCGGACGAGGCGGGCGTCGAGGTGGACGTCGAGGGCAGCCCGGAGCAGATCACCGAGCGGGCCGTGTCCGCTCTGGCCACGCTGCCCGAGCCGACGACCCGGTAACCCCCCTCCCCCCCGGGGTCCTGTCCCGGCCCTTCCCCGAGGGCCGGGACGGGACCCCGTTCCCTCCCCCGTCCCCGTAACCGCAAGGGAAAACCCCGTGACCGGACTCAGCGTCGAGATGCTGGCAGCGGAAAAAGTCGAGCCGATCACCTCGGCCGGCCACGCCCAGCTGGGCATCGCCGTGCTGGCGGGCATCGCCGTCATCGTCCTGCTGATCACCAAGTTCAAGCTTCACGCGTTCCTGTCCCTGACGCTCGGCACGCTCGTCCTCGGCGCGGTCGCCGGGGCGCCGCTCGACAAGGCCATCACCAGCTTCACCACCGGGCTCGGCACCACGGTGGCCGGTGTGGGCGTCCTGATCGCCCTCGGCGCGATCCTCGGCAAGATGCTCGCCGACTCCGGCGGCGCCGATCAGATCGTGGACACCATCCTGGCCAAGGCCGGCGGGCGCGCGATGCCGTGGGCGATGGTGCTGATCGCCTCGGTGATCGGCCTGCCGCTGTTCTTCGAGGTCGGCGTCGTACTGCTGATCCCGGTCGTGCTGATGGTCGCCAGGCGCGGCAACTACTCCCTGATGCGGATCGGCATCCCGGCCCTGGCCGGCCTGTCGGTGATGCACGGCCTGGTCCCGCCGCACCCCGGTCCGCTGGTCGCGATCGACGCGGTGAAGGCCAACCTCGGCGTCACGCTGGCGCTCGGCGTGCTGATCGCCATCCCGACGGTGATCATCGCCGGTCCGCTGTTCTCCAAGGTCGCGGCCCGCTGGGTGGACGTCCAGGCGCCCGACCGGATGATCCCGCAGCGCGCCTCGCAGGAGTTGGAGACCCGGCCGGGCTTCGGCCCGACGCTGGCCACGATCCTGCTCCCGGTCGTTCTGATGCTCTCCAAGGCGCTGGTCGACATCACCGTCGACGACCCCGACAAGACCGTGCAGCGGATCTTCGACGTCGTCGGCTCGCCGCTGATCGCCCTGCTCGCCGCCGTCCTCGTCGGCATCTTCACGCTGCTGCGGCCCGCCGGGTTCGGCAAGGACCGCGTCTCACCGCTGGTCGAGAAGGGTCTCGCACCCATCGCCGGCATCCTGCTCATCGTCGGCGCGGGCGGTGGCTTCAAGCAGACGCTGATCGACACCGGCGTGGGCCAGATGATCCTGGACATCTCCAAGGACTGGAACATCCCGGCGCTGCTGCTGGCCTGGCTGATCGCGGTGGCGATCCGGCTGGCGACCGGCTCCGCGACCGTCGCCACCGTCTCGGCGGCCGGTCTGGTCGCGCCGCTCGCGGCCGGCATGTCGACCACGCACGCGGCCCTGCTCGTCCTCGCCATCGGTTCCGGCTCCCTGTTCTTCAGCCATGTCAACGACGCCGGCTTCTGGCTGGTGAAGGAGTACTTCGGACTGAGCGTCGGCCAGACCGTCAAGAGCTGGTCGATCATGGAGACGATCATCTCGGTGGTCGGGGGCGGCCTGGTGCTGCTGCTCTCCCTGGTCATATAGGAAGACAGCGATGACCGTGCACCCGCTGTGGCCTACGGCCGCCACAGCGGGTGTTCGCGTTCCGCCCACCCCCTGCTGACCAGGCCGGTGCGCAGTCCGCGGCGGGCCTCCGGGTCGCCCAGCGCCATGCCGATGTGGCCGGCCAGCACGACGCCGATGGTCAGAGCCAGCCAGTCGTGGACGAAGGTCGCGCTGGTACGCCACTTCAGCGGGGTGAGATGGGTGAACCACATCAGCAGCCCCGTGCCGAGCATCACCAGCGTGGCTCCGGCGATCCAGGCGGCGTAGACCTTCTGCCCGGCGTTGAACTTGCCCGCCGGACGCGAGGAAGGCCGCTTGTCGCGGCGGAGGGCGGCGCGCAGCCAGCGCCGGTCGTGCGGGCCGAAGCGGTTGAGCCGGCCGAGGTCGGCGCGGAAGGTCCTGGAGGCGAGGCCCAGCAGTACGGGCACCGGCAGCGCGAGGCCGGCGCACTCGTGGACCCGGACCACCAGCTCGCGGCGGCCGACGAGTTCGGCGAGCTGCGGGACGTACAGGCAGGCCGCGGTCACCACGCAGACGCCCATCAGCACGGCCGTGGTGCGGTGGATCCAGCGTTCGGCCGGGCCGAAGCGCCGCACCTGCCCCGTGGCGGGGGCCGCCGGGGCGTCAGCTCGTAGGCTCATCGTCACGTCCGTTCGAGCGGCCCACCCAGGCGTCGACGTCGTAGCCGCGCTCCTCCCAGTAGCCCGGCTGGACCTCATCGGTGACGGTGATGCCGGAGAGCCACTTGGCGGACTTGTAGAAGTACATGGGGGCGACGTAGAGGCGGACCGGGCCGCCGTGGGCGTGGCCCAGGTCCTTGTCCTGCATGCGCAGCGCCACCAGGACATCGGGGCGGCGGGCCTGGTCGAGGGTGAGGGACTCGCTGTAGGTACCGTCGAAGCAGGTCAAGCGGATCGCCCGGGCGCCCGGCCGCACTCCTGCCGCGTCCAGCAGCCGGGACAGGCGTACGCCCTGGAAGGCGGTGCCGGGGACGCGCCAGCCGGTGACGCACTGGACGTCCTTGACGAGCCGGGTCTGCGGCAGGGCCCGCAGCTCGGCGAGGGTGTAGCCGCGGGGGTGGTCGACCAGGCCGTCCACGGTGAGGCGGTAGTCCCGTGCGCCGCGGTGCGGGACCGAGGAGGCGACGGAGTAGTACCGGAAGCCGCCGCCGTTGGGCAGCAGTCCGGTCAGGCCGGTCGGGTCGCTGCTGAAGAGTGACTCCAGGCCGGGTTGCAGCGTCGGCGCGGCGAGCACGCCGAGCGCGCCCAGGCCCAGGGTGCCGAGCAGGACGCGGCGGCCGATCGGGCGGCCCTCCTCGTCGGGTGGTGGTCCGGGCGAGGGTGGTGGTTCGGGGTTCACCCCTTCATTCGAGCACCCGCGAACCCCAGGAGGAAGGGTTCACGGGTACGCGTCAGCTTTCCGTAATCACAGCTCGTCGGGTACGGCTGTGGCGGCCGCCTTGTCCAGCTGGAACGCCTCGTTGCCGAGGCCGATGCGGGCGTGCGCCCCAGGGTTGCGGGAGCGCAGCAGCAGGCCCTGCGCCAGGCCGGCGACCAGGGCGAGGCCGATGACGGCGGGCAGCGCCCGGCTGAGGGCGGAGCCGGGGCCGGCGCCGACCAGGACGTCGAAGTCCTTGACGGTGTAGCCGGCGAGCACCAGCAGGGCGAGGCCGGCCAGCGCGGAGGTGAGCAGCCGCCAGGCCTGGGCGCGGGCGGCGCCGCGGCGTACGAAGAAGACGATGACGGACAGGGAGGCGGCGGCCATCAGCAGGATCACGCCGAGCGCGCCGAGGTTGCCGCACCAGGTGAACAGGTGCAGGACGGGTGCGGTGGGGTCGCCCGTGGGCTTGCCGTCGGTGACGGCGAAGACGATCACGACGGCCGCGGACACGGCGGTCTGCAGCAGCGAGCCGGTGCCGGGTGCGCCGCTCGCGCCGCTCGTGCGGCCGAAGGCGCGCGGCAGCAGGCCCTCACGGCCCATGGCGAAGGCGTAGCGGGCGACGACGTTGTGGAAGCTGAGGGTGGCGGCGAACATGCCGGTCACGAACAGCACGTGCAGAACGTCGGTGAAGGTGGCGCCGAGCCGGGACTCGGTGAGGGTGAACAGCAGGCCGGCGCTCTCCTTCTGCGCGGTGGCGACGATCGCGGAGGGGCCGGTGGCGACGGTGAGCGCCCAGGAGCTGATCGCGAAGAACACGGCGACGGAGCCGACGGCGAGGAACATCACGCGCGGCACCAGCAGGTGTGGACGGCTGGTCTCCTCGGCGTAGACGGGGGCCTGCTCGAAGCCGGTGAAGGCGGCGATGCAGAAGCACAGGGCGGTGGAGACACCGGCGCCGGTGAGGGTGCCGGGGTCGAAGGCGTGCAGGGAGAGGCCCTCCTTGCCCGGGTCGGAGATCGCCGCGATGTCGAAGATCACGACGAGGGCGACCTCGACGACGAGGAGAACGCCGAGCACGCGCGCGTTGACGTCGATCTTCAGCCAGCCCAGCGCGCCGACGGCGGCGACCGCCAGCAGCGCCGGGATCCACCAGGCGACGGTGAGGTCGGCGTAGGTGGCGAGCAGCCCGGAGACCTCGAAGCCGAAGATGCCGTAGATGCCGACCTGGAGGGCGCTGTAGGCGACGAGGGCGAGCAGGGCGGCGCCGGCGCCGGCGGTGCCGCCGAGGCCGCGGGCGATGTAGGCGTAGAAGGCGCCCGCGTTGTGGACGTGCCGGCTCATCTCGGCGTAGCCGACGCTGAACAGGACCAGGACCGCGCCGAGCGCGACGAACAGCAGCGGCTGGCCGACGATGCCCATCACCGCGTACGTCGTCGGCATGACACCGGCGACGACCATGAGCGGCGCGGTCGCGGCGAGTACGGAGAGCAGCAGACCGGAGGTGCCGAGGCGGTCGGCGCGCAGGGCCCGGTCGGGGCCGAGGTAGGTGCTGATGCCGTCGGCGGAGGGTCTGCTGGTGCGGGAACTGCCGGTCGTCATGCGGGGTCCTTTCGGGGGCGGGGGCCTCGCGGGGCGGGGGCCTTGGGACGTCAGCCGGTTCCGAGGGCGCGGTCGCGGGCTGCCCGGAAGGCGGCGTAGGGGTCGCGGTCGGGGTAGGACCAGGGCGCCGGGGTGGGGTGCTCGCCGATGCGGTGGAAGAGGGCGGCGGCCTCGGCGCCGCGGCCCTCGCAGACCTTGGCGTGGGCGAGGTGGTTGAGGTCGACCAGGCGCCGGGGGTGGCCCTCGTGCTCCCACTCCAGCCACCAGTCGAAGGCGGCCTTCATCACCTGCCGGGCGCGGCGGTCGGTCCAGTGGCCCGAACCCTGCGGGTCTGCGGAGAGGCGGCCGGCGGTGGCGAGCACGCGGTAGCGCTCGGCGTGCGCGATGACCGGGAGCATCGCGAGCGGGGAGTCGGCGGGTGCCTGTTCGGCGGCCCAGGCGGCGAAGTCGTAGACCTCGTGCAGGGGGTCGGGGCCGACGTCGGCGCGGCGCTCGGCCAGCCGGGCGACCATCAGATGGTGGGCGTGGTGGTGGTCGGAGTGGCGGGCGCGCACGTGCTCGAACGTGCGGACGACCGCGGTGTCGTCCCCGTGGGTGCGTTCCAGCAGGAGCAGGGCCAGCCAGGGGGTGGGGTCGGCCGGGGCGAGCGCGGCGGCGGCGTGGCAGGCCTCGCGGGCGGCGGCGGGCTTGTCCTTGCCGCGCAGGGCGCGCTGGACGCGGGCGGCGGCGAGCAGCACGGCGGCGTCGACGGAGTCGGGTTCGGCGAGGAGCCAGTCCTTGGCCCAGGCGGTGCTGTAGGACTCGGCGGCCAGGACGACGACGCGGTGGCCGCGGCGGTCGTGGTCGTCACCGGTACGGGCCAGCAGCGAGCGCGCGGACTGCCACCGGCCCTGCGCCAGCGCGGCGCGGGCGGCGGTGAGTTCGGCGTCGTCGAGGGCGGCGTCGAAGGCGTGGGCGGCGCGTCTGCGGGCGCGGCCCAGGGGAGGCGGGGGTGGGGGCACCGCGGGGCTACCTCGTGTTCCGTGTTTCTGGTGCGTGATGGCGGTCCGCTGCCGGAGGGCTGGTCGGGCTCCTCCGCGGACGGCATGCACCTGCCACCGTGCGATCACGCACAGCCAACCGTCAGCGGGTGACGCACGTCAAGGGCCGACGGGCCGATGACACGCTTCAACTGACGCGTGCTTGGCGGGATTTGAGCGCTCAGCGGGCACATGGGCACGGTCGCCGCGGTCGCGGGCACCGGGGGTGGTGTGGCGTGGGCCATGGCGGCGCCGGGTGGCGCGGCCGAGCATGGCGCAGGGGCCGGACCGGGACCGGCCGGGCGGGGTGTCCGCAAGGGACCGTTCCGCGCACTCCGAGGGCGCCCTGGAGGCCAGGGCATTAGAGTCGGGCCTCACGACCCGTGACCCGACCGGACGATCGAGGGACGCAGTGTGTCGGTTCTGGTTCTTGTTCTCGCCGTGAGTGCCGCGTGCTGTGTGGGTTTCGGTTTCGTCCTGCAGCAGAGCGCCGCGCAGCGGGCCCCGCTCGGTGACTTCCTCTCTCCCCGGCTGCTGCTGGATCTGCTGCGGGTGCCCAGCTGGCTGGGCGGTCTCGCTCTGATGGTGGCCGGAATGGTCCTCGGCGCGATCGCGCTCGGCCGGGGCGAGGTGTCGCTGGTCGAGCCGCTGCTGGCGACCAATCTGCTCTTCGCGCTCGCCCTCTCCCGGCACCGCACCCGGCAGTCGCTGGGCCGGCAGGGGTGGGCGGGACTGACTCTGCTGGCGGGCGGGGTGAGCGCGTTCATCCTGGCGGGTGAGCCGCGCGGCGGCAGCGCGGTGACCGATCCCGTGCGTCACTGGGTGATCATCGGCGCGATGACCGGCTCGGCCCTGTTGCTGACCACCTGTGCCAAGCGGTCACGGCTCAACTGGGGTCCGGTTCTGCTCGCCCTCGCGGCCGGTCTGCTCTACGGCGTCCAGGACGCCCTGACGCGCGTCAGCGGGCAGCGCTTCTCCGACGGGGGCCTCGCCGAACTGCTCACCGGCTGGCAGCCGTACGGGGTGCTGGTGCTCGGGATCACCGGACTGGTCCTGGTGCAGAGCGCGTTCGAGACGGCTCCGCTGCGCAAGTCGCTGCCCGCGCTCACCGCCGCCCAGCCACTCGCCGGGATCGCCTGCGGCGTCGGCTTCCTCGGCGACCGGCTGCACACCGACACCGGGGCGCTGGCCTGGGAGGCGGCGGGCCTGGCGGCGATCGTCGCGGGCATCGTGCTGCTGGGCCGGCACCCGTGCCTGCCCCACGGCACGGCGGGCGGCGAACGGGTGGACGCACTCCAGCGCCGGTGACAGTCCCTGCGGACGGTTCGGCGGACAGTGGGGCGCTTGACGGACCGCCGGGGCGCTCGCGGGGACCGTGGGGGCGCTTCGGACCGCGCGGGCGCCCGACGGACCGCGCCGGGATCGAAAGCCTCCGCCCGCTGAGGGCTCTGCCGGGGGAAGACGAGAACCTGCCGTCGGCCCAAGAACCCCGCGGGAAGACGAGGACGTTGCCGCCTGCCCGAGCCCCCGCCGGGAGACGAGAACCTGCCGCCCTCTCAAGACCCCGCCGGGCTGCGCGCCGGGGTCGCCGGGGGGGGACGGGTGCCGGGTACTGCTGGGGTGTCGGCGGCCCTGCTTGGATGGCCTCATGAACCCTGCTGACGAGATCCTCGACATCGTCGACGAGAACGACCAGGTCGTCGGTCGGTCGCCGCGCGGCGAGGCGTACGCGCGCGGGCTGCGCCACCGGTGTGTCTTCATCCAGGCCCGGGACGCGGACGGCCGCGTCTTCGTCCACCGCCGGACCCCGACCAAGCTGGTCTTCCCCTCCCGGTACGACATGTTCGTCGGCGGAGTTGTCGGCGCGGGCGAGTCCTACGACGACGCCGCCCTGCGTGAGGCGGAGGAGGAGCTGGGCGTGACGGGGCTGCCCCGCCCGACGTACCTGTTCAAGTTCCTGTACGACGACGGGGCGGGGCAGAGCTGGTGGTCGGCGGTGTACGAGGTCCGCTGCGAGCTGCCGGTGCGGCCGCAGGCGGAGGAGGTCGCCTGGCACACCTTCCTCACGGAGGACGAACTGCGCGGGCGGCTCGCCGAGTGGGAGTGGGTACCGGACGGCATGGCGGCCTACGAGCGGCTGGCGGACCATCGCCCGGCGGGCTGAGCGGGTGGCACGGGCCGTGGGGATAGGGTCCTGACCGTGATCGAACTCGTGCGGAACGTCCGGTTGTGGTTCGCACCGGAGCGGGTGCGGGAGGAGGGCGGGACGCCCGACTACCGGTTCTCGCTGGCCAACGAGCGCACCTTCCTGGCCTGGCTGCGCACCGCGCTCGCGCTGATCGGCGGCGGGTTCGCGGTGGACCAGTTCCTGCCCGACCTGCGCTGGGGCTGGCGCGTGGGGCTCGCGCTCGCGCTGCTCGCGGCGGGCGTGCTGTGCGCGCTGCGGGCCGTCAACCACTGGGTGCGCTGCGAGCGGGCGATGCGGCGCGGGGAGGACCTGCCCGTGTCCCGGTTCCCCGTCGTGCTGAGCCTCGTCATCGCCGTGGTCGCGGTGGCGATGGTCGTCGTCGTGCTCATCGGGTGGGAGGGGTGAGCGGTGCTCGCCGTGCGGGCCAGGTGAGCGACGAGCGGGACCCGGGGCTGCAGCCCGAGCGGACCCGGCTCGCCTGGCGCCGTACGACGCTGGCGTGGACGGTCGCGGCCGTGCTCGCCGTGAAGGCCGCGGCGCACGGCGGCACTTCGGCGGCCGGTGTCGTCGCGGGGGCCCTGTGCTGCGTGCTGTGGGTGGCCTTCCTGCTCGTCGCCCATCACCGCATCCGCCTGCTGGCGGCGACGGGCCGCCCCCGGCCGATGCCGGCGCGGCTGGCCACGGCGGCGGTGCTGTGCACGGTGGCGATGGCGGTGTGCGCGACGGCACTGGTGCTGTGAGCGGGCGTCTGCACTGGTGCTGTGGGCGGGCGACGCCCTTCTTCGGCCCCGCGCGGGTGCCAGCCCTCTTCCGCTCTGCGCGGGCGTCAGCCCTCCGCGGCCACCGTCACCACGACCTTGCCGCGGGTGCGGCCCTCCTGGCTGTGCCGGTGGGCGTCCGCCGCGCGCTCCAGCGGGTAGGCCGCGTCGACGTGCACGGAGAGCGCACCCTGGTCGGCCAGCTCCGACAGTTTGCGCAAGTCCTCGGCGTCGGGCCGCACCCACGTGTAGCGGCCGCCGTAGGTCAGCACATCCGGGTCGGCGATCGAGGCGAGCCGGCCGCCGGCGCTCAGCAGGGCCACGGAGGCCTGGAGGGCGTCGCCGCCGACGGTGTCGAAGGCCGCGTCCACGCCCTCGGGGGCCAGCCCCCGCACCCGGTCGGCCAGTCCCTCGCCGTAGCTCACCGGTTCGCCGCCCAGCTTGCGCACGTAGTCGTGGTTGCGCTCGCTCGCCGTGCCGATCACGCGGGCGCCGAAGTGCCGGGCGAGCTGGACGGCGATCGAGCCGACGCCGCCGGCCGCGGCGTGCACCAGCACCGTCTCACCGCGCTTGACCCCGAGCGCCTTGACCAGCACCTGGTAGGCGGTCAGCCCGGCCAGCGGCAGCCCGGCGGCCTCCTCGAAGGAGAGGCTGCGCGGCTTGCGCGCGAGGGTGCGCACGGGCGCGGCCACGTACTCGGCGAACGTGCCGCGGCAGAGGAAGTCCTCGCGGACGTACCCGATGACCTCGTCGCCCTCCGCGTACTCGGTGACGGACACGCCGGGCCTGACGACCACGCCGGAGACGTCCCAGCCGGGCACCACCGGGAAGACGGTCTCGAACATGCCGTCCAGATAGCCCTCGCGGCACTTCCAGTCCACCGGGTTCACGGCCGCCGCCCGCACTCTCACCAGCACGGAGTCGGGGCCGACCTTGGGCTCGGGCACCTCCCCGTACTCCAGCACCTCGGGTCCGCCGTACCGGCTGTAGCTGATCGCCTTCATGGCACCGACCCTCCGGGGTCCCCGGGCGGCGCGCAAGCCCGGATGGACCACGCGGGCGTGGGTCCTCGGCGGGGAGCGTTGGCTATCGTGGCACCGATCACGTTGCGCTGGGACACTGGACGACATACCGACCGGTCGGCATGATGGAGGGAAGTCCCGTTCACCGGCCTGTAGGAGCGACGATGCGACCCGACCACCCGCCCGGCCTCGATCTCGACCGGTTGCGCGGTCTGCTGGAGCGCGAGCGGCCCGGCCTGGTGACCGGTCCCCTGACCGGCCGGCTGGTCGAGGGCGGACGGTCGAACCTCACGTATCTGGTCGGCGACGGCGAGCGGCAGTGGGTCGTGCGCCGGCCCCCGCTCGGCCACGTCCTGGCCACCGCGCACGACATGAAACGCGAGCACCGGGTGATCAGCGCCCTGCACCCGACGAAGGTGCCGGTGCCGGAGCCGCTGCTGCTGTGCGAGGACGAGGAGGTGCTCGGCTCGCCCTTCTACGTCATGGAGTTCGTGGAGGGCACCCCGTACCGCACCGCCGAACAGCTCGCGCTGCTCGGCCCGGAGCGCACCCGGCAGGCGGTGCTGTCGCTCGTCGACACCCTCGTCGACCTGCACGCCGTGGACCCCGACGAGGTCGGCCTCGGCGACTTCGGCCGCCCGGAAGGGTTCCTGGACCGGCAGTTGCGCCGCTGGGGCAAGCAGCTGGACGCCTCCCGCAACCGTGAGCTGCCCGGCATCGACGAGCTGCACGCCGCGCTCGGCCGGGAGCTGCCCCGCTCCCCCGCGCCGACGGTCGTGCACGGCGACTACCGGCTGGACAACGTCCTGATCGGCGCCGACGACACGATCAAGGCGGTCCTGGACTGGGAGATGTCCACGCTCGGCGACCCGCTCACCGACGTCGGCCTGCTGGTGATGTACAGCCAACCGCTGGGGATGCCGGACTCGCCCGTCTCCACCACCGCGCAGGCCCCGGGTCACCCGGCCCCGCGGGAGCTGATCGAACGGTACGCCGCCCGCTCGGGGCGCGACGTGTCGGCGGTGGACTGGTACACCGCGTTCGCGTGGTTCAAGCTCGCCGTGATCCTCGAGGGCATCCACTACCGCTACACCCTGGGCCAGACCGTCGGCCGCGGCTTCGACCGCATCGGCGAGCTGGTCCCGGTCTTCATCGAGCACGGACTGACGACTCTGCGGAAGGGCGAGTAGGCCATGGACTTCGCGTTCGACGCGCGTACCGAGGAACTGCGCGCCAAACTGCTCGCCTTCATGGACGAGCACGTCTACCCGGCCGAGGCGGTGGCCGAGGAGCAGCGGGCCGCGCTCGCCTCGCCGTGGGACACGCCGCAGGTCGTCGAGGACCTCAAGGCCGAGGCCCGCCGCCAGGGCCTGTGGAACCTCTTCCTGCCGGACACCGAGTACGGCGCCGGCCTGACCAACCTCCAGTACGCGCCGCTCGCCGAGATCACCGGCCGCTCCCCGCAGCTCGCGCCCACCGCGACCAACTGCGCCGCGCCGGACACCGGCAACATGGAGGTGCTCGCGCAGTTCGGCGACGAGCAGCAGAAGAAGCAGTGGCTGGAGCCGCTCCTCTCCGGGGAGATCCGCTCGGCGTTCGCGATGACCGAGCCGGACGTGGCCTCCTCCGACGCCACCAACATCACCACGCACATCCAGCGGGACGGCGACGAGTACGTCATCACGGGCCGCAAGTGGTACATCTCCGGCGCGATGAACCCGGACTGCAAGATCTTCATCGTGATGGGCAAGACCGATCCGGACGGCGCGGACATCCGCCGCCAGCAGTCCATGGTCCTGGTCCCGCGCGACACCCCCGGTGTCACCGTCAAGCGCGCGATGCAGGTCTTCGGGTACGAGGACCACTCGCACGGCGGCCACGCCGAGGTGATCTTCGACCACGCGCGCGTGCCGGTGACGAACCTGATCGGTGAGGAGGGCGGTGGCTTCGCGATCGCCCAGGCCCGGCTCGGCCCCGGCCGTATCCATCACTGCATGCGGCTGATCGGCATGGCCGAGCGGGCCATCGAGCTGATGTGCAGGCGGGCCGTCGGCCGCACCGCCTTCGGCAAGCCGCTGGCGCAGCAGGGCGTGATCCAGAACTGGATCGCCGATGCCCGGGTGACCGTGGAGCAGCTGCGGCTGCTGGTGCTGAAGACCGCCTGGCTGATGGACACCGTCGGCAACCGGGGCGCGCACGCGGAGATCCAGGCCATCAAGATCGCCACGCCGCGTGCGGTCGTCGGCATCCTGGACCGGGCGATCCAGCTGCACGGCGCGGGCGGGGTGAGCCAGGACTTCCCGCTGGCCGAGCTGTACGCCGGCGCCCGCACCCTGATGCTCGCCGACGGCCCGGACGAGGTGCACCAGCGCTCGCTGGCCCGGCGCGAGCTGAAGAAGTACGTCTAGTAACCGCCGGAGTAATGGTGGTCCTCGCGGGCCAGCGCGCGGAGGAACGTGAGGAGCCGGTGGACGAGAGGTCTGCGTGTCATGCGTCCAGCGTGGCGCGCGGAACTCCCACCGGTCCAACAGATGGTTTCGCTGGCGCCCATCTCTAGAATAGATGGATGGAGATCCGCCAGCTCCGCCACTTCATGGCGGTGGTGACCGAAGGCAGTTTCACGGCCGCCGCCCGGTCCGAACTCATCGTGCAGTCGGCGCTCAGCACCTCGGTCAGAAACCTCGAACGGGAGCTGGGCGCCGACCTGTTCGAGCGGACGGGCCGCCGCGTGGTGCTCACGGAGGCCGGGCGCGCCCTGCTCCCGCAGGCGCGTGCGCTGCTCGCCGGGGCCGAGGCCGCGCGGGACGCGGTCGCCGCGGTGTCGGGCCTCGCCGCCGGCCGGGTGTCCGTCGGCACCGTCCAAACGCTGACCTGCGTCGACCTGCCCGCCGAACTGGCCGCCTTTCACCAGGAGTTCCCCGGCGTGCAGGTGTCCGTCCGCGACGCTCCGGTCGGTGAACTGACCGACGCGCTGCGGGCCGGGGAACTGGACCTGGCGTTCCTGGCACCGGACGCGCGGGAGCTGCCCGAGGGGCTCGACGCGTACGCCGCCTGGCAGGAGGAGCTGGTGCTGATCACCGCGCCGGGGCATCCGCTCGCCCGGGCCGGCCGCACGCTCATCAAGGACCTCGCCGACGAGCCGTTCGTCGACTTCCGCGCCGGGACGGGCCTGGAGACGGCCGTACGGCGCCTGGCCGCCCACTGCGGCCTCGACCGTCGCATCACCTGTGACGTCACCCAGATGGGGCTGCTCGTGGATCTGGTGCGGGCCGGGATCGGGGTCGCCTTCGTGCCCCGGGCCATCGGGGAGCGGGCCGGGCTGCCGTGTGTGCGGATACGGCAGCCCGAGCCCGGCCGTACGGTCGTGCTGGCGGGGCGGGGGCAGCAGCCGCGCAATCCGGCGGCCGCGGCCCTCGTCCGTCACCTCACGAGAGAAGCGCCCGAGCCGGGGCGTCTCAGGGGCGCAGCGCCCGCAGCAGCAGGTCGGCCAGGTGGTCGGCGACCTCCTGCGGGGTGAGCGGGCCGTCGGGGCGGTACCACGTCGACAGGTGGTGGACCGAGCCGAAGTGGTAGTCCACGACGAGGTCGGCCGGGGTCGCCGTGGAGAAGACGCCCTCGCGCTGACCCTCCTCGATGAGCGCGCGGAAGCGTTCGTGGTAGCGGCGGCGTTCGGCGCGCACCTGCTTGTTCTTCTCCGGGCTGAGGTGGTGCATCGACCGGAAGAAGATCGACGCGTCGTCGAGGTTCTCGATGGTGGTCACCACGACGTCCGCCGCCGCGCCGCGCACACGCTCGTCCACCGGCGCGTCCAGCCCCGCGAAGTGGTCCAGACGCTCCTGCTGGACGCGCAGCACGCGCGCGTACACCTCCTGCAGCAGGTCGTCCTTGGAGCCGAAGTAGTGGTACAGCGCCCCCTTCGTGACGCCGGCCGCCTCGACGATCTCCTGCACCGAGGTGCGGTCGTAGCCCTGCTCGGCGAAGAGCCGGGTGGCGGCGGCCAGGAGCCGCTGCGGCACCGGGGTGCCGTCTTTGTCCGTCGTCCTGGGCACTGCCGCCACCTGCCTTTCCGTGTGTCTACTGGCTGTCTCGCGCGCGGGAACGCAGTTCCCGACGGAGGATCTTGCCACTTGCCGTCTTGGGCAAGTCGGGCAGGATATCGACCTGCCGAGGGTATTTGTAGGCAGCCAGTCTCTCCTTGCAGTACGCGGCGAGTTCACCCGGGTCGGTCTCGGCGCCCGGGCGCAGGCTGATGTAGGCCCGTACGGTCTCACCGCGGTAGCCGTCGGGCACACCGACCACGGCGGCCTCGCGGACCGCTGGATGGGTGTACAGCACGTCCTCGACCTCGCGCGGCCACACCTTGAACCCGGACGCGTTGATCATGTCCTTCTTGCGGTCGACGACGTACAGCCAGCCCTGTTCGTCCATGAAGCCGATGTCGCCGGTGCGCAGCTCGCCGCCGGGGAAGGTCTCGGCGGTGGCGTCGGGGCGGCGCCAGTAGCCGGGGACGACCTGCGGGCCGCGGACGGCGATCTCGCCCTGTTCGCCGAACGGCACGTCCGCGCCGCGCTCGTCGACGATCCGCACGACGGTGTCGGGGCCGGGCAGACCGACCGCGAGGGTGCCGGAGGCCGGGTCGACGGGCGCCTCGAGGCCGGGCGGCACGGAGGCGCAGGGAGCGGTGCACTCGGTGAGGCCGTAGCCGTTGCGGATGTACGGCCCGTAGCCCGCCCGGAACTTCTCCACCAGGGCCGGCGGCAGCGGGGCGCCGCCGGAGGAGATGACGGTGAAGGACGCGAAGTGCTCCCGGGTGCAGGAGGGGTGGGCGGCCAGCGCCATGAACGCGGTGGCCGGGCCGACGGTGTAGTGCGGGCGGTGCGCGGCGAACGCGTCGAGGACGACGCCCGCCTCGAAGCGGTAGGCCAGCACCAGAGTGCCCGCGCTGTTCAGGCAGGCGCCGAACTCGCAGACCATGCCGGTGATGTGAAACAGCGGCGCCAGCGCGAAGTAGACGGGCTGCTCGGGCAGAGCGAGCCCGCTGCTCTGCCGCTCGGCGTTGTACATGATGTTGCCGTGCGTGTTGGTGGCGCCCTTGGGGGTGCCGCTGGTGCCCGATGTGTAACTGATCAGGGCGATGCCGTCGGGCACGGGGTCGCGGCCGTCGGGCGCCCGGTGGCCGGCGCGGGCGACCGCGGTCAGGTCGTCGGCGTCCGGGGCCTGCGGCCGCCGCTCGAAGGAGAGCACGCGCGCGTCGTTCTGCGTCTGGAAGTCCAGCTCGCAGGCCGTCAGCGCGATCCGCACAGGCGAGTCGGCCGCCGTGTCGCGCAGATACGTCTCCCACGCGCGGTCGGCGCACACCAGGGCGCTCACCTCGGCGTCCCGCAGGATGTGGGACACCTCGCCCGACTTGTACATCGGGTTGACGGGGACGACGACCGCCCCGGCCTTCCAGGCGCCCAGCACGGCGAGCACGAAGTGCGGGGAGTTCTGCAGCAGGACCGCCACCCGCTCGCCCGGCTCCAGGCCGCGCGCGGCGAGGTGCCCGGCGACGGAGTCGCTGAGCGCGTCGGCCTCGCGGTAGGTGAGCCGGCCGTCGAAGTAGGCGAGGAAGGTGCGCTCCGGCGTCTCGGCGACGGCCCGGCGCAGGGCGTGCACGAGGGAGTCGGCGGGCTGGACCGGGGCCTTCTGGGCGTCGGTGAGGAGGGCCAGCCAGGGTTTGTCCGCGTACCGCGAGCCGGTCACAGGGACTCCTCCCACTTGCGCTGAAGGTGGTTCATGTTCGTCAGCCAGCGGTCGGGGTCGGTGGCCCGGGCCTGGTAGTACCCGGCGACCTCGGGGTGCGGCAGGATCAGGAAGCGGTCCTCCTCGATGCCCTTGAACAGTGCGTCGGCCACGTCGTCCGGTTCGATCGCGGTCGGCTTCAGGACCAGGTCGCCGGCGCTGCCGGTGGCGGACAGCATGTCGGTGCGCACGCCCTGCGGGCAGATGGCGTGCACCTTGATCCCCCGGTGGCGGTAGGTCAGCGACAGCCACTCGGCGAAGGCGTAGGCGCCGTGCTTGGTGACGCTGTAGGGGGCGGCGCCGATCATGGTGAGCAGTCCGGCGGCCGAAACGGTGGAGACGAAGCGGCCGCTGCCGCGCTCCAGCCAGCCCGGGAGGAGGGCGCGGGCCGCGCGGACGTGCGCCATGACGTTGACGTCCCAGGCGAGCTCCCAGACGCTCTCCTCGGCCGCCTCCGAGCCGCCGGAGCCGACGCCGGCGTTGGCGCAGTAGACGTCGACCGTGCCGAGGGCGTCCAGGGCCGCCTCGACGATCGCGGAGGCGTCGCCCGGCAGGGCGGTGCCGCCGATCTCGTCGGCGACGGCCTGCGCCTTCCCGGCGTCCAGGTCGTTCACGACGACGCGGGCCCCCTCGGCGGCGAAGCGGCGGGCCAGCGCGGCCCCGATCCCGCCTCCGGCCCCCGTGACGACCACTCCAGCACCCTGAACGGCTTCCACCATCGGTCTCCTTCGACGCGACGCGATACGGCTCCCGCCTTGCGAACGGCCACACTAACCAGTCGGTATGTTGCGGCGGAAGACCTGTTCGCGTCGGCTTCGTTCCTCGCGGGCCGTCGGAGCGCTAGCGTGCGTGGGCATGACACGCCGGGTCACGGAGGTCGTCGTATGAAGCTGTCCAGACGAAGCGTGCTCGCGAGCGCCGCCGCGGTGGCGGCGTCGGCGGCCCCGGCGCAGGCGGCTCCGCCGGGCGCAGGCCGCCGGCTGCGCACGGGCTTCGAGCGCCTCGCCGACGACGGCTACGCACTGCTGGCCGGCCGGCGGGTCGGGATCGTCACGAACCCGACCGGCGTCACCCGCGACGCCCGCCACATCGTCGACGTCCTGCACGCCGATCCTCGCGTCGACCTGCGGGCGGTCTTCGGCCCCGAGCACGGCTTCCGCGGCACCGCGCAGGCCGGCGGCTCCGAGGGCCGCTACGACGACCCGGCGACCGGTCTGCCGGTGTACGACACCTACCTCAAGAGCGGCGGGCCGCTCGCCGACGTGTTCACCGCCTCCGGCGTGGACACGGTCGTCTTCGACATCCAGGACGCGGGCGCCCGCTTCTACACGTACATCTGGACGCTCTACGACTGCATGGAGGCCGCCGCCGCGGCGGGCAAGCGGTTCGTGGTGCTGGACCGGCCCAACCCGGTCACCGGACGCGCCGCCCTCGGCCCGGTGCTGCACAAGGAGTTCGCGACCTTCGTCGGCCGGCAGCCGATCGCGCAGGCGCACGGCATGACGGTCGCGGAGCTGGCCCGGCTGTTCAACGGGGAGTTCCTGAGCACGCCGGTGCCGCTGGAGACGGTGACGATGACCGGCTGGAAGCGGACGGAGTTCTACGACGCCTCGGGCCTGCCGTGGGTGCCGCCGAGCCCGAACATGCCGACGCCGGACACCGCGCTCGTCTACTCCGGCACCTGCCTGTTCGAGGGCACCAACCTGTCCGAGGGGCGCGGCACGACCCGTCCCTTCGAACTGCTGGGCGCGGAAGGCGTCGACGGGCGCTGGGCGGCGGCCGCGAACGCGCTCGGCCTGCCCGGAGTGCGCTTCCGGGAGGCGTACTTCGCGCCGACCTTCTCCAAGTTCCAGGGCAAGACGATCGGTGGCGTGCAGATCCATGTGAACGACCGGGCGGCCTACGACCCGGTGCGCACCGGAATCGCCCTGCTGGTGACCGCCAAGCAGGTCTGGAGCGGCTTCGCCTGGCGCTCCGACAACTGGATCGACAAGCTGACCGGTTCCACCGCGGTGCGCACGGCGATCGACGCGGGCGCGGACACGGACGAGGTCGTCAGGGGCTGGCAGGGCGAGCTGGCGGCCTTCCGGCGGGTGCGGGAGCGGTATCTGCTGTACCGGTGACCAAGCCGTACCCGTGACGAAGGGCGCGCCGAAACACCCGTACCCGGGGAAGACCCGTCGTACCGGTGCTGCCGCGACGTATGGCCAATCTCCCCCGCTCGCAGGACGATGCGCCACAACGCGCAGCACGTCGGGGGACGAAGGAGTCCGTCATGGCAGAGCCGGCGATGAGTGTGACGCCGTACTGGGAGCTGACCTTCGACGCGGACGGCGACGTCGACCGCGCGGAGCGGGACCGGCTGCTGGCCGAGGTGGCCGGGCGCCACGTGCGCGACCTGGTGGTGTTCGCCCACGGCTGGAACGAGGACCGCTCGGCCGCAACCCGGATCTACAGCCGCTTCTTCGCACCCTTCCCCGAGCTGACGCCGGGCGCGCGGATCGGGTACGTGGGGGTGATCTGGCCGTCGATGCGGTTCTCCGACGAGCCGATCCCCGACTTCCCGCGGGCACTCGCCGCCGAGCCGACGCGCGGCCCGGCGCTCGACAAGGACACCCGGCACGCGCTGCTGGAGAGCTTCCCCGGGCGGGCGCCGGTCGTCGAGCAGATCGGGCGGCTGCTGGAGCAGCAGCCGGGCGAGGAGGCCGAACTGGCCGAGTTCGGGCGGCTGGTGCGGCTGCTGGTGGAGGTCGTGGCGCCCGGCCCGCAGGCGCTGTTCGCCGCCGACACGGTGGCGGAGGGCGTGCCGCAGGACGAGCCGGCGATGTTCACGCGGCCGACTGCGGAGGTGTGCGGCGAATTCACGGGGGCGCTGGCGGGCACGGAGGGTTTTGGACTGCCCAACCCCTGGGACGGGGCCCATGAGCTGCTGCGGCAGGCGGCGTACTACGCGATGAAGCGGCGCGCGGGGACCGTCGGCGAGCGCGGGCTCGGGCGGGTCGTCGGCGAGCTGGCCGCCGCCGTGCCCGGGGTGCGGGTGCATCTGGTGGGTCACAGCTTCGGCGCTCGGCTGGTGTCGTTCGCACTGCGCGGACTGCCCGACGGGGTGCGCGCGGTGGCCTCGGTGACGCTGCTGCAGGGCGCCTTCTCGCACTACGCGTTCGCCTCCCGGCTGCCGTACGACCCGCGCGCGGGAGGGGTGCTCCAGGGCCAGCAGCACCGGGTGGACGGCCCGGTGGTGTGCTGTCACTCGCGGCACGACACGGCGCTCGGCACGTTCTACCCGCTGGCGTCGAGGATGGCGGGTGACGCGCAGGGGGCGGTGGAGGAGTTCGGCGTCGGGCAGCTGCTCGGCGTGAAGTGGGGCGCGATGGGCTACGACGGGGTGCAGGCGGTGCCCGGCACGCGCGCGATGACGCTCGCCGAAGCGCTGCGCGGGCCGCTTCCCGCGTCGGGCTGTGTGAACGTGGACGCGGCGGCTGTGGTCTGCCACGGCGGCCCGCCGGCCGGGGCGCACGGCGACATCCTGCACCCCGAGCTGGCGCGGGTCGTGGCGGCGGCGGGCCGGATCGCCCGGCCCGCCGCCTGAACGTCACCGGTGTGAGGTGAACTCCACCACCTGCTGGTAGGTCGGCCGGTTCTGCCAGCTGATCCTCCCGTGCTTGATGCCGCCCAGCGTGCGCTGGACGATCGCGTCCGCGCACCACTGGTCGCCCGCGGAGCACTGGTCGTCGCCCGGGTAGACCTGGGCGGCGGACTTGCCGGCGGCCTCCTTCAGCGTGCTGACGAGCAGGTCGCGGCAGGCTGCGAGGTTGCCGCCGCCGCAGAACTTGTGCGCCAGCGGGCCCCGCACCGGCTCCCCGAGCACCGCGCGGACGTCCTTGTCGACATAGCTCCACCAGCCGTACTGGAAGGAGCTTCCGGCGTGCGCCCCGGTGGGGCCGTGGCCGGCCGACGGGGCCTCGTCGATCGGCAGGTTGCGGCTGATGGCGGTGTACAGGCCGGTGCCGAGGCCCGGCTCGAACTCGGCCTTCACCAGCAGCGGCCACCACGCGTCCAGGACGCGGATCGCGTCGGCGTCGGCGTACGTCTTCGACCCGGCCGAGGTCTCGGTGCGCCGGGCGCCCGCGGCGAGCCAGCCCTGCAGCTTCTCGACGGCCGCCGCGGCCGTCGGGTCGGTCACCGGGGCGCTGTTGATGACCTTCAGCAGGTCCGCCGCGACGTCCTCCGCGCGCAGGTCGGTCAGGCCCGCCTCGGCCATCGCCCGCGTCAGGGACGCGCGGGTGACGCCGCCGGCCGCGACCAGCTTCTTCACCCGGTCGTCGAGGAGGTTGCCGCGGTGCACGGACCCCTCGCCCCAGGGTGCGGCCGCGTAGTCCTCGGCCTGCTTGTTGTTCCAGGAGATGTAGTAGTCCTGGTCGACGGAGTTGGGGTGCGCGGACGGCGGGGTGTAGGAGGCGGTGTTGTACGCCGGGTCCCAGTCGCGCCACTCGTACGCGGCCCGCGCCCACACCGGGAAGTCGGCGTCGACGCCGCCCGCACGGACCGGGTTGTCGCCGCTGTTGTAGTACGCGGTGTGCGCGGCGTCGGCGTAGAACCAGTTGAAGGTGTAGTTGATGTGCTGCACCGCGCTCTGGAAGTCCTTCGGCCCCTTGACGTAGTCCGGGTCGTTGAGCATCTGGAAGCCGATGATGGAGTCGGCCTCGTGCAGGTAGGACGAGCGCAGAGTGGTGTAGGCGACCTTCTTGCCGCCCACGGTGGCCCGGTACTGCACGGGGCCGTACTTGGTGCGCCACACCCGCATCGCGTAGGAGCCGGCCGCGGTGCCGTCGGCGACGGTCGGCTTCCACGCGTTCTTCCGCTCGACCTGGTCCATCGGCGTGCAGGTGCCGCGGTAGAGGTAGTGGTGGTCGTCCTGGCACAGCTCGACGGCGTAGGTGTCGATGATGTCCTGGCCGGACGTGGTGGCGCTCCAGGCGTAGTCCTGGCCGCGGCCGAGTTCGACGTACATGCTCAGCCCGGCGAAGGAGGCGCCGCGGGCGCTCAGGCCCGGGCCCTGGATCTCCTGGAGCATCAGCAGCTGGGGCGCGAAGTAGCCGGTCTGCGGGCCGAACACGGCCACGGGGTGACCACTCGCGGTGTGCGCGCCGCTGACGACGAGGGCGTTGGACATACCGCGCCGGGCCGAGGACACCGCGCTGCTCGCGGCCGTCCTGGACGTCGTGCGCGCGCCGGCCGTGGCCGCGCTGCCGGTGCGGTCGAAGACGAGCGGTTCCTCGGTGACCGAACCGGCGTCCGGCAGGGCCTCGCCCTGCGGGTCCTCGGGCCGGGTGGCGTAGGGGAAGCGCTCGCCGTCGTGCAGGGTGAGGACGGCCTCGGGGTCGTTGCGCTCGCGGAAGGACTCCCAGACCCGGGTGCCCTCCGTCACGCCGTACTTCTGCTGGGCGGCGAGCAGGGAGAGGGCGTTGTTCACCTCACCGCCGCCGCCGGAACCGAACAGCGAGCCGATCACGGAGGCCAGCGCGACCATGTCGGTGACCTTGAAGTGCTCGATGGTGCCGGCGTTGGTGATGGAGTCCTTGTGGCCGGTCAGGACGTACTCGCCGGGGAAGTAGCGGCCGCTGTCGGAGGCGTCGATGTAGGCGTTGACGCCGTCGAGGTAGGCGCCCACGTCGGCCAGCGCCTGCTGCCCGCGGGCGCTGGCGGTGGCGACGGCCCGGTCGATCTGGGCCTGCAGTTCGGCCTCGGTGTAGGGAGCGTTGCGCCAGAACTGTTGTTCCAGGCCCTGGTTGGAGGGCGCGCCGCCCGCGAAGGAGGTCAGCTGACCGCGTCCGACGTGCCGGAAGACGTCCATCAGCCACAGCCGGTCCTGGGCCGCGGCGTAGCCGGCGCCGAACTCGGTGCCGTAGCGGGTGGTGCCGGTGATGTGCGGCACGCCCGTCTTCTTGTCGCGGACGATCGTGACGTCGCCGCGGCCCGCGGGTTTGAGCGCGGACGCGACCTGGTCGGCGGCCACGCCGAAGGAGGCGTCGTTGAAGAAGGTGTTGATCTTGTCGGTGGTCAGCGACGGGTAGCCGCCGGCCAGGTTCGCGTAGGGGCCGAGCTGGTCCTCGGCGTGGCCCGGCTGGGTGCCGAAGGCCTGGTTGAGCAGGATCTGGGCGAGGGTGGCGTTGCCGTTCTCACCGGGCGGCAGGATGTCCGAACACTGCCCCGTGCAGTGGTCGTTGGCGGCGGTAGCCTCGGTGGCTGCCGCCGCGGTTTGGGAAAAGGGTGACAAAAGCCCGGCAACAAGGACGCATACCGAGGCGGTCTTCAGGAACCCGGGGAATCTGCGGGGAGTTCTCAGTCTGTCCAGCGGGCTTCGTGCGGTGCGCCAAGACATGGGCGGCTCCTACCGACGTGGGGGCTGGCCGGATGTTACCGGCGGTATCCCCGCGTTTGAAGATGAACATGCGTCAAGTTTGGAGGTCAACTCCTGTTGGTGCGGGGGAAGTCGGGCGTCAAGCGGGGGGCGCTTATGGACGGCATCGGAAAACGGATGGAGCCGAATCGCGTGTCGATACGTCTATTCGGCGACGTCCGCACGACGACGCCGACGTGACCGAAGTACAGGTGCAGGTGTGACGGAGGTGCAAGGCGATGGCCGGTTTCCGGAGTCTGGCGAGACAGGTACGTGATCCGCGGAGCGATCTGGCGCTACGCCGCTACTCGTTGCGCAAGTGCCTCGAACGGTTCGCGCCCTACGGGCACAGGGCGACCTGGGACCACTTGTGCACCCGGTGGGGGTTCGGACCCGAGGACAGGTCGGCCGACCCGGCGCGGCTCGTGGCCGCGCTGGGCGAGCTGGAGGAGGCGCGGTCGGTGTGGCTCGCCTATGAGGTGGAGTTCGCCGAGCGGCGCAGGAAGGAGAAGCACGACGGGCTGCGCAGGCCGGGCAGCGTGGACGACTGGCACCGGATGACCTGGGGCGGATTCGGGGTCGCCTGGTGCGACGACCCACGGGTGCATCCGCGCGAGCCGCTGGCGGAGGTGCTGCGCCGGATCATCGCGGCGCTGGAGCGCGAGCCGGGCGCGACCTGCCCGGTGTGCGACGGCTCCCGCCTGGTGTGGCGCTACGGCCTGGACCACGAGCCCTCCGCGGGGCCGGTTTGTGTTCACTGCGGGATCCTGGTGCCGCGGCCGGTGCTCACTCCGGAGGCGTTGGCGTACGCGCGGAGCGGGAGGGTGCTGGTGTCGGCGTGACCCGGCGTGCATGCCTGCGGCGGCGTGGCCCGGCGTGAATGCCTTCGGCGGCCCGTGCGGGTGCGTCGTGGTTGCCCGCGCCGTTCCCCGCACCCCTTGGGTGCTGCGGCGGCCCGTCGCTGTCCGGTGGCCGGTTGCTGTGGCGCCTGCGGTGCGTTGCGAGTCGGGGCCGGGGCGGACACCCCCCGCCCCGGCACCTTCCCGCTGTACGCGGGTGCGCCGACGCCGTGGCGCGCAGGACGTTAGCAGGCGGTAATCCGTTCGATCCAGCGGTTTGGCTCGTGGAGAGTCAGAGGTGATGAACACCGCTGATCGAGCAGGGAGTTACCGATGTCGACGCTCCGCGTCACCGCCGAAGTGCTGACCGTGCACGAGCATCCCGACGCCGACGCGCTGGAGCTGGCCCAGGTGGGCCTGTACCGCGCGGTGGTCGCCAAGGGCGCGTATCGCACGGGTGAGGCCGCCGTCTACATCCCCGAGCAGGCCGTGCTGCCCGCGGACCTGATCGAGGAGCTGGGGCTGACCGGGCGTCTGGCGGGTGGCGCGGCGAACCGGGTCAAGGCGGTGCGGCTGCGCGGGGAGTTGTCGCAGGGCATCGTGTGCCGGCCGAAGGCGCTGGCCGGTGTCGACCTGGCGCAGGCCGCGAAGGACGGCACCGACTTCGCGGCGCTGCTCGGCATCACCAAGTGGGTGCCGCCGGTGCCGCCCACGATGGACGGTGAGGTGGAGTCCGCGCCCGAGCTGCTGCCGTGGGTCGACATCGAGAACATCCAGCGGTACCCGGACGTCTTCGCGCCGGGCGAGCCGGTGGTGCTCACGGAGAAACTGCACGGGTCCGCGTGCCTGGTGACGTATGTGGCCGACGACGACCGCGTGTACGTGTCGTCCAAGGGCTTCGGCGCCAAGTCGCTGGCGCTGAAGGAGGACGCGCGCAACCTGTACTGGCGGGCCGTGCGGGCGCACGGTGTCGCCGAGGCGGCGGCCCGGCTCGCGCGGCGGCTGGGCGCGCGCCGGGTCGGTATCTTCGGCGAGGTCTACGGGGCGGGCGTACAGGACCTGGCGTACGGGGCCGACGGGCGCCGGGACCACGCGCTGGGGTACGCCGTGTTCGACGTGTCCGCGGAGATCGACGGGTCGGTGCGGTGGCTGGACGCGGCCACGCTGCTCGACGGGGAGCTGCCGCTGGTGCCGCGGCTGTACGAGGGGCCGTTCGCCATCGAGCGGGTGCTGGAGTGGGCCAGTGGGCGGGAGACCGTCTCCGGGCGCGGGCTGCATCTGCGGGAGGGCGTGGTCGTACGGCCCGCCCGCGAGCGGTACAGCCCGGTGACCGGGGGCCGGGCGATCGCCAAGGCGGTGAGCCCGGCGTATCTGACCCGCAAGGGCGGCACCGAGTTCGAGTAGGGCCCGGGCGGGAGCCGGAGCGTCAGCGCTTCGGCTCCGCCATGAGCCGGGATCCGGTCAGGCGCTCACCGAACACGTCGTCGGGGTTGGACAGCACGCAGTTCTCCAGGGACAGGCAGCCGCAGCCGATGCAGTCGGTGAGGTGGTCGCGCAGCCGGTTGAGCTGCTTGATGCGCTCGTCCAGTTCCGAGCGCCAGGTCTCCGACAGCCGCGCCCAGTCCTCGCGGGTCGGCGTGCGCTCCTCGGGGAGCTGGGCGAGGGCGTCACGGATCGTGGCCAGCGGGATGCCGACGCGCTGGGCGGCGCGGATGAAGGCGACCCGGCGCAGGGTGTCGCGGGTGTAGCGGCGCTGGTTGCCCGAGGTGCGGCGACTGCTGATCAGCCCCTTGGCCTCGTAGAAGTGCAGGGCTGAGACGGCGGCGCCGCTGCGGGCGGACAGCTGCCCGACGGTGAGCTCATGGATCTTCTCGGGAATCTGAGGCACTCCTCGAAGCCTACCGACCGCACCGCGGGGACTGTGCGCCGTTGACAGCGGCCGCTCGCGCGACCATGCTAAGCAGTTGCTTAGACATTGTGGGGTCGATTCCCCGACAGGCGACGCGAGAGGCCGGACCATGGCAGAGCCGAGGATCTTCACGTCCACCGACGAGCTCAAGGCGGCGGTGGGCGAGCAGCTGGGGTACACCGACTGGCTGGAGATCGACCAGAAGCGGATCGATCTGTTCGCTGACGCCACCGGCGACCACCAGTGGATCCACGTCGACCCGGAGAAGGCCGCCTCCGGCCCGTTCGGGACCACCATCGCGCACGGCTACCTCACCCTGTCGCTGCTGCCCCTCTTCGGCCCCCAGCTGATCGCGGTCGAGGGCGTGAAGATGGGCGTCAACTACGGCACCAACAAGGTCCGCTTCCCCGCCCCCGTCCCGGTCGGCTCCCGGCTACGCGCCACGGCGGCGATCACGGGCGTGGAGGACGTGCCGGGCGGGGTGCAGGTGAGCATCGCCTTCACCGTGGAGCGCGAGGGCGGCGACAAGCCGGTGTGCGTCGCGGAGTCGGTGGCCCGGTACTACGTCTAGAGCCCGCGCGGCGCGGCCTACTTGGCTCCCACCATCCGGAGCACGAGGTCGGCGTAGAGCGCGCCGACCTCCTCCGGCGTGCGGGGGCCGTCCACGTTGAACCAGCGCGCGACGTCGATGCACAGCGAGAGCACGGCGAGGGTGGTGCCGTGCACGTCCAGCACGTCGAACTCGCCGCTCGCCACGCCCTCCTCGATGATGCCCCGCACCTCGGCGTCGACCTGGCGGCGCAGCGCGAGGATCTCGGCGCGGGCCTCGGGGCCGAGCGCGTCGAGTTCGTACTGCACGACCCGGGCGGTGGTGCGCCGGCCCGCGTGCCAGCGGACGAACGAGCTGACGCCCTCGGCGAGCCGCTCGGTCGCACTGCCCTCGCCGCGGGCCGCCGTGCGCAGAATGCTCAGCGCGCGGTCGTGGCCGATGCGGCTGATGCGGTGGAGGAGCTCCTCCTTGGTCTTGTAGTGGATGTAGAGCGCTGCCGGGCTCATGCCGGCGCGGCCCGCGATGTCGCGGGTGGTCGTCGCGTGGTAGCCCCGCTCGGCGAAGGCATCCACGGCGGCGACCAGCAGCCGCCGGGCCGCTTCAGGGGTGACCTCGTCCCACGGCTCACTCTCGCCGCCGGCCGTCTCCTCCGCCGTACTCATCTGCTGCTCGCCCCTTCCGGTGACAGGGACACCACCATACCGCCGAAGCTGAGCGGCCGCTTAGAGCAGGCGGCGGATCGGGGCGGAAAGACTCGCGGCCCGGCGCCGGGCTGCGACGTCAGAGCTTTTCGAAGGGGTCGTGGTCGGCGAGCAGTTTCTCCAGCCGGGCCTGGTCGACGCGGCTGACGATCTGCCCGGCCTCCTGCCGGTCCCGGATCACCTTGGCCAGGGTGAAGGCGGAGGTGACGAGGTAGAGGACGGCGATGGCGAGGAAGCCGCGCACCCAGGCGTCGGCGTTCAGCCGGAAGATGCCGACGGCGGTGGCGGCCATGGCCACGGCGAAGGAGGCGACGGCCTGGCCGTAGAAGGCTGCCGTGCTCTGCTGCTTGACCGGTGTGTCACTCATGGGACAAGCCTCGGCGGACGTGGCGCCCGCCACATCCGCCGAGATACTCAGGACGTACTCAAAGCCGCTCAGAACGCCGACACGCCGGTCAGCGCCCGCCCGATCACCAGCTTCTGGATCTGGCTGGTGCCCTCGTAGAGGGTCATCACACGAGCGTCGCGCAGCAGCTTGCCCGCCGGGTACTCGTCGATGTAGCCGTAGCCGCCGAAGACCTGCAGGGCGTTGTTGGCGGCGCGCACCGCGGCCTCGGAGGCGAACAGTTTTGCCTTGGAGGACTCCACGGCGAACGGCTGCCCGCGGTCGATGAGGTCGGCGACGCGCCAGGTCAGCAGCCGGGCCGCGTCGACGTCGACGGCGATGTCGCTGATCAGCTCCTGCACCAGCTGATGGCGGGCGATGGTCTTGCCGAACTGCTCGCGCTCACCGGCGTAGCGCACGGCGACGTCCAGCGCGGCCTGGGCGATGCCGACGCAGCCGGCCGCCACCGACATCCGGCCCTTGGCGAGGGCGGACATGGCGACCTTGAAGCCCTGCCCCTCCTCGCCCAGCATCGCCGACGCCGGGACGCGCACGTCCTCGAGGACCAGCTCGGCGGTGGCCTGGCCGCGCAGGCCGAGCTTGCCGTGGATGGTGCGGCGGGTCAGGCCGGGCGTGTCGGTGGGGACGAGGAAGGCGGTCACGCCCTTGTGGCCGGGGGCGTCGGTGGAGCGGGCGAAGAGCAGCACGACGTCGGCCCAGGTGCCGTTGGTGATGAACATCTTGGTGCCGTTGAGGACGTAGTCGCCGCCGTCGCGCACCGCCCGGGTGGCGAGGTTGCCCGCGTCGGAGCCGGTGCCGGGCTCCGTGAGGCCGAAGCAGCCGACGAGTTCGCCGGCGGTGAGCCCGGGCAGCCACCGCCGCTTGTGCTCCTCGCTCCCCCAGGCGGCGATCGTCTTGGCGACCAGGCCGAGGGAGACGGAGACGATCCCGCGCACGGAGGAGTCACCGCGGCCCAGCTCCTCGGTGACCAGGCAGTACGCGAGGTGGTCGCCGCCGGAGCCGCCGTACTCCTCGTCGATCGTCAGGCCCAGGAAGCCGAGCTCGCCGAGCTTCTTCACGATGGCCCGGTCGACCTCCTCGGCTCGGTCCCACGCGACGACGTTGGGGGCGATCTCCCGCTCCACGAAGTCCCGCGCGAGCCGGCGGACTGCCACCTGCTCCTCGCTCAGCTCCAGGTTCACCACGCGATCACCCCACAGACAAAGGACCTTGAAAACTGCACATTTAAATTAGCACTGCTAGTTTCGATGTGCAGCCCTACTATGTGCGCCATGGCCCGACCGCGCAAGCCCCTGCTGAGCACCGACCGCATCGTCGACACGGCGCGGGAACTCGTCGACACCGAGGGGCTCGCGGCGGTCTCCACCCGCCGCCTCGCCGCCGAGCTGGGAGTGAGCGGGCCGTCGCTGTACAACCACTTCCGCACCAAGGACGAGATCCTGGAGGCGGTCGCGGACTCGGTGAGCGCCCAGGTCGACCTGTCGATGTTCGAGGACGGCAGGGACTGGCGGACCGCGCTGCACGACTGGGCCGTCTCCTACCGGGCCGCCCTGCGCGACCATCCGAACATCGTCCCGGTCCTGGCCCGCGGCCCCGGCCGCCGCCCGGCGGGCCTGCGGCTCGCCGACGCGGTCTACGGCGCCATGGTGGACGCGGGCTGGCCACCGGCCCAGGCGACCAGCATCGGCGCGCTGATGCGGTACTTCATCATGGGCTCCGCGCTCGGCTCGTTCGCGGCCGGCTTCGTCGAGGACCCGAGCGCCTACGACCCCGCCGACTACCCGCACCTCGGCCAGGCCCATCTGCTCGCCGAGCAGCAGGAGAAGATCGACGAGCGGGCCTTCGAGACCGGTCTGACGGCACTGCTCGACGGACTGGCCCAGCAGTACGCGCTGCTGTAACGACACTTCGGTGGGCGCCGAAGCATCGGTGCCTCATGCTGGAGCGCATGACCACCAGGGATCCCCAAGCCCCGGGCCTGGCCCGGCTGGCCGCGCTGATCGCGGACGAGACCCGGGCCGCCTGCCTGCTCGCGCTGCTCGACGGACGGGCGTGGACCGCGGGTGAGCTGGCCCGGCACGCCGGGGTCGCCGCGTCCACGCTCAGCGAGCACCTCGGCAAGCTCGTCGCGGGCGGCCTGCTCGCCGAGGAACGCCAGGGCCGCCACCGGTACGTACGGCTCGCCGACGCCCGGGTCGCGCAGCTCGTGGAGGACCTGGCCGGGCAGGTCGCGCAGGACGCCGTCGTACGGCCGCGGTCGCTGCGCGCGGTGAGCGCCGGGTCGGCCATGGCCCGCGGGCGCACCTGCTACGACCATCTCGCCGGCCGGCTCGGCATCGCGGTCACGGACGCCCTCACCGCGCGCGGACTGCTGCGGCAGGACACGGGATTCGCGCTCACGGACGCGGGGGTGACCTGGTTCGGATGCGCCGGCATCGGCCTGAAGCGCTCGGCGCGCCGTCCGCTCGCCCGGGCCTGCCTCGACTGGACCGAGCGCCGGCCGCACCTGGCCGGAATCGCGGGCGCCGCCCTGTGCCGGCACGCCCTGGACGCCGGCTGGTGCGTACGGATCGGCTCCGAGCGGGCGGTGAAGGTGACGGCGAGCGGCGAGCGCGCCTTGTCGGAACTGCTGGGCATCGAGCCCGCCGCGCTGCGCTGACCGTCCCTCCTGCACGGCACCCACCGTCAGGCCCGAAAACCGCGAGCCCCCTCACCTCGGTCCTCCTAGCCTCGGGAGCATGATGAGCACCTCCCCGTCCCGCCGCACCGAACTGCTCGCCACGGGCGCGGCCACGGTGACCGTGGTCCTGTGGGCCTCCGCCTTCGTCTCCATCCGCAGCGCGGGCGCCGCCTACTCCCCCGGCGCCCTGGCCCTCGGGCGCCTGCTGTCGGGCGCGCCGGCGCTCGGCCTGATCTGCCTGATACGGCGCGAGGGGTGGCCACCGCGGGCCGCCTGGCGCGGGATCGTGATTTCCGGGGTGCTGTGGTTCGGCTTGTACATGGTCGTGCTGAACTGGGGCGAGCAGCAGGTGGACGCCGGTACGGCCGCCCTGGTGGTGAACATCGGGCCGATCCTGATCGCGCTGCTCGGCTCCCGGCTGCTCGGCGACCCGATGCCGCCGCGGCTGCTGGCGGGGATGGCGGTGTCCTTCGCGGGCGCGGTGACCGTGGGTCTGTCGATGTCCGGCGGCGGTGGCTCCTCGGTGCTCGGAGTGGCGTTGTGCCTGCTGGCCGCCATCGCCTACGCGGGCGGTGTCGTCGCGCAGAAGCCGGCGCTGGGGAAGGCGACCCCGCTGCAGGCGACCACGTTCGGTTCTCTGATCGGTGCGGTGGTGTGCCTGCCGTTCGCCGGGCAGCTGGTGCACGAGGCGGCCGGCGCCCCGGTGTCGGCCACGCTGAACATGGTCTACCTGGGCGTGTTCCCGACCGCGCTGGCCTTCACGACGTGGGCGTACGCGCTGGCCCGGACGACGGCGAGCCGGATGGGCGCGACGACGTACGCGGTGCCCGCGCTGGTGGTGCTGATGTCGTGGCTGGCGCTCGGTGAGGTGCCGGGGCTGTTCACGCTGGTGGGCGGTGTGCTGTGCCTGGCCGGAGTGGCGGTCTCCCGCTCCCGGTCGCGGGCCGCCCGGGTCGTGACGGCAGGGTCGTCACGACCCGAGAAGGCCCGCGAGTCAGCGTGAACGCGCGCGTGAGGCGAGCACCTTGATGGACAGCAGGGCGATGACCGACAGGCCGATGATGTAGCCGGCGACGGACATCGAGGTGCCGGTCGCCTCCAGCAGCAGCACCATCACGAAGGGCGCCAGACCACCGCCGGCCACCGCGGCGATCTGGTAGCCGAGGGAGGCACCGGTGTAGCGCATCTCCGGCGTGAACAGTTCGGCGAAGAGGGCGGCCTGCGGGCCGTACATGATGCTGAGGAAGCAGCTGGCGACGAAGGTACCGACGGCGAGCCACAGCAGCGAACCGGTGTCGATCAGCAGGAACAGCGGTACGGCCCACAGAGCGATGCCGACCGCGCCGAAGGCGTAGATCCGGATGCGGCCGACCCGGTCGGACAGCGCGGCGGAGGCGGGGATCAGCACCAGCTGGGTGAGGCTGACGCACAGGGAGACGGTGAGCACGGCGCCGCGGTTCATGTGCAGTTCGCGGGTCGTGTAGTCGAGGACGCCGGTGATGAGGATGTAGAAGGTCGCGGTGTTCACGGCGAAGGAGCCGCCGGCCAGCAGCACCGTGCCGAGGTGGTGGCGCAGGATCGCGCGCAGCGGTGAGGCGGTCTCGGTCTTCTCCCGTTGGGCGAGCGCCTGTTCGGCCTGCCGGAACTCGGGAGTCTCCTCGACGCGGGTGTGGATGTACCAGGCGAGGACCAGCACGAGCAGGCCCGCCAGGAACGGGATGCGCCAGGCCCAGGACGCGAAGGCGGCGTCGGAGGTGAAGGCGCCGGCCAGCAGGAAGACGGTGTTGGCGGTCACCACGCCGATGGGGACGCCGAGTTGGACGACGCTGCCGTAGATGCCGCGCTTGCCCTCGGGGGCGTACTCGGTGGCGAGCAGCATGGCTCCGCCCCACTGCGCGCCCACGGCCACGCCCTGCACGACGCGCAGGACGACCAGCAGGACGGGGGCGGCGACACCGATCGTGTCGTACGTCGGGAGCAGGCCGATGCCGGTCGTGGCCAGGCCCATGAGGGTGAGCGCGAGGACCAGCATGGGCTTGCGGCCCCGCTTGTCGCCGAGGTGTCCGGCGACGATGCCGCCGAGGGGGCGGGCGAGGAAGCCGACGGCGAAGGTGGCGAAGGAGGCGAGGACCCCGGCGGAGGGGCTGCCGGCGGGGAAGTAGAGGTCGCCGAGGACGAGCGCGGCGGCGATGCCGAAGACGAAGTAGTCGTACCACTCCACCGCCGAGGCGAGGGCCGCGGCGGTGGCGACGCGGCGGCGGTTGCCGGTGGCGGGTGCGGTGGTGGTGAGCGGCTGAGCGGAAGGTGCCGTGTCCATGCGTGCACACTCCGGTGGGTGCGGGGGACGGAATGGGGGGCGGCTCGAATTCCCGGGACCGTACTGACCGGACGGTATGGCCGTCAACGGGTCGCGCACCCCGACTTTTACCTGTACGTGGCACTCGTTCCGGCAGCGCGCACGCCGGCGTCCCCGGCCGCCGCCGACGGCCGGGGACGGGGTGCGCGCGGGGTCAGAACACGACCAGGGCGCGGCCTCCCTTGCCCGCGAGCATGTTCTCGAAGGCCGCCGGGATGCCGTCCAGCGCGATGCGTTCGGTCACCAGCGCCGACAGGTCCAGGCGGCCGGCCCGCACATGTTCGGCGAGCACCGGCAGGTCGGCGGCCGGGTCGCAGTTGCCGTAGACGCAGCCGGACAGCGTGCGGCCCCAGTGGAAGATCTCCAGGGCGCTGAAGGTGACCTGCTGGTCCTTGCCGCCGATGCCGACGACCGTGGTGCGGCCGCCGCGCCGGGTGGAGTCCCAGGCGGCCCGGATCGACACCGCGCGGCCCACGCACTCCACGGCCGCGTCGACGCCCTGCTTGCCGGTCAGGGCGCGGATCTCACGGGCGGTGTCCTCGGAGGCGACGACGTAGTGCGTGGCGCCCGCGGCGCGGGCCAGCTCCTCCTTCTCGGGCGAGACGTCGACCGCGACGATCGTCGACGCCCCGGCGATCCGGGCGGACTGGAGGGTGGCCAGCCCCACTCCCCCGACGCCGAACACGGCGACGCTCTCGCCCGGCCGCACCTGCGCGGAGTGGTGGACGGCGCCGTAGCCGGTGAGGACCGCGCAGCCCAGCAGGGCCGCGTCAGTGAGCGGGACGCCCGCCGGCAGCGGCAGCACGCAGGAGGCGGCGACGACGGTCTCCTCGGCGAAGGCGGCGACGTTGAGCCCGGGGTGCAGCTCGGTGCCGTCGGCGGTGCGGGCGTGGATGTCCGCGGCACCGTTGAGGGCGTTGGCGCACAGCCACACCTCGCCGCGCGCACACGCGGGACAGCCTCCGCAGGCCGGGGCCCAGTTGAGGACGACTCCGTCACCGGGCGACACATGCGTGACACCCTCGCCGACGGCGACGACCGTGCCGGCGCCCTCGTGGCCGAGCACGGCGGGCACCGGCACGCGCATGGTGCCGTTGGACAGCGACAGGTCGGAGTGGCAGACACCGGCGGCGGCGAGACGGACCCGGACCTGACCGGGGCCGGGGTCGGGCAGCTGGATGTCCGTGATCTCCAGCGGGGCACCCACGGCGGGCAGGACGGCAGCGCGAACCACGTGAACTCTCCTAGAACTGCAGGGACTTGGTCTGGAGGTACTCGGTGAGGCCGTGGGCCCCCAGCTCGCGGCCGACGCCGGACTGCTTGTAGCCGCCGAAGGGGGCGAGGGGGTTGAAGCGGCCGCCGTTGATGTCGACCTGGCCGGTGTCCATGCGGCGCGCGAAGGCCACCGCCTCCGCCTCGTCGCCCGCCCACACCGCGCCGGCCAGGCCGTAGACCGTGCCGTTGGCGATGCGCAGGGCGTCGTCCTCGTCGTCGTAGCACAGAATCGACAGGACCGGGCCGAAGATCTCCTCCTGCGCGATCGTCATGTCGGGGGTGACGTCGGCGAAGACGGTGGGGCTGACGAAGCAGCCGCGCTCGCGCGGGGATTCGGGGCCGCCGACGACGAGCCGGGCGCCCTCGGTGATGCCCTTCTCGATGTAGCCGAGCACCCGCTCCTGCTGCTTGGCGTTGACGAGCGGCCCGATGCGGTCGCCGTACTTCGCGGCGGCGGCAGCGGCGAGCGCGACGGCCTCGTCGTACTGGTCGCGGTGGACCAGCATGCGCGTCCAGGCGCTGCACGTCTGCCCGGAGTTGGACATCACGTTGGCCACCCCGACGTTGACGGCCTTGGCGAGGTCGGCGGAGGGCAGGACGACGTTGGCGGACTTGCCGCCCAGCTCCAGGGCGACCTTCTTGATCGCGGCACCGGCCAGCGCGCCGATACGGCGGCCGACGGCGGTGGAGCCGGTGAAGGAGACCATGTCGACGCCGGGGTGCTCGGCGAGGGCCTGGCCGGCGACCGGGCCGAGGCCGGTGACCAGGTTGAACACACCGGCCGGGAGTCCCGCCTCGTGCACCGCCTCGGCGAACAGCTGGGCGGTCAGCGGGGTGTCCTCGGCGGGCTTGAGGACGACCGTGCAGCCGGCGGCGAGGGCCGGGGCGACCTTGGCGACGATCTGGTGCAGCGGGTAGTTCCACGGCGTGATCGCGCCGACGACGCCGATCGGCTCGTGGTACACGGTGGAGTTGCCGGCCTTCTCCTCGAAGGGGTACGTCGCGGCCAGCTCCGCGTAGGAACCGGCGACGGCGATCGGCACGGCCGCGTGCACGTTCTGCGAGAAGGGCAGCGGGGAGCCGAGTTCGGCGGTGACCGTCTCGGCGATCTCGTCCTTGCGCGCCGCGAGTGCGTCCCGCAGGGCGGCCAGGCGTGCGGCGCGCTCGGCGGGCGGGGTGGCGGCCCAGGCCGGCAGGGCGGCGCGCGCGGCCCGTACGGCGTTGTCGACGTCCGCGGCGTCGCCGGCCGGGACCTGTGCGATGACCTGCTGGTCGGCCGGGTTCACCACCTCGATCACGCCGTCGCCGGCGGCGGGGCGCCAGGCGCCGTCGAGGTACATGCCGTCGTGTGCCTTCATCGTGTTCCTCCGCGCGGGTCTCGTCGTCCGACACACAAACTAGCGGCGATAGTTTTACTGCGCCAGACGCCGCCTTGTGACATCACGTCGTGGGAGTCGGCGTGGGTGCCTGCGGCGGCCTGTGCGGCGTTCGTTGTGGCTGGTCACGCGGTTCCCCGCGCCCCTTCGTGCCTGCGGCGGCCCGTTGCGGTGCGTCGTGGCGTGCCCAGCGCCCGCGGTTCGTCGTGAGCCGGGGCCGGGGTGGGGGTGGCCGTCCTCGGTCCGGCCGCCCGTTCCCGAGGAGGGGAGCCCTGCGCCGGTGCCGGCCGCTGCGGGCGGACGCCCCCCCACCCGGTCCCCTTCCCGCCGTACGCGGGTGCGGGCTGCCTGAGCCCGTCGTACTGGTGGGGTTCCTACTCGTCGAGGTCCGGGAGGTCGGAGGGGGACGGGCAGATGCGTTCGCCGTGCTGGTCGAAGACGAAGAGGTGGGCCAGGTCGACCAGGAGCGGGACCTGCATGCCGTGGCGCAGCCGCAGGTCGGGCGTGGTGCGGACGACCAGGTCGCCGGGGACGCGGGCGGTCGGCGCGGGGTCGGTCTCGGGCTCGGCCGGGTGGTCCAGGACCACGACCGGCCCGGCCCGCAGCGCCCCCGCCCGCTCGCGCAGCCGCTCCAGGACGGATCCCTCACGCCGGCGCCGCCGCGCCGGACGCGACGCCGGGCGCGGGGCCTCCAGCTCCGGTACGACGGCGGGGCGGGAGCCGGTGTTGAAGTGGACCAGGCTCTCGTGGCCCTGGAACTCGACGTGTTCCACGAGCCCGGTGAGCGGCACCTCCCCGGGCCGGGCGGCGCTGTGCTTGGCGATGCGCACGGCCTCCGAACGCAGGCCCACGATGACCTCGCGGCCCTGCTGGACACGGAGCAACTGGTGGTCCAGGGACAGCGGCTCCGGCAGCCGCAGGAACTGCTTGCCCAGGCTGATCGTCATCGCACCGTCGAGCGGGGCGCGCACCAGACCGCGCAGCAGATTGATGCGCGGGGTGCCGATGAACGCGGCGACGAAGATGTTGCGCGGCAGGGCGTACACGTCGCGCGGGCTGCCGACCTGCTGGAGCACACCGCCGCGCAGGACGGCGACCCGGTCGCCGAGGGACATGGCCTCGCCCTGGTCGTGGGTGACGTACACCGTGGTGACGCCCAGTTCCCGGGTGAGCGTGGAGATCTCGGCGCGCAGGTGGTTGCGGAGCTTGGCGTCGAGGTTGGACAGCGGTTCGTCCATGAGGAACGCCGACGGGTGGCGGGCGATGGCCCGCCCCATCGCGACGCGCTGCCGTTCGCCGCCGGAGAGCTGGGCGGGGAAGCGGTCGAGGAGTTCCTCGATGCCGAGCATCCGGGCGGTGGCGTCCACCCGGGGGCTCGGGTCGGCGCCGGGGGACTCGATCCGCAGCGGGAAGCCGATGTTGTCGCGGCTGGTCATGCTCGGGTACAGGGCGAAGTTCTGGAACACCATCGCGATGTCCCGGGCGGACGGCGGCAGGTCGTTGGCCCACTCGCCGTCGAGCAGCAGCGTGCCGTCGGTGATCTCCTCCAGGCCGGCGATCATGCGCAGCACGGTGGACTTGCCGCATCCGGAGGGGCCGAGCAGGACGAGGAACTCGCCGGGCGCGATGTCCAGCGTGAGCCGGTCCACCACGCGGGCGCCTTTGGCGTAGACCTTGCTGATGTCGTGCAGGGAGATGGCGCGTGTCATGAGTGTCGTCCCTGAGGCCAGACGGGGGCGCAGGTGCTCCGCGGTCGGACGCCCCGTCCGGGATGCACGGGGCGTGTGAGTCACGGAAGTTAACGGAACGCACTCGGCCGAGGGAAGACACCGGGCGGCATCACGCGCTCCCGTCCAGCAGATGAGAAAGCGGAAGGGAGCATTCAGATTCGCCGGGGGCCGGGGTTGCCGCACCGGCCGACCCGCGGCACGGGTGGGACGCCGTCACCGCAGGTCACTTGATGCCGGTCAGATGGGCGAAGACGACCACATTGCTGGTGTACCCGGTGCGCCGGCTGAACAGGCCCCCGCAGGTGATCACGCGCAGCTCAGGGCGCCGGGACGGGCCGTACACCTCCTTGTCCGGGAAGCCGGACTTGTCGAACACCCGCACCCGGTCCACGGTGTAGACGGCGGTACGGCCGTCCGCGCGCCGCACCTCGATGGTCCTGCCGGGCTTGACCAGGGCGAGCCCGGCGAAGACGGCGGGGCCCTTGGTGGTGTCGCGGTGCCCGACGGCGATCGCGGTGCCCGGCTCACCGGGCGTGGGCCCGCCCTGGTACCAGCCGACGAGTTTGGGCCGGTCGACCGGGGGCGTCTGCAGTTCCCGGTCCCCGTCCAGCCGCAGTCCGGTGACCGGTGCGTCGATCCCGAGCGACGGGACGCGGAACGTGGTGGGCCGGGATCGGGGCAGCGGGCCGGTCGGGGGTGTGGGGCGGGCCCGGACGCGGGCCACCTTGTGACTGGGCCGGGGCCGCAGGGCCGGAGGACTGCTGCGGGGCCGGGGCTGCAGGGCCGCTGAGCTGCTGCGGGGCCGGGCCGTCCCGGCGCCCTCCCGGTCCACGTGGGGTGCGTCGGCGCCAACGGGCCGCGCGCCGGCGACCGCCACCACGCCCGGTGCGCCCGCCTGGGTCGGCGCGGCCGACTGGTCGTCTCCCGAGCACCGGATCCCCACCGTCGCCAGGACGACCGTCAGCACGGCCGTCCTGGCGAGGCGGTAGGCACGGGTCCGGTACCAGGGCCTGCGGGTGCGCCTAGGCCGCACCATGGTTGCGCCGGCGCATCATCCGGAAGTACACGGCGGCGCCGATGGCGACCACGCCGACGCCCGCCGACGCGGTCACCGGCGTGTAGGCGGCCGCCGTGTCGACGAGCCCGCCGCCGCCCGCGTGCACGCCACCGCGCGGCCCGTTCTGGTCGCGGCCCCAGGCCGCGTCACCGCGCTGCTCGCGGTCCTCGATCCGGCCGGGGCCGGGCGCCCGGTTGCCCCTCTCGGGGCACCTGACACGGAACACCTTCTCCTTGAGTGTGCCGGCGGTCCAGGTCAGCTTGTACTGGCCGTCCGCCAGCCCGAGGACCTCGGTGTGTCCGGCACCGCCGGCCAGTGGGATGGTGCCCGTGGTGGTGGCGGCGGTGGGCAGCGGCGGCTGCGGCACGATCGTGTAGGCGACGCTCGGCAGCCCGTCGAAGTTGACCGCGTCGAGATAGAACCTGCAGACCACGGAGTCTTCCCGGGAGCCGTCGTAGCGCGTTTCGTGGTCGCGCCCGCGCTCGCGATGGATCCGGATGTCGCCGTTCTCGCCCTGAGCCACCGCGGCGGGCGCCGCGACCCATGACGCGCCGGACGCCGCCAGGGCGGTGAGGACGACGGCGGCGGCGCCTGCGCGGGAGCCGAAGGGACGTGGAAGTGTCAGGGTGGGCATGGGGTTCCTCCGAGTCAGGACGATTTTCATACAATCGCTCTTTCGTCCTGGACTCTGCGACACGTGATCGACGGCTCCTGGCACCGCACCCGGCGCGTCGTCAGATATCGCTCGTACGGCGCAGCCCGGACCGCTTCCGCCCCTTCCCGCCGGTCTCCCCGGCTCCGTCACCCCCGGCCTCCCCGCCCCCGCCGGACCGGCCACCACCGTCCGGCGCCCGCAGCGCGACCCCCGCCGACACCAGCAGCAACGCCCCGAGCATCACGAACGGCGCCGCCACCCCGGCGACCCCGGCGACCAGGCCCGCCGCGGCGGGCGCGGCCACCTGGCCCAGCCGGTTGCCCGTCAGCCGCAGGGCGAGCGCGGTGGAGCGCGCGTCGCCGGGCGCCGCCTGCACGACGGTCGTCATGGACAGCGGCTGCCCCACCCCGAGGCAGAACCCGAGCACGACGAGCGTCACGCCGAGCGCCCACACCGGCAGCGGCAGCGCGATCCCGGCGCACAGCACGCCCGCCAGCAGACAGGTCACCGTCAGCAGCAGCGTGCGGCCGAGCAGCCGCAGCAGCGGTGTGAGCACCAGACGGCAGGCGATGGTGGCCGCCGCCCGCAGCGAGAGCAGGACGCCGATGACGCTCGGCGCGATGCCGCGGTGCTCGCCGACCACCGGGAGGTAGGCGGTGAGGACGTCGGTCGCGGACAGCACCGCGAGGCTGACGAGGATGCCCGCCGGAACGCCCCGCGTGCGCAGGATGCCCCGCACCGGCACCGGCTCCCCCCGCTCGATACGGGACGTGGGCGCGGTACGCCGGTGCTCGATGCGCCACAACGACGTGAACGCGGCCGCCGCACCCGCGCCCGCGACGAGCAGCGCGCGGGCGCTGCCGCCGGCCATGTCCGCGCCGCCGATCAGGGCGCCGGCGGCGACCGGGCCGACGAGCTGGCCGAGGGAGGCCCCGATGGTGAAGTGGCCGAAGTTGCGGTCCTGTTCGTGCGGGGCGGACTGGCGGGCGACGAGCGACTGGGCGCCGATGACGAAGCAGAGGTGGCCGAGGCCCATCACCCCGCTCCACACCGCCATCGCCCACAGCGACCCGGCGAGCCCGCTGAGGGCGCAGCCGCCGGCGATCAGGACCACGCCGGCCGGCAGCAGCGGTGCGCACCGGCCGTGGTCGGTGCGGCGGCCGAGCGGTACGGCGGCGAAGAGCGGCAGCAGCGCGTACACGCCCGCGATGACGCCGACCGCCCGCTCGTCGGCGCCCAGTGCGAGGGCCCGGTAGGAGACGGCGGGCCGGGCCATCGACACCGCCCCCTGCGCGAAGCCGAAGGCGATGACGAGGCGGAGCAGCCAGCCGCGGTTCCCACCGGGCGCCATGGGTTCTTCCTCCGTGAGGGGTCAGATGATGCCGAACAGGACGGCCGCGCCGAGCACCACCAGCGAGGTCAGCGCGGCCCACTTCACGACGAACCGGGTGTGGTCGCCGAACTCGACCTTGGCCATGCCGACCAGGACGTAGACGGCCGGGACGAGCGGGCTGGACATGTGCAGCGGCTGGCCGATGATCGAGGCGCGGGCGACCTCCACCGCGGAGACCCCGTGCGCCTGTCCCGCCTCGGCGAGGACCGGCAGGATGCCGAAGTAGAAGCCGTCGTTGGACATGAAGTACGTCAGCGGGATGCTCAACAGGCCGGTGACGAAGGCCATGTGCGGGCCCATGCCGTCGGGGATGTTGTGCACCAGCCACTTGGCCATGTGGTCGACCATGCCGGTGCCCTGCAGGACGCCGGTGAACACGGCGGCGGCGAAGACCATGCCGGAGACGTTGAGGACGTTCTCGGCGTGCGCGGCGATCCGGGCCTTCTGGTCGGGCATGTGCGGGAAGTTGACGGTCAGCGCGAGCGCGGCGCCGAGCAGGAACAGCACCGGGATCGGCAGCAACTCCATGATCATGGCGGTGAGCAGCGCGACCGTGAGGAGTGCGTTGAACCAGTACAGCTTGGGGCGCAGGGTGGCGCGGTGCGGGTCGAGGCCCTGGAAGCCGTCAAACTCCTCGGGAAGGTCCACGCCGCCGCCCGGGCCACCGGTGACGGCCTTGGTGCCCTTGGTGCCCTTGCCGGTGCCGGTGCCCGCGCCCACGAGGACCGTCTCCGGCTCGGCGGGCTCCTCGACCAGCACCTCGTCCAGCGTCAGCACGCCGAGCCGCTTGCGCTCGCGGCGGCCGAGGACGTAGGCGAGGGCGAAGACGAACAGCAGGCCCATGGCCAGGGCCGGGATCATCGGTACGAAGATGTCACTGGCGTCGAGCTTCAGCGCGGTCGCCGCGCGGGCGGTGGGGCCGCCCCACGGCAGCGTGTTCATCACGCCGTTGGCCATGGCGGCCACGCCGGTCATCACGACCAGGCTCATCTTCAGGCGCTTGTACAGCGGGTACATCGCCGAGACGGTGATCATGAAGGTGGTCGAGCCGTCGCCGTCCAGCGAGACGATCGCCGCGAGCACGGCGGTGCCCACGACGATCCGCAGCGGGTCTGCTTTGCAGAACTTGAGAATCCCGCGCACGATCGGGTCGAAGAGACCGACGTCGATCATCACACCGAAGTAGACGATCGCGAACATCAGCATCGCCGCGGTGGGGGCGAGGCCGGTGACTCCGTCGATGACGTAGTCGCCGAGCTTGGCGCCCTTGCCCACGAAGACACAGAACAGTGCCGGTATGAGCACGAGCGCCGCGATCGGCGACATCTTCTTCAGCATGATCAGGACCAGGAAGGTCGCGATCATGGCGAAGCCGAGGATGGTCAGCATGAGTGGATACCTAACGTTCGCCCTTGAACATCCCACCAGGGGCCGGCGGTGCGGACGACGTTAGGTCGCGTCAAACAGCGTTAACAAGACGTTGACACGCGAGCAATAAGCGCAAAACTCCAGGTCACAGCTTTGCTCAGGTCAGCTGGGTGAGCTTTTCGGTCACGGCGGACACCTCGACGGGCACGCCGTTGAGGACCGCGTTGCCGGACAGCGGGTCGAGCAGGCTGCCGTCGAGGAGCTGGTTGACGTTGGCGCCGGGGTCGGCGGCGGCGTGGCTCTGCCGGGTGCCGGGGCGGTCGTGTCCCCAGCCGTGCGGCAGGCTGACGACGCCGGGGCGGACCGCGTCGGTGACCTCGGCGGGCGCGGTGACCTCTCCCCCGGCGCCCTTGATGCGCACGGCCGCTCCGTCCCGCAGTCCCAGGCGTTCGGCGTCCTCGGGGTTCAGGTGCAGGGTGCAGCGGTTGGAGCCGCCGGTCAGGGCCGGGATGTTGTGCATCCAGCTGTTGTTGGACCGCAGATGGCGCCGGCCGACCAGGACCAGCCCGGTGGCGCGCTCGCGCAGGGCCGCCCGGAGCCGGGGCAGGTCGCCGGCGATCGGCGCGGGCAGCAACTCGACCTTGCCGCTGACCGTCTTCAGCGGCTGCGGCAGGCGGGGCCGCAGCGGGCCGAGATCAATGCCGTGCGGGTGGGCGAGCAGCTTCTCCAGGGTCAGCCCCTCGGGCTGTGCGCCGAAGCCGTCGCCGTAGGGGCCGAGGCGCAGCATCAGGTCGAGCCGGCGCTCGGGGCCGTTGTCGCCGGTGAGCAGTGCGGCCAGTTCCTTCGGGTCGCCGCCGTGCACGGGCGAGTGCGGGTCGCGGACCGCCTTGGTGAGGGTCTGGTCGATCACCATCGCGTCCACCGCGGACGGCTCGGCGCCGTGCATGCCGCTCGCGGCCAGGATCAGCCGGGCGAGGATCTCGGTCTCGGCCATCCGGTCCTGCTCCAGCGGGACGGCGGGACGGGTGTAACGGACCTGGTTGCGCACGGCGAGGGTGTTGAAGGCGAAGTCGTGGTGCGGGCTCTGCGCGGGCGGGGGCGGCGGCAGGACGACGTCGGCGTGGCGCGAGGTCTCGTTGAGGTACGGGTCGACGCTGATCACGAAGTCCAGCGAGGCGAGGGCCTTGTCGAGACGGTCGCCGTCGGGGGCCGACAGGACCGGGTTGGCGGCGATCGCGATCAGCGCGCGGACGGGTGCGCCGTCCTCGGTCGCGGTGTCGATCTCCTCGGACAGCGCGGACAGCGGCAACTCGCCCTTGGCTTCCGGGTGCTTGCTGACGCGGGAGTGCCAGCGGCCCAGCTCGAAGCCGCGGCCGGGACCGGCCGGGCGGGGCGCCTTGTCGGTGGCGGCCTGCGGGAAGAGGGCACCGCCGGGGCGGTCGAGGTTGCCGGTGAGGATGTTGAGGACGTCGACGAGCCAGCTGCCGAGCGTGCCGAACGGGACGGTGCAACTGCCGATGCGGCCGTATACGGCGGCGGACTCGGCCGCGGCCAGTTCGCGGGCCAGGGTGCGGATGACGCCGGCGTCGATGTCGCAGGCGGCGGCCGCGGCTTCCGGCGTGAAGTCCCTTGTCGCGTCCCTGAGTTCCTCGACGCCCTGGACATGGGCGGTCAACTCGCCGAGCTGCACGAGCCCTTCCTCGAAGAGGACGTGGGCCATCGCCGCGAGCAGCAGGGCGTCGGTGCCGGGGCGGATGGCGAGGTGCCGGTCGGCGAGCCGGGCGGTGCGGGTGCGGCGCGGGTCGATCACCGTGAGCGTTCCGCCGCGGGCCTTGAGGGCCTTGAGCCGGCCGGGGAAGTCGGGGGCGGTGCACAGACTGCCGTTGGACTCCAGCGGGTTGGCGCCGAGGAGCAGGAGGTGGTCGGTGCGGTCCAGGTCGGGGACGGGGATCAGGTTGGCGTCGCCGTAGAGGAGGCCGCTGGAGACGTGCTTGGGCATCTGGTCGACGGTGGACGCGGTGAACAGGCTGCGGGTGCCGAGGGCGGCGATCAGGACCGGCGGGTAGAGACCGCCGGCCATGGTGTGCACGTTGGGGTTGCCGAGGACGACGCCGACGGCGTTCGGTCCGTGCCGCTCGACGACGGGCCGGATGCCCGCGGCGACGGCGTCGAAGGCTTCCTGCCAGGTGGCTTCCCGCAGTTCGCCGTCCCGGCGGACCAGCGGGGTGCGCAGCCGGTCGGGGTCGGAGTCCACGGCACCGAAGGAGGCGCCCTTGGGGCAGATGAACCCCTTGCTGAACACGTCGTCGCGGTCGCCGCGGGCGCCGGTGACCTGGGTGCCCTCGATGGTCAGGGTCAGCCCGCAGGTGGCCTCGCACAGGGGGCAGATTCGCAGGGCGGTGCGGGGCACGGGTCCTCCCGGGGGTGCGGCGCGGCGGCACGGCGTCGCGACGTTACGGCGTCACGGCTGACGCGCGGACGCGGCCGAGCATACCGAGCGGTATGCTCGAAGGGGAGGGGCGCGGTGGGGGACTTCTCGGGGGGTCTGTTCTTCGTCTGCGGGTTTCGTTGTGGTTGCTCGCACAGTTCCCCGCGCCCCTCATGTGCCTGCGGCGGCCCGTTGCTGTCCGGTGGCCGGTTGCGGTAGCGCCTGCGGCCGTCTGCGGGTCGGGGCACAGCGCCGCTCAGTCCAGGACCCGCCCCAGGTACGCCCGCAGCAGTTCCCGGGTTTCCGTGATGATTCCCTCATCGCCCTGGGGGTTCATCCGGAACGCCAGGTGGACCAGCGCGTCGGCCGTCTCCACGGCTACCAGGAAGGTGCGGCGCAGTGACTCGTCCGGTTCGCGGCCCAGAAAGCCCGCCAGCAGGTCCGTCAGCCGGCCGGCGACCCGCAGGTTGGGCTCGGCGTGCGCGGTGCCGATGGGTATCTGGTTGCCGAAGTCGACGAGGGAGAAGCCGGGTGCCGTGCGCTTCATGGCCAGGTACTCGTCCAGCACCGCGTCCGTCGCCGCGCGCCAGTCGCCCCGGGCGACACCCTTGAGCCGTTCGACGGCCCGCTCGGTGTAGCGGTCGAGGTTGCGCTGCGCGAGCGCGTCGGCCATCTGCCGTTTGTTGCCGAAGAACCGGTAGACCGAGCCGATGGGCACGCCGGCGCGCAGCGCGACCGCACGGGTGCTCAGAGCGTCGTAGCCGACCTCGTCGAGCAGGTCGGCGCATGCGTCGAGGATCCTGGTCAGCCGTTCGGCACTGCGCCGCTGGACGGGCGCACGGCGAAGGGATGTCGCGTCGGGCACGGGCATCATGATGCCTTTCCGCCGGGGTCCGGTGAACCTCGCCCCCCGGTACGCACGGAAGCGCCGCCACCGCTCATCGCGGGGCGCCGGAACCCGTCGCGTCTCACCGCCGCACCGCGTCCCGCTCCAGGGGACCCGGGGCACCTCCCGACGCCGTGACGTCCGCCGTGCTCTGCACCGCCTTGCCGCCGACCGCCCAGACCGTGCCGTCGTCGGCGTAGAGGCGGACCGTGACGTGGTGCAGGCCGTGCGGGACCAGGCGGGCCGGCAGGCGGTACGTGGGCGTACGCAGATCGGCGACCCGGCGGCCGTCCACGGACAGGCGGGCCGTGCCGCGCCCGGCCACCGCCTCGGCCTTCGTACCGGCCGGCGAGAGGCGGAAGCGGCGGAGTATCAGCCGTACGTCCCACGTGCCACCGGTGCGGGGCTGCACCTCGACGCCCACCTCGGGCGCGTGTTTTGCGCCGATCTCGCGATAGTGCCGCCCCTCCTCGTCCGTGTCGTCGAGGACCTTGCCCACCGGCCGGGTGGTGTCCCCCGTGCCCTGTTTCTCCCGGCTCCGAGCCTCACCCGAGCCGCAGCCCGCCGATGCGAGAAACAGCAGGACAGTGACCACGAGCGCGGCGAGAAGCCCACGCCTCCATGCCATGTCCGGGAGCGTAGAACAGCCGTCCGGCCCGCCGGATCCCCCTGAGGTCGGGTTCCGGCCGTAGTCCTCCGGTAGGGCCGGTATCCCTCTTGCGCCCGCGAAACCGCAATCCTACGGTGATACATAGGATTCCGGCCGCCGGAATCCGACGATGCAAGAGCAGCGCACACAAGAACAGCGCAAGGGAGCGATATGAGCGGGGACGCGCGCAAGATTGCCGAGGGGCTGACCTACCTGTCGGGATTCGGCAACGAGCACAGCTCGGAGGCCGTTCCGGGCGCCCTGCCCGTCGGCCGCAACTCGCCCCAGCGCGCCCCCCTCGGGCTGTACGCGGAGCAGCTGAGCGGGACGGCGTTCACCGAGCCGAGGGCGCACAACCGCCGCTCGTGGCTGTACCGCATCCACCCCTCGGCCGCCCACCCGGCGTTCACCCGTACCGGAAACGGCGCGCTGCGCACGGCCCCGTTCACCCAGACCGCGCCCGACCCGAACCGGCTGCGCTGGAACCCGCTGCCCGAGCCGGGGCCCGAGACGGACTTCCTGGCCGGCCTGTGGACGCTCGGCGGCAACGGTGACGCCACCGAGCGCACCGGCATGGCCGTGCACCTGTACCACGCCAACGCCTCCATGGACCGCGTCTTCAGCAACGCGGACGGTGAGCTGCTGATCGTGCCGGAGCGCGGCGGGCTGCTGCTGCACACGGAGTTCGGCATGCTGCACGCCGAGCCCGGCCATGTGGCGCTGATCCCGCGCGGGGTGCGCTTCCGTGTCGAGCTCCTCGACACTGTGTCCGATGGCGGACCGGCCGCCCGCGGTTACGTCTGCGAGAACTACGGCGCACCCTTCCGCCTGCCCGACCTCGGCCCGATCGGCGCCAACGGCCTGGCCAACGCCCGGGACTTCCAGGCGCCGGTCGCCGCGTACGAGGACGTCGAGGGGCCGGTGGAGGTGGTGAACAAGTTCTGCGGCAACCTGTGGCACGCGACGTACGACCACTCGCCGCTGGACGTCGTCGCCTGGCACGGCAATCTCGTCCCGTACGTCTACGACCTGCGCCGTTTCAACGTCATCGGGACGATCTCCTACGACCACCCGGACCCGTCGATCTTCACGGTGCTGACCTCGCCCAGCGACACCCCGGGGCTGGCCGGTGTCGACTTCGTCGTCTTCGCGCCGCGCTGGCTGGTCGGCGAGGACACGTTCCGGCCGCCGTACTTCCACCGGAACGTGATGAGCGAGTACATGGGCCTGATCGAGGGCGCCTACGACGCGAAGGCGGAAGGCTTCGTACCGGGCGGTGGCTCGCTGCACAACATGATGTCGGCGCACGGGCCGGACCGGGACACGTTCGAAAAGGCGAGTGCGGCCGAGCTGAAGCCGCAGAAGCTCGACGACGGCCTCGCGTTCATGTTCGAGACCCGCTGGCCGGTGACGCTCACCCCGCACGCGGCGCGCGCGGACCACCTCCAGCAGCGCTACGACGACGTCTGGCAGGGCCTGGAGCGTCACTTCCGGACACCTTCGTGATCCGGTTGCAGTGACCCCGCCCCGACCGGTACGGATGGCCCGTGACCTCCTTCGCCCCGGATTCCATCGTCCTGAACCGCAAGCTGCCGCTGTGGTACCAGGTGTCGCAGTCGCTGCGTGCCTCGATACTCGGCCGCTCGCCCCAGGACCCGCTGCGCCTGCCCACCGAGGAACAGCTGGCCGGGCACTACGGCGTCAGCGTGCTGACCATGCGGCAGGCGCTGAAGGAGCTGGAGGAGGAGGGGCTGATCACCCGGCACCGGCGGCGCGGCACGTTCATCGAGCCCGCCGCCCAGCGGGGCGCCCCGGTGCGGCTGCTGGGCTCGGTGGACGCGATCGTGGCCCAGCAGTCCGGCATGGTGACCGAGCTGCTGGAGCACGGCCGCGGTCCCGTGCCGGCCGAACTCGCCGGTTTCTTCCCGGGGCTGACCGAGGCGGCGACGTACCACCGGCTGCGCAGCGACGAGAAGACAGGTGAGCCGACCAACCACGCCCGCAACTGGGTGCGGCCCGAACTGGCCACCCGTATCGACCCCGAGGACCTGACCCGCTGGCCGATGACGAAGGTGCTGCGGGACGTCGTGGGCGCGGACATCAGCCGGATCACGGACACCGTGGAGGCCCGGCTGGCCGACCCGGAGACGTCCCGCCTGCTCCAGGTGCCGCTGCTGAGCCCGATCCTGCACTACACCGGCATCACCTACGACCAGCAGGGGCGGGTGCTGGACGTGGTGGTCATCCACTACCGCGGCGACCGGTTCTCCTTCACGGTCACCCTCGAGGCCCACTGAGCGCGTCGTACGATGCCCGGCGTGACGTACGACGACGTTCCGTTGCTGGCGGACCTCATGCCGTGGTCCGTCGCACCGCCGCGACTGGGGCGCAGCTGGCCGGCGGGCCCCGACGCCGCGTCCCTGAAGGCCCGCTGGGACGCCCTGCTGAAGGCCGCCGTCCCCGACCGCGAGGCGCTGTTCGGGCCGACGCGGGCGCGCACCCTGCACTCGGCGGTCGGGCAGCTGCCCGGGCAGCGGGCCGGTACGCAGAGACTCGCGCGGGCGTCGGGGCCGTGCCCGGAGCCGGTGCGGGCGCTTGCCGCACCGTTCGACGAGCAGTGGCTGATCCCCGACCACCGGCTGATCGACGCGGCCCGGCCGGAGCTGTGGCGGGTGGCGGACGAGCGGCAGGTGTTCGCAGTCGAGCTGCCGGACGCGCTGCTGGCCACGTCGCGCTTCCCGCTGCTGCGGGGCGCCCGGGTGCGCCCGCTGTACCGCCGCCCGGGCGGCACGGAACCCAATCTCGCGCCCGGTCTGGCGGCCCATCTCGCCGCGCGCCTGGGCCACCCGGTCACCGCGCCGGACGTCCTGGCCTGGACGCTCACGGCCGTCCGGCCCGACCGGAGCGTCCCCCTCACCGACGACCCCGAGCTGTGGGCGCGCGGCGTGGAGCTGGGCCGGCGGGCGCTGTGGCTGATGCGGCGCGACGGTGAGCGGCCCAGGCTGCCCGGCGGCCGCCGGCCGTACGTCCGCGCCCCGCTGCCGTCCCGTCCGCTCACGCTGGACTACGACCGCGACGAGGAGGCCCTGCACCTGGGGGACGGCCGTATCGCGCCGGTGCCGACGGCGGCCTGGGACTACTCGGTGGACGGCGTCCGGGTCCTGGAGCAGTGGTTCGCGGCGCGGGTCGCGGAGGGCGAGCCCGGCACCCTGGCCGCGATCCGCCCGGCGACATGGCCGCAGGCGTGGACGTCGGAGCTGCTGGAGCTGATCACCGTCCTCGCGCTCCTGGCGGACGTCCGCTCCCAGCAGGAGGAGTGGGAGATCTCCTCGCCCGTGACAGCCTCAGAGCTGCGCGCCGCGGGCGTCCTGCCGGTGCCGGCGTCGGCGCGCCGCCCGGCCTCCGTCCTGGACCACCAGGAGGAGGGCCCGGAGGGCCAGTTCGCGCTGCTCTGACTAGTCGGGGGGCTCGAACGCGTCCAGCACCCGCCCCAGCGCCCGCTCGAACACCGCCTCCAGGTCGATCGGCCCGGCGTCCTCCATGAACGCGGCCGCCATCCGCGGGTACGCGCCGCTCGCGACCTGGGCGCCCAGGTAGGCGATCCGTACGGCGGTCTCCTCCTCCGGGGACCAGGGCAGGGCCCGGGTGCGCTCGGCGGTGGCCAGTTCGTTCGCCGTGTAGGTCGTCACCACGCCGTTCAGCATGGCGATGAGCTCCATCTTGGTGCCGTACGGCGCCGGCAGCGGGTCCAGGCAAACCAGGCAGTGCTCCAGGTAGCGCAGGGCGTTCGGGCTGAAGCCGTAGACCGGCGACATCAGGCGCGGCACCCAGGGGTGGCGGTGCATCAGCGCGCGGGTCTGGTGGGCGACCCGGAGCATGTCGGCGCGCCAGTCGCCGCTCGGCTCCCACAGCTCGTGCTCGGCGCTGACCGCGTCCACCATCAGCTCGTACAGGTCCTCCTTACGGGGGACGTAGTTGTAGAGCGACATGGTGCCGCAGCCCAATTCGGCGGCGACCCGCCGCATCGACACCGCGTCCAGCCCCTCGGCGTCGGCGACGCGCACCGCGGCCTCGGCGATGCCGGCCCGGGTGTACGCCGGTCTGGGACCGCGTCCGGTGCGCTCGGGGCGCGCCCAGATCACTTCGGGTACGGCCGCTCGGCCCGCCATCGATCATCACCTCGCCCCCCATCGTAGTTACGTACACCGTACGTAGTGCGCTATGGTCGTGCCATGACTTCTACGTACGCTGTACTCAGTGAAGGTCTGGAGAAGCGCTTCGGGGAGGTGCGGGCGCTGCGCGGGCTCGATCTCGCGGTGCCCGCGGGCACGGTGTGCGGCCTGCTGGGGCCGAACGGGGCGGGCAAGACGACGGCGGTGCGGCTGCTGACCACGCTGCTGCGCCCCGACGCCGGCTCCGCCCGGATCGCCGGGCACGACCTGGTCCGCGAGGCGGAGGCGGTGCGCCGCCGGATCGGCGTCACCGGGCAGTACGCGTCGGTCGACGGGGACCTGACCGGGCGCGAGAACCTGCGGCTGTTCGCCCGGCTGCACCGGGTGCGCGGGCCGGCCGCGCGGGCCGGCGAGCTGCTGGAGCGCTTCGGGCTCGCCGAGGCCGCCGACCGCCCGGCGTCCACCTACTCGGGCGGCATGCGACGCCGCCTGGACCTCGCGGCGAGCCTGGTGTGCCGCCCCGACGTGCTGTTCCTGGACGAACCCACGACGGGCCTGGACCCGGCCAGCCGCAGCCGGATCTGGGACGCCGTGCGGGAGCTGAAGACGCAGGGCACGAGCGTGCTGCTGACGACGCAGTACCTGGAAGAGGCCGACCAGCTCGCCGACGACATCGCCCTGGTCGACCGCGGCCGGGTCGCGCACACCGGCAGCCCGGCCGAGCTGAAGGCGCTCATCGGCGCCCAGGCCGAGGTCGTCGTCGCAGACCCGGACGCGCTGATGCGGGCGGCGGCCGTGCTCGACGGGCTGACCGGCGCCGAGCCGACCTTCGACCACGACCGGCAGGCCGTGGCGGCGGTCACCCGGGACGCCACCCTCACCCTGCCGCGCCTGGTGCGCGCACTCGACGCGGCCGGCGTGCCGCTGCTCGACGCGAGCATCCGGCCCCCCACCCTCGACGACGTGTTCCTCAGGCTCACCGACCGGACGGAGGTCGCGGCATGACCGCACTGGTGTACGACGGAAGCGCGATGGTGGGCCGGCAGTTGCGCCGGCTGCGCAACAACCCGGGCCTGCTGGTCCTCACCCAGACCATGCCGGTCACGATGCTGCTGTTCTTCGGGTACGTCTTCGGCAGCGCGCTGGCGATGCCCGGAGCGCAGTACCGCTCCTTCCTGGTGCCGGGGCTGCTGGTGGCAACGGCCGCGAACGGGCTGATGACCGGCATGTTCCAGGCCGCGCAGGACGTCCACCGGGGTGTGACGGACCGCCTGCGCACCCTGCCGGTGAGCCGGGCCGCCGTACCGCTCGGCCAGGCGGCCGCCGACCTCGCCGTCACGGCCGCCGGGACGGTGCCCTTCCTGCTCGTCGGGCTGCTGGTGGGGTGGCGGATCGAGGGATCGCCGCTGCAGGCGGCGGGCGCGCTCGGACTGCTGCTGCTCTTCCGGTTCGCCTGTTCCTGGGCGGGCATCTTCCTCGGGCTGCTGAGCCGCAGCGAGGAGGCTGCCGGGCAGCTGGGCAGCGCGACCTTCATGCTGCCGCTGCTGTCCAACGCCTACATTCCCGTCGACGGCATGCCCGGCTGGCTGCGCACGCTCGCCGAGTGGAACCCGATCAGCGCGGTGACGACGGCCCTGCGGGACCTGTTCGGCAACGCGCCCGTGCCCGAGGGCGCCGCCTGGCCGGTGGCGCACCCGGTGGCCGGCTCGCTGGCCTGGTGCGCGGTGCTGCTCGCGCTGTTCGCCCCGCTCGCGGTGCGCCGGTACGCGCGCGGGGAGAGCTGAATCACTGCTGACAAAGCAGGGGCGGCGGGTCATGATCCGGTCCATGGACCACTTCCCGCCGCCCCTCGAGGGCATCACCGTCGTCGCCGTCGAGCAGGCCGTCGCGGCCCCGTTCGCCACCCGTCAGCTCGCCGATCTCGGCGCCCGGGTGATCAAGGTCGAGCGGATCGACGGCGGTGACTTCGCGCGCGGCTACGACACCGCCGCGCGCGGTATGGCCTCGCACTTCGTGTGGTGCAACCGCGGCAAGGAGTCCATCGCGCTGGACCTGAAGGACCCGCGCGGCCTCGCCGTCGTGAGGCGACTGGTGGCCCAGGCGGACGTGTTCGTGCAGAACCTCGCGCAGGGCGCCGCGGCCCGGCTCGGCCTGGACGCCGCCACGCTGTGCGCGCTCCACCCGCGGCTGATCGCCGTGGACATCTCGGGATACGGCGCGAGCGGCCCGTACGCCGACAAGCGGGCGTACGACATGCTCGTGCAGTGCGAGGCGGGGCTGGTGTCGGTGACCGGTACGCCGGAGCAGCCGGTGAAGGCGGGCATCCCGGCGGCGGACATCGCGGCCGGGATGTACGCGTTCTCGGGCGTGCTGGCGGCGCTGGTGCGGCGCGGGACGACCGGGCGGGGCGGCCCGGTGGAGGTGTCGATGCTGGAGGCGCTCGCCGAGTGGATGGGCCACCCGCTGCACCACGTCCTGCACGGTGGTACTCCCCCGGCCCGCACCGGTCTGGCGCACGCCGTCATCGCCCCGTACGACGCCTACCAGACGGGTGACGGGGGGCGGGTGCTTCTGTCGGTGCAGAACGACCGGGAGTGGCGGCGACTGGCCGAACAGGTTCTGCAGCGGCCCGAGTTGGGGTCGGATCCGCAGTTCGCGACGAACGCCGCGCGGGTCGCCCGCCGGGAGCGGACGGACGAACTGGTCGGCGCGGCACTGGCGAAGCTGGACACCGACGAGGCGCTGGCGCGGCTCGAGGCCGCGGGCATCGCCTGCGCGCGGTTGCGGGACCTCGCGGAACTGGCGGAGCATCCACAGCTGGCGGCCCGTCAGCGGTGGCGTGAGGTGGGTTCGCCGGTCGGGCCGCTGCGGGCGCTGCTGCCCCCGATCACGCTGCCGGGCGGGGCGGAGCCGCGGATGGGGGACGTGCCCGCGCTCGGCGAGCACACCGGGGCGGTGCTGCGCGCCGTGGGGATGACGGACGACGAGATCGCAGCGCTGCGCCGGGACGGTGTGGCCGCCTGAGCGCGAACCTCAGTGCCGGTTGCCGCCGAACAGTGAACGGCGCAGCCGGCGCAGCGGGGCGAACAGCGAGACGCCGCTCACCCGCGACCGCCTGCCGGTACCGCTGCGGGCGGTGTCACGTGTCGTCAGTTCGCGCATGAGCAAGGTCGCCTCAGCCGTCTCGCGTTGCGGTACGGCGGGGCCGCCGAGCACCGAGAGGTGGCGGTCCAGGCGCGAACTGGTCGCGCTGCTCCCGCAGGTGATCGCAGGGACCCTGGCCCTGCTGCGCACTGTTATCTGATCCATGTCACTCCCCACCCGTACGAGTCCACCCGGCCCGGGCAGGCTAACCCTATCGCCCCGATGAGGCACTCGTGTATCGCGGCCACAGGATTCACCTTCCCCGTAAGGGGGTTGACGATGCCATCGCGATTACTCTCCGAATCCGAGCGAATCCAGGGCGAGTTGGACAACCGGCTGACTGGTGGGCTGCGCCGAACCGCCGTCCGGTTCGACGGTCACAGCGAGTGATGTCGACGGCCGGGTGAGGCCGGACGCGACCAAGGGCGTGTCGCCGTCGATCAGCCCGAGGGAGCGGGGCTGTGCGCCGGGGCGCATGAGCCACAGCTGCCGGACGCGTCCGGCGGGCGGGGTTCCGTATCCGCGGAGCGTGATCACCGCCCGCCGCTCGGATACGGAAGCGATCACTCCGATCGTGCGGCCGTGCGCGTCCCGCCCGGTCGCCGACCGCGCGTCCGGCGCGGCCAGAACGTGGGCGATCTCACGCGAGCGGTCCCGCTCGGCGGCCAGCCGGTCCCCGGTCCGCTCGGCCTGGACGGCGAACAGCGAGGCGACGACGAGCGCCGCGGCGGCGGTCGCGGTGGCCAGGGGCACCAGCAGGGGGCGCGGCCGGGGCGCACGGGAGCGCGCCGGAGGCGGCTGCGTCCCCCACACGTGCGGGGGCAGCCGGGGCGCGTGGGCAGGGGCCGGTGCCGGTTCCTGCGGGGTGGCGCGTACGGCGGCCAGCACCCGTTCGCGCAGCGCGGGCGGCGCCGGGGCGGCCGCGGACCAGGCGAGCCGGACGGCGTCCTCGGCGAGGTCGCGCACCTCGGCGGCGCAGCGGGGACAGCGTGCCAGGTGCTTCTCGAAGCGGACGCGCTCGGCCGGTTCGAGGGCGTCGAGCGCATAGGGAGCGGCGAGCGAGTGGGGAGCGTCCCGCCCCGCGAGGCGTCCGAACAGACTCACAGGGCACCCTCCGGGAGGGAGACGATCCGTACGCGGTGGGTCATGCCGTCCCCCCGAGGCACTCGCGCAGCCGGGTCAGGCCGTCGCGCATGCGGGTCTTGACCGTGCCGAGCGGCAGCGACAGCCGGTCGGCGACCTCGCGGTAGGTGTAGCCGTCGTAATAGGCGAGGGTGACCGACTGACGCTGAAGGGCCGTCAGGCGGTCCAGGCAGCGGCGCACCCACTCGCGTTCGAGACCGGCCTCGACCTCCTCGGTGACCTGGTCGAAGTCCGCCCGGGCGGCCCGCAGGGCCTCGCGCCGCTCGCGTTCCCCGGATGCGCGGGCGCTGCGCACCCGGTCCACGGCCCGGCGGTGGGCGACGGTGAGCACCCAGGCCAGGGCGCTGCCCCGCCGGGGGTCGAACCGGGCGGCGGACCGCCACAGTTCGATCAGCACCTCCTGCGCCACCTCCTCCGCCTGCGCCGCGTCGCGTACCACTCGCTGCACCAGCCCGAACACCGGCCCGGAGACCAGGACGTACAGCTCCTCGAAGGCCCGTTCGTCACCCCCGGCCACGCGCAGCAGCAGCTCGTCCGCCGCCACCCGGTCCCCCTCTCGCCGGCCGCACCGGCCCCGTCCCCGCACACCAGGCATTCGCACCGAACGCACCTCCGGACGGAAGGTACGGATCACGGGGACGAAAACGCGGGTCGGGCGGGTGCCGAAAGAAATCCGCCGCCGGACCAATCCGGTGGCGCCGGCGCTGCGAATGGAGAACGTCAGGCAAGTCGGCACACAGGACGGACGGTATGGCACCCATCTCCAGCAGTGGCCGGACGCGCGGCCCTCTCGCGGCGCTGATGTGCGCGGCGCTCGCGGCCGCCGGGCTCGCGGCAGCAGGCACCAGCGCGCTGGCGCCGCACGCGGCGTACGCCTCGAGCCACCGCGAGGCCCCGCTGATCTCGGGCACCCCGCAGTACGACAACACGGACCTGTACGCGTTCGTCAGCCCGGACCGGCCGGACACGACGACGATCGTCGCCAACTGGATCCCCTTCGAGGAACCGGCGGGCGGCCCGAACTTCTACCCCTTCGCGGAGGACGCCCAGTACGACCTGCACATCGACAACGACGGTGACGCGCAGGACGAGTTGCTCTTCCGCTACACGTTCACCACGCACACCAAGAACAAGGACACGTTCCTGTACAACACCGGTCCGGTCGACAGCCTCGACGACCCGGACCTGAACGTGACGCAGACGTACGACGTCGACCTGATCCGGCTCAAGCACCAGCACATGGCGTCGAAGACGAAGATCGCCGACGATGTGCCGGTGGCTCCGTCCGACGTCGGCAAGGCGTCCATGCCCCACTACGGCACACTGCGCGACCAGGCCGTGCACAAGCTGCCCAATGGAGCCGTGACGTTCGCCGGGCAGGCGGACGACCCGTTCTTCCTGGATCTGCGCGTCTTCGACCTGCTGTACGGCGGGAACCTGTCCGAGGTCGGCAACGACACGCTCAAGGGCTACAACGTCAACTCCATCGCCCTGCAGGTCCCCACCGCCATGATCACCGAGTCGGCCCATCAGCCGGTCGTCGGCATCTGGTCCACCACGCAGCGCAAGAACGCGCGCGGCCACTGGGCGCAGGTCTCACGGCTGGGCAACCCGCTGGTCAACGAGGTGGTCAACCCGCAGAAGGACAAGGACACGTTCAACGCTTCCTCGCCGTGGGAGGACGCGCAGTTCCTGAAGAACGTCACCCACCCCGAGCTGCCCAGGCTCATCGAGGGGATCTACAAGATCAAGGCACCGGCCGAGCCGCGCAACGACCTGGTCGACGTGTTCCTCAAGGGCGTCCAGGGCCTCAACCAGCCGCCGCACGTCACGCCCGCCGAGGAGCTGCGCCTGAACACCTCCGTGAAGCCCTCCATGCACCCCAAGCGGCTCGGCGTCCTCGACGGGGACAACGCGGGCTTCCCCAACGGCCGCCGGCTGACCGACGACGTGATCGACGCCGCGCTCCAGGTCGTCGAGGGCGAGCTGGTGGGCTCCAAGAACGACCTGGGCGACGCGGTCGACGCCAACGACAAGGAGTTCGGCCACTCCTTCCCGTACCTGGCCGAGCCGACCGAGGGGTCACGCGGACCGGTCGCCCAGGGCACGAGCGGCGGTGCGGACGTGCGCAGCCAGCTGGGCGACGCGCTCCAGCCCGCCGGGAGCGGACGGAACACCACCCTGATCGCCGCGTCCGCCGCTTCGGGCGCCGCCGGGGTCCTGCTGATCGGCACCGCTGCGGCTTGGTGGCGCCGGCGCGTGCGGCGGCCGTACTGATGTGCGGACTTGGACGGAGAGGACCTCGCCGCTGATGGACGACAAGAGGACCGGCAGGCCGAGGCTGCGCTGGATCGCCGGGTGCGCGGCGCTGCTGGCCGTGGCACTGACCGGGGGGAGCGTCGCGCTGGGCGGCGCACGGGACGGCACGGGGGTGAGCGCCGCCGCCGCGCCCGGCGCCGCGACCTCGCCGGCCCTGCTGCGCGGCGGCGACCTGGACGGAAGCGTCAAGGCGCTGCAGGCCGGGCTGCGCGCCCAGCCCCGGGACTTCACCGGCTGGGCGACCCTGGGGCTGGCGTACGTCGAGCAGGCGCGGACCACGGCCGACCCCTCCCGCTACCCGGAGGCGGCACAGGCGCTGCGCCGCTCACTGGCCCTGCGCCCGGGCAACGACGCCGCCCTCGCGGGCCGTGCCGCCCTGGCCGCGGCCCGGCACGACTTCGCCGGCGCCCTCGCCGACGCCGACCGCGCCCTCACCGGGAACCCGTACAGCGAGCGCGCCCTGTGCAGCCGCATCGACGCACTCGTCGAACTCGGCCGGTACGACGAGGCGGCGCGGGCCGCCGACACGGCGGACGCGCGGCGGCCGGGAGTGCCGGTGTTCACCCGGTACGCGTACGTGCGGGAGCTGCGGGGCGACGTGGCCACGGCCCGGCGGGTCCTGGAGCAGGCCCTCGCCGCCGCGACCGCGCCCGGCGACGTCGCCTACGTCGCCACCCAGCTCGGCCAGCTGGCCTGGAACCAGGGCGACCACGCCGGCGCGCTGCGGCACTACGCCCGCGCACTGACCGCCGACGACGGCTACCTTCCGGCCCTGGAGGGCCGTGCCCGTGCCCAGGCCGCCCTCGGCGACGGCGCCGCCGCGATCCGTGGTCTGGAGCAGGTCGTCGCCCGGGCCCCGTTGCCGGGTCCGCTCGTCGCGCTCGGCGAGCTGTACGAGGACCGCGGCGACCGGGCGCGGGCGCGCGCGCAGTACGCCCTGGTCGACGCCTGGACCAAGCTGGCCCGCGCCAACGGGGTCGACGCCGACCTCGACACCGCGCTCGCGGCCGCCGACCACGGTGACCGGGCGGCGGCCCTGCGCGCCGCACGCGCGGAGTGGGCCCGTCGCCGCACGGTGCACACCGAGGACGCGCTCGCCTGGGCGCTGCATGTCAACGGGCGGGACGCCGAGGCCCTGCCGCACGCGCGGCGGGCCCTCACCACGGGCTACCGCAACGCCGTGTTCCTGTACCACCTCGGGATGATCGAGCGCGCCGCCGGGCACCGGGCCGAGGGGGACGCCCACCTGCGGGCAGCCCTGAGGCTGAACTCCGGTTTCTCGCCGCTGGGTGCGCGTGCGGCGCGTGCGGAGGTGACCCGGTGAGGCGCCTGATGTACGGCGTGGTGAAGCGCCCGGTGTCCGGCACGGTACGGCGCCTGCTCCTGCCCGGCGCGGCCGTGCTGCTCACCGCCGGCGCCCTCACCCTGCTGACCGCCCCGGACGCCGGCGCCCATCCCCTGGGCAACTTCACCGTCAACCGCTACGACGGCCTGGTCGCCGCCCCGGGCGAGCTGCGCGTCGACCACGTCGAGGACCTGGCCGAGATCCCGGCGACCCAGGCCGGACCGGAGATCGAACGGCTGGGCCTGAGCGGCTGGGCCCGGGCCCGGTGCGCCGCGGCGGCACACGGCAGCGGCGTCACCGTGGACGGCCGCCGTCTCGCCCTCGCCGTCGGACGCGGCGTGGCCCGGGAGCGGCCGGGGCAGGCGGGCCTGCGGACGCTGCGGGTGGAGTGCCGGTTCACTGCTCCCCTGCCCCATGACCGGGCCGTGGCCGTCGCGTTCCGCAGCGCCGGTCCCTCCTCCGGGCCGGGCTGGCGGGAGATCACCGCGCGAGGGGACGGGATGACGCTCACCGCGTCCGACGTACCGCAGGAGTCCTCCTCGCACGGGCTGACGCGCTACCCGCGGGAGTTGCTCTCCTCGCCGGCCGACACGACGACCGCGGCCCTGCGGGTGCGGCCCGGCGGTCCCGCCCTCGCCGCGACCGGGCAGACGGGGGACGCACCCGCCGCCTCCGTACTGCCGCGGGGCGCCGACCGCTTCACGCGCGCGCTGGACGGCCTGGTCGCCCGCCATGACCTGACCGTGGGCTTCGCCGCCCTCGCCCTGCTCGTCGCGGTCGGTCTGGGCGCGCTGCACGCGCTCGCGCCGGGCCACGGCAAGACGGTGATGGCGGCGACGGCGACCGCCCGCGGCGGCCGGGCCCGGCTGCGGGACGTCCTGCCGCTCGCCGCGTCCGTCACCGTGACCCACACACTCGGCGTGGTCGTCCTGGGCCTCCTCGTCGCCGCGGGCTCCGCGGCGGCGCCCTCGGTGATCGCCTGGCTGGGCGTCGCAAGCGGCGCCCTGGTGACCGCCGCGGGCGTCACCCTCGTACGACGGGCCTGGCACGACCGCGGGCACGGCCACGATCACGCTCACCCCCACCATCACGATCACGGTCACCACCACCACGACCACCAACACGGTGAGCACGATCACCCACGCCCCGGCCTGCGCGGCACGCTGCTGCTCGGCTTCGCCGGGGGGCTCGTGCCCAGCCCGTCGGCCGTGGTCGTACTGGTCGGCGCGGCGGCCCTGGGCCGGGCGTGGTTCGGACTGCTGCTGGTCGTGGCGTACGGCGCCGGCCTCGCGCTGACGCTGACCGCGGCCGGGGTGGCCGTGGTCCGGCTGGGCGGCACGGCGGCGCGCGTGCTGGGCCGGCGTCCGCGCTGGGCCGGCGGCGCGACGGCGGCGCTGGTACGCCGGGCGGCTCCGCTGGGTTCGGCGTCCGTCGTCGTGGCGCTGGGTGCCGGATTGGTGCTCAAAGGGGCGGCAACGGCCCTCGGGTGAGTTACTTTCATGAAGGAGCAGGGATGTCCGCCCGGATACGAATGGGGGCGCCCGTGTCCGGAGAGCCGGGCCGTGAACGGCTGATCGCGGGTCGCTACCGTCTGCTGTCCCCGCTCGGCCAGGGCGGCATGGGCACGGTGTGGCGGGCCCGCGACGAGCTGCTGCACCGCGAGGTCGCCGTCAAGGAGGTGCGCGCCCCCGCCGGGCTGCCGGCCTCCGACGTGGAGCGGATGTACGCCCGCCTGGAGCGTGAGGCGTGGGCGGCGGCCCGGGTGACCAGCCGGAACGTGGTCACGGTGTACGACGTGGCCACCGAGGACGGCCGCCCGTGGATCGTGATGGAGCTGGTCCGCGGCATCTCGCTGGCCGAGCTGCTGGACGCCGAGGGACCGCTGGCCCCGCGGCGGGCCGCGCACATCGGCGCCGAGGTGCTGGCCGCGCTGCGGGCCGCGCACGACGTCGGGGTGCTGCACCGGGACGTGAAGCCGGCGAACGTGCTGCTGTCCAACGACGGCCGGGTGGTGCTGACCGACTTCGGCATCGCGCTGGTCGAGGGCAGCTCGGCGCTGACGATGACCGGGGAGGTCATCGGCTCCCCCGAGTTCCTCGCACCCGAGCGGGCGCTGGGCCGCCGGCCGGGCCCGGAGTCGGACCTGTGGGCGCTCGGCGTACTGCTGTACGCGGCGGTCGAGGGCCACTCCCCGTTCCGCCACGACACCCCGCTGAGCACACTGCGCGCGATCGTCGACGACGAGCTGCCGCCGCCGCACCGCGCCGGTCCGCTCGCCCCGGTGATCGCCGGGCTGCTGCGCAAGGACCCGGCCGAGCGACTGCCGGCGGACGCGGCCGAGCGGGACCTCAGGGTGATCGGGGCGGGCGGTGACCCGGGCGCACCGGCCATGCCGGTCGGGCCGTACGCCCCGACGACGGCCCCGACGACGATCGCCCACCACGGGGAACCGGCACCGACACCCCCGCTGCCCGTGCCCGCACCCGCACCGCAGGAGGAGGCGGAGCCCGAGCCGGACCGTCGCCGCCGGCGTGCCGCGATGCTGGTCGCGGGCCTGGCCGCGCTCGCGCTGGCGGCCGGCGGGCTGACGTACGCGCTGCTGCACGGCGGCGGCGGCCACCAGGGCGGCAGCGCCGCGGCCACCACCGCAGGGCAGACCCTGCCGCCGACGCCCGGTGAGCGGCACACCCGGCGGCAGGAGACACCGACCCCCACGCCCAGCCACAGCAGCGCGCCGCCGACGTCCTCGGCGCCACCGCAGTCCGTCACGGTGACGGTGACGGGGACCCACACGGACTACACCGGGAGTTGCCCGCCGCCGGGCGCACGGACGCCGTCGTTCACGGCGACGTTCACGGTGGGACGGCTGCCCGCGCAGGTGGAGTACCGGTGGGTGGCGCGGGACGGTGAGGTCACGGACACCGGCTGGAAGACGCTGTCGTTCCCCGAGGGCGGGGAGCGCACACGGCAGGACCGGGTCAGCGTGACGACGTACGACGCGAGCGGCACGTACCGCAACGCGCTCGGGGTGGAGGTGCGCGCCCCGGTGCGGGCCACGTCGGACACGGTGCCGTTCTCGGTGACGTGCGTGGAGGAGACCCCGACGGGCGGGACCTCCCCCACGCCTTCGGCCTCCGAATCCCCGTGAGGAGTGGGGACTCGGCCGGCCGGCCTCAGGAGTTGGTCAGGACCGGCAGGTAGCCGCCCGACTGACCGGCGGCGGTGGGGTGGTAGGACTCGCCGATGCTGAGCCAGTTGACGCTGTGCAGCCAGGAGCTGCCGGAGCAGATCTCGTGGCCGGTGAACGTGGTGCGGACGTCGCCGAAGGTGAAGCCGTGTGCGGCGGCGCGGCGGGCGATGGCGGCGTCGATGTAGTCGGAGGCGCCGTTGATGGCGGAGCGCTTGGTCTCGGACAGGCCGAGGCAGCTGGTGCCGAGCTTGTAGAAGCGGGGGTAGCCGAGGACGACGACGTGGGCGTTGGGGGCCTTGGAGCTGATCGCCGAGTAGACGGTGTCGAGCTTGCCGGGGAGCGTGGAGTCGACGTACGCCTCGGCGGTGTCGATGCGGGCGAGGCACTCGCTGTCGGACTGGAGCACACACGTCGTCATGACGTCGGCGAATCCCGCGTCGTTGCCGCCGATGGTGATCGAGACCAGTCCGGTGGAGGTGCTGAGCGAGCCGATCTGGTTCGCCATGACTTCATCCGTTCGGGCGCCCGAGCAGGCGACGAACGCGAACGACGAGGGTGCGTGGGCGGCGTTCCACAGGTAGGGGTACGCCTTCGTGCTGCGGTCGCAGTCACCGCTGGAACTGATGTAGCTGCCGGCGCCCACACCGGAGGAGTAGGAGTCACCGAGGGCCACATAGCCGGTGGCCGCGGCGGTTTCGGAGGCCTGTGCCGCACCGGCTCCGGTGAGGGCGGCGCCGGCGGCGAGGAGGAGTGAGCTGACGAATACGACAAGTCGGGAACGTCTCATGGAACCTCCCTTTAGCAGGATCTCTGCTGTAACCGTGGTAGCAACTACGCGTGTTGACGGGAAGTGTCCATGTCAATAATTTCCGGAAGCCTTCACAACCGGGCGCCGGCGCTCCCCGGACGGCCATACGTCGTTCAGCTCCGAACGAATAACGCCTTCGGCCGGTAGGCGCCTTGACGCCCCCTCAGGGCCGCATGAAGTGAAGTCCCTGACGAAGACCGGGCGCCGCGGCGCTCTTTCGTGCGTGAGGGACCCCGCTGCCCAGGCGCGGGTGGTCCGCCGGCGGGTCCCGCACGCGGGGCCACGCCGGCCGGGCTGCCCTCGTCGGCACTGAACTGCGTGTGGGTGAAGCCCCGGCCCGCGTCCGGCGCCGGACGTCCGCCCGGGCTCACGGGCGTGCCGTGCACCTTGTCGCCGTCGGGTGTCGTGCCGGCCGTGCCGCCACGGCCCGGGAGCGCAGCGGTAAGGGTGGCCGCAACGGGTGGAAACCACGTCCAGCCGACCTCCTGCGGAGATTCCGGGAGGAAACCGGGTGCACGGCGGGTTCCCGTGCCGGATCATGGGCGCCATGCCTGCACAGCCGCACGACGCCCTGCCGATCCGGCTCACCGTCGACGACTCCGACTCCCCCTCCGACGTCGTCGACGCGCTGTTCCTCGGCCGCTTCGCGACGGGCGAGCAGCCGTTCGCGCACGCCTCGAACCTCGACCGGGTCCGCTCGGGCGTGACGCTGCTGCCGCCGGGTGCGCGGGTGCTGCGCGTGGCCCGCGACGACGACCGCAGCGCCACCCTCGCCGAGGGCGACGGCTGGACGCTGCTGGTCTCCCGCTGGAGCCGCGGCGCCGACGTGACGGTGACCGCGACCAGCGCCGAACTCGCGCAGAAGGTCCTCGACCAGGCCACGGACGGCGCGGCGGACGAGCCCGAGCCGCAGCCGGAGAACGTGACGATGGGCTTTTGGTACGTCTCGCCGCGCCGCGGCCCGTACCGCACGACCCGGCAGATCTCCGCGGGCACTTGGGAGGAGGTGCGGGCGAACTACACCGCACCGGTCGCCGAGGCGATGGGCCGCCTGATGAAGACGACGCCCGAGGACATCGCCGGGCGGCTGCTGTTGCTGCACGGCCCGCCCGGCACCGGCAAGACGTCCGCGCTGCGCACGCTGGCCCGCTCGTGGCGGGACTGGTGCCAGGTGGACTGCGTACTGGACCCCGAGCGGCTGTTCTCCGACGTCGGCTATCTGATGGACATCGCGATCGGCGAGGAGGACGCGGCGGGCAAGGGCCGCTGGCGGCTGCTGCTCCTGGAGGACTGCGACGAGCTGATCCGCGGCGAGGCCAAGCACACGGCGGGCCAGGCGCTGTCCCGGCTGCTGAACCTGACGGACGGGCTGCTCGGGCAGGGCCGCAACGTCCTGGTCGGCGTCACCACCAACGAGGACCTGGAGCGGCTGCACCCGGCGGTGGTGCGCCCGGGCCGCTGCCTGGCCCGGATCGAGGTCGGCCGGCTCACCCGGGCGGAGGCGGTGGCCTGGCTGGGCAGCGAGGCCCACAGCCGGGAGGAGGAGATCGGCCGGGACGGTGCGACGCTGGCGGAGCTGTACGCGCTGCGCCGGGGCACCTCCCCCACGGCGGTACCGGAGCCGCGGGGCGGAGCCGACGCGGGGCTGTACCTGTGATGCCGTGATCGGGGTGCTTTGATGAGGGTATGACCCTCTTCGTCGGTACGTCGGGCTGGCAGTACCGGGACTGGCGGGGCGTGCTGTACCCGGCCGGCCTGCCGCAGCGGCTGTGGCTCGAGGAGTACACGGGCGCCTTCGCCACGGTCGAGGTGAACAACGCCTTCTACCGGCTGCCCGCGCGGGAGACGTTCGAGGCGTGGGCCGCGCGGGTGCCGGCGGACTTCGTGGTCGCGGTCAAGGCGAGCCGGTACCTGACCCACATCAAGCGGCTGAAGGAGCCCGAGGAGCCGGTCGACCGGCTGATGAGCCGTGCGGCGGGTCTCGGCGACCGGCTGGGCCCGGTGCTGCTCCAGCTCCCGCCCACCCTGCGCTGCGACCCGGCACTGCTGGACGCCTGCCTGGCCTGCTTCCCCGCGGGCACCCGGGTCGCGGTGGAGCCGCGGCACGAGTCGTGGTGGACGCCGGAGGTGCGCGCGGTCCTGGAGTCGCGGGGCGCGGCGCTGTGCTGGGCGGACGTCCTGGCCCGCCCGGTCACGCCGCTGTGGCGCACCACCGGCTGGGGGTACGTCCGCTTCCACCAGGGGCGTGCGGCGGCCTGGCCGCACTACGGCCGCCGCTCCCTGGAGACCTGGGTGGACCGCATCGCGACGACCTGGACGGACGACCAGGACATGTACGCGTACTTCAACAACGACCCGAACGCGGCGGCGGTGGGGGACGCGGAGGTCTTCGCCAGGGCGGCCCGCAAGGCGGGGCTGACGGTGACACGCACACCGGGACTCGTCCTGGGCCGGTGACCCCGCCCACCCTGGTCCCCTTGCGCCGCCGCAGGGCATTCCGCCAGGCCCCCACGCCGCCCGCAGGCATCCCGCTAGGCGCCGTAAGCCGCCCGCAGGGCATCCCGTACGGCCGCCAGCGCCGCGTCCTGTGTGAGGCCGAGCCGCCGGGCGCGCTCCCCGTACGCCTGCGCGGCGGCGGCGAGTTCCCGCTCGGCAGCGGAGCCGACGGCGGCCACGTACGTGCCGTGCCGGCCGCGCGTCTCGATCACGCCGTCGGCCTCCAGCGCCCGGTAGGCCTTGGCCACGGTGTTGACGGCCAGCCCCAGCGACTCGGCGAGGCCGCGCACGGTCGGCAGCCGGTACCCGACCGGCAGCGCGCCCGACCGCGCCTGTTCGGAGATCTGCGCCCGCACCTGTTCGTACGGCGGCGCGCTGTCATCGATGCGGATCTTCAGGCTCACGGGCCGATTGTCCCGCACCCGCCGGAAAATGAGAGGCATCCGCCCCGTCCCGCCCCGTAGCGTGCGCCCCCATGACAGTGATCGTTCGTGACCTGCGCCCCGACGTCCTGGCGGACCTCGAAGGGTTCGCCCGGGTCCGCCACGCCGCCCTGCCCTACATCCTGTTCACCGCCGACGCGGTACGGCACAACCTGGCCCACATGCCGGCGGCCGCCCGCTTCCGGTCACTGGTCGCCGAGGAGGACGGCGAGGTGATCGGCACCGCCCAGGTGGGACTGGCCCATGAGAGCGCGGAGCCGGGCCAGGGCTTCGTCAACGTCTATGTGCATCCCGACCACGTCCGCCGCGGCGCGGGCCGTCTGCTGGTCCGCGCGGCGGAGGAATACCTGGCAGGCCTGGGCGCCGTCAGGCTGTACGCGTGGGTGCTGGACGAGCCGGCCAACCGCGCCTTCGCCGAACGGCACGGTTACCGCAGCAGCCGGTCCGCGCACTTCCTGCGCCGTGACCTGGTGGACCCCGTGCTGCCGCCGGTGCCCCCGGTGCCGCCGGGCGTGGAACTGCGCACGGCCGCCGACTTCGCCGACGATCCGCGCCCGGTGTTCGAGCTGGACGCGGAGACCATGGCGGACGAACCGAGCGACGTCGACTCCTCGGTGTCGGAGTACGCGAACTGGATCGACCAGTACTGGAAGCATCCGCTCCTGGACAAGGACCTGACCGTCGTCGCGGTCGCCGAGGGCCGCCCCGTGGCCTTCAGCGTGGCGTACACCGACGGCCGGGGCGGCTACTGCACGGCGATGACCGGCACCGCGCGCGCCTTCCGCGGCCGGGGCCTGGCCACGCTGGCGAAGACCGCGTCCCTGCACCGCGCCCGGGCGGCCGGCTGCACACAGGCCTTCACCGGCAACGACACCGGGAACGAACCGATGCTCGCGATCAACAAGCGGCTCGGGTACGACATCTGCGCGACGGAGGTCAGGTATGTCCGCGAACTCGGCTGACGGCACCGCCCCGGTGGACGTGGTCCTCGTCAAGGCGGGCCGCACGAAGATCCGTTACCCGGCGCAGTTGCTCGCCGACGACGGCACCCGGATCGCCGTACGGGCGCCGTGGGCGGGTGACGCCGTCCGCGACTTCGGCTTCGTGCGCTTCGAGGCGGGGGACGTGTTCACGGAGTACTACTGGCGGGACCGCTGGTACTCGGTGAAGGAGGTCCGCGATGCGGCGGGCGAGGTGAAGGGCTGGTACTGCGACATCGCCCGCCCCGCCACCCTCAGCGGTACGGAACTCGTCGTGGAGGACCTCGACCTGGACCTGTGGCGGTCCGCCGACGGCCGCGACGTACGCCGGCTGGACGAGGACGAGTTCGCGGCGAGCGGCCTGACCGAGTCGGACCCCGAGGCGGCGGCCGCCGCGGTGGCCGCCCTCGACACACTCGAGACCCTGGCCCACGGCGACCACTTCACGGACCTGCTCGCCTAGGGCCTCTCGTTTGGATCATGCCGGGCTCGCCTGACCCTAGCCGCATCCGCCCGGCCACGCTGCCGGGATCAGACCAGGGCCACCACGGCGTACCGCTCGTCGTCCACCGCGCGCCCCCACAGCAGCGGATCCTCCGACAGTCGCTCCAGGCGCACCTCGGCGGCGAGCGGGGCGAGCAGGGAGGTGAGCAGGTCCGCGGGTATGCCGACCGGATCGAGCGTGCCCCACACGCCCTCCACCAGGACCAGCCGGCCGCCGGGGCGCAGCAGCTGCCCCCAGTGCGCCAGCACCCGCGCGGGCTCGGGCAGCGTCCAGAGCACATGCCGGACCAGCACCACGTCGTACGCCCGCTCCCCCACGGGCGGTGCCGCGGCGTCACCGAGCAGGAACTGCGCGTCACGGCCGGCGAGCTTGGCTCGGGCGCGCTCCAGCATGGCGGGCGCGCTGTCGACGCCGGTCACCCGATGTCCCTGTTCGGCGGCGAGGAGTGACAGGCTGCCGGTGCCGCATCCGAGATCCAGGACATCGGACGGGCGCGGCGGCAGCCACGAGCGCAGCCGGTCCGCCCAGGCCGCCCGCACCTCCGGGCTGCGCAGCCCGTGATCGGGTTCTTCATCGAATTCGGCCGCCTGCGCATTCCAGTAGGCAGATGGGGGAATCACAGGATCACTCGTGTTTGCCATGACGCCGACAATGACACCCCCCACTGACATCCCGGATCGTGACGGCCGCCACTGACAGGGCGGCGTCGATGAGGAACTCTCACCGAACGGGTCTACCTCCGTGAGAACGCGGAACCCGGTGGATCCTGAAGGAGGCAGCCATGCGCCGTATGACCGTGCAGAAGCCCCTGAAGAAGACGGACACCCGCCGGGTCCGTGAGGAGACCGACGAGCGCCCCGCCGGCCGCCCCGAGGTGCGAAAGGACATCGCGCGCACCTGGTGGCCCGACGGGTGAGAGGGCCGCGCCCGGCGCAGGCCCCTCAGCCGAGCCGCTTGCGGTAGTGGATGCGGTCGTAGGGCCCGTCCACCCGCCGCTCCACGACCTCGTAGCCGTACTTGGGATAGATCTTCTGGTTCTCCCACATCAGCGCGTTGGTGTAGAGCCTGACCTCGGGCAGGCCGAGCGCACGCGCGTGTGCGTCGACGAAGTGCAGCAGCAGCCGCCCCACGCCTCTTCCGTGCGCGTCGGGGTGGACGGCGATGCTGTCCAGGCAGAGAAGGCCGGCGCATGGCTCGACCACGACCAGCCCGACCACCGGATCCCCCGTCACGAACACCTTCCCGGCCGCCACCTCGGCCGCGTGGTCGGCCTCCATGGGCTGCGGCACCACGCCGATGCGCTCGATGTAGTGGTGGTAGGCGGCGTCGGTCACGGCCTTCACCGCGGGCACGTCGGCGGCGACCGCGGGCCGGATCTCCTTGTCGATCATGGAGCCACGGTAGCTACCTGATCGCAGACTGAGCACTCCCTTAACGCGACCATAAGGATCTCCTCCAGCCGTTCTCAGCGGCGATTTCGCGCAGCGCCGGGGCTAGCTTCGGATCACCCCCCACGGGTTCCCGGTCCAAGTCCCCGGCTCTTTCGAGGAGTTCCTCCATGCGTGCTCGCCGCACGGCCGCCACCGCCGCAGCCCTCGGCCTGGTCCCGCTCGCCCTGACCGCCCTTGCGGCCGCGCCCGCCGCCGCGCACGGCACGATGGGCGACCCGGTCAGCCGGGTGTCGCAGTGCTACGCGGAGGGCCCCGAGAGCCCGAAGTCGGACGCGTGCAAGGCGGCGGTGGCGGCCGGCGGCACACAGGCGCTGTACGACTGGAACGGCATCCGCGTCGGCGACGCCGCCGGCCGCCACCGGCAGCTGATCCCGGACGGCAAGCTGTGCAGCGCGAACAACGAGGAGTTCAAGGGCCTGGACCTGGCCCGCGCCGACTGGCCCGCGACGGGCGTGCACAGCGGTGCGTACACCTTCAGGTACCGGGTGACGGCCCCGCACAAGGGCACCTTCACCGTGTACCTCACCAAGCCCGGCTACGACCCCGCGCACCCTTTGGCCTGGGACGACCTGGATCTGGAGCACCCCGTGGCGACGGCCACCGACCCGGTCGCCGCGGGCGGCTTCTACACGTTCACCGGCACCCTGCCCGAGCGTACGGGCCGTCAGCTGCTCTACGCCGTCTGGCAGCGCTCGGACAGCCCGGAGGCGTTCTACTCCTGTTCGGACGTCACGTACGGCGGCGCCGCGTCCGGTGGCACGGCATCAAGCGGTACGGCATCAAGCGGTACGGGCTCCCCCGTCGCGGTCCCGGCACCGAGCGCCTCGGTGCCGTCCGAGGAGCAGATCGCGGCCGGTGCCGAAAAGTCGACCATCGAGCACCACGGCCACGGGGACGCGGACGCGCGGACGTCGGCCGAGCCCACGCCGGCGCCGAAGGCCGCACGGCCGAACCAGCCGCAGGCGGCGGGCGGCGGCGAGCACCTCGCCGAGACCGGTGGCGACAGCAGCACCCCGTACGTCGCGGTCGGCGGCGCGGCGGCGCTGGCGCTCGGCTCGGCGGCCCTGTTCGTGTCGGTGCGCCGCAGGGCCACGGTCCGCAAGTGAGCGTGAGGGGGCCCGACCGGCGGCTCAGGCCGGTCGGGCCCCTTCCGGTGCGCCGGGCGTCAGCCGACGGCGGACGCGCAGGTGGTCGCGGTGGCGTGGGCCGGGTCGAGGGCGTTGGCCACCTCGTGGAAGGTGATCCGGTCGGTCAGCCCGACGAGGACGTGCTCGGACAGGTCGAGCGGGCACAGGTCCTGCAGCAGCACGTTCTTCACGTCGGGCCCGCTGAGGTACTGGCTGCGATAGGGCGTGACGACCTCGTCGTACCGGGTGGCGAGGACCGTGTAGCGGACGCCGGGTACGGTGTCTCCGCCCGCGTTCAGCCTGGTCAGCAGGTCGGAGCCGACGACCTGCTGGGCGAGCGCGGGGGTGGCCGCGTTCAGCAGGTCCGCGGCGCCGGGGAAGTACGGCAGCAGCTGGGTGAGTCCGCTCAGGGTGGTGCCGTGGTTGCTGGGCGCGATGCCGACGAGCGCGTTCACCCGGGCGGCCCCGTCGAGGAACTTGAGGTAGTAGCGGGGCATCATGCCGCCCTGGGAGTGGCCGACGAGGTCGGCCTTGGCGGCGCCGGTGGCGGTGAGCACCCGGTCCACGTACTCCTTCAGCTGCTGCGCCGACCGGTCGATCGGGCCGAGGCCGTGGAAGAGGGGGACGCCCGGCAGTTGGCCGTAGTCCAGGGAGAAGACGCAGTAGCCGCGGTGCTCCAGGTAGGGCGCGAGGCCGAGCCAGTTGTCGACGGAGTTGCCGAGGGTGCCGTGCACGAGGACGACGGGGCGCGGATGGGCGGCGGACGGCTTGCAGGAGTAGTCGTTCCAGCCGGTGCTCGGTGCGGTGGCGTGGGCGGCGGTGGCCGGGACGGTGACGGCGGCGGCGGTCAGCAGCAGCGCGGCCAGTGGTCTGAGCAGGCGCTTGAAGGGCAGCATCGGGTGATCTCCTTGCGGCTCAAGGGAGTACGACGGCATGACGCCCTGTGACCCGGATCACGAGGATGCTGTTCATTCGTCAAGTTACGGACGAGTAGCTGAAGTGTGAAGTTACGCGTCGGTAAAAACTTCCACTGATAGCCACAACGACGGCGATCTCCTGATAGAGCTCCCGCTACGGCTCCTGACAGGACCTCACCAAGCGGGCCGGATGGGCCCCTCGACGGGAAGCCGCCCCAACCGCTGGGCCAGCAGCCGCACCTCGGACTCGCCCAGCACGTCGGCCCACGCCCGCACGACCTCCGCCGCGGCCTCCTCCGCCGCCCGGGTGCAGGCCCACCCACGCTCGGTGAGCACGATCAGCCGGGCCCGCGCGTCGCCCGGATGCGGCCGCCGCTCGGCGTACCCCTTGCGCACGATCTCGTCCACCAGCTGGCTCGCCGCCTGCTTGGTGACCCCCAGGTGCGCGGCCAGATCGGTGACCGTCGCCCCACTCGGGGCGAGCCGCGCGAAGGCGAACCCGTGGGCGGGCCGCACGTCGCCGAAACCGCGGGCCACGACGCCCTCATGGATGCGCTGCGTGAGGTCGCCGGCGGCAGCGAGCAGGGTGGCGGTCAGGGCGAGGGCGTCGGAGTTGTGCACGGAGGCATTGAAACACCCTTGCCAAAGTGGTCAAGCTGCTTGACTATGTAGTCAAGCAGCTTGACCATCCTGAATCGGAGTTCCCCATGCCCGTCGTCCGCTCGACGCACGCCCGCACCCATGAGATCCACGGCGCCCGCTTCGTCTCCTACGCCACCCCGCTGACCGGCAGCAAGGAGCTGTGCGCCTGGCGCGGCGAGATCCCCGCCGGGACCAGGGCGCCCGCGCACACCGTCAACCGGGAGGAGATCTTCCACCTCCTCGTCGGCGAACTGCTGATCACCCTCGACGGCCACACCGACCGCATCACGGCGGGCGACACGGTGATCGTCAACCCGGGCGCGACCCTGGCCGTCGAGAACCCGACCGACCACACGGCCATCTCCTGGGTCACCACCTCGATCGGCCTGGAAGCCGAACTGGCCGACGGCACCCGCATCACGCCCCCGTGGGCGAACTGAACGCCCCCTGACCGAGCACCCCCCGGACCGGGGCTAGGCGGCCAGCGCCCCCGGCATCACCGCCCGTGCTCCGAACCTCGCTCGCGCGCGGTCCGCGACCTCCTCGATGCGGCGGACCCGGTCGTCCACGGGGTCGAAGGTGAGCTGATGGGAGGCCGCTTCGGCCGGCCCGAGTCCCTCCGCGCGCAGGACGATCGCCCGCACCCGGGCGCGTTGCAGCCCCAGCGCCTCGTACATGCCGTACGCCGTCCGGGTCAGCGCCGGCGAGTGCGCGGTGGACTCCGGCAGGGTGCGGGTGCGGGTGGTCGCCGACCTGTCGGCGTAGCGGACGGTCAGGGTCAGGGTGCGGCACACCTTCTCCACGGCGCGCAGCCGGGCGCCTATCTCGTCGGCGGCCGACAGCAGGGCTCGGCGGTGCATGCCGGGGTCCAGTTCGTCGCGGTCGAAGGCGCGTTCCGTCGCCAGCGACCGGGACACCGCGTTGGGCACCACGCGGCCGCGGTCGACGCCGTTCGCCTTCTCGTGCAGCTCGCGCCCGGCCCTCGCGCCGAGCAGCCGCTGGAGGGTGGACAGCGGCGCCGCGGCGACCCGGCCGAGGGTGTCCAGGCCGTACTCGCACAGGGTGCGTGCGGTCGCCGCGCCCACGCCGGGCAGCGCGGCGACGGGCCGGCCGGCGAGGAAGTCCAGGGCCTGCGCCTCGGAGACCGCGCACGTCACCCCGGGCCGGGCCTCGCGCAGCGCCATGCGGGCGAGCATCGGGCCCGGCCCGGCACCGATCACACAGTCGACGCCGTACCGGGCGAGGGCGCGCACCCGGATCACCGCGGCCAGCTCCACGGCGCTGCGCCCGAAGTACCGCTCGGCGCCCCGCAGATCGGCGAGCGCCCCGTCCGGCGGCAGCGCCTCGACGACCGGGGTGAACTCCTCCAGCAACCCGAGCAGCCCCGGCAGGGCCGCCTCGTACATCGGCGGCAGCTGGAAACGTACGCAGAGGATGGTCATCCCGCACTCCCCGGACTCTGGTGCCACAACTTCCGTACGGCAGAGGGCCCTTGTGAGGCCGCCTCCTGCCCCGCGGGCCGCAGGTCGGCCCACGGATGCATCTCGTAGCCGGTGGACAGCCTGATGCGCCGCCCACCCGTCGGATCACCGCTCCCGTCGCCCTCGGCCGACGGCGCCGCCAGCCGGGCCGCGACCTCCTCGAGACCGCCCTCGGCGCGCAGTTCGACGAGTTCGGCGAGGTTCCAGGCGGCGGACCCCACCACACTCAGGCTGCGCGGCCCGCGCCGCTGCACCACGCCCCGCACCAGCAGCAGCCAGGAGTGGAAGACGGTGTGGGCGCAGGCGTCGTGCGAGTCGTCGAAGAAGGCGAGGTCGACCAGGCCCGTGCCGTCGTCCAGCGTGGAGAAGATGACCCGTTTGCCGGACCGGATCGGCGGCGTCTGGGTGGCCGCCTTGGCGCCCGCGACGAGCACGGTCTCCCCGTGCCGCGCCTCGCGCAGCCGCCGCGCCGACACCACGCCCAGCTCCTTGAGGAACTCCCGGTGGTCGTCCATCAGATTGCGTGAGGCGTCCATCGACAGCACGCCCAGTTCGGCGCTGAGCCGCTCGGCGTCGGACAGGTCGGGCAGGCCCGCAGCGGCGGTCTTCCGCCCTCCGGCGAGGGGAAGTTGGGCCCCGCCGGCACCCCGGGCCGACCGGTGCAGCTCGGTCAGATGCAGTTGCAGATCACGCCGGTTGGCGCCGAAGGCGTCCAGCGCGCCGACCTGGGCGAGCCGCTGGGCGATCGGCCGGCTGGGCCGGGCCCGCTCCCAGAAGTCCACCAGCGAGGCGTACGGCTGTCCGTCGGCGATCCGCGCCGCCTCGGCCTCGCTGATGCCGTGCACATCGGACAGGGCCAGCCGCAGCCCCCACACCTCGGACCCTTGATCAGACACCAGTTCGATTCGATGGGCGGCCCCGGACGCGTTCACATCCAACGGCAGGATCGGCACCCCGCGCCGCCGCGCGTCCGCCAGCAGCAGCCGCTTCGGGTACATGCCCGGGTCGTGGGTGAGCAGCCCGGCGTAGAAGGCGGCCGGGTGATGCGCCTTCAGCCAGGCCGACTGATAGGTGGGCACCGCGAAGGCGACGGCATGCGCCTTGCAGAAGCCGTACGACCCGAAGGCCTCGACGATCTCCCAGGTGCGCCGGATGGTCTCGGCGTCGTACCCGCCCGCCGCCGCGCGCTGCGCGAACCACACCTTGATCCGCCCCTGCGACTCCGGGTCGGACAGCCCGCGCCGCACCCGGTCGGCCTCACCGCGCCCGCACCGGGTCATGATGTCGACGATGTCGATGATCTGCTCGTGGAAGACGACGACGCCGTACGTCTCCTTCAACGGCCCTTCCAGGTCGGGATGCGGATAACGCACCGGCGCGCGCCCGTGCCGGGCCTCGATGAACGGCCGCACCATGTCGGCGGCGACGGGACCGGGCCGGAACAGCGAGATGTCGACCACCAGATCCTGGAACGTGGAGGGCTGCAGCCGCCCCACCAGATCCCGCTGCCCCGGCGACTCGATCTGGAAGCACCCCAGGGTCTCGGTGGACCGGATGAGCTGATACGTGGCCGGGTCGCCCTCCGGCGCCGCGTCGAGGTCGACCCTCTCCCCGGTCACCCTCGCGACCTCGGCTACCGCGTGCGCCATCGCCGACTGCATCCGCACGCCGAGCACATCCAGCTTGAGCAGCCCGAGCTCCTCCACGTCGTCCTTGTCGAACTGCGACATCGGGAAGCCCTCGCCGCTGGTGGGCATCACCGGCGTACGCGCGAGCAGGGAGGCGTCGGACAGCAGCACCCCGCACGGGTGCATGGCCACCCCGCGCGGCAGGGCGTCCAGCGCCTCGACCAGCTCCCACAGCTTGCCGTACTTCTCCCGCTCCGCCGCGAGCGAGCGCAGCTCGGGCAGCTCGTCGAGGGCCGCTCGGGCGTCCCGTGCCCGGATGTGCGGAAAGGACTTGGCGATCCGGTCGATCTCGGCGGGGTCCATGGACAGCGCGGCCCCCACGTCCCGGATCGCGTGCCGCACCCGGTACGTCTCGGGCATGGCGACCGTGGCGACCCGCTCGGTGCCGAACCGGTCGATGATCGCGCGGTAGACCTCCAGCCGGCGCGCGGACTCCACGTCGATGTCGATGTCGGGCAGGACGACCCGCTCCCTGGACAGGAAGCGTTCCATCAGCAGCCGGTGCTCGACCGGATCGGCATGGGCGATCCCCAGCAGATGGTTGACGAGGGACCCCGCGCCCGACCCGCGGGCGGCCACGCGGATCCCCATCCGCCGTACGTCGTCCACGACCTGAGCGACCGTCAGGAAGTAGGAGGCGAAACCGTGATGAGCGATGATGTCCAGCTCGTCGTGCATCCGCTCCCAGTACGCGGACCGCCCCGCATACCCCATCCGCAGCATGCCGGCGACGGCCCGCGAGGCGAGCGCCCGCTGCGCGCTGCGCCGCCCGGCACCCACCAGATGGGCCTCGGGGAACCGCACCGTCCCGATGCCCAGATCGTCCTCGGGGTCGACGCGGCACTCGGCGGCCGTGGCCAGGGTCTGCTCCAGCAGCCGATGAGCGGTGTCCCGCCGGTAGCCGGCGGCCTCGACCACCCGCTCGGCGACCCCCAGCATCTCCCCCGCGCCCTTCAGCCAGGCCTCACCGGAATCCAGCTCCCCGGCGATGGGCACCAGCCGCCGCGCGGCGTCCAGCACGTCGGCGACCGGGCCCATCCCCGGATCGGCGTACCGGACGGCGTTGCTGAGCACGGGCCGCACGCCCTGTTCCGCGGCGAACCCGACCGTGCGGGCGGCGAGCCGCAGCGACCCCGGACCCGTCCCCTCCCGTCCGTGCCAGACGGCCTCCAGCCGCAGTGCGTCCCCATAGACCTCACGCCAGGGCCCCAGCAGCCGCGCGGCCCGGTCCGGCCGCCCCGCGGCGAGCGCCCGCCCCACATCGGAGTCGGGCCCGAGCAGCACGACGAGCCCGTCCCCCCGGTTGTCGTCCCAGCTCAGCAGCGGTGTGTCGGCCTTCCCCGCGTGCGCCGCCGTCACGATCCGGCACAGGTCGGCCCACCCACGGGCCCCGTCCCCGGCGAGAAAAGTGACCCGGGGAGCCGACTCGTCCACGAACGCCCCGCCCCGGACGGGGGTACGGCGCCTGCCCTCCCCGGGGCCGCCCTCGCGCACCCGCACGGCGAGATCCGCCCCGAACAGCGGACGGACCCCTGCCTTGGCGCAGGCCTTGGCGAAGCGCACGGTCCCGGCGACGGTGTCACGGTCGGTGAGCGCGAGGGTGTCCATGCCCCGTTCGGAGGCGCGCTCGGCCAGGCGCTCCGGGTGCGAGGCCCCGTACCGCAGGGAGAACCCGGAGACGGTGTGCAGATGCGCAAAGCCCGGCACACACACCTCCTCGAACATCAGTTCCCAACAACACCACCATACCCTCATCCCCGAACACTTGTACGACATACGTTCGGCCGCGTCCCACCTGCACAAACACCGCCCCACCGAAACGGTGGAACCATGACGCAGACCACCGACGCCGACACCCCGCGTAGCCCCTCCGGAGCCTCCTTTCTCAGCGAGGTGAAGGATGCCGTCACTCCCCGGGCCACCCTGTTGGTGATCGCCGTGCTCGCCCTCCAGCTCCTCTTCATCGCCTCCTATGTGGGCGCCCTGCACAACCCCAATCCAAGGGACGTCCCCTTCGGCGTGGTCGCACCCCCCGCGGTGGCCGGCCAGGCGGTGACCCGTCTCGACCACCTCCCCGGTTCCCCCCTGGACCCCCGGGCACTGCCCGACGCGGCGACGGCCCGCCACCAGATCGAGAACCGGGACATCGACGGCGCCCTGGTGATCGACCCGGCAGGCCGCACCGACACCCTCCTGGTCGCCTCCGGCGGCGGCAGGGTTCTCGCCACGGTGCTGGAGAACCTGACGACGGCCCTGGAAGCGTCACAGCAGCGCGCGATCCGCACGGTCGACGTGGCCCCGGCATCCCGCACGGACTTCAACGGTCTGACGTCCTTCTACCTGGTCGTCGGCTGGTGCGTCGGCGGCTACCTGTGCGCCTCGATCCTCGCCATCAGCACCGGCGCCCGCCCCGCGAACCCGCGCCGCGCGGTGATCCGCCTGGGCGCCCTGGCCCTGGTCGCCGTCGTCGGCGGCCTCGGCGGCGCGATCATCGTCGGCCCGATCCTGGACGCCCTGCCCGGCAGCGTGCCGGCCCTGTGGGGTCTCGGCGCCCTGATCACCTTCGCGGTGGGTGCCGCGACGCTCGCCCTCCAGGAGCTCTTCGGCATCGTCGGCATCGGCCTGGCGATCCTGCTGGTGGTGATCGCCGGCAACCCGAGCGCGGGCGGCGCGTTCCCGCTGCCGCTCCTGCCCCCGTTCTGGCAGGTGATCGGCCCCGCCCTGCCACCGGGCGCCGGCACATGGGCGGCCCGCTCGATCGCGTACTTCAACTCCAACGACATGACCACGGCCCTCCTGACCCTGGGCGCGTGGGCGCTGGCCGGCATCGTGATCACACTCGTCGCTTCCCGAGTACGCCATGGACAACCGACGAAGGCACCCGGCGTCTGACCGCGCGCCACGGCGTTGGCGCACCCGCCACCCCGGCCCCGACCCACAACGAACCGCGGGCGCGACACCAGCTCACCAGGCACCGCAACGGGCCGCCGCAGACACAAAAGGGACGCGGGGAACGGCGCGACCCAGCCACAACGAACGCCGCAGACGAAAACTGCCGAAGCGCCGCCGGCCCCCGTGCACAACCACGCACGGGGGCCGGCACTTCACACATGCACGCAAGCGCGAGCGCCTCAGTACACGTGCACTCCATACGCACTGAGCGCCTCGGTCACCGGCTGGAAGAACGTCGTCCCACCGGAGGTGCAGTCACCGCTGCCCCCGGAGGTCAGCCCGTACGCCACCCCACTGGTGGAGTACAGCGGCCCGCCGGAGTCACCGGGCTCCGCGCAGACGGTGGTCTGGATGAGGCCGTAGACGATGTCGCCGCCGCCGTAGTTGACGGTCGCGTTGAGCGCGGTGACCCGCCCGCTGTGCGTGCCGGTGGTCGAACCGCGCCGGTAGACGGTCGTGCCGACCGACGGCGTGGCCGCGCTCTTGATGTCCACGCTGCCCACGGTGCCCGACTTGGTCACCGAGGAGTTCGTGTAGCGCACGATGCCGTAGTCGTTGCCGGGGAACGACGAACCGGCGGTGGAGCCGAGCGTGGTCGAGTGGGAGGAGTTCGACCACCAGGTGCCCGCGCCGTCGGTGCAGTGACCGGCGGTCAGGAAGTAGTAGTTGCCGCTGGAGTCCTGGACGTTGAAGCCCAGCGAGCAACGCCAGCTGCTCGCGTAGATGGCGTCGCCGCCGGAGATCAGCTTGTTGAACTTGCCCGCGGTGCGCTTGATGGTGAGCGCGCCGGAGTTGGCCCCGGCCTGCTCCTTGATCTTGGCTATCTCGGCCTGCGTCACCGTGCTGTCGGCGGTGACGACCACACGGCCGCTCTTGCTGTCGACGGCCCAGGCGGTGCCCGGGATGTCGGCCTTCAGCACCGAGTCGCTCGCCTTGGTCAGCTGCGCGGCGCTGAAGGTGGTCGGGGCGTCGGACGCGTTCGCGCTGGGGATCGCGATCGCGGCGGCGGCCACGAGTCCGGTGGAGACGGCGATCAGCCGTGTCCGTCTCGACAGGCCGCTGCGGGTGGTGCGCTTGATCCTCACGTGTCGTTCCCTCCATGGGAAGTCGGGGGCCCGCGTGGGGTCGGGGCCCGTGAGGCGCAGCCAGGGCCAGGACGCCCGGGATACCGGGCTTTCACATGCCCCTGACAAGCGCTGAGGGGGAGTATTCGGCCGAACGGCCGGTTGGCGCAAGGGTGCCTTTCGGCCGTCGCGTTTTGAACCACCTTTACCCGACGACCGGCTCCACCGGGAGTCGAACCAGGCTCAACCGCCCGGCGGTCAGGCGGGGTTCGGACCGCGCGCCACGTTCCGCTCCCCCGCCTCCACCTCGACCCCGAGCGTGTTCCCCGGCGGCGGGAACGGGCAGAGGAAGTGGTCCGCGAAGGCGCACGGCGGCAGCTGGGACCGGTTGAAGTCCACGACGGTCCGCCCCTGCGCGTCGGGCGCCGCCGCATACAGGAACCGGAAGCGGAAGCTGCTCACCCCGCTGGTGGCGTCGGCGAACACCGCCCACAGGCCCCCGTCGTCCTGCACCGACACCCTCAGCGTCAGCTCCCGCCCGTCGAGGGCGAAGGCCAGCTCACCTCCCAACCCGAGCCCCCGCTCACGCCCGTCGGCGTTCTCGACCCGCACGGTGCGGCTCTCGCCGTACGCCGTGAAGCGCGCCGGTACGACGAAGCGCGGATCGTGGGGCGTGGCGTCGATGCCGCGGAACCGCCGGCGCGCCTCGGCACCGGGGTCGAAGTCCCGCACCCCCCAGGCCCCTTCCCGCACCAGCACCACCAGCCGCCGCTCGCCGTACCCGACCCGCGCGCCCGCGACCGCCCCCACCTCGGCACCGAGCCGCGCCTTTCCGCTGAACGGCTCCCCGTCCAGCGTCAGCCCGTCCCCGGCGCCGGCGGTGACCACGACCCCGCCGTCCCGCACGGCCCAGCGCCCGGGGATGTCCGGAAGTCGCCCCTCCGGATGGTCTTCCAGCCAGTTGGTGCCGACGAGCGCCAGCGGCCCGTAGGGGCCCGACACCGCCTCGACACGGCGCTCGTGCCACCGCTTCCACTCGACCACCGCGACCGGCGACCCCAGATCCACCGCGACGGGCGGCACTTGATCCGTCATGTCCTCATCCCTTTCCTGCCGGGGCGCCGAGCCCCAGATGCGAGCGCAGCGTCGCGCCCTCGTATGCCGTCCGGAACGCGCCGCGCTCCTGCAGCAGCGGCACGACCCGGTCCACGAACTCCTCGAGGCCGCCGCTCCCGAGGAGGAACCCGTCGGCGGCGCCCTCCCGCACGAATGCCTCCAGTTCGGCGGCCGATCGCCGCGCCCCCGTGGCCGTACCGTCGGACACGCCCCCGGCCGGCCCGGCGTCGGCGAGGATCCTCAGCTCCCCCGGCTGGCGCCCGTACCGCGCCAACCGCCGCTTGACGTCGGCGTACACGGCGCGACCGGTCTCCACCGGGCCGTAGGACGTGACGAGCACGTCGGCGCGGGCGGCGGCGCATTCCCGCTGTTCCTCGGACTCCCCCGTCACGATCAGGACGGGCCGCCCCTGCGGGGTGGACGGCACCGCGACGTCCGTCTCCGACACCTCCCGCACCGTGTCCGCGTACGACGTCCCGCCGGACACCGGGTGCCAGCCGGCCCGTCCTCCGCTGAGCCCGTCCAGGGTGGCGAGGCGGCGGACCAGCTGGAAGGGCTCGACGCCGGACACGTCAACGGTCGCGGCCAGCCCCGTGTGCGCGGTGACGGCCGCGAGCGCGTCGAGCAGGGTCACCGGCTCAGGGACCGGCGAACGCCGGCCCCTCACCAGGACGAAGTCGAACAGCCCCCGCTCGGCGGTCCGCGCCGGCCGCTCCAGCGCCGGGAACCCCCCGGGGCCGCCGGCACCGTCCACCCGCACCGCCAGATGCAGCCGCCGGTTCATCCCACGCTCCCGGCGTAACTGACGGCCACCGGCAGCGCGAGCCCGAGGTGCTCGCGCAGCGTCGCGCCCGGATAGAACGTGCGGAACAGCCCCCGGTGCTGCAGCACCGCCACCGTGCCGTTGACCAGCCGCTCCAGATCCCGGCGCGGCTCGACGGGCACGAAGTGGAAGCCGTCGACGGCCCCTTCCGCATGCCATACGGCGATCAGCTCGGCGAGGTCGACCGGCCCGCCCCGGTACAGCGGGCCCTGTGGGGTGGGCCGGGGTCCACCGCCCCCGTGGCCGGGCTCGGCGGCGCGCTCACCGTCGCCGAGATCGATCCGCAGGCTCGCCAGCACCCTCAGGTCGCGTGGATCACGGCCGTGTTCCGCGGCGAGCGCGGCCAGTTGACCGCGCAGCTCGGCGGCCTGTGCCGCGCTCACCGCCCGCACCAGGGCCACGTCGGCGTACCGGGCGGCCGCGACCCGGGCCGGACGGCCGGTGGCGTCGACGAGGACCACGGGATGCCCCGCCGCACGACCCCCGAGGACCGCGTCGGCGGCGAGCACACCGGCCCGCCCTCCGCTGACCCAGTCGAGGACCGTGACGGCGTCCGCCTCGCGGGCCGGGACGGTCAGCGCCGGTACCAGGCCGATCCGGCCGGTCTCGGGGGCCAGACGGGCCAGCACGCCCGCCGTGTCGAGGCCGGGTCCGGCGAAGCCGCCGTCCACGCTCACGAAGTCCAGCCCGCCGCGTTCGGCGAGGCGCGCCAGCTCGGCGTAGGCACCGGCGTCGTACACCCCCGGCTGGTCGATCGCGGCGCCGAGGTGCAAAAGAGCGCCCATGCCGGAACTCCCCCGCACCCGCCTCACAGCACCTTCGACAGGAACGCCCGCGTGCGCTCGTGCCGTGGGGCGTCCAGCACCTCACCGGGCGGGCCCTGTTCGACGATGCGGCCGTCGGCCATGAAGACGACGGTGTCGGCGACCTCGCGGGCGAAGCCGATCTCGTGGGTGACGACGATCATCGTGGTGCCCTGGTGGGCCAGGTCCTTGATGACGTCGAGGACCTCGCCGACCAGCTCGGGGTCGAGGGCGGAGGTCGGCTCGTCGAACAGCAGCAGCCGCGGCTCCAGGGCGAGGGCGCGGGCGATGGCGACGCGCTGCTGCTGGCCGCCGGAGAGCTGGCGGGGGTAGGCGTCGGCCTTGTCGGCGAGCCCGACCCGGTCGAGCAGCCGGCGGGCCGTCTCCTCGGCCTCCTGCCGGGGGCGCTTGAGCGCGGCGACCGGCGCCTCGGTGATGTTCTCCAGGACGGTCAGGTGCGGGAAGAGGTTGAAGGTCTGGAAGACGAAGCCGATCCGGGTGCGCTGTTTGAGGATCTCGCGCTCGGGCAGCTCGTGCAGCCGGTCGCCGGAGCGGCGGTAGCCGACCAGCGCGCCGTCGACGCTGATCGCGCCCCGGTCGACCTTCTCCAGGTGGTTGACGGTGCGCAGCAGTGTGGACTTGCCGGAGCCGGAGGGGCCGAGAACGACGGTGACCACGCCGGTGCGCACCTGCAGGTCGATGCCGTCGAGCACCTTCAGGGGGCCGAAGCTCTTGTGGACGGCCTGGATGTCGACCATGACGCTCATGGGGATTCCTTCAGTGTCGGAAAAGTCGAAAAAGCCGGAAGGGCCGGAAAGGGTCAGGCGGCCACGCGCTCGGCGAGGGACCGCAGGAAGGCCAGCGCGGAGCGTGCGGTGGCGTCGTTCTGCCGGAACGCCGGCCCGCCGGTGCGGGGCCGGGTGAACGCGCCGGAGGAGCGGGCGTCGGTGTGGGGGCCGAGCGCGAAGCGGCGCGGGTGGGGCCGCCCGGCGCGGTCGAGGATCCGCCCGTCGGCGGGGTCGACGCGCAGCAGCCCGTCCGGGGTCTCGGCGGCCCCGTCGGCGTGCAGTTCGCGCAGCAGTGGATCGCGGCTGCGGCCGACGGTCGGTGCGGGCAGCCGTGCCTCGACCAGGGCCCGCGCCTCGATCCGCAGTCCGGGCACGGTGGGGCTGGATGCGCGGAACACCCCGTCCTCGGCGGCCACCGCCATGTCGGCGCCGGCGAACCGGACGATCCCTGCGCGGGACAGCGCGAGCAACTGCCGCAGCCGGGGCCCCGGCGGGCCGGAGGCGAGGTGGCTGAAGAAGCCGTGCCACCAGGGCCCGACGTCGCCGAGCCGCACGAGCTGCCCGTACACCGAGAGCAGGGCGTAGAAGACGGCCAGGTCCGGGCTGTGCGCCGGGTCGTGCCGGCGCCGGAGGTCCTCCTCCACGTACGCCCGCAGCCCTTCCTGGAGAGCCTCGTGCGAGGCGTACCGCACACCGTCCAACGGCCGGTCGAGGGCGGCGAGGTCGAGCCGGTCGCGTACGTCGGGCACGGCCGCGGTGACGAGGGCGTCCAGGTCGGCGCCGTCGGCCGCGGCGTACTTCTCCTCGAAGACGGCCCAGGACACGGCGGTGCGCTCCGGATGGGCCGTGAACAGGCGGTGGTAGTGGGCGAATCCGAGTTCCTTCGCCACCAGGGGCCATACGTCGCGCCGGAAGTCGTGGCCGCCCGGCCGGGCCCGCAGCTCGTCGATCTGCGCGGGCCCGAGGAAGCGCGGCAGCGGCGGCCGCTCGCCGGTGAGGTCGTAGCCGATCTTCGCGTGGTACGGAACTCCGCGCCGCGACCCGGCGTACAGCACCGGCTCGCGCCCGGACGGGACGTAGGTGTCGCCGTCGTAGCGGCCGCCGCGACCCTCGGTGAGCAGCACCATCAGGTCGACGAAGGCGAGCCCGAAGCCGCGCACCAGGACGTTCTCGCCGGGCGCGAGCGCGGACAGGTCGCTGTCGGTGGTGTAGTCCGGCGGTAGGTGCACCAGGCCGTGCTTGCGGGCGTAGACGGTCAACGCGCGCTGCTCGTCGTCGGGTTCGGCGTCGAGATGGCCGACGGTGAGTACCACCAGATCGGCGAGGAGAGGCCGGGGGCGGCCTTCGAGCCACACCTGCTGGCGGCCCTCGCGGGGGCCGCTGACGCGCAGGGCGCGGCGGCGGTGGTGATGAACGGTGATCTCGGGGGGCAGCGCGGCCAGGACCTGCTGGTGCACCCAGCTCAGGTAGGCGCCCTGCAGCTGCCGGTCGGCGAAGGTGCGGCCGTCGATGCCGGCCCATTCGTGCAGGGTGGGGCCGGGGCGCACCGGGCCGGCCATGTCGACGGTGTCGTCGGTGAACATGGTGATGTCCGCGGCGTGCGAGTTCATCCACAGCAGGGGCGACTGGGCGGTGCGCCAGACGCGTCCGGCGCCCGGCGGGTGCGGGTCGACGAGGTGGATGTCCAGGCCCGAACCGGCGTACAGCTCGGGGGCGTTGGCGGCGATCCGTTCGACGATGCCGGTCCCCCGCGGACCCGCGCCGACGACGACCAGGGCGGGCCTCATCGCCGCGGCTCCGTTCCGCGCGCGTAACGCTTCTCGACGAAGGTCTGGCCGATGCCGAGGAGCGAGGTGACGACGGTGTACCAGAGGGTGGCGACCATCAGCAGCGGGATCACCTGGTAGGTGCGGTGGTAGATCAACTGGGTGGCGAACAGCAGGTCGTTGACGGCGATGACGCTGACGATGGAGGTGCCTTTGAGAGTGCCGATCAGCATGTTCCCGGCCGGCGGCACGATGGAGCGCATCGCCTGCGGCAGCACGATCCGCCACCAGCGGCGCCGGCGGCTCAGGCCGAGGGCCTGGGCGGCCTCGATCTGGCCGCTGTCGACGGCGAGGATGCCTCCGCGCACCACCTCGGCGGCGTACGCGGCCTCGTGCAGGGTCAGGCCGATGACGGCGACGGCGACCGGGCTGAGCAGGTCGACCGTCCGCACGCCGAGGATCTGCGGGTACAGCGCCCCGATGTTGAACCACAGCAGCAGCTGCACCAGGATCGGGATGGACCGGAACAGCCAGACGTATCCCCAGCTCACCGCGCGCAGCACGGGGTTGGCGGACAGCCGGGCGGCGGCTAGCAGGGTGCCGAGCGCGAACCCGAGCACCATCACGGCGGCGGTCAGCCACAGGGTGAGCCACAGTCCGCGCAGCACGGACGCGGTGGTGAAGTACTCGGCGACGACGTCCCATTGGAAGGCGTCGTTGCGGGCGACGGAGGTGAGCGCGAGGGCGAGCAGGGCCAGGACGACGACGGCGGCCGCCCACTGGCCGTAGCGGCGGCGGGGCACGATCCGGGGGATGGCGGCCGCTTCCGGTATGCCGGGTGCCGCGGGCAGTTTGGCGAGGGTGCCAGAAGACATGCGAAGGCTCCGTGACCAGACAGGTCGAACACGGGTGGCGCCTTCACACGGGACGCGCCGAGCGGCGCGGTACGGCCGAGCCCCTCAGCAGGGCCGTCGCACGACTGTACGGGGCTGTTTCCCCTCGCTGTCAAGGGTGTCCAGAGTATGAGCCGTACGTCTCAAGCCGGTTGACGCACAACCGGGGAGCTGTTCCACTTGGCCCATGCATCCGCAGTGGCTGGTCTCGCGCTCCCACATCGACTTCGGTCGCGTGTGGTCCTCTTCCTGTTGAGCTGACCCCCTGCGCGTCCCGCTGCCCTGATCCGGCGGGCGCTCTTTCGTGTTTCTCCCCGCGCTTCTCTTCGCGTCTCGTTCCGCATGCCTTCACACGCGCACCCCTCCCCTCGCGTCTTTTCACGTCCCTTCTGCTGCTCACAGGAGACCGCACACCATGCGTACGTCCACGCGTACCCGCTTGAGGCATTTCGCCCCGTTCGCCCTGATCACCTCGGCCGCTCTGCTCCTCAGCGCGTGCGGTTCCGGCTCCGCCGGCTCGGCGAACGCGGCCGGCGCGGCGGCGGCCGACACGATCCCCACCACGGATGTCGTCTCCGGTGTCACCGAGGATCCGTCCGTGGCGAAGCTGCTGCCCGCGGACGTCACCCGGCTCACGGTGGCCTTCAGCGTCAGCGGCAGACCGCCCGGCACCACCTTCCTGGACGACGGCAAGACGCTGACCGGCCAGGACGTCGACTTCACTCGAGCCGTCGCCCGGGTGCTGGGCCTCGAACTGAAGGTCGAGCAGGCCGGGTTCGAGGCGATCCTGCCCGCGCTGGACAGCGGCAAGTACGACGTCGGCGCGAGCAACTTCGGCGTCACCGACGAGCGCCGCAGGACCATCGACTTCGTCACCTACATCAACGACGGGCAGGGCTTCGCCGCCCGCAAGGACAGCGGCCTGCCGAAGATCACCGATCTGACGCAGCTGTGCGGCCTGAACGTCGCGACCGGCGCGGGCACGACGTTCGAGGCCACGCTCGAAAAGAACAAGCAGCGGTGCACCGAGGCCGGCAAGAAGCCCTACCGGGTGCAGACCTACAGCGAGGACAGCGCGCTGTGGTCGTCGGTGCAGCAGGGCCGCAGTGATGCCGTGATGTCCACCATCAACGGCCTGCGCTACGACGTCGCCCACCAGAGCGGACTGAAGTTCCTGGGCGAGTTCCACCGTCTCGACGTCGGCTTCGCTTTCAAGAAGGGCACGAAGCTGGCGCCCGCCTTCCGGGCGGCGGTCGACAAACTGATCGCGGACGGCACGTACGAGGCGATCCTGAAGAAGTGGGGCACGACAGGCTCGGCGATCAAGGCGTCACAGATCTCGCCGCCCGAGCTGAAGAACTGACGGTCCGGCAACCCCTCAGCAGTCACACCCGCAGTCACAGCAGTCGCACCCGTCCCCGCAGCAGCTGCAGCAGTCACAGCAGCCGCTGCAATCCCCGCAGTCGCTGCAGTCGCACTGCGAGCACAGCCCGTCCCTGCGCTCCCGGCTCCAGGGATCCTCGAACGTTCCGCAGCACATCTGGCACGTGCAGGCCAGCCCCATCCACACCGCGCAGCCCGCGAGCAGTCCGCGCCGGTCGCGGCGCGGCGGCCCGGGCGGCAGCGGTGCGCCCGGGCCGCCGGGTGGCGCGTACGGCCCTGCGGCCTGCGGGGTGTGGGCGCAGCCGGCGGTGCCGAAGGCGCGGTCGACGGAGGCGCGCAGCTCATGCACGAGCAGCCGGTGCGCGAGAGCGGCGTCGCTGAACTCCACATCGCGCAGCGCGAGCCGGATGCCGTGCACGGCGTCGTCGGCGAGCCGGCGGGCATCGGCGAGGGAGGTGCCGGTGACCGTCAGCGGGTTCCAGGCGCCGGACTGCGCGTCGGCGTCCTGGTCCTCGACCGCGTCCAGCAGGTGGGCGAGCCGTCCGAAGAACCGGCCGGCCTCGGCGAGCGGTGCCGCGTTGCCCGGGCGGCCGGCCAGCACGGCGGTGTGCGCGAAGGCGGCCGCGGTGGCCGTCTCGGTGGGTTCGGTGACGGCCAGGATCGGTGTGCCGGGACCGGCCAGCACTTCCAGGCCGGCCTGCCGGTCGACGGCGTCGACGAGGACGGCGGTGTCGAAACCGACGGCGGCGCCGCCGCGTTCCCCGGCCCGCGCCCACCCTGCGGCGACCCGGCGGGCGGCGAGCGCCACCGGCCGCCGGGCCAGCAGCCCGTCACGGTCGGCGACATGGTCGTGCACCTTGGCGGCGGCGAGCACCAGCGACACGGCGGCGGCCAGCCGCGCGCCCTCACCCTGAGCGACGGAGGCGGTCCGCATGCCGCGCAGCGGACACGGTCCGGCCGTACGCCACCCACCTGCGGCCCTCCCGGCCTGAGCTTCCGTCAGAACCGATATGAGCAGCCCGTCATAGTTCGTCACGATACGGGCGAACTGTCCGTGGTCCTTGCGCAGCGCGAGACACAGCCCGCACAGATGGGCCGCCCACTGGACACCCAGCGCCTCACCGAGCCGATGCCGGCAGGGCCTGACGATTCCGAACACCACGCGCCCCCGTTCACCCATACGCCCCGCCCGTCACCCGGACGCCGGGGAGAATCATATTTCACTCACAGTCAGCAGCCGTTTGGGGCGCGCCCCTTGGGAAACACGGGTTCTCGACGGATCGGCTGTGCACCAGTACCGTCACAAACCCCCCGCACGGCGTCTATCCACTTGGCGCGACATCCGCATCATGGACGACCATGGGGAATGCGGACGGCAAGACAAGGCCGCTGTGAGAGGAGGCGTCCATGGGATCGGTGCGCAAGGCGAGTGCGTGGCTCGGCCTCGTCGACGACAACGATGACGAGCGCTACTACGACGACGACTACACCGAGGGGACCGAGTCCGGGGACGCCTGGGTCACCGACCCCCGGGTGAAGGTGGCAACGGACACGGCCGAGGACAAGGGCCGCCGGATCGGCACGGTGACCCCGGACAGCTTCCGGGACGCCCGCGCGATCGGCGAGCTGTTCCGTGAGGGAGTCCCGGTCATCATGAACCTCACGGCCATGGAGCCCACCGACGCCAAGCGCGTGGTGGACTTCGCGGCGGGGCTCATCTTCGGGCTGCGCGGCTCGATCGACCGGATCTCCACGCGCGTGTTCCTGCTGTCCCCGGCCGACACGGAGATCATCTGCGGCGAGCCGGCCGCACACCGTTCGGACGGTTTCTTCAACCAGAGCTGAGGCGGGGCCGCTCACCGGCCCCGCCCTGCTCGGGGTCCCTCACCGGAACGCGTCGAGTCCGGTGAGCGCCTTGCCCAGCACCAGCTGGTGCATCTCGACGGTGCCCTCGTAGGTGAGCACCGATTCCAGGTTCGTCGCGTGCCGCATCACGGGGTACTCCAGCGAAATCCCGTTCGCACCGAGGATGGTGCGCGCGGTACGGCAGATCTCGATCGCTTCCCGTACGTTGTTGAGCTTGCCGAAGCTGACCTGCTCGGGACGCAGGCGGCCGGCGTCCATGCGCCGCCCGAGGTGATGGGCGAGCAGAATCCCCTTGTGCAGCTCGACCGCCATGTCGGCGAGCTTGGCCTGCGTGAGCTGGAAGCCGCCGATGGGCCGGCCGAACTGCTCGCGCGTCTTCGCGTACTCCAGTGCGGCCTCGAACGAGGACCGGGCCGCGCCCATGGCCCCCCAGACGATCCCGTAACGGGCGTGGGAAAGACAGCTCAGCGGTCCGCGCAGCCCGGTGACGTCCGGCAGCACCGCGTCGGCCGGCAGCCGTACGTCGTCCAGCACCAGCTCGCTGGTGACACTCGCCCGCAGCGACCACTTGTGCTTGATCTCGGGGGCGGAGAAGCCGGGGGTGTCGGTGGGAACGACGAACCCGCGGATGCCGTCCTCGGTCTGCGCCCATACGACGGCCACACCGGCGACCGAGCCGTTGGTGATCCACATCTTGCGGCCGTTGAGCACCCAGTCCGTGCCGTCGCGCTTGGCGTGCGTCCGCATGGAGGCGGGGTCGGAGCCGTGGTCGGGCTCGGTCAGCCCGAAGCAGCCGATGACCTCACCGGCGGCCATGCGCGGCAGCCAGGCCTGCTTCTGCTCCTCGCTGCCGAAGCGGTGGATGGCGTACATCGCGAGCGAGCCCTGCACCGAGACCAGGGACCGGATGCCGGAGTCGGCGGCCTCCAGCTCCAGGCAGGCGAGGCCGTACTGCACGGCGGAGGCGCCGGCGCAGCCGTAGCCCTCCAGGGACATGCCGAGCGCGCCGATCCCGCCGAGTTCCCTCGCCAGCTCGCGGATGCCGGGCAGCTCCCCCTTCTCGTACCACTCGGCGATGTGGGGCAGCACACGGTCCGCCGCCCAGCTGCGGACGGTGTCCCTGATGGCCAGGTCCTCAGGCTGAAGAAGGTCGTCGATCCCCAGGGGATCGGTGGGGTCAAAGGACATGGCACATCCTCCGGCGAACGCGAAAACTAGCACCGCTAGTTACGATTGGTGCCGCTGACGTTACGACGCGGTGTTCCGTACGTCCAGTCCCAGGGTGCGTCCGCGTGCGGTGTCACGCCGAGACGCGCGATCTCTGCGCCTCGCGGGGCGCCGGCAGCTCCACCGGCTCCGGCTCGCCGCACTGCATCACGCGCGGCAGCCGCAGCGCCATCACCGCGCCCAGCAGCAACAGGCCCGCGCTCACCAGCAGCGTCACGTGCAGCCCGTGGACGAAGGACGCCCGCGCCGCAGCGCGCAGCGCGTCCCCGGCCGTCCCGCCGAGCCGGCCGGCGACCTCGTAGGCCTCCCCGAGCGAGTGCCCGGCCGCCGCCGAGGCCGGCGTCGGCACGCCCGGCACGTCCGCGAGCCCGGGCGTGTACGCGGCGTTCATCACACTGCCCAGCAGCGCGATGCCGATCCCGGCCCCCAGCTGGTACGACGTCTCACCGATCGCCGCCGCGCCGCCCGACTGCTCGGCCGGCGCCTCGCTCAGCATCGACTCGTACGCCCCGAAGAGCGTCGTCTCCAGTCCGAAGCCGAGCAGGACGAAGCCCGCCAGCAGCAGGGGCACGTTGTCGGTCGCGCCCATCGCCGTGAGCGCCACCACCGCGGCCGCGGTCAGGCAGAACCCGGCGCACACCATCCGGCGCGGACCGAACCGGCGCAGCATCCGCGCTCCGAGCAGCCCGGCCGCCATCGCCGCGAAGGTCAGCGGCAGCAGCCGCAGCCCTGTCTGCAGCGGCGACAGACCGAGCACCAGCTGCAGATACTGCGCCGCGATCAGCTCGAGGCCGACCAGGGCGAGCATCGCCAGCACGATGCATCCGACGGAGGTGCTGAACGCGGGCCGGGCGAACATCCCGAGGTCCACCAGCGGATGCCGGCGCCGCCTCTGCCGTCGTACGAAGAGGACCAGCAGGACCGCGCCGACGACCAGGGGCAGCACGGTGAGCGCGCTGCCCGCCGGCTCCCCGCCGCCCAGCCGCTTGACGCCGAACACCGCGCCGAAGAGGCCGGCCGCGGCCATCAGGGCGCCGACGACGTCCCAGGGGCCGTCGTCCCCTCCGGTCGACTCGGGCAGCAGCAGCCGGCCCACCGGCAGGCTGATCAGCATCAGCGGGATGTTGACGAGGAAGACCGATCCCCACCAGAAGTGCTCCAGCAGGAAGCCGCCGAGCAGCGGGCCGACGGCCGCGCCGACCGCGGCGACCGCGCTCCACACGCCGATCGCGAGGGCCCGCTCGCGCCGGTCGGGGAAGACCTGCCGCAGGATCGACAGCGTCGCGGGCATGATCATCGCGCCGCCCACGCCGAGGAGGGCCCGCGCCAGGATCAGCACCTGCGCGTTCGGAGCGAAGGCCGCGAGCGCCGAGGCCACCCCGAAGAGGGCGTAGCCGAGCAGTAGGACACGTCTGCGGCCGACCTTGTCGCCGAGCGTGCCGAACAGGATCAGCAGCGAGGCGCAGACGAGGGGGTAGGTGTCGACGATCCAGAGCAGCTCGATGGCGCCGGGCCTCAGGTCCTCGGTGACGGCGGGCACCGCCACGTGCAGCACGGTGGCGTCGACGGCGACGAGCAGCAGGCTGGCGCACAGGACGACGAGAACGACCCAGCGGTTGGCACCGGCCCCGGCCGCCCGACGGCGCAGCGCGGCGGCCGTGGTCGTCCCGGACATGTACGTACCTCCCAGATGAACCTCACGCCCGGCGGGCTCGTGGGGGTGGGGACTCCCCCGCGACTCGGCCGGAGAGAAGCGGTCGTCTCCGGCCCGCGCAGCGAACGCGAGTGACACGTCAGCGTACGCGCATTCGCTCGCCGCTCGCGTGGCGGACGTCTCACCGGTTCCGGTGAACCCATGTGGCGTACGCCACTCCCTCCGCGGGCTCGCCGGCCGGCCGCCACCCGGCCGCGATCACGCTGCGACGCGAGCAGGCGGCGAAATCCGGGCGGTCGCGCGGTGAACGCATTCGGACAGACCATAAAACCCGCTCCGGAATGATCAAAGGAATTGCAGGGCGCGACGTTGCCCGATTACGGATTCGCAGGAATTGGACCCGCTGTTGAGAGGAATCCCACATCACATCGTCATCACAAAGCCGTGGATTCGCAGGAGTTGACAGCTCACTCGCTGTAACGTCGATTGGGTGCGTATCGAACCGAACCTCACCCGTCTGGACCGGGTGTTCACCAGACTGGACCGGGAGCCGGAACGACCGGCCCACATCGACGTACCGCGGATGACGCGGCACAGGGTCGTGCTGTTCGGCTCGACCCTGGCCTTCTACGCGGCGATCGTGTGGCTGGTGGTGACCACTTCGTGGCTGGTCCGGCTGGACTGGCAGGTCATGTTCTTCCGGCCCTACCAGCAGTGGGCGCAGATCCACTGGTTCGTCGACTACTACGTGGTGCTCGGCCAGCGTGGCCCCACCGCCGTGATGGTCGCCGCCTGGCTGGGCTGGCGCTCCTGGCGGCAGCACACGGTGCGCCCCCTGCTGACGCTGGGGGCGTCTCTGCTGTTGCTGAACATCACGGTGGGCGCGGCGAAGATCGGCATGGGCCGGCTCGGCCCGCACTACGCGACCGTCATCGGATCGAACGAGATGGGTCTCGGCGGCGATATATTTCCCAGCGGCCATACCGCCAACGCCGTCGTGACCTGGGGAATCCTGGCCTATCTGGCCTCCACCCCGAGGGCCAGGCGCTGGCTGTCCGCGCTGTCGGCCCTGACCGCGCTGGGCGTGGGCCTGTCCACGGTCTACCTCGGTACGCACTGGCTGAGCGATGTGCTCCTCGGCTGGGCGGCGGGCCTGCTGGTCCTGCTCGCGCTGCCGTGGTGCGAGCCGCTGATCGCCCGCGCGGAGACCGGGATCTTCGACCTGCGCGACCGCTGGCGCGACCGCCGCACCGGTACGGCGCCGGCCCCGGCCGCCCCGGTCACGGCGCCGGTGCTGGTCCCCTCGCTCCCCTCGACGCAGGACGAGACCCCCGCGGGCCGTGCGGCGGCCACCGCGGGCCGCGCCCCGAGAGCGCCCGTCTATCTGGCCCCGGGCCCGCACACCACCCGCGCGGAACGCACCCCGGTCACCCCGGCCGGCAGCCGCCGCCCGCCGCACCCGGACCGCGTCGCGCGCGGCACGAGCCCCGCGGCCCGCCCCGCGGGCAGCTGAACGCCACGCGGCGGGCCGGTACGCACACACACCCCGCCGCGCACGTCGAAGGCCCCGGTTCCGGACAGGAACCGGGGCCTTCGTCGTCTCCCGGACGGCTCAGCCCTTCCAGGCGCGGGCCACCCGGCCGTCCCTGACCTCGAAGTTCAGCCGGCCCACGCGGTACTCCATGGTGATGACGGCCCCGGGCGGCAGAGAGCGCACCGTCGACCAGCCGCGCTCGCGCGCGAGGCGCTCGGCCCGCTCGGCGTCGAGGCCGACGTAACCCTCGGGACTGTCCTGGGGCTCCCCCGAGGGGGAGGGAATGGGTGCCATACCGCCACGCTAGGCGGTGTCACGCTTCTGTCACAAGATCACACCGTTCTGTTTGATCGCGTCCAGTCATGCCGGGGGGCGGTTCCGGCGGCCTTCATTACGCCTTCCGGGTGCATTCCAGCGCCATTCGCGTGAGTCGAACCGGCCCTTTCGGACACCTGCCGGAAAATGCCCCGGTCCAGCCCTGCGGGCCGCACTTTCCGTACCGATTTCCCGAATGCCGTACACATCGGCGTCCCATGGGAAATCCACGGTTCCCCCACACAATCTCCCTACGCCCCCTGTCGGAGCGCACCGCGGCGTGCGCATCATGGCCTCGGCCCGCGCGCAGCTTGCGCCGCGGGCTTGCAGCGGACCCGGGACGCGACAAGCGAAGGGGCGAGCGGACGATGGGACTGCAGACCGTACGGGCGGCGGCACGGCCCAGGCGGAGCGAGCGGCGCGGCCGGGTGGTCGTGGACTGGCTGACCACCACCGACCACAAGAAGATCGGCCACCTCTATCTGATCACGTCGTTCGTGTTCTTCCTCATCGGCGGGATCATGGCGCTGCTGATGCGCGCGGAGCTGGCCCGGCCCGGCCTGCAGATCGTCGACAACCACCAGTTCAACCAGCTCTTCACGCTGCACGGCACGATCATGCTGCTGCTCTTCGCCACCCCCAGCTTCGCGGGGTTCGCCAACGAGCTGATGCCGCTGCAGATCGGCTCGCCCGACGTGGCCTTCCCGCGGCTGAACATGCTCTCGTACTGGCTGTTCCTGTTCGGCGGGCTCATCGTGCTCAGCTCGCTGGTGGTGCCGGACGGACCGGCCGCGTTCGGCTGGTTCGCCTACGCGCCGCTCAACGACGCGGTGCACTCCCCCGGCCTCGGACCCGACCTGTGGATCATGGGGCTCGCGCTGTCCGGCTTCGGCACGATCCTCGGCGCGGTCAACTTCATCACCACCATCGTCGGGATGCGCGCCCCGGGCATGACGATGTTCCGGATGCCGATCTTCACCTGGAACACCCTGCTGACGTCCGTCCTGATCCTGATGGCGTTCCCGGTGCTGGCGGCCGCGCTGCTGGTGCTGGAGGCGGACCGGCGCTTCGGCAGCCATGTCTTCGACGCGGCCAACGGCGGCGCGCTGCTGTGGCAGCACCTGTTCTGGTTCTTCGGCCATCCCGAGGTGTACATCATCGCGCTGCCGTTCTTCGGCATCATCACCGAGATCATCCCGGTCTTCAGCCGTAAACCGATCTTCGGTTATCTCACGCTGGTCGGTGCGACGATCTCGATCACCGGGCTTTCGGTGGTGGTGTGGGCGCACCACATGTTCGCCACGGGCGCGGTGCTGCTGCCGTTCTTCTCCTTCATGTCGTTCCTGATCGCGGTGCCGACGGGGGTGAAGTTCTTCAACTGGACCGGCACCATGATCAAGGGCTCACTGTCCTTCGAGACGCCCATGCTGTGGGCGACCGGCTTTCTGGTGACGTTCCTGTTCGGCGGACTGACCGGGGTGATCCTGGCCTCCCCGCCGATGGACTTCCACGTCACGGACTCCTACTTCGTCGTCGCGCACTTCCATTACGTCGTCTTCGGCACGGTCGTCTTCGCGATCTTCGGCGGGCTGTACTTCTGGTGGCCGAAGTTCACCGGCAAGATGCTCGACGAACGTCTCGGCAAGATCCAGTTCTGGACGCTCTTCACCGGCTTCCACACCACGTTTCTGGTGCAGCACTGGCTGGGCGCGGAGGGTATGCCGCGCCGCTACCCGGACTATCTGGCCGCCGACGGTTTCACCGCGCTGAACACCGTCTCCACGATCGGCGCGTTCGTGCTCGGCCTGTCCACGCTGCCGTTCCTGTACAACGTCTGGAAGACCGCCAAGTACGGCGAGAAGGTCGACGTCGACGACCCCTGGGGCTACGGCCGCTCGCTGGAGTGGGCGACCTCCTGCCCGCCCCCGCGGCACAACTTCACCGCGCTGCCGCGGATCCGCTCGGAGTCCCCGGCGTTCGACCTGCACCATCCTCAGTTCGCGGCGCTGACCCCGCAGCCCGAGCCAGAGCGGCATCAAGCCGGTCCCGAGCCGTCCTGATCGCGTCCACCAGCTCGGCCGGCTCGATAACCTCGAAGGGGAAGCCGAGCATCATCACGTGGATCACCATCACGTCCAAACTCCCGGCACCGGTGCGCAGCACGCAGGCGCCGGGGCCGTCCGGCTCGAGCGTTCCGGCGGACGGTGAGACGCGCTCGGCGGCCTCGGCGAGGGGCACCAGCAGCCGGACGGTGGCGTGGGTGGCGTACGCGCGCGTGGAGACGCCCTTCGAGACGTACGCGCCGAGGTCGTCGGCGGGCGGGGTGCGCGGCGTGAAGCGCGGGCCGTGCGGCGGCTTGGGGGTGATGCGGTCGACGCGGAAGGTGCGCCAGTCGGCGCGCTCCACGTCCCAGGCGACCAGGTACCAGCGGCGCTCGGTGCACACCAGGCGGTGCGGTTCGACGGTACGGCGGCTGGTGGCGCCGTCGTGTGTGCGGTACTCGAAGCGCAGCCGCTCGCTGTCCCGGCACAGGTGGGCCAGCTCCGTGAGCAGGGCCGGGTCGAGGGGGGCCGTCGGCGGGCCGGGACGCAGCATCGGCACCGTGAAGGCGTTCAGCGCGCTCACCCGGTGGCGCAGCCGGCCCGGCAGCACCTGCTCCAGCTTGGCCAGGGCCCGTACCGAGGTCTCGCCGATGCCCTCGATGCCCTGCCCGGCGGCGGTGCGCAGACCGACCGCGACGGCGACCGCCTCGTCGTCGTCCAGCAGCAGCGGCGGCAGTTCGGCGCCGGCGCCCAGCTGGTAGCCGGTGCCGGGGCTGGCGTTGACGGGATAGCCCAGCTCGCGCAGCCGGTCGACGTCCCGGCGCACGGTTCGCGGGCTGACGCCGAGCCGTTCGGCGAGGTCCGGGCCGGACCACTCGCGGTGGGCCTGGAGCAGGGACAGCAGGCGCAGCAGTCGTGCGGAGGTCTCCAGCATGGCGCCGAGTCTGCCAGGGCTTGCGGACAGGTCGTGTCCGCGAAGACCCGGCCGCAGGGGGTCAGGGTGTGTAGGGAAGCTGCGGCACCACGAAGCAGGTGCGGTTCATGTCGCCCTGGGTCACCCAGCCCTTGCCGTCCTGCCAGCGGGCCACCGACAGACAGGTGCGGCGGTCCTTCGGCGGCTGCGGCAGCCGCGCGAACTCGACGGGGAGCAGCAGACCGCGGGCGGTGTACCCGTTGCCGTGACGGTTCATCCAGGCGTCCACGCACGCGCGCGTGACGCCCTGTCGCGCGCAGGAGCGGGCGGCGTCGGTGAACCACATGGCCGCCGCCCAGCCCTCCAGCTGCCACTGGGAGTGCGCCGGGAGTCCCTCGGTGGCGTCCCGGAACTCCCGTACCGCGCTGTTGCCGGTGTCCTGGTGGTTGCGGCTGGCGCCGGTCGCCCACAGGGCGTTGCGGCAGCGCGGGGCGTCCTTGTAGTCCTGCGGGACGGTGGAGGTCCAGTTCTGCACGTTGGTCACCTTGGCGGTGACGTGCGCGCCGACCTCGTCCATCGCCCGGCACAGCTGGGCGTTGCCGTGTGTGTCGATCGCGTCGAAGACCAGGTCGGTGCCCTGCTGTTTCAGGTCGGCGGCGACGGCGCGGAAGTTGGGCAGCGCGAAGTCGACCTCCTCGCTGACCACCCGGTACCCCTCGGCTTTCAGCCCGCGCTCCAGGAGCCGCGCGTAGGCGGCGGACGCCGACTGGTTGTACGACACGACGGCGGCCGTGCGGGCGCCGTGCTCGCGCTTGAAGTACCGGTAGACCTCCGTGCCGCCGTACAGCTTCCCGCCCCAGCCCGGTGTGCCGTCGCGTGGCGCGAGGCTGCCGTAGATGCCGTACAGGTGCGGCCAGGTGTCGTAGGCGGCGCCGATGGGCTGTCCGCCGATGTCGGACACGCCCGCGTGGGAGACGCGCGGGGCGCCCGCGTAGTCGAGTGCGGTGGTGGCGACCAGGGCGACGACCTTGTCCTCGTCGATGAGCTGGTGCACGCACGCGTTGTTGCCGATGCCGCTGCCGCCGTCGTCGCACAGGCGCACCTCGACGCGCCGGCCGGCGATGCCGCCGCGCGCGTCGAGCCGGTCGAAGTAGGCCTTGGCACCGTCGCGCGGCCCGGTGAAGGTGCTCCCGCCGACCGGGCTGGTGGCACTGGTGATGATGCCGACCCGGATCGGCGCACCCGCGCTCGGCGCGGGCGTGGACGCGCGCGTGCCCTGCTCGAAGTCGCGCTCCGGCAGCCGGCTGCCACACGCCGCGCACAGGATGAGCAGCAGCACAGCGGCGGCCGCCCCGGCCGTGCGGCCGGCGGGACCAGGCCCTGTCGTTCGGATCATCCCTGCGTAGCGGGGGCCTAGCACCCCGGGATCGCCGGCGCGGACGCATTGCCGCTCAGCTTGACGAGCGCGCACAGCGTGCTGTCGGAGACCTTCCACTTTCCGTCCTGCTGGACCGAGATGCCGGCCGCGTTAGGCAGGGCGGTGGCGCCCTGGACGACGAGGTCGTACGTGACGGCCGCCCTGGTCGGCGAGGTGAACGTCACCTTCGTCACCTTCGCCTGCACCTGCCGGCCGCGCTGGTCGCTGCTGAAGGCCTGCAGGACGGGGGCCATGCGGTCACCGTTCTCCAGGACGGCCTGCTTGTCCTTGAGCGGTGTCGTCGGCGCGAAGAACGTCTGCCAGTTCTGCTTGATCTCCTGCTGTGCCGCGGCCGGGTCCGCGGGTGCCATGGGTGCGGCGCTGGTCGTCCGCTGCGCCGAGGGCGTGGCGCTCCCGCCTCCGCCGTTGTTGTCACTGCACGCCGCGAGGGCCGGGGCGAGAATGAGAACGAGAGCGGCCGCCACTGCCGTACTCCGTCCCGTCGCCCCTGGGCCGCGCCCCTTGTCTGCCGTCCCCCGCCTGAGGTCGCTTCCCAGAACCATCTGGCTCACCACCGGGTGTCGGTCCGGGCGATGGGCGCCCGGTGCTTTCAGGGTCGGTGCACAACAGACATAGTGCAAGCCATCAGCCGGCAGGGGCATACCGGGCAAGTGGGCCGGGCCGGCGGCTGCGTGACGTGTGGGAGCCAGCGATGCGGACAGCGCGACTGCGGACCGTGCACCCCGTCCTGTGGGCCGGCTGGGCGGCGCTGGCCGCGGGCGCGGTGCTGTGCGTCATCGGCTGGTACGGCGTCTCCGGCGAGCGGTTCGCCGAGCGGCAGCTGCCCTACCTGGCCTCCTGCACGGTGCCGGGCGCCGCACTGATCGTCGCCGGGGCGGTGCTGCTGAGCCACGGCCGGGACGCCCGGGCGGCCGCGCGCCTGGAGGAGCTGTACGGGCTGCTGGTGGCGGCCGGGGCCGACGGGGACGACACGGCCGGCGCGGGCAGGTCGACCGCCGCCCCGGTCGCGGTCGGCGGGCGGACGCTGATGGTTCCGGGCGGCACGCTGTGGCACCGCGCGGACTGCCCGCTCGTCGCGGGCAAGGCGCAGGCGCTGCCGGTGGACGGCCGGCTGCTCGCGGAAGGGTCGCTGGCCCCCTGCCCGATCTGCGAGCCGGACGCCGCGGAGGACTGATGTCCTCCCTCACCTACGACCTCACGCTCGCCGGGCTGTCGGTCGGCAGCGCCGCCGCGCTCACCGGGATCGGCCTCATCGTCACCTACCGGGCGACCGGCGTGCTCAACTTCGCGCACGGGGCGATCGCGATGGTCTGCGCGTACGCGCTGCGCCAGTGCGTGGTGGTGTGGGGCTGGCCGCTGTGGCTGGGCGCCGTGGTGACGCTGCTGGTGCTGGCGCCGGGGATCGGCGTGCTGCTGGAACGGTTCGTCTTCCGGCCGCTCGCGGTGCTCGGCGGCGACCCGGCGCGCACCCTGGTCGCCTCCATCGGGGTGTTCGTGCTGCTGGTCGGCGGCGCGGTGCTGCTGTGGGGGCAGGGAGCGCGGGACGACGCGCCGCAGCTGATGTCGGCCGACCCGTGGGGGCAGCTGGCGGTGGCGCTGCTGCTGGCGGGCGGGGTGTCGGCCGTCATCCGCTGGACACGGTTCGGGCGGGAGCTGCGGGCCGTGGTGGACGACCGGCAGCTGGCCGTGCTCGGCGGCATCGACGCCGACCGGGTGGCCGCTGCGGGCTGGGCGTTCGGGGCGTTCACGGCCGGTCTGACGGGGGCGCTGCTGGCGCCGTACGTGCGAGTCGACCCGTACGGGCTGCCGCTGCTGGTGATGGAGGTGGTCGCGGTCGCGGTGGCCGCGCGGATGCGCAGCCTGCCCGTCGCGGTGGTGGTCGCGCTCGGGATCGGGGTGGCGCAGAGCCAGCTGACGCGGCTGCACCCGGCCGGCTGGGCGCAGCCGCTGCTCCAGGCGGTCGGCGCGAACCTGTTCGTGGTGGCGCTGCTGGTGGCGTCGCTGGTCCTGCCCGGCATCGGCCGCCGTGGCGCGCTCCCCCACCCGGTGGCCGCGCGCCCCCCGGCCGCACCGCACGGTGCGTGGATCGTCGCCGTCGTGCTGTTCCTGCTGCCGCTGGGGCTGGCCGGTTCGGACCTGCGTACGGCGGTGCAGGTGCCGGCGCTGGCCATCGTGCTGCTGTCCCTGGTGGTCGTCACCGGGCGGGGCGGCCAGATCTCCCTCGGTCAGGCGGCGTACGCGGGCCTGGGCTCGCTGTTCACGGCGCTGCTCGCGGCCGGCCGCTTCCCCGTCCTGCCTCGGCTGCCGGAGCTGACGGCGCTCGCGGTCGCCGTCGTGCTGGTGGCGCCGCTCGGGCTGCTCACCGGCTGGCCCGCGATCGGCCGCCGGGGCCTCGCCCTGGCCCTCGCGACCTTCGCGGTCGGGGTCGGCGTGAGCCGCTTCGTCTTCGCCCAGCCGTACGCCACGGCCGGGCTCCTTCTGGACCGGCCGGCCGGTTTCGCCGGCGACCGCGCCTACTACGGCCTGGAACTGGCCCTGCTCGCGGCCGCGCTGCTGGCGACGCGGCTGCTGCGCCGGGGCCGTACCGGGCGGGCGCTCGCGGCCATGCGGGACCACGAGGAGGGCGCGTCGGCAGCCGGAGTCCAGGTGCCCTCGCTGAAGCTGCTCGCCTTCGTGTGCGGTGCGGCGCTGGCCGCCCTCGGCGGCGGCCTGCTCGGCATGGGGCTGCGCGCCTTCGACCCCGGCACGTACGACCCGGTGCGCAGCCTGCTGTGGTTCGCCGCGGTGGTCGTGCTGGGCGCCGACAGCACCCTGGGCGCGCTCGTCGCTGCGGCACTCCTGGTCGGCCTGGACGCGGGCGCGCGCGGCGGGGTGGCGGCGGCCCTGGTCGGCGTCCTGGCCGCGTTCGCCGGCCGCTTCCCGGGCGGCCCGTACGAGGCGCTGCGCTCGGCGGCCGAGCGCCTGCGGTTCGAGGGCGGGGCTCACCTGACGGCAGTGGGCGCACGGGCACGGACACGGCTGCACCCGGCCCGGGAACGGGCCCCGGGGCGCGCGGGTCTGACGGGAGCCACGGCGGTGTCGGCGGCGAGCGGTGACGGCGCGGAGGCCGCACTGCCGGACCGGGGCGCCGGCGGCGTGGCTCACCCGGAGGACACACCCCCGCCGGTCCTCACCGCTCCGGCGGCCGGCACACCCAGGGCCCGCCCAGGCCCCGCCGGCGCGCCCGCCCCCGTACTCACCGCCCGCGGTCTGCGGGTCCGTTACGGCGGGTTCACCGCGCTGGACGGGGTCGATCTGGAGGTCGCCCGCGGCCGGGTCACGGCGGTCGTCGGGCCCAACGGGGCCGGGAAGAGCACGCTGTTCCACTGCCTGGCCGGGACCGTGCGGCCGGTGCGCGGGCAGGTGCTGTTCGGGCAACGGGACGTCACCCGGCTCCCGGCGTACGCCCGCACCCGGCTGGGGATCGGGCGGACCTTCCAGCAACTGGCCGTCTTCCCGTCCCTCACCGTCGCCGAGAACGTCCGCGTCGGCGCCGAACAGGGCCCGCTCACCGATCCGGCGGCGGTGGAGCGGGCACTGCGGCTGTTCGGACTGGACGGCCCCGTCCGGGCGCTGCCGGCCGCCGGGCTGCCCACCGGCGCCCTGCGGCGCGTGGAGCTGGCCCGGGCGCTCGCGGGCGGCCCGCGCGTGCTGCTGCTGGACGAACCCGCCGCCGGGCTGGACACCGCCGAGGTCGCCGCGATGGCCCGGGTGCTGCGCGCGCTGGCCGCGGACGGCACCGCCCTGCTCGTCGTCGAGCACGACCTGGACCTGGTCGCCGATCTCGCCGACGTCGTGCATGTGATGAGCGCCGGCCGGGTCGTCGCCTCCGGGCCGCCCGGCCGCGTCCTGGACGCCTTCGCCGCCCGGGCCGGACAGGAGGCGGGCACGTGACCCTCGTCCTGCGCCACGCGCGCGTGCGGTACGGCCCCTTCGAGGCTCTGCACGGCGTCACGCTGACCGCCCCCGGCCCGGGCCTGACGGTGCTGCTGGGCCGCAACGGCTCCGGCCGCAGCACCGCCCTGCGCGCGCTGGCCGGGACGGTGCCACTGGCCGCCGGGGCGGTGCTGTGGGACGGCGCGGACATCTCACGGCTGCCGGCGTACGAGCGGGCCCGGCGCGGCCTGTGCCTCGTCCCGGAGCGGCAGGCGGTGTTCGGCTCCCTCACCGTCCGCGAGAACCTCGCCCTCACGGCCGGCGCCCACGACGCCGCCCTCACCGCCTACCCGCAGCTGGAGGGCCTGCTCGCGCGTCGCGCCGGCACGCTCTCCGGCGGAGAGCAGCGCATGCTCGCGCTGGCCCGCGCGCTGTCGGCACGCGCGCGTGCGGTGCTCGTGGACGAGCCAACGCAGGGCATGGCGCCCGCGGTGGCCGCCCGCACCTACGAGTTGCTCGCCTCGCTCGACGCCTGCGTGATCCTCGCCGAGCAGCGGCTGCCGCCCGCGCTGCGCGGGCGCCGGACGGTGGTGGTGTACGAACTGGGGCGCGGCAGTGTCGTCTTCAGCGGCGAGGCGGCGGAGCTGGAACGGCTGGGATCCGCGAGGTGAGCGGCCCACGCAGGGGCGCCCTGGGGCCGGCACAGCCCTCGGGGCCCCCCCCCCCCCGCCCGGGGGGGGGCCCCCGGGGGGGGGGGGGGGTGGGCCGGCGCGGGTGGCCCGGCCCCCGCCCGACCGGGGGGGGGGGCGCCCCAGTGCCG
>NZ_JBICAJ010000015.1:0-42559 GCF_043088925.1 Streptomyces sp. NPDC014006 | reverse complement strand
CCGACGGCGGCCTCGGCCGCTGAGGCAGTCTCACCCCGGCAACGCACCGGCGCCGGGGGGGCGGGGGCCCCCCCCCCGAGGTGTGGCTCAGAGGTGCCGGAGCGCGAGTCGCATGCCCGGCTCGATCAGGTCGGGGTCGCCGCCGATGACGCTCTTGTTCGCGGCGTAGATCCGCTGCCAGCTCGTCCCGTTGTGCGCCGCGATGGCGCTGAGCGTGTCGCCCTGGCGCACGGTGTAGTCACCGCCGCGCGCGGTTCCGCGGTCGGCGTGGCCGCCGGAACGGGCCGGCGCCTTCGCCGGCTTCGACGCGGCGGACTCGGTCCGCTGCGGCTTGGACTTCGACCTCGACTTCGCCGAGACGGGGTTCGCCGCGGGCGCGTCGCCGTACGCCCCGGCGTGGCCCGAGCAGACCGGCCAGGCGCCCCAGCCCTGGGCGCGCTGGACCTTCGTGGCCACCGAGATCTGCGCGGACCGGGAGGCCTGGTCGGCGGTCGGCGCGTAGGCGGTGCCGCCGTAGGCGCGCCAGGTGCTCGCGGAGAACTGCAGCCCGCCGTAGTAGCCGTTGCCGGTGTTGATGTGCCAGTTGCCGCCGCTCTCGCACTGGGCGATGCGGTCCCACACTCCGCCGTCCGCCGCCGCGGCGCCGCCGGCCGAGGCGAGCAGGCCGAGGGGGGCGAGAAGCGCCGCCCCGGCGAGGACCGCCGTCGTGCGGGCCTGCCCCTTGGTCAGGGTCTTGCGGTCGGTGGTGCGGCTGTTATCGGCACATTCGGACATGTAGATCCCTCTCGAACGACTCGAGGTCCCCCAAGGCGGACCGCCACCCCTCGCACATCGGCGCGGGGGTCGCGCTCCGCCCCGTCCACCGGGGGTGGTGCTCCGCGACTCGGCGCGGACCGGTGGACGTACTCGAGCGGTGCTCGTTGCACACGGCGGAGGAATGTAGGGAGCCGGAGGGCCCGGCATCAACCAATTCGCTGTCATTCCAGGCCAGTTGGCGGTTACCCGGGGTATCAACGATTTTCGGACACCCACTACATCCTGGAATTCCATGACATATCAACCACGACTCACGCCCCCCTGTGAGCCACTTCACGGCGCCAACGTCCTTGACGACTCGAACACTTGACGCTGCGTGACCGGTTCCGGCGCGGAGTTGACCGTACGCGTCGGATGAGGGGATTCCGTTCCCGCGCGTGCGTGACCCCCACCACAGATCGTCCGTTGTGCTCTTCATGAGCCGGGAACCGCCCGGCGCCGCCAACGCACCGCATCCCGAGGGAGCCCCCCGTGCCGCGCATGCTCGACGTCAGCGACGAGGTTCGCGCCGAGATCGGCGACGAAGAAGCCGACCGGCTGCTCGCCGGGGACAACGCCCCCGGCAGTTACGACTGCACCTCCTGCCGCACCCCGGGCGACCCCGAGCACGAGCGCACCAGCACCGTGCTGTTCATCGGCGACGAGACCGCCGTACTCGCCTTCGCCCACGCCGGCTGCCTGCCCTCGCAGGTCGTCCAGGTCACCGAGGAGCAGCTGCAGGGCGCGGTCCGCTCCATCGGCGGCGTCGCCGGCGGCCAGGGTGCCGTGGGTGAGCCGGTGAAGTCGGTGCCGGAGCAGGCCGTGCTCGGCGTGACCAGCGGACTGGTCCTGATCACCGGGGAGTTGCACGCGGCGCTGGTCGTGGAGCCGACCGGACCGATCGTGCGCCCCGGTTCCACCGGTACCGGCGACGACTTCCTGCCGCTGCTGATCGAGCACGGCTTCGTGCCGCTGCCCGAGCTGTCCGCCGTACCGCCGGTGCTGCACGGCTGGTCCGCGCTGCTGGCGATGGGGCAGCTGCACGCGGTGCTCCAGCCCGGCGCGGACGGCGGCCAGCCGGTGGCCTGGTGGCAGGCGCACCAGCCGCTGCAGGTCACCGAGGGCTGGCGAGCGGCCGCCAACAAGCACCAGCAGGTACTGATGTTCGCGGCCCCCGTGGGCTCCATCGGCCGCCAGCCCCGCGAGGACCTCCTGCGCGACGCGCTGGACAAGACAGCGGCAAACGGCCACCTGGTCGCGGCGACACTGCCCCTGGCCGGGACCTGAGCCCCCGACTCGACCGGACCTGCCCCCCTGCCGGGCCGGTCGACACCGATCGACGGCACTGCCTGCCCCCGGCCGGGACCTGAGCCCCCGACTCGACCAAGCCGAGGCCGCCTGTCGGGAACAGTCGGCACCGGTTGACGGCTGTCCGGGCACGCCCGCATCCACCCTCGACACGCACGCCTGCCACCAACGCCGGCCCAGGCCCGGACGAGACGCGCGGCCGGGGACCGGTCGGCCCCCAGAGCGGACCAGGCTGAATCCGGGTCCGTCCCGCTCGGACAGAGCCAACAGCCGGGGCCTGCCGACACCAGCGGGGCCCCGGCCACCGACCGAACCAGGGCGGCATCAGACACCCGCGGGCCGGGGCCCGGCCAGAGCCCGCGGCCGCCACCCCGGCCCCGGCCCCCTTCCCGGCCCACCGCCCCGGGCCAGCCGACCCCGACCGGGTCCGACACAGGCTGCCCCGCCCCGAACTGGGCTTGCTGTCGGCACCGCTTGACGCAAGCCAGAGCCGAACCCGAGGCCGGCACCGGCTCGTACGGCACCCGAGCCGACGCCTGCCGACGCCGGGCCGGGCAAAGGCCGGCAGCCGACGCCCGCGGCCTCGGCCGGACCAGGCCCACCGCCGGACCGGTCGACCTCGTCCCTGACTGCGCCCGCGGCGACAACGCCGAGACTGCGCCCACAGCCGACCCCTGCCGGCCTTCGTCGGGCCGGGCCTGCAGTCGGTCCTGACTCGCCCCGAGGCCGGGGGGCGGCGGAGACCCGAGCCCCATAGCCGGAGTTGGGCCCGAGGCCCAAGGCCAGGGCAGGGCCCCGTAGCCGGGCCGGAGGCCGCAGACCGGGGCTGCGGCCCACTCCGGGTTGTTGGGTCACGCCGGGCCAAGGCCCGGGTCCGGAGCCGGGCCAAGGAGGGGGGCCGGCCGCTCAAGGCACTGAGGCCCAGGGCCATCGCCGGGCCGGAGCCGGAGCCCGGTCGCCGCCGGAGGCACGGGTGGCCGCATCTCATGACGTGCCGTGTCGTTGGGACTTACGTGCACAATTACGACGTTCCCCGCCGCCAGAGCTTCTCCTCGGTTCCGCCTCCGCCGCGGGTGGGGCAGGACTCGCACCATGGCCCATCGGCCACGCCGATCTACGACGCGCTCTACGCCGAGTACGTCAAGTCCTTCCGCTCACTGCCGGGTGACCGCAGTGGCGAGGAGGAGCTGGGGTTCACCGCCTTCGGGAGCATGCGGCACAGCGGCCCGGTCGTCCCCCGGCCGGGATCGTTCTCCAGCTCGTACAGCGCCTACAGCGCGGGAGCGCAGAGCGCCCGCGTGGGCCGGCAGTCGGCGTGGCAGCGGGTCGGTCCGGTGGGGCCGGCGGGCGGGACCGCTCGGTTCGCCCCGGCGGCGCTGCCGCCCGGCCGGACCGGCGACAGCTGACGGCCCGCCGAAACCGGGCGGCTGACGGCCGTATGACGAAGGAGGGCGGCGCCCCGAGCCCGTGACGGGCTCGGGGCGCCGCCCTCCGGCGTACCCGGACTACTTCTTCTTGCCGCGCTTCTCTCGCACGCGCACGGAGATGTGGATCGGCGTGCCCTCGAACCCGAATTCCTCGCGCAGCCGGCGCTCGATGAAGCGCCGGTAGCCCGCCTCGATGAAGCCGGAGGCGAAGAGCACGAACCGCGGCGGCTTCGTGCCGGCCTGGGTGCCGAACAGGATGCGCGGCTGCTTGCCGCCCCGGATCGGGTGCGGGTGGGCGGCGACCAGCTCGCCGAGGAAGGCGTTCAGCCGGCCGGTCGGGACGCGGGTCTCCCAGCCGGCGAGGGCGGTCTCGATCGCCGGCACCAGCTTCTCCATGTGCCGGCCGGTGCGGGCCGAGACGTTGACGCGCGGCGCCCACGCCACCTGGCCCAGCTCGGTCTCGATCTCCCGCTCCAGGTAGTAGCGGCGCTCCTCGTCGAGGGTGTCCCACTTGTTGAAGGCGAGGACGAGCGCGCGGCCCGCCTCGACCGCCATGGTGACGATCCGCTGGTCCTGCACGGAGATGTTCTCGGAGGCGTCGATCAGGACGACCGCGACCTCGGCCTTCTCCACGGCGGCGGCCGTGCGCAGTGAGGCGTAGTAGTCGGCGCCCTGCTGGAGGTGGACCCGCTTGCGGATGCCGGCGGTGTCGACGAACTTCCAGGTCGTGCCGCCGAGTTCGATCAGCTCGTCGACCGGGTCACGCGTGGTGCCCGCCTGCTCGTTGACGACGACGCGCTCCTCGCCGGCCACCTTGTTCAGCAGGGAGGACTTGCCGACGTTCGGACGGCCGATGAGCGCGATCCGGCGGGGGCCGCCGACGCCGGTGCCGAAGGACTGCTCGGGCGCCTCGGGCAGCGCCTCCAGGACGGCGTCCAGCATGTCGCCGGTGCCACGGCCGTGCAGCGCGGAGACGGGGTGCGGCTCGCCGAGACCGAGGCTCCACAGGTAGGCCGCGTCGGCCTCACCGCTCTGCCCGTCGACCTTGTTGGCGCACAGCACGACCGGCTTGCCGGCCTTGCGCAGCAGCCGTACGACCGCCTCGTCGGTGTCGGTGGCGCCGACCTTGGCGTCGACGACGAAGACGACGGCGTCGGCGGCCTCGATGGCGTACTCGGCCTGCGCGGCGACGGAGGCGTCGATGCCCAGGACGTCCTGCTCCCAGCCGCCGGTGTCGACGACCTTGAAGCGGCGGCCCGCCCACTCGGCCTCGTAGGTGACGCGGTCGCGGGTGACGCCGGGCTTGTCCTCGACGACGGCCTCACGGCGGCCGATGATCCGGTTCACCAGGGTCGACTTGCCGACATTGGGGCGGCCGACGACGGCGAGGACCGGCAGCGGGCCGTGCCCGGCCTCCTCGATCGCGCCCTCGACGTCCGTGACGTCGAAGCCCTCTTCCGCGGCGAGCTCCATGAACTCCGCGTACTCGGCGTCGCCGAGAGCCCCGTGATCGTGCTCGTGTGCGTCCGAGCCGTCGGGCTGGATGTGGTCGTTCATGAAGTCCGTACCTCGTCGTTCATTCGTGGTGATCGGTGGAGCGGCCCGCGAGGAGGCTGATCCACTACTCAGTGTCGCCTAGCGGCCGGTCAGCCGCCTGGCGTTTTCCAGGTGCTCGGTGAGCTGCTTCTGGATGCGCTCGGTGGCCTCGTCGAGTGCCCTGCGCGTACGGCGTCCACTGCCGTCGCCCGCGTCGAACGGGTCGCCGAAGACGACGTCGATGCGCGAGCGCAGCGGCGGCAGCGCCTTTATCAACCGCCCGCGCCGCTCGGAACTTCCCAGCACCGCCACCGGCACGATCGGCGCCCCGGAGCGCACTGCGAAGTAGGCGAGTCCGGCGCGCAGGGAGGCGAAGTCGCCCTCGCCGCGGGTGCCCTCCGGGAAGATCCCGAGGACGCCGCCGGCCGTGAGGACGTCCAGCGCCTGGGTGATCGCGGTGCGGTCGGCCGTGGAGCGGTCGACCTTGAGCTGGCCGATGCCGGTCAGGAAGGGGTCGAGCGGCCCGATGAACGCTTCCTTCTTGATCAGGAAGTGCACGGGCCGGGGCGCCACACCCATGACCATCGGGCCGTCGACGTTGTGCGCGTGGTTGACGGCAAGGATCACCGGGCCGCGCGCCGGCATCCGCCAGGCACCCAGCACACGTGGCTTGAACAGGCCGTACATCAGGCCGACGCCGATGCGCCGCCCGACGTCCGCGCCGCGCTCGGACGCTACGGTCACTTCCCCGCCCGCTTCTCCTCGACGAGGGTGACCACACACTCGATGACCTGGGCCAGCGTGAGCTCGGTGGTGTCCACCTCGACGGCGTCGCCGGCCTTGGCCAGCGGCGAGGTCTTGCGGCTGGAGTCGGCCGCGTCCCGCTTGAGCAGCGCCTCACGGGTCGAGTGCACGTCGGCGCCCTTCAGCTCACCGCTGCGCCGGGCGGCGCGGGCCTCCGGGGAGGCGGTGAGGAAGATCTTCAGGTCGGCGTCCGGCAGCACGGTCGTACCGATGTCACGGCCCTCGACGACGATGCCGTTCTCCGCGCCGATCGCTATGGAGCGCTGCAGCTCGGTGATCCGGGCGCGCACCTCGGGCACCGCGCTGACCGCGCTGACCTGGGAGGTGACCTCCTGGGTGCGGATCGGAGCAGACACGTCGAAGCCGTCGACGGTGATCGTCGGCTTCTCCGGGTCGGTGCCGGAGACGATCTGCGGCTTGCCCGCGGCGGCGGCGATCGCGGCGGGGTCGTCGACGTCGACGCCGTTGGTCACCATCCACCAGGTGATCGCCCGGTACTGGGCGCCGGTGTCCAGGTAGCTCAGGCCGAGCTGCGCGGCCACGGCCTTCGACGTGCTCGACTTGCCCGTGCCGGAGGGACCGTCGATGGCGACGATCACAGGCGGCACAGTCTGGGCGGCGCCGTTTTCCACGGGGGGACACCTTCCTGGTGCGAGGCGGTGAGCGGGGTGCGGGGCGCACGGCCCTAGAGGGACGCCCCGCACAAGGTTACTGGCTCCGCGGCGCGCCTCTTACTGCCGGATGGCCCAGCCCCGCTCGCGCAGCGCGGCCGTGAGCACCGGCGCCGCCTTGGGCTCGACCATGAGCTGGACCAGGCCGGCCTGCTGTCCGGTCGCGTGCTCGATCCGCACGTCCTCGATGTTGACCCCGGCCCGTCCCGCGTCGGCGAAGATGCGGGCCAGCTGCCCGGGCTGGTCGTCGATGAGGACGACGACGGTCTCGTAGACGCGCGGCGCGCTGCCGTGCTTGCCGGGGACGCGGACCTGGCCCGCGTTGCCGCGGCGCAGCACGTCCTCGATGCCGGCGGTGCCTTCGCGGCGCTTGTCGTCGTCGCTGGACTGCAGGGCCCGCAGCGCCTGGACGGTCTCCTCCAGGTCGGAGGCGACGTCGGAGAGCAGGTCGGCGACCGGTCCGGGGTTCGCGGAGAGGATGTCGATCCACATGCGCGGGTCGGAGGCGGCGATCCGGGTCACGTCCCGGATGCCCTGCCCGCACAGCCGTACCGCCGTCTCCTCGGCGTGCTCCAGGCGGGCGGCGACCATGCTGGAGACCAGGTGGGGCATGTGGGAGACCAGCGCTACGGCCCGGTCGTGGGCGTCGGCGTCCATGACGACCGGCACCGCGCGGCAGTGCGAGACCAGCTCCAGGGCGAGGTTCAGCACCTCGGTGTCGGTGTCCCGGCTGGGGGTGAGCACCCAGGGGCGGCCCTCGAAGAGGTCGCCGGAGGCGGCGAGCGGGCCGGACTTCTCCCGGCCGGACATCGGGTGGGTGCCGATGTAGGAGGCGAGGTCCAGGCCGAGCGCCTCCAGCTCCCGGCGCGGCCCGCCCTTGACGCTGGCCACGTCGATGTAGCCGCGGGCCACGCCCCGGCCCATGGCGTCGGCCAGCACGGTGGCCACGTGGGCGGGCGGGGCGGCGACGATCGCCAGGTCGACCGGGCCGGTGGGCGGCTCGTCGGTGCCGGCGCCGAGCGCGGCGGCGGTGCGGGCCTGCTCCGGGTCGTGGTCGACGAGGTGGACGGTGACGCCGCGCTGGGCGAGGGCGAGGGCGGCGGAGGTGCCGATCAGGCCCGTGCCGATGACGAGTGCGGTCCTCACTGGGCGATGTCCTTGCGCAGGGTAGCGGCGGCGCCGAGGTAGACGTGGTTGATGTCGGCGCGCGGCTTGTCCGACTCGATGTGCGCGAGGACGCGCACCACGCGGGGCATCGCGCCCTCGATGTCGAGCTCCTGCGCGCAGATCAGCGGCACGTCGACGATGCCGAGCTTGCGGGCGGCGGCCGCCGGGAAGTCGCTGTGCAGGTCGGGGGTGGCCGTGAACCAGATGCTGATCAGGTCGTCCGTGCTCAGGCCGTTCCGTTCCAGGATGGCGGTGAGCAGCGCCGCGACCTGCTCGTCCATGTGCCCGGCCTCGTCGCGCTCCAACTGGACGGCCCCCCTGACCGCTCGTACCGCCACGGCGCTGCTCCTTGCGTATCGGCTCTGGTGCTGTCGGTCCAGCCTAGTCAGACCGGGGCCCGTGAGCGTGCGGCGCCCGTGGGCTGAGACGCGCGGGCCGTTCGCCGGGCCGCCTCAGGGGTCTGCCGACGGATCTGCGCATCCAGGGCCCCGGCCGGCGGCACCTCGCCGTAAGGAGTGAGACCGTCGACCGCGGGCGGGAGCGCCTGGGCGAGGTCGCCGGCGGCCTGCCCCGGCGCGACCCCGACCTCCCGGGGGCTCCCTCGACGCCCGGGTACCCCGAAGGCGCACCCGCCCCGCGCAGCCGTCGCGCGCCGCCCCGTCAGGCGTCCCAGAGCGCGCCGAGGGCCAGCAGCTCGCTGCGGTACTCGATGCGGTCCGCCCATGCGGCCGGCCAGGCGTCGGCGCCCAGGTACGCCCCCGCGAAGGCGCCGGTCAAGCAGGCGATGGAGTCGGAGTCGCCGGCGGTGCAGGCGGCGCGGCGCAGGGCGGTCAGCGGCTCGTCGGGGAAGAGCAGGAAGCACAGCAGCCCGGTCGCCAGCGCCTCCTCGGCGATCCAGCCCTCCCCCGTGGCCAGACACGGGTCGGTCTCGGGGGACACGGTCCGCGCGGCGTCCTGGAGCCGCGCCAGGATCTCCAGGCACTCGTCCCAGCCGCGCGCGATGAAGTGCTCGGGGGAAGAGTCCTGGCTGCGGGTCCACAGGTCGCCGAGCCAGGTGTGGTCGTAGGAGGTGCGGTGGTCGAGGGCGTACGACCGCAGCAGCCCGACCAGCGCGGTGGGGTCGGCCCCCTGCGCGAGCAGGTGCACGGCGTGCGCGGTGAGGTCGGAGGCGGCGAGCGCCGTCGGGTGGCCGTGGGTGAGGCCGGCCTGGAGCTGGGCGGCCCCGGAGCGCTGGGCGTCGGTCAGCCCGGGCGCGAGCCCGATCGGCGCGACGCGCATGTTGGCGCCGCAGCCCTTGGAGTGGATCTGGCCGGCGTCCTGCCAGACGCGGCCCTCCTCCTTGAGCAGGCTGCAGGCGCGCAGGCAGGTGTTGCCGGGGGCGCGGTTGTTGTCCGGCGACTGGTACCAGTCGACGAACTCCTCGCGCACGGGCCGCTCCAGCCGCTTGGGCGCGAGGTGGCCGCGGTCCATGGCGGTGCGCAGTCCGCGCCCGAGGGCGAGGGTCATCTGGGTGTCGTCGGTGACGAGCGCCCGCCGCGGCAGCTCCAGCTCCCGCCAGGGTCCGAACATCGAGAGGATCAACGGCACGGTCTTGAACTCGGTCGGGTAGCCGAGGGCGTCCCCGAGGGCGAGGCCGATGAGTGCTCCGGTCGCGGCGCGCTTGGACATGCGATCCCCCTTTATCGTCATCGTGACAATAAAGGGGGATGGCGATCACCGCAAGGCGCCGAGAGGGTCGGTTTACAGGTCGACTTCCTTCATCAGCATGCCGACCTCGGTGTTCGACAGGCGGCGCAGCCAGCCCGACTTCTGGTCGCCCAAGGTGATGGGGCCGAAGGCGACCCGGACCAGCTTGTCCACCGGGAAGCCGGCCTCGGCCAGCATGCGGCGCACGATGTGCTTGCGGCCCTCGTGCAGCGTGACCTCGACCAGGTAGTTCTTGCCGGTCTGCTCCACGACCCGGAAGTGGTCGGCGCGGGCGTAGCCGTCCTCCAGCTGGATGCCGTCCTTGAGCCGCTTGCCCAGGTCGCGCGGGATCGGGCCGACGATGTGCGCGAGGTAGGTCTTCTTCACGCCGTACTTCGGGTGGGTCAGCCGGTGCGCCAGCTCGCCGTGGTTGGTGAGCAGGATGACGCCCTCCGTCTCGGTGTCGAGGCGGCCGACGTGGAAGAGACGGGTCTCCCGGTTGGTGACGTAGTCGCCGAGGCACTGGCGGCCCTCGGGGTCCTCCATGGTGGAGACGACACCGGCCGGCTTGTTCAGCGCGAAGAACTGGTACGACTGGGTCGCGACGGTCAGGCCGTCGACCTTGACCTCGTCCTTCTCCGGGTCGACGCGCTTGCCCTGCTCCAGCACGATCTCGCCGTTGACCTCGACCCGCGCCTGCTCGATCAGCTCCTCGCAGGCCCGCCGAGAGCCGTAGCCGGCACGTGCGAGCACCTTCTGCAGCCGCTCGCCCTCCTGCTCGGCGCCCGGGAAGGTCTTCGGCAGCTTGATGTCCTTCTTGCCGGCGTAACGCTCCCGGTTGCGCTCCTCGGTACGGGTCTCGTACTCACGGGAGCGCGAGGGGGCCGTACGGCCGCCGGGGCGCTGCCCCTGCTTGGGGCTGCCCTTGGCACCGCCGCGGGCCGAGGGGCCCCGGCCCGACTTCGGACCGTCCTGCGTGGCGCCGGGGCCGACGTCGTAGCGCCGCTCCTCCGGGCGCGGCTTCTTCGGACGGCCTCCCTGCTTGTCGTCGCGGTTGTTGCCGGCGCCGCGGTGGTTCCCGCGGCCCCCGCTGCTCCCGCCGCGGCCGCCGCTGTTGCCACCACGGCTCCCGCCGTTGTTTCCGCTGCTGTTCCTGCCGCTACTGCTTCGCATCAATGTTCCGTCTTGTCGTCTGCGTCGTCGGAATCCGGAGCGTCCGGATCGAATGACGGAACCCCTTCCTGCGTCTCGGCCTCGATCGCCTCCGCCTCCGGGAGGAAGGGCGCGAGTTCCGGGAGCTCGTCCAGGCCGCGCAGGCCCATCCGCTCCAGGAAGTAGTTCGTCGTCCTGTACAGGATCGCACCTGTTTCGGGTTCCGTGCCCGCCTCCTCGACCAGACCGCGCTGCAGGAGGGTGCGCATCACGCCGTCGCAGTTGACTCCGCGGACGGCGGAGACCCGGCTGCGGCTGACCGGCTGGCGGTAGGCGACGACGGCGAGGGTCTCCAGGGCGGCCTGGGTGAGCCGGGCCGTCTGGCCGTCGAGAACGAGGCGCTCGACGGCGGGCGCGTAGGCGGGACGGGTGTAGAAACGCCAGCCGCCGGCGACGTACCGCAGCTCGAAACCGCGCCCCTGCACGGTGTACTCGTCGGCGAGCTCGCGCAGCGCGTCGGCGATCTGCCGCTCGGGCCGCTCCAGGATCTTCGCCAGGTGCTCCTCGGTCGCGGGTTCGTCGACGACCATGAGGACGGCCTCGAGGGCCGGTTTGAGGTCGAGCCCGGCCACGGCCCGCAGGCCGGCAGGGGCCTCGCTGATGTCCTCGCTCACGCCTTCTTCTCCTCCCGGGCCTCCTCGGCCTTCTCCGGCGGCCGGTCGAACTCGTCCGTGACGGTCGGCGCCGCGTCCCCGTCCCCACCGGTCCAGCGCACGGTCAGCTCGCCGAGGGCGGCCTCCTGCTCCAGGGCGACCGCCTTCTCGCGGTACAGCTCCAGCAGGGCGAGGAAGCGGGCCACGACGGTGAGGGTGTCCTCGGTGTCCGCGACGAGCGTACGGAAACTGGCCTCGCCCAGCTCCTTCAGCCGCGCCACGACGAGCTGTGCCTGCTCCTGCACGCTGACCAGGGGCGCGTGGATGTGATCGACGTACACCTGCGGCTTGGCCCTCGGCTGCATCGCCTTCACGGCGAGCCGGGCGAAGCCCTCCGGGCCGATGCTGATGACGACCTCGGGCAGCAGCTCGGCGTGGTGCGGCTCCAGTCCGACGGTACGGGGGTAGCGGCGGGCCTCGTCCTCGATCCGGGCGTTGAAGATGTCGGCGATCTGCTTGTACGCCCGGTACTGCAACAGCCGCGCGAACAGCAGGTCGCGGGCCTCCAGCAGGGCGAGGTCGCCCTCGTCCTCGACCTCGGCGGCGGGCAGCAGCCGGGCGGCCTTCAGGTCGAGCAGGGTGGCGGCGACGACGAGGAACTCGGTCGTCTGGTCCAGGTCCCAGTCGGCCCCCATGGCCCGGATGTGCGCCATGAACTCATCGGTCACCTTGGACAGCGCGACCTCGGTGACGTCGAGCTTGTGCCGCGAGATGAGCTGCAACAGCAGATCGAAAGGCCCCTCGAAGTTGTCCAGCCGAACCTTGAAGACGCCGTCGCCGTCGGGAACGCCGACCCCGGCATCGGGCGCGCTTGCGTCGGCGCCGGATGCGGACTGCCCGCCGGGGGCGGCGATCGCGGGGCCGGGAACACCGACGGCGCCCGCGTCCGCGACATCCGCCGTCCTGACCGGGGCTCCCCCGGCGCCGGACACGCTTGCGTCGGCTGTGACCACGGCACCCGACAGGCCCGCCCGGGTCTTCGGGGATGCCTCGGTCGCGCCGAAGTCCGTCAGCCCACCGCCGGGCTCCGCGGCGTCGAGCGCACCGACGGGCGCCCCCGCACCGGCCCCGCCCTCATCACCGCCGCGCGGGTGGGGCGGTTGCGGTGCCCCGGGTCCGGCAGGCGCGTCCGTCGCCGACGGCGCCGCCGCATCGTCCCGCGCCGCGGAGTCGCCCCGGTACACCGGCTCGGGCAGAAGCTCCCGCTCCTGCGGCGGACCCGAGTCCGGCCGTTGCGGCGCCTCGGACGGTGACGGCTCGCCATGCACCCTCCGCTCGCCCGGCTGCTCCAGCTCGCCCGGCTGCTCCCGCTCATCCGGCGCAGCCACCGGCCCCCGGCCCAGTGGGCGTCGGCGGCCGGCCGGGCCGTTGGGGGTGGCGGGGTCGTTCGAGGTCATGACCCCCGCAGGGTACCGCTAGCGTCCGCGCAGGCGGCGTACGAGGATGCTCGCGTCCCCGCGGGACTCCAGGTCGGCGAGGACGACGGCGACCGCCTCGCGGACGATGCGCCCGCGGTCCACCGCCAGGCCGTGCTCGCCGCGCAGCACCAGACGGGCGTGCTCGAGGTCCATCAGCTCCTCGGCGGAGACATAGACCGTGATCTTCTCGTCGTGCCGCTCGCGCCCGCTGGGCCGCCGTGCGGCGCGCCCGCGCCGGCGCGGCTGCGCGGCCTCGTCGTCCACCGCACCGGCACCGTTGGCAGAACCTTCCTGCTGTACCGCCCTGCGGCGCGCGGCGCGTTCCGGCGCCGTCGAGGCCCGGCTGCGGGACTCCTCGCCCGCCTCGGCGTCGGCCGCGACGTGCTCCACGCCCTGGCCGTCCCCGCCCTGCGCGGGCACGGAGTGCGGCGCGTCGTCGGGCGCGGCGGCCGCGACGGCGTCACTCTCCCCCGCGGGAGCGGGCACCCGGGCCTCGCCGCCCGGTCGCCGGGGAGTGGACGGCTGCAGCGCCATCCCCCCTGTCGTACGGAAGAGTTCGTCGGCCCCCGGCAGACTCACTCGGCGTGACACCGGGCGAGCACCTCCCTGGCGAGCTGACGGTAGGCGGCGGCGCCGACGGAGTTGGAGGCGTAGGTGGTGATCGGCTCACCGGCGACCGTGGTCTCCGGGAAGCGGACCGTGCGCCCGATGACCGTGTGGTAGACGTGGTCGTCGAACGCCTCGACCACACGGGCCAGCACCTCGCGGCTGTGGACCGTGCGCGAGTCGTACATCGTGGCGAGGATGCCGTCGAGCTCCAGGTCGGGGTTGAGCCGCTCCTGGACCTTCTCGATGGTCTCGGTCAGCAGCGCGACGCCGCGCAGCGCGAAGAACTCGCACTCGAGCGGCACGATCACCTTGTGCGCCGCGGTGAGCGCGTTCACGGTGAGCAGGCCGAGCGAGGGCTGGCAGTCGATGACGACGAAGTCGTAGTCCGGTAGCAGCGGCTTCAGCGCGCGCTGCAGCGTGGACTCGCGCGCGACCTCGCTCACCAGCTGCACCTCGGCGGCCGACAGGTCGATGTTGCTGGGCAGCAGGTCCATGTTGGGGACCGCCGTCTTCAGCAGGACCTCGTCCGCGGACATCCCCCGCTCCATGAGCAGGTTGTAGACCGTCAGGTCGAGTTCCATGGGGTTGACGCCGAGACCCACCGACAGCGCGCCCTGCGGGTCGAAGTCCACGAGCAGCACGCGCCTGCCGTACTCCGCGAGCGCGGCACCCAGGTTGATGGTCGACGTCGTCTTGCCGACGCCGCCCTTCTGGTTGCACATCGCGATGATCTTCGCGGGACCGTGGTCGGTCAGCGGGCCCGGGATCGGGAAGTACGGCAGCGGGCGCCCGGTCGGGCCGACGCGCTCGCGGCGCTGACGCGCGGCGTCGGGCGCGAGGGTGGCCGCGTACTCGGGGTCCGGCTCATACTCGGCGTCGGGATCGTAGAAGTGCCCTTCGGGCAGTTCGTCGTAGTCGGCGAAGTGGTTGTGGGGCGCGCCACTTCCGTCGCCGGCCATGGCGTTCACGTGATGACCGTCCATGCTCTGGTGTGCTGACAGAGCCGTATGGGGGCTGTTCTGGCTCTGGTGGGCTGCGAAGGTTCGGACAGCGACGGAGCCGACAGCCTCGAGCCCCGTGGGGTCCTGGCCCCGCGCAGGCATTCCTGGTCGACCACCCCCGGGAGAAAATGTCGACTCATTCACAAGTCGTCTTACCTCCTTGGTGACCAGGAAACTTCTAGACAAGGTCAGCGTGGCACCATGCCGACGGTTGGCGACTCTATGGCGTGTCGGGCGTCCGCAGCAACACAATCCGCCGGACCCGGCCCGATGTGTCGGCAATGAAACATCGCGCTGTCAAGGGCGTACGGCCGTCGCACCGCAGGTTTCACCGGTGTGCGAATCGGTCGAAGGGTTACGTTCGAGGCGAGTTGACCGAGAGTCGCAAAGTGACCATACACACATCCGGCCGGACCTTGTCGGGCAAGGTCCGGCCGGATGCGTGGTGTTGACGACCTGTGTTGACGTATCGCCTTATTCCCGCGGATGACTTGGAAGTACGGCGGCGAGCCGGTCGGCCGGAGGGTCAGCCCAGGAGGGTGGAGAGCTCCACGTGCTCCAGGCCGTGGGCCTCGGCGACCTCCTTGTAAACGACCTTGCCGTCATGAGTGTTGAGGCCCTTGGCCAGCGCGGCGTCACGGCGCAGCGCCTCCACCCAGCCGTTGTTCGCGAGCGAGACGATGTACGGCAGCGTCGCGTTGGTGAGGGCGTTGGTGGAGGTGTTCGGCACCGCGCCGGGCATGTTGGCGACGCAGTAGAAGACCGAGTTGTGGACCTTGAAGGTCGGCTCGGCGTGCGTGGTCGGGTGCGAGTCCTCGAAGCAGCCGCCCTGGTCGATCGCGATGTCGACAAGAACACTTCCGGGCTTCATGCGGGCCACCAGCTCGTTGGTGACGAGCTTGGGTGCCTTGGCGCCCGGGATGAGCACGGCGCCGATGACGAGGTCGGCGTCCAGGACGGCCTTCTCCAGCTCGAAGGCGTTGGACATGATCGCCTTGACCTTCGTGCCGAAGATCTTGTCGGCCTCGCGCAGCTTGTTGATGTCGCGGTCGAGCAGGGTCACGTCGAAGCCCATGCCGACGGCGACCTGGGTGGCGTTCCAGCCGGAGACGCCACCGCCGATGACGACGGCCTTGGCCGGGGTCACGCCGGGGACGCCGCCGGGCAGCACGCCTCGGCCGCCGGCCGCGCGCATCAGGTGGTAGGCGCCGACCTGCGGGGCCAGCCGGCCCGCGACCTCGGACATCGGGGCGAGCAGCGGCAGGGCGCGGTTCGGCAGCTCGACGGTCTCGTAGGCGATGGCCGTGGTGCCGGACTCGATGAGCGCGTCCGTGCACTCCTTGGAGGCGGCCAGGTGCAGGTAGGTGAAGAGGATCTGGTCCTTGCGAAGGCGGTGGTACTCCTCCGCGATGGGCTCCTTGACCTTCAGCAGCAGGTCGGCGGAGGCCCAGACCTCGTCGGCCGTCTCCAGGATCTGCGCACCGGCGGCGACGTACTCGTCGTCCGTGATCGACGAGCCGACGCCGGCGTTGCGCTCGATGACCACCTGGTGGCCATTGCGCACCAGCTCGTGCACGCCGGCGGGGGTGATGGCCACCCGGAACTCGTTGTTCTTGACCTCGCGGGGGATGCCGACCTTCACGTCGATCACGGTCCTTGGCTCAGGGGAAACAGGGGCATTACTAGACATACCCAGGCATGCGGGGGCACACCGGGAGACACCGCAGGAGAACGTGCGGCAGAGCCAGTCTAATGAAGGTGTTCCAGCTGTCTAGCCTTTCATTGCATCAATCTTCAGCGGATGCACTACGGATTTCGCAGGCATTGGCGGCGCATTCCCGCTGGTCGAGCCCCTCAGGGCTCCCTGCCCCCTGCTCCGCGAGCATCCGCTCGGCCGTCCCGCGGTGGATGCCGGCGGCCACCGGATCGGCGAGGCGGTCCAGGGTGTCGGCGATCCGCAGGTGCAGCGCCGCCTGCAGCCGGGTGTCCTCGGCCCGGCGCGCCCACTCCACCGCCTCCTGGCAGGTTCGCAGCGACTCCGCCGGCCGTCCGGCGTACTCCTGCACCCGCGCCAGCTCGCTCAACGCCCGTGCATGCGCGGTCACATCACCGCACCGCCGGTAGCCGGCGGCGGCAGCCCGCCAGCTGCGCAGCGCCTCGCCGTAGCGGCCCGCGTAGGTCTGCGCGGTGGCGATACGGCCGTACAGCCGGGCGGCGTCGGCGCGCTCGGCGCGGGCCAGGCGCTGGGTGAGCGCCCGGCCGAACCAGTCGGCGGCCCGCTCGTAGTCCCCCAGCTCCAGATGCGCCCCACCTACGGATTCCATTGCGCGAGAGGTCGCGTACGGGTCATTTGCTTTGCGTCCGGCATCCAAAGCTGCGCGATACCGCAGTAGCGCCTCGTTCGTCCGGCCGGTCTGGGCGTCCAGGTCGGCCAGGTTCAGCAGGGCGGCGGCCTTCTCCCGGGGCAGGTCGCGCCGGTCGGCCACGTCGAGGACCAGGCGGTGCACGCCGTACAGGTCGGGCGCGGCGGCCTGGGTGCCGACATGCGCGACCATCGCCCGCACCAGCTGGGACAGCAGCCGCCGGGCGAGGGTGTCCAGCTCCCCGTCGGCGACCGCGAGGCGGGCGGCGCCCAGCAGCGCGGGGCGGCGCACCCGCAGCCACTCCTCGGCCGCCGCGGGGCTGGAGAAGCGCAGGGCGCGCGGCATGCCGAGCAGCTTCTCCCGTGCCTGCGGGCTGTCCGTCTCGGTGATCGCCCGGCAGGACTGCAGCAGCCGTACCGTCCGCTCCAGCATGCGGGCGCGGGCGAGCTGCAGCTCGGCGGGGCGGTCCTGGGTCTCGGTGAGGGCCTTGAGCAGGGGGTGCAGAGCACCGGGGATCTCGTACTCCGGCAGCGGCGAGTCCACGGCCCGCAACAGGCCGAAGCGGACGAAGTCGTCCAGGGCGGTGCGGGCGCCGCTCACCGAGCAGCCGGCCAGCGCGGACGCCGTGTGCGGGTCGACGTGCCCGGCGGGGGCGAGGGAGAGCAGACGCAGTATCCGGGCGGCCGGGGCGGGCAGCGCGGTGTAGGCGAGCTTGAAGACCCGGGCCAGCGCGGTGGTGTCGTCGCCGTCGGCGCGCAGCTGCTTGGCGAGGTCGGCGACGGCCGCCTTCGGGTGGGCCGTGAGCCAGCCGGCGGCCAGCGTCAGCGCGGCGGGCCCGCCCTGACACACCTCGACCAGGCCTTCGGCGGCCCTCGGGTCGACGGTGACCCGCACGGAGCCGATCCGGCGGGACAGCAGTTCGACGGCGGACTTGGTGTCCAGCCCGCCCAGCGTGCAGGGCCGCACATCGGCGATGCCGGTCAGGGGACGCGCGGAGACGGCGACGACCAGGCAGCCGGGGTTGTCGGGGAGGAGGGCGTCGACCTGCTCGGCGCCGGCCGCGTCGTCCAGCAGGAGCAGCGTCCGCCGGTCGGCGAGGGCGTCGCGCAGCGCCTCGGTCAGCTCGTCCTCGCCGGCCCCCGGCGGAACGGGCCGCTCCAGCGCGGCGAGCAGCTCACGGGCGGCACGCTCCACGGGGACGGGCGTGCCGTCCGCCTCGCTGAGCCGGGCGCGCAGCACCCCGTGCTCGTAACGGTCCGCGACCTGCCGGACCAGTTCCTCGGCGAGGGCGGTACGGCCGGAGCCGGGGCGTCCGGCGATGAGCAGCACCCGCGCGCGGGGGGCCTTCCTCCCGCTGAGCGTGTCCAGCCCCGCGCGCTCGATGTCGGCGCGGAGTTCCTTCAACTCCCGTGTGCGGCCCAGGAACACACTCTCCGCCGACAGCCGCACGCCGTCCTCGTCCACCGCCTGTTCCGTCACGGGCCACGCTCCCGTTCCACCGCACGCCAGTGCCCGACGGGACCAATCGATCGGGCGTCTCCAGAGCCTAGTTCACGCTCTGCGACGAACCCGTGCGGAGCACGGCGGTACAGGGGCGAGAGTCCCCTGATCGGATCAACCGATCTTCAGACCAGCGGCTGGGCAGTACCGGTGAGGGGCGCGGGGCTGTGCCGATGTGCGGCTATCGCCGCGTGGGCGCGACCAGCCACAGCGAACGCGCGGCCACCAGCACGGGCGAAGTCCCCGCAGCGCTACGCCTCGAACGGCCGCGCAGGCCAAGGCGCCACCGCCGGCCGCAACGCCTCCACCCCGTCCCCCTGCCGCGCGGCAACGAGAGACAGCACCCCCGTCACCAGACACGTGTTGTGAAGCTCCCCGGCGAGAATCCCCCGCACCAGCTCATCGACGGGCACCCGCGCGTGCTGCATGTCGGTCTCCTCGTGCTCCGCCGCGAACCGCTCCCCCTCCGCCTCGGACAGATTGCGCGCGAGGAAGATCCGTACGGCCTCGTCACAGCCGCCGGGCGTGGTGTACAGGTCGGTCAGCACCCGCCAGTCCTCGGCCTTGACGTGCGCCTCCTCGTACAGCTCGCGCTGGGCGGCGTGCAGCGGGTTCTCGCCGGGCACGTCGAGCAGGCCGGCCGGGATCTCCCACAGCTTGTGCCGCACCGGGTGGCGGTACTGGTTGATCAGCAGGACCCGGTCGTCCTCGTCGAGGGCGAGGACGGCGACCGAGCCGGGGTGTACCTGGTAGTCGCGCGTGGCCACGGAGCCGTCGGGCATGACCACGTCGTCCGTCCTGACGGAGGTCTTGGCCCCGGTGAACGGGGTCCGCGTCGCCCGGATCTCCCACTCCTCGGGCGTGTCCTTGATCGTCATGCCGTTCCTTCCCCACGTGCGCATACGAAAGCCGGGGTGCTTCCTACTGAAAGGTATGCACCCCGGCCACCGTACAAGCTGGTGTGTTACTTCGAATTCTTCCGCTCGACCGCGGCCTTCACGAGACCGGCGAACAGCGGGTGCGGGCGCGTCGGACGCGAGCGCAGCTCCGGGTGGGCCTGGGTGGCCACCAGGTAGGGGTGCGTCTCGCGCGGGTACTCGACGTACTCGACGAGCTTGCCGTCCGGGGAGGTGCCGGAGAACAGGATGCCCGCCTTCTTCTCCAGCTCCGCGCGGTAGGCGTTGTTCACCTCGTAGCGGTGGCGGTGCCGCTCCTCGACGTACTCCTTGCCGTCGTAGACCTCGCGCACGATCGAGTCCTCGGCCAGCTTCGCCGGGTACATGCCGAGTCGCATCGTGCCGCCCATGTCGCCCTCACCGGCGACGATGTCCATCTGCTCGGCCATGGTGGAGATGACCGGGTGGCCGGTGGCCGGGTCGAACTCGGTGGAGTTGGCGTCCGGGATGTCAGCGAGGTTGCGGGCGGCCTCGATCACGATGCACTGCAGGCCCAGGCACAGACCGAGCAGCGGGATCTTGTTCTCGCGGGCGTACTTGATCGCACCGACCTTGCCGAGCACACCGCGGTCGCCGAAGCCGCCGGGGATGCAGATGCCGTCGACGTCCGACAGCTGCGCCTTGGCGCCGGCCGGCGTCTTGCAGTCGTCGGAGGTGACCCACTTGATCTTGACGCGGGCGCGGTTGGCGAAGCCGCCGGCGCGCAGCGCCTCGGTGACCGACAGATAGGCGTCGGGCAGGTCGATGTACTTGCCGACCAGGGCGAGGGTGATCTCGTGGTCGGGGTTGTGGACGCGGTCCAGCAGGTCGTCCCAGGTCGTCCAGTCGACGTCCCGGAAGGGCAGGTCGAGCTTGCGCACGACATAGGCGTCCAGGCCCTCGCCGTGCACGGTCTTCGGGATGTCGTAGATCGAGCGGGCGTCGGGGCAGGCCACCACGGCGGCCTCGTCGACGTCGCACATCAGCGAGATCTTCCGCTTGATCGCGGTGGGCACCTCGCGGTCGCAGCGCAGGACAATGGCATCGGGCTGGATACCGATGTTGCGCAGCGCGGCCACCGAGTGCTGGGTCGGCTTGGTCTTCAGCTCGCCGGAGGGGCCGATGTACGGCAGGAGCGAGATGTGCACGACGAAGACGTTGTCGCGGCCGACCTCGTGACGGACCTGGCGGACCGTCTCCAGGAACGGCAGCGACTCGATGTCGCCGACGGTGCCGCCGACCTCGGTGATCACGACGTCCACCTCGTCGGTGGCCATGCGCCGGATGCGGTGCTTGATCTCGTTGGTGATGTGCGGGATGACCTGCACGGTGTCGCCGAGGTACTCGCCACGGCGCTCCTTGGCGATCACCGTGGAGTAGACCTGGCCTGTAGTGACATTGGCGGAGCCGTCCAGGTCACGGTCGAGGAAGCGCTCGTAGTGTCCGATGTCCAGGTCGGTCTCTGCGCCGTCGTTGGTGACGAACACCTCACCGTGCTGGAAGGGGTTCATCGTGCCCGGGTCGACGTTCAGGTACGGGTCGAGCTTCTGCATGACGACGCGCAGGCCCCGGGCCTTGAGCAGCATGCCGAGGCTGGAGGCGGTCAGCCCCTTGCCGAGAGAGGAGGCGACACCCCCGGTGACGAAGATGTGCTTGGTCGTCGTGGCTTTGCTGTTTCGAAAAGCAGCGGGCGGCATGGCCAAAGGGGGGCTCCCGTGGTCGCGGTCTGGGGGTTGCGGGTCGGCTGTCCGCTCCGGAAGTCCGGGGGTGCCGTCGCTGCGGTTCGGGGGTTTTGCTCCCACCGGTCCACGGGCTACCAGGGTATCAGCGACCGGCGCCGATGGCTTCCGGCCACGCTCCGCGCACGCACCGCCACCCGGCACGCATGGATTACGGGTTTCTCACCCGATGCTCACTCGTTCGGTGGATGGCTGTTGCCCGGAGGGGCACGCGGATCATCTACGTGCGTCGTATCCTGCTCGGACACTCGCTGCCGAGCCCGGCCGGGTACCAGGCGCCACCCCAGCCCGTACATCACCGGAACAACGAGAGCTCGTCAGTTCGTTGAGCAGAGATTGTCGTTTTGCCATCGCGGTTGAGCGGCTGCTTTGCTTCACCGCTCAACGACGCACAACAACGACCCCTTGACCGCACTAGCGACAGCCCCGCACGCGCGGGGCGACGTGGCCGTTCGACTGGAGTTGCACGTGGCCGGGCGCATCGAAGACTACGCACTCATCGGAGACATGCAGACAGCGGCGCTGGTCTGCCGTGACGGCACGGTGGACTGGCTCTGCCTGCCGCGCTTCGACTCGCATGCCATCTTCGCCGGCCTGCTGGGTACCGAGGAGCACGGGTACTGGCGGCTGGGCCCGGCCCACGGGCCCGACCAGCAGCCGCCGACCGCGGCGCGGCGCAGCTACCGCGGTGACTCGCTGATCCTCGAGTCGGAGTGGGACACACCACGCGGCACGGTCCGGGTGACCGATTTCATGCCCCCGCGTGACGGCGCCCCGCAGCTGGTCCGGATCGTCGAGGGCGTCTCGGGCCGCGTCCCCATGCGCTCCGCGCTGCGGATGCGCTTCTCCTACGGCCGGGTCGTGCCGTGGGTGCACAAGCACGAGGGGCGCACGGTTGCCGTGGCGGGCCCGGACTCGGTCTGGTACGACACCGAGGCCGAGACCTACGGCAAGTCGCTGACGACGTTCTCGGACTTCACCGTCGCACCGGGTGACCGGATCGCGTTCACGATCTCCTGGCAGCCCTCGCACAAGGAGCCGCCGCCGCTGCCGGAGCCCGAGCAGTCGCTGGAGGCGACGGAGGACTTCTGGCGCGAGTGGGTCGAGCAGTGCACGTACCACGGCCCCTACCGGGAGGCGGTGGTCCGCTCGCTGATCACCCTCAAGGCGCTGACCTACGCCCCCACGGGCGGCATCGTGGCGGCGCCCACCACCTCCCTGCCGGAGGACATCGGCGGCGTCCGCAACTGGGACTACCGCTACACCTGGCTGCGGGACGCGGCGATCACACTGTCCTCGCTGCTGCGCACCGGCTACCGCGAGGAGGCCCGCGCCTGGCGCGAGTGGCTGCTGCGCGCGGTGGCCGGCGACCCGGAGAACCTGCAGATCATGTACGGCATCGCGGGCGAGCGCGAGCTCGGCGAGGCGGAGCTGGACTGGCTGCCGGGCTATGAGAAGTCCGCGCCGGTGCGGGTCGGCAACGGCGCCGCGCACCAGCTCCAGCTGGACGTGTACGGCGAGGTCACCGAGGCGCTGCACCTGGCCCACATGACGGGCCTGGCCCGCAACGACTACGCCTCGCTGCTCCAGCTGAAGCTGATCAGCTACCTGGAGAAGCACTGGCAGGAGCCGGACGAGGGCATCTGGGAGGTGCGCGGGCCGCGCCGGCACTTCGTGCACTCCAAGGTGATGGCGTGGGTCGCCGTCGACCGCACGATCAAGCTGCTGGAGTCCGGCGAGGCCGACGGTCCGCTGGAGCGCTGGCGGGAGCTGCGCGACGAGATCCACCGCGAGGTGTGCGAGAAGGGTTACGACGAGGAGCGCAATACCTTCACCCAGTCCTACGGCTCGAAGGAGCTGGACGCCTCTCTGCTGCTGATCCCGCAGATGGGCTTCCTGCCGCCGGACGACAAGCGGGTGATCGGCACGATCGAGGCGATCCAGCGGGAACTGTCCACGTCGGACGGTTTCATCCTGCGCTATCCCACCGAGGGCCAGCACGAGGGCGTCGACGGCCTCCCGGGCGACGAGGGCGCCTTCCTCGCGTGTTCCTTCTGGATGGCCGACGACCTGGCGATGATCGGCCGCGTGGACGAGGCCCGCAAGCTGTTCGAGAAGCTGCTGTCCCTGCGCAACGACCTCGGTCTTCTGGCGGAGGAATGGGACCCGCGGTTGCAGCGGCAGGTGGGGAACTTCCCGCAGGCGTTCAGCCACGTGCCTTTGATCGACACGGCGCTGCGGTTGACCGCGTCCGGCGCGTACGGGGGCTGACGGTCGCTTCCGGGCCGCGGCGCCGTCGTGGCTGGTCGCGCAGTTCCCCGCGCCCCTGGACGTCTGCTGCCAGCGCCGTCAGTGTCGAGTTGCCGCCGGGATCCCCGGCAGTGGCCGGTACCAGAGCGATCTCTTCCAGGCCCGCCTCGGCGTACGCGTCGACGCGGGCCTGGATCGTTTTCAGGTCGCCGACCAGGCCGACCTCGGCCGCGGCCCCGGGCGGCAGGGCCCCGATCAGCGCCTCCCGGTCCGCTCCCGCGGCGGCCAGGTCCACCGCCTCCCCGAACCCCGCCGCCCGGAACATGTCGCTGTAGCCCGGCACGGTCAGGTATCCGGCGATGCTGCCCAGGACCTGCCGTACGGACTCCGGCGCCGGATCGAGGGCCGCCGGCAGCCACGCGGCGAGCGTCGGCGGCGTGCGACCCGCCTTTTCCGCCGCCGCGTCGAGCTTGCCGCGCAGCACTCGTACCTGTTCCGGTGTGACCAGGTCGAGCAGCATCCGGTCGGCGTGCGCGGCGGCGATGCCGATGGCGCGGTCCCCGAAGGCCGCCACGGTCAGCGGGCCGCCGGGCGGTGCGAGGCGGCGGCGGAAGGGACTGCCGGGGACGACCGGCTCGCCGGGCACCGCGCGCAGCAGGTTCCGCAGCGCCGCCGCCGACTCCTCCATCGCGGACGTCGGCCGGGTCCGGGGCCGCCCGTGCACCCCCTCGACCACCCGCTTGCTGGCGGTGCCGATCGCCACGCCCACCGCCCGGCCGCCGGTCACGGCGGCGGTGCCCGCCGCGCCCCGGGCGATGGTGTACGCGTCCCGCACCGACACCGGCACCGGCCCCGCCGTCAGCGCGACCCTCCCTGTCGCCGCGCCGATCGCCGTGGCCGGCACGAACGCCTCCCAGGTCGGCCCCTCGCCGACCCACACCTCCCGGTATCCGAGCCGGTCGGCGAGCGCCGCGACGCGCAGCGGCTCGTCGACCGGGCTGTCGTCCTCACGTGCCACGGCAACCACACTGAAGTCCACGCGGGCACCCGCTACCCGATGCACACGCATCTAATCCACTGCGGCGATCACCTCGCGCGCCGCCCGCTCCCCCTCCGTGGCACCGCCCTCCATGTAGCCCTGGAAGTCGTAACTGCAGTGCTCGCCGCCGATGTGGATGTTGCCCTGTGCGGTCCCCTCGTAGCCCGCGTACCGGTGCAGATAGCCCACCGGCCAGTAGGAGTAGGCGCCGAGCGAGTAGGGGTTGAGGTGCCACGCGGACAGCTGCGCCCGGCCGGTCCACGCACCCGACGTACCGGGGAAGAAGGCGTCGATGTCCTTGAGGTACTTGCCGGCGAGGCCCTTCACATAGGGATCGCTCTCGTACGAGAACGGTCCCGCCGGTGTCAGCGACTTGGCGAGGCTGCCGCCGCCGTACTGGATGAGGATGCCGCCGGTGCCGGGCTGGACCTTGGTGGTGTCCCAGGTCTGCTGCACCCGGCCGTCGGTGAAGCACTCGCCGGCGGACACACCGGGCCAGGGACCGGTGCCACGCCACGGACGGCTGGAGAACTGCATGTTGAGCTTGGTGCAGTAACCCATGCGGGCGTCGCGCAGCAGGCTGGTCATCCGGGGGTCGAAGCCGGCCCGGCTCAGATCGAGCCGTTGCAGGATCGGCAGCGGCACGCACAGCACGGTGTGGTCGGCGGTGACGGTGCGGGTGCTGCCGGCCTCGCTGAAGGTCAGCGTCTGTGTGCCGTCGGCCTCGGCGCGTACCGCCTGCAGCGACCAGCCCTGCCGGATCGTCCCGGCGGGCAGGGAGCCGGCGATGGCGTGCGGGAGTTGGTCGTTGCCGCCGACGATGTGGTAGCGCTCGTCGGACAGGCCCCAGATGTTGAAGTCGCCGGGATTGGTCTGGTAGCCCATCAGCAGCACCAGGGCGAGCGAGGACTGCTCGGTGGTGTCGGCGCCGTACTCGACGTTGTAGGCGACGTCGAAGAGCTGTCCCAGCGGGGAGGCGTGGCCGCCGGGCACGCGTGACTCGATCCAGTCGTACAGGGACATGGTGTCCAGGGCGGTGCCGGCGGCGGTGGTCTGGTTCCACTTGACCTCGCCTGCCGCCTGGAGGTCGGTGTGGAGGGCCTGGTAGACGGCCTTGAAGTCCTCGTCGGCCCGTGCGCGCGGGTAGTAGGCGCCGTCGAAGAAGAAGACCTCCTCGGCACCGTTGGGCCCGCCGCCGAGGAAGTCCTCCAGCGGCAGGGAGAAGCGGCGGCACAGTTCCTGGATCTTCTTGTGGCCGGTGTCGATCAGCTCGCCGCCGATCTCGGAGGTCTGCCCCCAGGCCCAGTGGTCGCGCTGGGAGTACATGCGCCCGCCGACCCGGTCGGGGTCGGCCTCGTAGAGGGTGCAGGCGTATCCGGCGTCGTGCAGGGTGAGCGCGGCGGTGAGTCCGGCGATGCCGGCGCCGACGACGGCGATGTGCGGCGCGGACGCGGCGGCCGCTCGGGCCGGGGCCGCCGCGGCGGTCACGGCGGCGGTGGCGAGGGCGCCCTTGAGGACGGTACGGCGGCGGACCTGGCGCGCCTCGGCGACGGGCACGCCGAGCCGGTGGGCGGCGGCGTGGTCGGCGGTGAGGGCGCTCAGGGCGTGCATCAGCTGCGTACGGGACACGGTGCGGCTCCTCAGGCGTTGGCGGGGGCTTCCTCGATGTCGCTGTCCGTGCGCTCGGCCGCGTCCTCCAGGACGATCCGGCCGATGATCTCGTAGCGTTCCGGCCGGCGGGCCCGCAGATACAGGCCCAGGCCGAGGCCGCCGAAGAAGACCAGCCCGACGATCCACGGGATGGCCTTGAAGAAGAGCGAGTCGGCGGCCGTACCGGCCGCGGTGTCCATGTTGACCACCAGCAGCACCACCACGGCGGTCATGCCGATCCCGCCGAGCAGGGGCGCGGTGAGGGTGCGGAACCAGTGCCGGTCCTCGGGGTGGTTCCTGCGGAAGTAGCCGATGACCGCGAAGGAGCACAGGGTCTGCACGATGAGGATGGCCATCGTGCCGAGGATCGCCAACAGCGTGTACAGGTGGATGTACGGGTCCTGCCCGGTCGCCCAGAACGCGCCGACGAGGGCGACGGCGATGACGGACTGCACGAAGGAGGCGAGATACGGCGAACCGTGTCGCGGGTGGGTGCGGCCGAGGGCGGGGTGCAGGAACCCCTCGCGGCCGATGGCGTACAGATAGCGCGCGGCGCACTGGTGGAAGGCCATGCCGCAGGCGAACGAGCCGGTGATCAGCAGCCACTGGAAGGCGTTGACCGCCCAGGCGCCGATGAAGGTGTGCGCGGGGGCGAAGAAGAGGTCGAGCGGGCTCGTCCCGGCGGACAGCTCGACGGCGCCGTTCAGTCCGTTGCCGGCGATGGTCATCCAGGAGACGTAGATGTAGAACAGGCCGACGCCGACGACGGAGATGAGCGTGGCGCGCGGGATGACCCGCTTGGGGTCGCGGGACTCCTCGCCGTACATCGCCGTCGACTCGAAGCCGACCCAGGACCAGAAGGCGAAGAACAGGCCGAGCCCGGCGGATGCGCCGGTGAAGGCGTTCTTCGGGTTGACCGGCTCGAGCGGGATGCCGTCCGGGCCGCCGCCGTGCACCAGGACGGCGGTGGCGACCGCGAAGAGGACGGCGATCTCCGCGATCAGCATGACGCCGAGCGCCTTGGCGGTGAGGTTGATGTCGAAGTACGCGAGGACGGCGGTGACCAGCAGCATGGCGGCGGCATAGAGGACCCAGGGCAGGTCGACGCCGAGCTGGTCGTGGACGGTGGTCTTCGCGAAGTAGGAGAAGACGCCGACGATGGACGCCTCGAAGACGATGTACGCGAGTACCGCGAGCATCCCGGAGGCCAGTCCGGCGATCCGCCCCAGGCCGTGCGAGATGTAGCCGTAGAAGGCGCCGGCCGCGGTGATCCGGCGGGCCATCGCGACGTAGCCGACGGAGAAGACCGTCAGCACGAGGGTGGCGAACAGATAGCCGGCCGGTGCGCCGGTGCCGTTGCCGTAGCCGACCGCGATGGGCAGGTTGCCGGTCATCGCGGTGATGGGTGCGGCGGTGGCCACCGCCATGAACACTACACCCACCAGTCCTACGGAATTCGCTTTGAGGCGTTGCACCTCTCGCGTGGGAGTCTCTGCCATTCCCGCCCCTCTCACCGTGCAGTCACAACGGAATCCGAAGATCACGTAGCCTTTTTCCTGCGGATACGACAGTGTGTCGGCCAAGTGACGCACGCCACAACAGACAGGGGGTCGCGCGATGGCCCACTCGGGGCGACGCAGTGTCGTGCCGGGCGGCCCGGTGATCGTCTCCGTGACCGCCCGGAGATGTCACCGCAACGCGGGCGCGGGTAGCGTCCGCTGCATGGACAGCCGCACCGACCACCGATTCGACACCCAGGGCACCGGGATCACCGTGCAGCGCGCACTGGAGCTGCCGGGTCTGCGCAGCGGGCTGCCCGAGGTGCTCGCCGGCGCCGACCGGCTGGGGCGCACCGTGCGCTGGGTGCACGCGGGCGAGGTGCCGAACATCGCCTCCCTGCTCAAGGGCGGCGAGCTGCTGCTGACCACGGGATACGGCGTCGGCACCCGTCCGGCAGAGCAGCGGGCGTTCGTGCGGACCCTGGCCGAGCGTGGCATCGCGGCGCTGGTGGTGGAGCTGGGCCCGCGCTTCGCCCGGCTGCCCGCACCGCTGGTGGACACGGCACGGGCGGCGGGGCTGCCGCTGGTCCAGCTGCACCGCGAGGTGCCGTTCGTGACGGTCACCGAGGAGATCCACACCGAGATCGTCAACGGCCACTACGCGCTGCTGCAGCGGGCGGAAGAAGTGCACCGGCGCTGCACGCAGGCCCTGCTGGGCGGCGGCGGGGTGCCCCAGGTCCTCGGCATCCTCGCCGACTTCAGCGACAACCCGGTCTTCCTGGAGACGGCCGACGGCCGGCTGCTGTACGCCGCCGGGGCCGGGCCGGAGGGCACCGATCCGCTCCAGGTGTGGGAGGGGCTGCGCGGCCCGCACAAGGACGCGCCGCCGCCGTCGGGTTCGGTGCTGGTGGACGTTCCCGGCGGCGGTCCGGGCACGGGCTCGGTGCGGGCGCGGCTGGTGCTGCTGCCGGTGCGCTCACCGCTGGCCCCCGTGCACCGGATCGCCGGTGAGCGGGCCGCGGGCATCCTCGCGGTGGTGCTGATGCAGGCCCGCCAGGAGGAGGAGCTTGCCGCGCGCGGGCGCGGCGACTTCCTCACCGACCTCGCCGAGGGCCGGATCACCGCAGAGGACGCCCCGGCGCAGGCCCGCGTCCTCGGCTTCAAACCGGGCTCAGGGCCGCTGCTGCCGGTGGTGATGCGGCTCGGCGACGCCCTCTCCCCCGGCGGCGGCTGGGCGGTGCTGGCCCGCGCCGTCTCCGAGGAACTGGCGGCGGTGGGCGTGCCGGTGCTGATCGGCGTACGCCCGGTCGAGGGCCGCGTGCTGGTCCTGCTGGGCCTGCGCTCGGAGTCGGAGCGGGCCGCGGTCGCCGACCGGGTCGCGGCGGCCCTGCGGGCGGGCGTGGAGCGAGCCGGGATGCAGCGGCCGGGCGCGCAGCCGCCGGTCGTGGTGGTCGGGGTCGCGGGCGGCTGGGCGGCGGCTTCGGCGGGCCTGCGGCACGCGGCGGAGACGGCGACGGCGGCGCAGGGCCTCACGGACCGCCCCTGGTACGACGCCCGCCGCCTGGACATCGACCTGCTGCTGTGGCGGCTGCGCGACCATCCGGACCTCGCGGCCTTCGTGGACCGCGCGATCGGGCCCCTGCGCGAGCACGACCGCACCTCGCGCCCCCCGCTGCTGCCCACCCTCGAGACGTACCTGGCGCACGCCGGCCGCAAGGCGGAGACGGCCCGCGAACTGCACCTGAACCGCCAGACTCTCTACAACCGCCTCGCCCGCATCGGCGAACTCCTCGGCACGGACCTCGACGACCCCCAGACGGTCCTGGCCCTCAGCCTGGCGCTGCGGGCCCGCCGACACGCCCCGTAGGCCCCTACAGCCACGGCGACGGCTGGGTCAACTCGTCGTAGACGCTCAGCACTTGCGCGACCGTCTCGTCCTCCGAGGGCCAGGTGGCAGCCTGGCGTGCGCCCTTGTGCCGCAGCCTCTCGCAGCGGCCGGGGTCGCCGAGCAGGGCGACCACACGGGCGGCGAGTGCGGCGGCGTCGCCGTACGGCACCAGCTCGGCGGCGTCGCCGACGAGTTCGCGGATGCCGCCGACGTCGGTCGCGACCAGCGGTACGCGCGCGTGGAGCGCCTCCTGGGCGAGCACCGACCGCGACTCCCAGCGGCTGGGCAGCAGCGCCAGATCCGCGGCGGCGAGCAGCTCGCCGACGTCGTCGCGGCGCCCGAGCAGCCGGACCGGCAGCCCTTCGTCCTCGATACGGCGCTGCAACTCCGGACGCAGCGGACCCTCCCCGGCGATCGCGACCAGCGGCGCCGGGTCCAGGGAGCGCCACGCGCGCGAGGCGTCCAGCAGGCGGTCGTATCCGCGGTGCCGGTCCAGGGAGCCGACCGCCAGCAGCAACGGGCGCCCCGTGGCGCCCAGTTCGGCCCGCACCTTGGGCCGCCGCCGTTCGGCCTCCTCGTCCGGCGCGGCCGAACGCGATCCGGGTACGGAGACCGCGGCCAGCCGGGCGTCCCGGGCGCCGGTGCGGCGGGCGACGTCCACCAGGACGGAGCTGGTCCCGAGCACCACGGAGGCGGTCCTCGCCACCCGCCGCTCCAGCAGTCGCAGCAGCTGGGCGCGCGGCCCCTCGGCGTACGCCCGGTCGTGCCAGGTGACGACGAGCGGGGTGCGGCGCCCGCTGAGCGCGAGCACGGCCCGGAAGGAGGCGTGCAGCCCGTGCGCGTGCACCACGTCGGCGTTGGCGCAGGCCGCCCGCAGCGCGGCGACGGACACCGGGTCGCTGCTGCGCGGCACGGCCACGTGATCGGCGCCGGCACCGGTGAAGTCGTAGGCGTGATCGGCCTCGTAGGGGGCGCACACGGTGACCTTCACGCCCCGTGCGACGAGCCCGGCGGCCAGCGAGCGCACATGGGCGCTGCTGCAGGCGTTGCCGCCGCCGAGCACCTGCACGGTGCGCAGCAACGGCCGACCGCGCGGTGACGGGCTGCTCGCGGGGGTCACGTGGCCGGGCTCCTGGGTCGGCGTGGGACGGTCACGAAGAGAACGTACAGAAGGATCGCGCGAAGGGGGTGGACCACACCGTTTCCTCCACCACTGACGCCAAGAATGCCAGCACGTACGGGCGTTCCGGGAACCCCGGGGGCGCACGCCGACCTCGTGCGCCTCCCGGCGTCACTCACACGAGTGAGCGGACCGCGCCCCCCTGCCCCTCGACCAGACCTGGCGCTACACGTCCGCGCGGGCCGTCGCCAGGAGTTCCTCCGCGTGGGCGCGGGCCGTCTCGGAGTCCTCCTGGCCGGCCAGCATCCGGGACAGTTCGCGGATGCGGTCCTCACCCTCCAGGACCTTCACGCCCGAGCGGGTCACCGAGCCGTCGTTGGTCTTCTCCACCAGCAGCTGCCGGTCGGCGAACGCGGCCACCTGCGGCAGGTGCGTGACGACGACGACCTGCGCGGACTTCGCCAGCCGCGCCAGGCGCCGCCCGATCTCCACCGCGGCCTTGCCGCCGACGCCGGCGTCGACCTCGTCGAAGAGATACGTCGGCACCGGGTCCGTGCCCGCGAACACGACCTCCACGGCCAGCATGACGCGGGACAGCTCACCGCCGGACGCACCCTTGGCGATCGGCCGCGGCGGCGCACCCGGGTGCGGAGCGAGCAGCAGCTCGACCTCGTCCACGCCGGACGGGCCGTAGCCGACCGTGCGCCCGTACACCTCGACGCCCTCCGGGTCGTCCGTCTGCCGGATGTCGAACGACACGCGCGCGTGCGGCATGGCCAGCGACGCCAGCTCCGCGGTCACGGCCGCCGCGAACCGCTCGGCGGCCTCGGTGCGCGCCTCGGTCAGCGCCTGCGCGAGCCCGCCGAGTTCGGCGCGCAGCCCGTCGCGTTCGGCGGTCAGCTCCTCGATGCGCTCGTCGTCGCCGTCGAGTTCGGTCAGCCGCTGCGCGCTGCGCTCGGCCCACGCCAGCACGGCGTTCACGTCCTCGCCGTACTTCCGCGTCAGCTGGGTGAGCGCCGCCCGGCGCTCCTCCACCGCCGCCAGCCGCAGCGGATCGGCGTCCAGGTCGTCGGCGTACCCCGCCAGCTCTCCGGCCACGTCCCCGAGCAGGATGCCGATCTCGCCGATCCGGTCGGCGAGCGCGGCCAGCGCCGGATCGTGCGACCGGACGGCCTCCAGGGCCCGCTGGGCGCCCGCGACCAGCGTGGTCGCGTCGATGCCCTCGGGGTCCTCGGGATTGCCCGCCAGCGCGGCGTGCGCGACCGTCGCGGCCGACGACAGCGCCTCCGCGTGCCCGAGCCGCTCGGCCTCCTCGGCCAGCTCGGTGTCCTCACCGGCGCGCGGCTCGACCGCGGTGATCTCGTCGAGACCGAAGCGCAGCAGGTCGGCCTCCTGGGCCCGCTCACGCGCGCGTGTCGTGATCTCCTCCAGCTCGGCGGCCACGGCCCGCAGCCGCTTGTACGCCTCGCGGTACTTGGTCAGCGGCACGGCGACCGCGTCCCCGGCGTACCGGTCCAGCGCCTCACGCTGCCGGGACAGCTTCAGCAGCCCCTGCTGGTCGGTCTGCCCGTGCACGGCCACCAGGTCGTCGGCCAGCTCCGCGAGCAGCCCCACGGGCACCGACCGCCCGCCCACGTGCGCCCGCGACCGGCCCTCGGCGGACACGGTGCGGCTGATCAGCAGCGCCCCGTCGTCCAGCTCGGCCCCGGCCTCCTCGGCCCGTACGACGGCCGTGGCGTCCGCGGGTACGGTGATCCGGCCCTCGACCACCGCCTTCTCGGCCCCCAGCCGCACGAGCGCCGCGTCGGCGCGGCCGCCCAGCAGCAGCCCGAGGCTGGTGACCACCATGGTCTTGCCCGCACCGGTCTCGCCGGTGACGGCGGTGAACCCGGGCGACAGCTCGACAACGGCGTCGTCGATGACACCGAGCGACCGTATCCGCATCTCTTCCAGCACGCACAAGACCATACGAGGTCCCGCAGGGCGATTGCGACCGCCCCGCCTTTGTCACCCACGCGAGCGAGGCGCCGTCGTTCTACCAAGGCGGCGTCGGCCTAGTGCGGCGCCCCGCGCCACCCCGAAACCGGCAACGCGAACTTCGCGACGAGGCGGTCCGTGAAGTTGGCGTGGTGCAGCCGCGCCAGCCGCACCGGCACGGCCCCCCGCCGCACCTCCACCCGCGCGCCCGGCGGCAGCTCCACCGTCCGCCGCCCGTCGCACCACAGCACCCCCGGAGGGACGTGCGGCAGCACCTCGACGGCCAGCACCGAGTCGGGCGCCGTCACGAGCGGCTTCGCGAACAGCGCGTGCGCCGAGATCGGCACCATCAGCAGCGCCTCGACCTCCGGCCACACCACCGGCCCGCCCGCCGAGAACGCGTACGCCGTCGACCCGGTCGGCGTCGCGCACACGATTCCGTCGCAGCCGAACCCGGTCACCGGCCGCCCGTCGATTTCCAGCACGACCTCGAGCATCCGCTCCGCGGACACCTTCTGCACGGCAGCCTCGTTCAGCGCCCAGTCGGTGTGCACGATGTCGCCGTTGCGGTGCACGACGACGTCGACGGTCATCCGCTCCTCGACCTCGTACGACCGCGCCACCACCCGGTCGACGACCTTCTCCAGGTCGTCCCGCTCGGCCTCGGCGAGGAACCCGACGCGCCCCAGGTTGACGCCGAGCATCGGCACCCCGGACGCCCGCGCGAACTCCGCGCCGCGCAGCAGCGTGCCGTCACCGCCGAGGACGATGAGCAGCTCGCACCCGTCGAGGCACTGCGGGGTCGCCTCCTTGACCAGCTGCACCTCGTCCGGCAGCGGCAGGTCGACCGCCTCCGCCTGAAGCACCCGCACCCCGATACCGGACCGCAGCAGGCCCTTGACCACGAGCTCGGCACTGCGCACGGCCGCCGGCCGTCCGGTGTGGGCGAGCAGGAAAACAGTACGAGCTCGGTTCTGCGTCAACGCGGCCCCTCCGCCACTGCACGGTCAACATCGGCCGGGTCCAGGGCGGGCGCCCCGGCACGCAGCCACAGAAAGTACTCGACGTTACCGGACGGCCCGGGCAGCGGAGACGCGGTGACACCCTTCACCCCGAGCCCCAGCTCCCACGCCTTCCCGGCGACACCCCGCACGGCCTCCGCCCGCAGCTGCGGACTCCGTACGACACCCCCGCTGCCCAGTCGCTCCTTCCCCACTTCGAACTGCGGCTTGACCATCATCACCAGATCGGCGTCCGGCGTCACGCACCGCACCAGCGCGGGCAGCACCAGAGCGAGCGGGATGAACGACAGGTCCCCCACGACCAGATCCACGGGCTTGCCGTCGATCGCCTCCAGCGTCAACTCGCGTACGTTCGTACGGTCCTTGACGGTGACGCGTTCATCGCTCTGCAACGTCCAGGCGAGCTGCCCGTACCCGACGTCCACCGCGACCACGTGCGCGGCACCGGCCCGCAGCAGCACATCCGTGAAGCCGCCCGTGGACGCGCCGGCGTCCAGCGCCCGCCGGCCCTCGACGGCCAGCCCCTGCGGCACGAAGGCCGCCAGCGCCCCGGCGAGCTTGTGCCCGCCGCGGGAGACGTAGTCGGGATCGCTGCCGTCGGCCCTGACGACGATCGCAGCCGCGGTCTCCACCTGCGTGGCGGGTTTGGTCGCGACGGTCTTGCCGACGGTGACCCGCCCCGCGGCGATCAGCTGGCTGGCGTGCTCACGCGAGCGCGCGAGCTTGCGGCGGACCAGCTCCGCGTCCAGACGGCGACGTGCGACTCCTGCCACGGTGCGTTCAGCTCCTGTTTCCATACGGCGAATCAAACGAGGTGACCCGAAGGGTCTCATTGAGGGGCGGTGGTCGGGTGACGGGTGGGAGCCGGAGGTCCCGGGCGGGCGTCGAGCGCGGTGAGCGCGTCGCGCAGCCCCCGATGTACATCCTCGTACACCTCGAGGTGTCCGTCCGTGGCGAGGTGGTCGGCATCGGCGAGCCGGTCCAGGGCGGCGTCGACGTCGGGGTTGCCGGTGGGGGTGCGGGGCACGGTCAGCGGGGCCGGGGCGGCGGGGTCGTAGGCCGGCTCGTCCGGGCCCCCCTCGTGCGCCTCGGCGTCGGGGACGGTGTCGTGCATGCCCAGACGCTACCTCGAAGCCCTGCGGTACCGTCGAGCGCGATGGCCACGATCGAGGAGTGCCGCAGCGCGCTCGACCAGCTTTCGGACAACATGCAGCGCGCCGAGGGCGACGTCCGCGAGGCCGCGGCCATGGACCGTTCGGTGAGCTGCCACATCAGGGACCTGGACGTCACCTTCGTCGGGCGGCTGACCGGCGGCCGGATCCGGGTGGACGACACCCTTGAAGGCCCGCCCCCCGAGCGGGCCGAGATCCGGCTGGCGATGGCCGGCGACGACCTGGTCGCTCTCGTGGACGGCGAGCTGAGCTTCGCGCGCGCCTGGGGCTCGGGCCGGGTGAGGCTGGAGGCGAGCCTGGTGGACCTGTTCCGGCTCAGGAAGCTGCTCTAGCCCCGTACGCGTGCTTTCCGCGCGGCCGGTACCACCAGCGGCGTGCCCGTCTCCGGGTCGTCGATGACCTGGCAGCGCAGACCGAAGACCTCCTCGACCAGCTCGGCCGTGACGATCTCCTTCGGTGCGCCCTCGGCGACGACCCGGCCGCCCTTGAGGGCGATCAGGTGTGTGGCGTACCGGGCCGCATGGTTGAGGTCGTGCAGGACCGCGACGAGCGTGCGGCCCTGTGCCTCGTGCAGCTCGGCGCACAGGTCGAGCACGTCGATCTGGTGCTGGATGTCGAGGTAGGTCGTCGGCTCGTCGAGCAGCATCAGCGGGGTCTGCTGGGCGAGCGCCATCGCGATCCACACCCGCTGCCGCTGTCCGCCGGACAGTTCGTCGACGTACCGGTCGGCGAGTTCGGCGACCCCGGTCTGCGCCATGGACTCCCGTACGACCCGCTCGTCCTCGCTGGACCACTGGCGCAGCAGGCCCTGGTGCGGGTAGCGGCCGCGGCCGACGAGGTCGGCGACCGTGATGCCGTCCGGCGCGAGCGACGACTGCGGCAGCAGGCCGAGGGTGCGGGCCACCTTCTTCGCCGGCATCGACTGTATGACCTGCCCGTCCAGCAGCACCCGGCCCTGGCTCGGCTTGAGCATCCGCGACAGCGCCCCCAGCAGCGTCGACTTGCCGCACGCGTTCGGTCCGACGATCACCGTGAAGGAGTGGTCGGGGATCTGAACCGACAGCTGCTCGGCGACGATGCGCTGATCGTAGGCAAGGGTGATGTTTTCCGCGGACAGGCGGTTCACGGGGCTCCTATCGGTGTTCTGGTGCGTGCCGCTCATATCCGGCCCGCCCGGCGCTCGGTGACCAGCAGCCACAGCAGGTAGACGCCGCCGAGCACGCCGGTGACCACGCCGACGGGCAGCTGGTCGGCGCCGAACAGCCGCTGCGAGGCGAAGTCGGCGGCCACCAGGAGGGCGGCGCCCATGCACAGCGACGGAAGGAGGTTCGGCCCCGGCGACCGGGTCAGGCGACGGGCGAGCTGCGGGGCGGTGAGGGCGACGAAGCCGACGGGTCCGGCGGCGGCCGTGGCGGTCGCGGTGAGCAGGACGGCGGCCACCATCAGCAGCATCCGTACGCGCTCGACGCGCACTCCGAGGGCGCCGGCCATGTCGTCGCCCATCTCCATCATCCTCAGGCCTTGGGCGTGGGCGAGGACCAGCGGCACCAGCACCGCGCACAGCACGAGCAGCGGCCACACCTGCTCCCAGCCGCGGCCGTTGAGCGAGCCGGTCATCCAGACGACGGCGCGGGCCGCGTCGACCAGGTCGGCCTTGGTGATGAGGTAGCCGTTGACGGCCGAGGCGACGGCCGAGACGCCGATGCCGACCAGGACCAGCCGGTAGCCGTGCACGCCCTGCTTCCAGGCCAGCAGATAGATGGCGAGGCCGGTCAGCAGGCCGCCGGCCAGCGCGCCGAGGGTGACCTGCGCGGTGTTGCCGCCGACCAGGACGATCACCACGAGCGCCCCGGCCGTCGAGCCCTGCCCGAGGCCCAGGACGTCCGGACTGCCCAGCGGGTTGCGGGAGACCGCCTGGAACAGCGCACCGCCCAGACCCAGCGCCGCCCCGACCAGCAGGCCGACCAGCACCCGCGGCAACCGCAGCTCCCGGATGACGAACTCCTGGCCCGGATTGCCTTCGCCGAGCAGCGTCCTGATCACGTCCCCGGCGGAGATCGGGAAGTCACCGGTGCCGATGAGCACGACGCTCGCGGCGAGCGCGACCACCAGCAGCAGGGCGACGACAACCAGCGCGCGTACGTCGAGGCGCAGCGACAGCCCGCCGGGGGTGCGCAGCGCGCGCAGGCCACGCCTCGTGCGCCCCGCAGTGCTCGCCTTCTTCACTGCCGTGCTCACAGCTGCGCCGTCCTCCGCCGTCGGACCAGGAAGATGAAGACCGGACCGCCCAGGACGGCGGTGACGACACCGACCTGGAGCTCCGAGGGCCGCACGGCGATCCGGCCGAGCACATCGGCGCCCAGCAGCAGCACGGGCGACAGGATGGTGGCGTACGGCAGGATCCAGCGCAGGTCGGGACCGGTGAAGGAGCGCACGACGTGCGGCACCATCAGCCCGACGAACAGGATCGGCCCGCAGGCGGCGGTGGCCGCCCCGCACAGCACGGTGGCGGCGAGCATGGCCAGCGCCCGGGTCCGGTCGAGGTGGGCGCCGAGCGCCTTGGCGGTCTCGTCGCCCATGGCCATCGCGTTCAGCGGGCGGGCGAGGGAGAGCGCCAGCACCGTCCCGGCCGCGAAGAACGGCAGCACCTGCTTGACGGTCCCGTCGGTGGCGGAGTTCAGCGAGCCCACGGTCCAGAAGCGCATCTTGCCGAGCGCCGCGTCGTCCGTGATCATCACGGCCTGTACGAACCCGTACAGCGCGGCGGTGATCGCGGTCCCTGCGAGCGCGAGCCGGACCGGGGTGGCGCCCCGGCTGCCGCCGAGGAACCACACCAGCGCGCCCACGACGGCGGCCCCGAGGAAGGCGAACCACACATAGCCGGTCAGGCTGGTGACGCCGAGATAGGTGATGGCCGTGACGACCGCGGCGGACGCGCCCGCGTTGATACCGAGCAGCCCCGGATCGGCGAGCGGGTTGCGGGTGAGCGCCTGGAGCACGGCCCCCGACAGCCCGAGCGCCGCTCCGGCGAGCAGCCCGAGCACGGTCCGCGCGAGCCGGTCGTCGACCACGACGTCGCCGTACGTCCCGGTGTCGTGGAACAAACCGTGCCAGACCTGCCCCACAGACAGCTGTTTGGCGCCGACGGCGATGCTCGCCACGACGAGGAGCGCCAGAAGCGCCACGGCGACCAGCAGCCCGACGGCACGGAGCGCCCGGCGGCTCGGGGGCGCGGGAGCGGTCGCCGCGCGCTGTTCGGGAGGACTGTCGACCAACACGAAGTTAGGTTAGCCTACCCTCGCTCTGGTCCACGATCCCCGGTCGTAGTGACTGGTCCGCTCCCGGTCACAGCCGTCTGCGCACACCGGACACCGGACCCCGGCTCACAGCCCCAGCCGGGCCAGCGCCTTCCCCGCGTCCAGCTCGCACACACCGTCCCCGGCCGCCGTCCAGGCCGCCGCGCACAGCGCCCGCAGACCCTCCAGCGCCTCACCGTCCCCGCTCAGCACCAGCTGCTCCTCCGCGGCACGCGCCGTCCACCCGCCGCACCGGAAACCGTCACGCTCCTCGGTGATCTCCGGCTGCCCGGTGAGCATCCCGCGCAGATCCGCGTCGACATACGTCGGCCGGTGCTGCGGCGGCGCGGCGAGCAACTGCGCGCCGTCGGTGACCCCGGTCAGCACGAGCAGCGCGTCGACCCCGCCGTTGAACGCCCCCTCGATGTCCGTGTCCAGCCGGTCGCCCACCACCAGCGGCCGCTTCGCACCCGTGCGCAGGATGGTCTCCCGGTGCATGGGGGGCAGCGGCTTGCCCGCGACCTGCGGCTCGGCGCCGGTCGCGATCCGCACCACCTCCACGGCGGCGCCGTTGCCCGGCGCGATCCCCCGCCCGCTGGGAATCGTCAGATCGGTATTGGACGCGAACCACGGCACCCCGCGCGCGACCGCGTAGGACGCCTCCGCGAACCGCCCCCACGACAGCTCCGGCCCGCCGTACCCCTGCACCACCGCCACCGGGTCGTCGTCCGCCGACTCCACGGGCACCAGGTCGCGCTCGCGCAGCGCCACCCGCAGCCCCTCACCGCCGATCACCAGCACCCGCGCACCCGCCGGCACCTGCTCACTGATCAGCCGGGCCACCGCCTGCGCGGACGTGATGACGTCCTCCGCGCCCGTCGGTATGCCCAGCTCGGTCAGATGCTCCGCGACGACGTCCGGGGTGCGCAGCGCGTTGTTCGTGACGTACGCGAGATGCATCCCGCCCGCCCGCGCCCGCTCCAGCGACTCCACGGCGTGCGCGATCGCGTTCCCGCCCGCGTACACCACCCCGTCCAGGTCGAGCAGCGCAGTGTCGTACGCCTCGCTCAGGGCCTGGCCACTGCCCTCGGGCCTCGTCCTGACGCTCCGGCTCATTGCACATCGCTCCTCGGGTCGCATGCTCTTTCCCCCGATCATCGCGCATGCCACTGACACACGTACGATGCCGGGATGGACACAGCAGGTCACTCGGAAGCGACGGCGCGCCGGGGCCTCGAACTCACCCCGTTCCGAGGTCTGCGCTACGACCCGGACCGGGTCGGCAGCCTGGCCGCCGTCACCTCACCGCCGTACGACGTCGTGGTCCGCCCCGACGGCCTGCACCACCTCCAGTCGTCGGACCCTTACAACATCGTCCGCCTCATCCTGCCCGAGGCCGGCACCCCGAGTGCCCGCAACGAGCAGGCCGCCGACACCCTGCGCCGCTGGCTCGACGAGGGCGTCCTCACCGCGGACCCCGAACCCGGTCTCTACGTCTACGAACAGCGCGACGGCGACGGCATGCTCCAGCGCGGCCTGATCGGCGCCCTGCGCGTGACCGACCCGGACGACGGCCTGGTCCTGCCGCACGAGGACGTCATGCCGCACGTGGTCGCCGACCGCGCCGCCCTGATGCGCGCGACCTCCGCGAACCTCGAACCGCTGCTGCTGACCTACCGCGGCAACGGCCCCACGGCCCCCGCCACCCGGGCCGTCGAGCGTGCCGCGGAGCAGCCCCCGCTGCTGTCGACGACCACCGAGGACGGCTTCACCCACCGCCTGTGGGCCGTCACCGACCCGGCCGAACTGGCCGCGATCCAGGCCGACCTGGCCCACCACCAGGCTCTGATCGCCGACGGCCACCACCGCTGGGCCACCTACCGCCGGCTGCGCGAGGAACACCCCTCCCCCGGCCCCTGGGACTACGGCCTGGTCCTGCTCGTCGACACCGCCCGCTACCCGCTGCGCGTCCGCGCCATCCACCGGCTCCTGCACGGCCTGCCGGTCGCGGACGCGGTCGCCGCCGTCGAGGACCACTTCCGCGTGCAGCGGCTGGACGTGGCGCTGCCGGAGGCCATGGAGGCCCTCGCCGACGCGGCCTGCGCCGGCAACGCCTTCCTGCTGGCCGGCGACGGCGCCTTCCACCTCCTCGACCGGCCCGATCCGGCGCTGCTGGCCCGCACGATCCCCGCCGACCGCCCAGCGGCCTGGCGCACCCTGGACGCGACGGTCCTGCACGCCACGCTGCTGGAACACGTCTGGCGCATCCCCGAGGACTCCCCGGCCCACATCGCCTACATCCACGACACGGCCGCCACCGTCACCAAGGCCGAACACGACGGCTCCACGGCGGTCCTGTTGCACCCGGTGCGCGAGGAGGTCGTCCGCGACCTCGCCCGCCACGGCGTCACCCTGCCCCGCAAGTCGACGTCCTTCGGTCCGAAACCGGCCTCCGGCCTGGTCCTGCGCGCCCTCGACCTCTGAACCCCTCGATCTTCCGGCCGACGGCACAACGACAAAAGGGCGGGCCCCCGGTGAACCGGGGAGCCCGCCCTCTGCTGTCACGGCCGTCAGTCGTTGTCGCTGTCCTTGTCGCTGTCGACGGCCTCGGCGTCGTCATCGACGGCGTCGTCATCGACGGCAGCGTCGGCGTCGGCGGCGTCGGCGTCGGCGGCGGCGGCGTCCTTCTCCTCGGAGGTCTTCGCGACCTCCGAGGCCTCCAGGACCTCCGCGATCTCCGGGGCGGCCGCATCCTCGTCCAGGGCGTCGACGAACTCCACACCGTCCAGCTCGGCAAGCCGGTCCGAGGCGTCGGTGCTGCCGTCCCGGTCCGCCTCGACGGCCTTGGCGAACCACTCGCGCGCTTCGTCCTTGCGGCCGGCCGCCAGCAGCGCGTCGGCGTACGCATAGCGCAGGCGCGCGGTCCACGGCTGGACCGAGTTGGAGGCCAGCTCGGGGCTCTGCAGCGTCACGATGGCCGCGTCGAGCTGCCCCAAGTCCCGCCGGGCACCGGCCGCGACGAGCCGCATCTCGACCTGGCCGGCCTTGTCCAGCTTGTGCACCTCGGGGGCGCCGGCCATGTCCAGCGCCTTCTCGGGCCGCCCGAGCCCACGCTCGCAGTCGGCCATCACGGGCCACAGGTCGGTGTTGCCGGTCATACGCCGGGCCGCGCGGAACTCGGCGAGCGCCTCGCTGTACTTCTGGCTGGCGTACGCCGCGAAACCGGCGGCCTCCCGCACGGCGGCGACGCGCGACGCGAGCCGCAGGGCCACCTTGGAGTAGCCGTAGGCGCCCTCGGGGTCCTCGTCGATGAGCCGCGCGACCATCACCAGGTTCTTGGCGACGTCGTCCGCGAGCGTCTTCGGCAGGCTCTGCAGCTCCTGGCGTACGTCCTTGTCGATCTCCTCGCCGGTGACGTCCGGCGGGATCGGCAGCCGCTTGATCGGCTCGCGGTCGCGGTCGCGGTCGTCACGGAAGCGTCCGCCGCCGCGCCGGTCATCGCGCCGGTCGTCCCGACGGTCGTCCCGGCCACGGAAACCGCCCGGCCGGCCACCGCGGTCGTCACGACGGGGCCCGCGATCGCCACGGTCGTCCCGGCCACGGAAGCCACCACGCTCGCCGCCACGGTCTCCACCACGGTCGCCGAAGCGACGCTCGCCGGTGCGCTCGCCGCCACGGTCACCGAAGCGACGCTCGCCGGCACGGTCGTCCCGACGGTCGTCGCGCCGATCGTCACGGCGGTCATCACGTCGGTCGTCACGGCGGTCGTCACGGCGGAAACCACCGCGGTCACCGCGGTCGTCCCGACGGAAGCCGCCACGGTCGCCGCGGTCGTCACGGGGCGCGTAGCCTCCACGGTCGCGGTCGTCACGACGGTCGTCCCGCCTGTCGTCACGGCGGTCGTCACGGCGGAACCCACCGCGGTCGCCCCGGTCGTCCCGCCGGCCGAAACCACCGCGGTTGTCGTCACGACGGAAGCCCGGACGGTCACCGCCACGGTCGCCGCGGTCGTCACGACGGAAGCCCGGACGATCGCCACGGTCGCCGCGGTCGTCACGACGGAACGGGGGACGGTCACCGCCGCGGTCGTCACGGCGGAAGCCCGGACGGTCACCACCGCGGTCGTCACGGCGGAAACCGGGACGGTCACCACCGCGGTCGCCGCGGTCGTCACGACGGGAGCCCGGACGGTCACCACCGCGGTCGCCGCGGTCGTCACGACGGAACGGGGGACGGTCACCACCGCGGTCGTCACGACGGAAACCGGGACGGTCACCACCGCGGTCGCCGCGGTCGTCACGACGGAACGGGGGACGGTCACCACCGCGGTCGCCGCGGTCGTCACGACGGAACGGGGGACGGTCACCACCGCGGTCATCACGCTGCGGTCCCCGGTCCCGGTCTTCGCGCCGACCGAAACCACCACGGTTGTCGTCCCGCCGGACCCCACCGCGGTCACCACGGTCGCCCCGGTCATCACGGCGGAAGCCGCCGCGGTCGCCACCGTCACGACGGCCGTAACCGCCACGGTCACGGTCGTTGCCGCCGCGGAAGCCGCCACGGTCGCCGCGTTCCCCGCCCTCCCGGCGCCGCTGATCGCGCTCCGGACGGTCGTCGGGAGAGTTGGTGGACATCGGTGACTCCTGTCTTCGGTACTACAAGCATTGTAAAAACAAAAGGACCCCTGGTCCCAGCTGAACGCTGGTGACCAGGGGTCCTTCCCAAAGATTGTTCGGCGGCGTCCTACTCTCCCACAGGGTCCCCCCTGCAGTACCATCGGCGCTGTAAGGCTTAGCTTCCGGGTTCGAAATGTAACCGGGCG
>NZ_JBICAJ010000014.1:0-166838 GCF_043088925.1 Streptomyces sp. NPDC014006 | reverse complement strand
CCGGACACCGTGGTGCGCGGCCACGGCTGGCTGGCCCTCACCGCACCCGGTGCGAGCCACGGCGCGTTTCCCGGGACCTTCAACGTCTGAGGCGCCGAGCGGGCGCACTGAGCTGGACTCGGCTCTGTGTCCCCAGTTCGTCGTCGTTGCCGAGCCAGCCGTTGAAGCTTCCGCGGCGATGGCGACTGCGACCTCCAGGGCGGGGAGCAGTAGGTCGGGTTCGACGCCGCTAAGGTATTGGCCGACGCCGGGGTTGAAGTGCAGTTGTGGCCCACCGTCGGCATACCTGAAGAAGGCTGGCGGGTCGTCCGGCCGTGGGTCGAGGATCAGTACTTCGGCGCTGTCCTGTCTGCCGGGTCGTGGGCCCAGCCTTCGCTTCCGCCGGATTCCACGATGGACGGCCAGTCGTCGGTTCGGCCCAGGCGGCCGACGCAGCAGGTCAGTGCGAGGTCGACGAGGGCGGACGCTTCCCGGCCGTTGAGGGCGGCGCCGACCTCGACAGGCTCATGGTCGGCTATACGCTCGGCCGCGGGCACGGGTGATGTAGAGGTCGTCGGCGCTGAGGCGGTTGCCGGCCCAGGCGTTGGCGATTTAGGCAAGGCTCTCGGGCACGGATGACCCCCTCCCTTGGCGAAGTCGGGGTGGTGGGGCACAGCGTGGAGCCCATGCATGAGGACGGTGCCGGTCACGATCGCCTTGCCTGCGTCACAGAGTGCGAACTCGGGGAAGCCGCCCAGTAGGGGTCCTTGTCCACTGGCCGGAATCGCCGCCGCAGCCCGATCGTTGCCGAGTGTGCGACCACCAGCTGTACTCGTTCGGTTGCGCTTGGCCTACGATGACGCGGTGAAGTTCGTGATGGTGCCGGGTGGCTGGCAAGGTGGGTGGGTGTTCGACTCGGTAGCCGCTGAGCTCAACCGACGCGGTCACCACGTCGAGGCAGTGACCCTGTCGGGGCTGGAGTCGGACGGCCCAGTCGATGTGGACCGTCCGCCGAACCTCGACACCCACATTGACCAGGTGGCCGAGATCATTGACCGTGACGACGGAACCCCCGTCGCGCTGTGCGGGCACAGCTACGGCGGGATGGTGATCGCTGGTGTCGCGGATCGGCTCGGCAACCGCCTCGATCAGCTCGTCTTCATCGACGCCTACGTCCCGGACGACGGGGATTCGTGTTGGTCTTTGACCAGCGACACGTTCCGGGACCTGTTCATAGCCGGCGCTCGCGCCGACGGTCGATGGGTCGCTGTCCCCGAAGGACTCGACCCTCGTGCGCGACCGCACCCACTGGCAAGCTTCGTCCAGTCGATCAAGCTTGAAGGCACCCCCAGCGACCTGCTCGGCCGGACGTTCATCAGTGGCGGTGCGTGGCCGGGTAGCCCGTTCGTGGCCCTGACCGAACGGCTGCGCAACGACTCGAGCTGGCGGGTTCACGAGATCCCCGTCGGCCACAACATCGCCCGTCGCGACCCGCATAGCCTCGCGGCCGTTCTCGCCGCATTGTCGCCCGACTCCGCCTGACGCACGGTTGCTTCCTTGCTCTGTGTCGTCGTCCTCGTCGAGGCGGGCGGTCGCCCGGGGTCGCGCCGTGGTCGCGGTGGCAGTGATAGGAATGGGCTCGGGCACCGCATGGCCGTGCAGCGCTGAAGGCGGCGCGATGCGGCCGCAGCCGGAGGTGAACTAACCGATCCGCCTAGAAGGCATCACCGCCGGCCCGGCAGGGGCACGCCCGCAGCCCACTGCGTCGTATCGGATCAGATACGCCGCCCCGACGCGGAAGCCTGTGGTGCTCAGGCCCACCGTGTCGCATCCGATCGACTTCTCCTCCATGGGCTCTCGCCGCGGTGTCGGCTTCACCTCGCTCCACGAGAACCTGGCCACCACAACCCCCGGCGGGCGGAGTCCATTTCTGTTGAATGCCTCACCGACGCTCCTCTGGGTAAAGCTCAAGGCTCAGCACACAGTTGGGGAACCCCATGGCGTCCACGGACTCTTCGGCGATGGCGCGGTCGCGGGGAAGGCACGAATGTGCCGTCGACGATCAGCACGGCGTCCTTGCTGAACCGCCGCCGGGGCTTGAGCGCCAGCAGGGGGCCGACGTGGTCGATGATGCGGTCGGCCGCCGACTTGGACACACCGAACAGCGGCGCGATCTGGCGCAATGTCAGGTTGGCCGTATGCAGCAACCAGCTGGAACCGGTCCTCCAGGGGCGGACTCCAAGGTCCGCCCCGGCGAAGTTCATCGCCACCCTCCTGGCTCAGGCCCGCCATCCGCTTGCGAAAGTCCCGGGGGCTGAGCCCGGTGAGCGGGGGCTGTCAGGAGGGCTCCGACGCCGTGATCACCACACCAGCCACAGCAAGATCATCTCATCCGACTGACGCCCGCCTCGGTCGGATCTGGACCGACGAACCCATCAGGCAGGCCGACGGCGCCGGAGGTAGGCCCAGGCCAGCGCCAGCACGATCGGACCCCACAGCGTCGCCGGGCTGATGCACGTCCGCGCAAGAGCCATCCACCAGCCGCTACGGAATCCCACTTCGGGCAAGATGCCCGCCCAGGCCGACGGCATGAGGTCAAAAATCGCCACCAGGGCCAAACCGCCCAAGACTGCCGGGATCATCGCGGCGAGCCAAGCGGCCCTCTCCAGGGACAGGTTGCTCCAGGTCCGTCTCCTGCGGCGGGAACCCAAGCAGTACGGTGTGCCAGGAGTACTGAACACGCCTTCGCCACGCGGCAGCGGCTTCGCCCTGGTCGACGACGTGGCCGGGACGGGAGCCAGCCTCGAGCGTTCCGTCCTCCGGCTGCGCGAACTGGGACAGCACGTAGTGGGCGCCTGGGTCGTCGTGGACCGGCTGGGGCAAGCAGCCGCGCGGCTGGCCGCACTGGGCATGCCGCTGCACTCCCTGCTCACCTTGGACGAACTGAGATCCCACCGGATCTCAGACTGATCAGAAAGTACAACCGGATGCCCAACCTTCACGACGTACTGTCCACCAACCCGTATCCCGGCCGCGGAGTGCTGTGCGCACGCACGTACTCCGGTGCCGTCCTGGGCGGCTACTTCCTCACGGGGCGCAGCCCGGCCTCCCGTGACCGTGCCCTGCGCCTGGTCGGCGACGACCTCCTGGTCGGCCCCCTGACCGAGACGGAGCACGACCCGCTGCGCCACTACGCCGCGGCGACCACGGCCGGGGACTGGCTGGTGCTGGGCAACGGCGAGCAGGTGTCTCAGGTGGCGCAGCGCCTGACCGCGGGGACGGCACCGGCCGAGGCGCTCGGCGGCCTCGAGTACGAGCCGGACCCGCCGATCCGCACCTCCCGCATCACGGCGCTGCTCCACCGTGACGCGGGGCGCACCGCGGTGTTCGGTGCCGCCCGGCCGAGCCGTGGCAGCCGCCTGACGACCAACGTGATGACGCTGACGGTCCAGGCCCTGGAACCGGGCGAGGCCGTGCTGCTGACGACGTATCTCTCCGACGGTGAGCAGGTCGCCGTCGCGGATCCGTTCGTCGAGACCTCCATCGAGGCGAAGACGGGTGAAGACCTCCTCGAGGAGATCTGGGCCGCGCTCGACCCCCGGTTCCGCATCGCCGTCACGGTGGTGGACCCCATGCAGGGCCCGGCCTCGGCGATCCAGCGTTCCGCCTGACCACCACTTTCGTCCGACAACCCAGCCCTCACACGACCGCTGACACGACCTGTACCGCGTCCTGTGGTCGGGCTGATACAACCGCCAGCTGATCGAACCCCTCGCAGACCGGCAGCCGAGACTTCCGGCTGCCGGTCTGCGGGCGGGCACCATGGTGAGCGGCGCCTCGGAGCCTCCGTACAGGTTCTTCGATGGGCCGCTTCCTCCCCTTCGTCGATGCTCAGGCCGCCGATTGCGGGCTCTCTGCGGCCTGAGTGGTGCCTGAAGCGCGTTGCAGAATGCAGTGATTTTGCAGGTCAGGGTCCGACTATGGCTCTTCTGATCACGTAGCCAGGGCGAGGCTGTGCGTGTGTGCGACGGCTTGCACGGCGTGGTGGAGGCCGTCGCCGCGCTGTCGGCAACCACGAAGGATCTTGTAGTGCCTCAGCCCGCCGATCGCCTGCTCGACCCGCGCACGGACCCGGCGATGCTCCGCGTTGTCGGCTTCCTCGCCCGCCGGCAAGGGCCGGCCGGGTCTGCGGTGCGGGACGACCAGGCTGGTGTTGATGTAGGCGCCGTCGCCAAGCACCGTGACATCCTGGCACTGCTCCGGTGGGCCGGAGTTGCGCCAGACAAGGGGCGACTTGTTGCACGGAGCCGGACGGGCTGCGGCCACCACCAGAAGTGTGTCGGCTCGAGGATGACCTGCACGTTCGCCGAGAACCGCGGGGCGAGAGACCGGCCCGAGCGCAAGGAGCGGCCGCAGCCGCTGGATGACCCGCCACACCGTGGCCGGCGAGACCCCGAACCGTGGCGCGAGCTGCCACATGGTGAGGTTCTTCCGGTATTAGACAGCCGCCATGAGCACCCGGTCGGCAAGCGGCAGACGCCACAGTCGCCCGATCCGAGGGCCCGTCGCCGCCTCGCTCCTACCTCAGCGAAGCTGAGGTCGCGGACTTCGCGGAGCGAATGCCCTCGCGTTTGAGCGGGGCTTCCGGTACGGGCTTCCCACCCGCGGCGCCCCCTGGCCGCAACACTCCCCTGGCACGTCGCTACACCGCGAAGACGCCGGCGGCCCCAGACCGCATCACAGCCGCCGAATCCCCGGTGACCGCACGAAGGGGCACCGGCCGGCGCCCGACGGCACCGAAGGCCGTACGCACCGCGGGTACGGCTCCACCGTGGCGCAGGGAGGCAATGTGAGAACGCTGCGCGCTTGGGCAAGCGTCTACGGCCCACCCGATCGTCATGAATGGGCAACTTGGCCTCAAGCAGGGACACTTCGCGTTGATTACGCCCGGCACTGAACCAACCACCGGGCCACAGGGCGGTCGGGTTCAGGTTGATATCGCGGCTCTGTCATCACGGGAGCCGCGCCCCTTCCGGGACTCGGACGCCGGCGACGACGAGGATCGACGGCCCACACAGCCGAGCGGCCTGGCCACTCGTTGCACCATGAGGGCCTGGCGCCCGACTTGTCGTGACGCCGCCGCAGCAGGCGTCACACCAAGCCGGGTGCACTCTCCTGGGCGGGGTCCTCGGATGCCGGGCGATCGGGACCGGCGGCCGGGACGGCGGCACGCAACGCCGCTTCGACCCGGCGGTTGCTGGTCATGGATGCCGTGACGGCCGTCATCGCCAGGAGGAGGACGGCAGCGGCGTAGAGCGGGGTGCGGATGTCGTAGGTGGTGGCCAGCCAGCCGCCGAGGAAGGCCCCGACGGGGGCGGCGCACATGGCCAGCATGCGGGAGGTGGAGGCGACCCGGCCCATGAGGTGGGCCGGGACGATCGCCTGCCTCAGGGAGGGCCCGAGCACCATCGTGGCGCCCATGCCGGCTCCGCAGACGGCGAGCGCCAGCCCGGCCACGTACGGGTTCGGGGCAGCGGCAAGGCCCAGGACGGCAAGCCCTTCGACTGCGGCTGTGCAGGTCAGTGCGGTGCCGGTGCCGAGTCGTCGGCCAAGGCGGGAGGCGATGCCTGCCCCGAGCAGACCGCCGGTGGCCTCCGCCGTGAGGAGCAGGCCGAAGCCGTAGGTGTCGATGCCGAGACGGTCGTGCGCGAAGAGGGCCAGGACGGTCTCCACAGCCAGGAAGGCGATGTTCCCGACCGCCGGGCGGAGCGCGAGGCCGAGCAGCACCCGGTCCCGGACGACGTACCAGACCCCGGCCCGCGCCTGCCGAAGCAGCGACTCACGGACCTCCACCGCGGGCCGCGGCATGACGGGCAGCGAACGCACGAGCAGAGCGGAGAGCATGAACGACACCGCGTCGGCGAGCAGCGGAACCGCCCGTCCGAGCGCGAGCAGCGCACTGCCCGCAGGAGGCCCCGCGAAGCCGGACATGGTGGTCTGGGCGCCCCGCAAACGGGAGTTGGCTCGCTCCAGGAGTGCGGGGTCGCGACCAAGCAGATCCGGCAGATAGGCCGTGGCGGCCGTGTCGAAGAAGAGTCCGCCGAGGCCGAGAAGGAAAGCGACGGCCGCAAGCAGCGGAATGCTCAACACGTCGAGCGCGGCCGCTGCTGCCGGTATCGCGAGCAGCACCGCACGCGCCGCGTCCGTGACCCACATCGTGCGCCGGCGGTCCCAGCGGTCCACCAGGGCACCGCCGAGCACTCCGAAGAGCAGCCACGGCAGCGTCCCGGCGGCCGTGACGACGGCCAGCGCCATCGGCTGCCGCGTCAACATCAGCGCGAGCAGCGGCAGCGCGGCATGCGACACCCCGTCACCGAGTGAGGACACCGTCTGCGCCGTCCACAGCCGTCCGAACCCGGTCGGCAACGTACGTCTGCCCGAGGTCATTTGGCGTCCTTCCCGGCCTGCTCGCGCGGTGCCGGGCGGAAGAGTGCGAAGACGAGCGACGCGTCCGGCAGCGACGGATCGGACAGTTCCCGGTACTCGTCCGCCAGCGCCTCGAGCCGCGCCCCCAGCTGCGTGAACTGCTCCTCGGTGAGCCTGAGATGGGCCATTTGTACGTGGCGCTCACCGTCCACCGGCGACGCCTCCAGGTCCGCCACGGCGTGGCGCATCAGCATGTCCGGCCCTCCCTCCCCCGGATCCGGCAGCACGATCGACCGTGCGGCCATCGCGTAGTACCGCTCGGTGACGCCCCGCACCTTCCGTGTCCGCACCACCTTCACCAGACCGGCCCGCTCCAGCAGCCGTACGTGATAGCTGGAGCTCCCCTTGGCAAGGCCCACCCGCTCGGCGATCTGCGTGATCGTCGCGGGCTCGAAGCGGAGCACGGCCATGATCCGGTGGCGCGTGAGATTGGAGACGGCGCGCAGCTGTTCGTCCGTCGTGACGTGAAACGTCTCGGGAAGCTCATCGGGAGGCATGCCAGCAATGGTCAACGATTCTTGACCATTGAGCAAGGGGTTTTCGCGATGGGACGCCACTGGACGAGTACGACGAAGCCCCCGGCAGTCGGTGGGCGTCATGCCACCGTCTGCCGGGAGCTTCGTCCTTGCCTACGGGCCGGGGAGCTCTGTCGAGCCCTGGCCCCACCTCGCTCGGAGGCGGACCCGTGCGTGAGCCGTCACCTGCGATCAGCGGGACGAGCGGGACCAGCGGGACCAGCGGGACCAGCGGGACCAGCGGGGGAAAGAGTTGCTGTAGAGGGTGTGTCCGCAGGAGGAGCTTCCGGAGCCGAGGCCGTAGATGCCGTCATCGCTCCCGACCGCTTCGCGCAGCCCCTTGACACAGGCCGACGTGGGCTCGCCTCGCGAAGCCCTCCAGGTTGTCGATCGGCATGGCGGCCGGGTGGGTATAGGTCACGTCCGGCACGATCGTGCCGGCGGTGTCGACCTTCATGAAGGTGTGCGTCTCGCCCCAGGTGTCGTCGCAGGTCGAGGCCCGGCCCGTGCAGCGGGTAGTTCGCCGGGTTGTAGGCGGCCCCGGTGAGCGGGTCGCCCCAGCCGTTCGCGGTCAGCAGGCTGCCGGGCACGTAGCCGACGCCCTCGAAGCCCAGGTTGCCGTCGTCCTTGCTGCCGGCGTCGAGCTGGGGGAACTGCGACGTCATGTCCCACTGGTGGACCGGCGTCAGCTTCGATCCGGTCGCGGCCGGGTCGAACTCCATGATCGTGTCCTTGGGGGGCCTGTTGTAGGCGTCGCGCTCTGACGTCGTCAGAAGTCGTACGGCTTTCTCGTGTTCCAGTTCAAAACGTCGGCCTCGTTCCAGCTGAACTGCGGCTTGTCGCCCGTGGTGTCGACGGAGTAGAGCGGGTCGATGTGACCGTCCGCGCCCCGCAGCGCGATGGCGAACGACTGCGCCGTGTGGTTCTTCGAGCCGTAGTCGAAGAGGTTCACCGCGCTGTATACCTTGCCTCCGGGCCGGAGAACGATGTGCTTGTCGCCGCCCGGGATGTCCTTCTTCGAGTGAGGCAGTGCGGCGCGGTCGACGTCGCCTCCGAGCTTCACGGCCGGGTACGAGGTGACCCAGCACGGCTTGGACCCCTCGTTCGATGCAGTGACCAGCAGGTGGTCGCCCTGCTGACCGGCGAAGCGGTGCACCGCGGTGACCAGCATCTCGTCTCCGCGGCACTGCCTGGCGTCAGCCGTTGCGCCCTCGCTCGCGGCCTCCTTCGTCCTGCCCGAGGCGGTCGGCGAGCGCGTCCCCTCCTTGGCCTTCCCGCCGCTGCCGGTCTGTTCCGCGCTGCCCATGCCGTTGCCATCGGACGCGGACCGGCTCGGCGCGGTGCCGGCGGTGTGGCCGCCGCCCGCCGCCTTCGAACCGTCGTCGGCGCCTCCGCAGGCGGTCAGGCCCACTGCGAGCGCGGCGGTGACGGTGGCCAGGGCCGCCGAACGGACGGTACGGCGGGCACGGTGCGTGGTCATCATGAAAGCCCCCCACGATTGCCGGAACGCGGCACCTGCCCTGCTCCCGCAGAGCGACCGGCCGCCTCCGCTGTTTGGCTGCACCCCATGAGATGACGCCCGCGCGGGCATCGTTCACTCCGGTCTGTCCGCATTCGGTAACAGGGCAACCGGGGCGGGCAGGCGTTCCTCTACCGCTCCCCCACCCTGCTCCGCCCGGATGTCGTCCTCGACGAGCGCGACTCCCGATCCCCCTTGTTCGACGCAGCGGCGCAGGAAGCGGCGGCCGGTCAGCCGGTCTTGCGCGCATCGGACACCGGCTCCGGGCGGGCCGCCGCGAGGTGCTCGACCAGGACGAACGTCACGCTGATCAGCAGGGACCAGGCGCCGAACTTCGCCAACGGCACGGGCTGCCAGCCGCTGAGCTGCTGCGGGTAGCTCCAGGCACCCGCGTAGGTGGCCGCGTTCTCGGCGACCCACAGGAAGAAGCCGATCAGGACGAAGGACACGGCCAACGGCATCCGGTAGCGGTGCCCGCCGACGCTGAATCCGACCCAGGTCCCGGCGGTCGCGGCGGCCATCGCCGCCGCGAGCGGCCAACGCAGGTCGGGCAGCCAGTGGTGGGTGAAGAAGTTGAGGTAGACGGCCGCGGCCACCGCGGTCGTGGCCGCGGCGCGGTAGCGGGTGTAGTGCAGCCGCATCAGGTGTCGCGCCCGGCACACGTAACTGGCCACCGCCGCGTACATGAACCCTCCGTACAGCGGAACTCCGGCGATCTTGCTGAGGGCGTCTTCCGGGTAAGTCCACGAGCCCAGGCGCACCTTCACCAGTTCGAACAGGAGCCCTACCCCGTGGCACACGACGATCACGGCGGTGTCCCTCCGGGTCTCCCAGCCCACCCGGCGGGCGACTAGGGTGAGCAGCACGCCGTAGGCCAGGACCAGGTCGTAGCGGGCCACGGGGAGCGGTGGCAGCAGCCGGGATGCTCCGATCCCGGCCAGCAGAGCCACAGCGAAGGCGCAGGCCCGGGCCTGGATCACCCCGAATCGGAACAGTTGCCCGAGCAGATGCCGCGGCCCTCTCGTGGCCGATCCCTCCTCGCGGTGCATGCCCCCTCCTCCGTGCGACGGCGAGGCCACGATCGTAGAGGCACATTTGAACATGTTCAAATAGTCGGGGCTCGGGCGACGCGTACGACGTCGGGGCATCCCGGCCGGCCTCATCGCCTGCAGCAGCACACGTCCGACCGGCTCGGGGCGCAAGGGGCGGGCGGACCGGGGGAACCAGCGATGGACGAGCTGCTCGTAGAACGCTCGCTTCCCTGACGTTTCGACGCCGGCTCTCAGGGTCCGATCGGGGTTCGATCAGGGCCGTTCCCCGATGAGCCGGAGCAGCGGCGCGGCGGAGACTCATGGCCGGGCCGATGATCACTCGCCCGACCACCACACGCCCGGAGGCACCGACGTGAACCGTTCCGCCCGTCGCACCCGTTGGATCACCCTGGCTGTCTGCGGCACCCTGACCATGACGCTGGCCGGCGGGATGGCCGCGCCCGCACTAGCCGTATCGCGGCCGGCGGTGACGTCGGCGCCGGCCGCCGCGACCGCGCCGCTGCCGCGTCTGGATCCGGCCGTGCTGCGGGCTGCTGTCGCCGGGCTGCCCGACGAGGACGTCACCGGCGCGCTGCTGCGGATCACCGGCAGAGCGGGCCACTGGTCGGGCACTTCAGGTGTCGGCGACCTGGAGACCGGTGACGGCGTACCGCCCAACGCGTTCATCCGCATCGGCAGCATCTCCAAGGTGTTCACCGCCACGATCGTGCTCCAGCTCGCCGCCGAGCACCGGATCGATCTGGACCGGCCCGTCCAGCAGTACCTGCCGGGTGTCCTGCCCTCCGGCCTGCCGCCCGTCGCCGTGGGCCGGCTGCTCAATCACACCAGCGGCCTGCCGCGCGGCGGATCGAATCCGGAGTTCGGTGACGGCAGCCCCGAGTGGTTCGCCGCCCATCGTCTGAAGAGCTTCACCCCGCGACGGGTGATCGACACGTTGGCCGGTCAGCCGATGCAGTTCGCGCCGGGCACGGCCCAGCAGTACAACGGCATGAACTACTTCGTCGCCGGCTTGCTGATCGAGAGGGTCACCGGCCGCACCTTCGCCGACGAGGTACTGACCCGGATCACTCGCCCGCTCGGTCTGCGCGGCACCTACGTCCCCGACGCCGACGACCCGCGCCTGCCCGGCCCGCACTCCCACGGCTATCTGACGGTCCAGTCCCAGGACGGCGCCACACATCGGGTGGACGTCACCGAACAGAGCCCCTGGCCGTGGGCCGAGGGCGGCATGATCTCCACACCCGCCGACCTCGACCGCTTCGTCACCGCCCTGTTCAGCGGCCGTCTGCTCCCGAAGGCGCAGCAGGCCAGGCTCTTCGAGGTCCCCGACGTCCCCAGCAGTCACAGCAGCCAGTGCCGCACACAGGCCGACGCCGGCCGGGCCTGCATGACCATGGGCCTGATGCGGGTGACGGCGGCCAACGGCGTGGTGGTCTGGGGCAAGACGGGCTCCCGCCCAGGATGGACCAGCGGCGTCTTCGCCACCAAGGACCTCTCCCGCAAGATCGTCTACTCGGTCGATCCGACGAACCTCAACGGCACGGAGATGGCTCTGATCCAGCGCATCGCAGCGGCGTCGTTCGGCCCGCTGGTCCCGGCGAAGAACTGAAGGCCGAAGAGCGTATGCCGGCCGACGGCGGCCCGTCAGCCCTGTCGGCCGGTCACTGTCCCGTCGTCGGCCGGTCACTGTCCCGTCGGGGGCTGGATGTAGTCCTCCAGACGAGCCACGGTGAAGCCCTGCTCGTGGATGTGCTTGAGCAGGTCGGCGAACATCCGGGTCATCGTGGTGCCCTTGAGCTCCGAGGGACCGCGGAAGTGGGCCAGGATGATGTCCCCGGGATGCAGCTTCTTGTCCGGGTCCTGGTACGCCATGTTGTGTATCTGCATGGACTCACGCCACCAGACGATCGCCCTGGGCCCGCACTCGGCCACTGCCCTCTTGGTGTCGGCGTTGTACGCGCCATAGGGAGGCCGGAAGAGCAGCGGGGCGGTGCCGTACTCCCGGGTGAGGATCTCCTGGTTGCCGCACACCTCTTCTTTCTGGCGGGTCGGCGGAAGCGTGTTCATCTGCGGGTGGTGCAGGGTGTGGTTCTGGACGTGGTTGCCCAGCGCCTGCAGTTGCTTGAAGTACCCGTAGTCGGACCTGACGGCGTCGTTCGTCAGGAACATCGTGAACGGGACTCTCAGGTCCCGCATCATCTCGACGAACCTGGGATCCTTCTCCTGCCCGTCATCGATCGTGATGAAGACGACCTTCTGTGACGTCGGTATGTGCGTGAGGACCGGAACCGGAGCGGAGGCGGAGAGCTTCACGGGCTTGTCGGCAGGAGGCTGCGGGGCCGAGGGCAACGGCGTCAGACCCCACTTGCGCCAGAGCGTGGCCTCGGCGGCACGCGCGGCGGCGGTCGTACCGCCTGTGGCAGTGGGCTGCGCCGGTGCGGGAGGCGAGGCGGCTCTGGTGCCACCACCGGCATCGCAGCCGCCCGCAGCCAGGGCCGCCACGACCACACTCGCCACCGCTCCGCAGAGCCTGCCCCGCTTGTTGTGCCTCTTCACCCGTGCTGCTCCCCACCTGCCGTGCTGCTCTACCGCACGTGATCCGGTCGGGAAGATCACCCGACTGTATGGAAAGAGGATCAATGGGCGAGGTTGGTTGCGGTCGGCGGGGAGCAGTTGATCCGGGCCGTGACCGGCCACCTCGGCTTTGGTGGGGCAGAGGGTGAGTGCCTCCCCTCCGAGTCCCGCCGGACGAGGAAGCGCTGTGTCGCGCTGTCGGCCGGCTCGTGGCCCGGCACGAGGCGCTGCGCACCGACCGGCCCAGCCGCTACAGAGTCGTGGTGAATGGGCCCCCTGAACACGCGTTTGCAGTCGCGAGGAAGCGGTCACCCGAACCGGCAGCCTCCATCGCGGCCCGATGCAGGGTCGCGGAGTGTGCGGGATCGACGACAAGGGGTGGTCGGGGTGGCTGTGGCGCGGCAGAGTGGTGGCGGTGGCGGTTCGAGTGGCCTTTACGACGTACTGGAGCTCATCCTCGACCGTGGCCTGGTGATCGACGCGTTCGTACGGGTGTCCCTCGTCGGCATCGAGATACTCAAGATAGACGTCCGTATCGTGGTCGCCAGCGTCGACACCTACCTCCGCTTCGCGGAAGCGTGCAACCGTCTGGATCTGGAATCCGGACCGCGGAAACCGGCAGGGCTCACCGAGCTCCCCGGAAAGCTCGAGGGCGCCGGTTCCCGCGGCGCGACGAAGGGGATCCTGTCGGGTGCCGCCGAGGCGCTGTCGGACGCCTTCCAGCAGGCCCGGGACGGGCGCGCATGACACCAGCGGCGCGAGGTCGCGCCCGGATCAGGCATCGATTCTGAGGGCGCAGCAGTTGTCGGTGCATAGGGTCCGGCCCGCTTTGCAGCCAGTGGGCGAGGCTTTGGAGCCAGGGCAGCTCACGGTGGAGCAGGCTTGGGCGGCCGGAGCGGCCGGGGTGGCGAGTCACCGCTCGTTTGCGTCTGGCGGGGATGCGGCTGGGCGCGGGGCGGCACGCTGCCGTACGAATATCGGCTGAGAGGCCCTGAGAGCCGACGGGGCGAAGGTGGCCGAGCTGGTCATGACGGACGGCGTTGGGGTGGCGGGCCTACGCGGTGCGACTCGAGAAGGCACGGGCCGTCGCCACGCGACGACAAACGGGCCTGTGTCTTCCACGGCGCCGTCGCAACCGCAGCCGTCCGACTGTGGCTCCGAGGCTGAGGCAACCTGCTGTCTCAGTCCCCCGAGGAACCACAGCCACAAGTGCTGTCCGTCGAGAACCGTCTGGCCGAGCTCAATGAGCTCCCGCGCGAAGTCATCGGTGAGCACCGCCCGGAGGCAGCAGCTGCATCTACTCCAGCAGGGTGGACACCAGGCGGTGGTTGAAGACGGTATCCGCGTACGGCAACAGCTGCCCCGGCATCGGAAACACCAGCTGATCGAGACCGGCCGGCTCTGGACTCCACATCACGCCATGCTCGGCGCGGGTCTCGATCGTGCCGCTCTCGCCACGGACCTGCACATCGATCACGGTCGGATCCCCTTGACGTCATGATCCGTCGGACAGTTCCTGGGGGCGGCGGGCCAGCAAGTGGGCGTCGAGGAATCCCCGCTCGGAGGCCGGATCGTGGAACAGCCGGGCGAACGTGACGAGGCCGGCCCCGGCAAGCAACTCGGCGAGCCGGTCCGCCGGCCAGCTGTAGGCGGGCGTCACTTTGTGGTCGAAGCGAACCGGCTCCGGTCCGTCGGTCGCGAAGAACGAGATCAGGAGCAGGCCTCCTGGGGCGAGGACACGTACCTGCTCGGCGAGCAGCGCGGGCAATTCCCCGGGCGGAATATGGATCATCGAGTAGTGGGCCAGCACACCGCCGAGTGCGCCGTCCTCGACCGGAAGCGCCTCCATCCGCGCCTCCTCGAACCGCAGCGCCGGGTGGGCCCGCCTCGCGTGGGCGACCATGCCCGGGGAGAGGTCGAAGCCGAAGGCGTCCAACCCCAGGTCGTGCAACATGGCCGTCAGATGTCCCGGCCCGCACCCGACGTCGACTGCCCGCGGATTTCCCGTACCGCGCACCAGCTCGGCGAAGGTGCCGATCATGTTGCGCGAGAATGGATGCGTCTCCAACCGGTTGGCGAACTTGGACGCATACAGATCGACGACCCCGTCGTAGGCCGCCCTGGTCCGTTCCTGATGCTCCATCACGGGAAGGAAAGCTAACATCCGGTCCGCAGCTTCCCCGGGCCGTGCCGCCCCTCGGTCCGTAGCCGACTGTTCGGTTCGCGTCTCGGCAAGGCTGCACGGCCTCTCCTCGACGAACTCGGCGCCCGCGGCGAGCTCGACCGGTCGGATCGAAGGTCCGCCCGAACCGCCGCCGCAACTCACGGCATAGGCTGCGGAGCCGTTCGCGGAGCGCAGCGGCAGTCCGCGAAACCGCCTCAACAGCACAGCAGCACAGCATGTGCGGGGCGCAACGGTGCCGCGAGAAGCGGACACCCACCCGGATACGGACGCTAGGGCGATCTGCCTGTGGACAGATTCCGCTGAGCTCCAGGGTGGGCGGCTGGGTGGTGTGCGCTGTCAGTTGCGCAACCAGTTGCGCAGGAGGCCGGCGAAGGGGCCGAAGAGACCGGTGAGTACGGCGTCTCCCACGTCGGTGCGGGTTTCGGGGGCGGGCTTCCACGGGGTGAGCTTCCAGGTCTGGCCGGGGCCGCCCTTGGTCTTCCCGACGAGGTAGCCGCCCGCGTCGGTCCAGTAGGTCTGCTCGGCCTGCACCGTCCGGCTGTCCGCTCCGTAGATGTGGGTGCCGTCGAACACCCACCGGAAGATGCGCTGCTCGCTGATGCGTGCTGTTCTGGAAGGAGCCTCAGGAGCCCCACGCCGATGCGAAGCCGTACTTCTGCCCTCACATCCGCCCGATCGCCGGCACCGACCGGAGCGGGCGGAGGCCTGCTTCCGGCCAGGGAACTCGCGGCGGCGTGGTTCCTCGTCGTGCTGATCGCGGTGCCCGCCTGGGTGCTGACCATCGGGCAGGCCCGGCAGATGGGGGTCGAGCCCGGCACGATGGGGATGGCGCTGCCGCTGTTCCTGCTGCTATGGGTGACGATGATGGCGGCCATGATGCTGCCGTCCATGGCGCCGGTGGCCATCACCTGGGCGCGTGGCATCGGCCGGCAGTCCTCGGGCTGGGCGCGGACCGCGCGCACCGCGGAGTTCGTCGGGGGATACCTACTGGTGTGGACCGCGTGCGGGCTGCTCGCCTACGGGGTGCTCGCCCTCACCGGCGGCCTGGTGGACGGCCATCCGACCGCCGGACGCTGGATCGGAGCCGTGTCCTTCCTGCTCGCGGGCCTGTACCAGCTCGGCCCCCTCAAGCACGTCTGCCTGCGGCACTGCCGCGATCCCATGAGCCACCTGGTGCGATACGCCGGTTTCCCGCCGCCGGCCCGCGATCTCCGGGTGGGCGTCCACCACGGCGCCTACTGTGCCGGCTGCTGTGCGGGACTGATGGTCGTCCTCGTCCCGCTCGGCGTGATGAACGTGGCGGCGATGGCCGGACTGGCATTGGTGATCTTCGTGGAGAAGCTGTGGTCCCGCGGTCCGCTGCTCGCCCGGGCCGTGGGTGTCGCGTTTCTCGTCCTGGCCGTGGTGGCCCCGTTCCAGGACTGGCTGCTGCCGGGCCTGCAGGGCGCGATGCCGTCGATGGGCGGCATGTGACGCACCGCGCTCCGGCGATGGGCTGTCCGTGCTTTCGATGGGCTCTCTCGGGTCTGGGCCTGGCCGGGTCCACTCCCGGGCCTGGCCGGGTCCGCTCCCGGGGTCTAGTCGGGTCCGCTCCAGTCGAACGGGAAGTGCTTGCTCGACTTCCCCGAGCGTTCCCAGGAGAACCCGAATGCCTCTGCGCGGTCGGTGGTGGCCCGACCCCAGGTGGCGACCTGGCCGGGCCCGACCTCGGCGCCCGGGGCGTTGTGGACCTGGACGCGTGCGCCGTCCGGAGTCGTCGGACCGGCCAGGGCCTCGACGGTGGCCGTGACGCGGCCAGGAATCTCGGCCCGCCAGGTGGCGAGGTCCTCGTCGATCTCCACGTGGATGGGAGCGAAGTCCATACCGCGCATCTCGGGCTGGAGCATCCCCCCGAACCGCGCCGGCCACCCGCCGGCCTCACCTCCGAAGATGGCGCCGAGCGCACCTCGCTGCGGGTCGTCGGCGCGCTCGTCCAGGAAGACCGCGGCATACGCGTCGGTGTGCTCACCGGCCCAGACGTTGCCGACGAAGGAGCCGAGCATCAGGACGTTGAGACCGTCGAGCCGCACGTCACCGAAGCTGCCCTCGCGGATGTGCCACACCAGCACGCCCTCACAGTTGCCGTAGGTCGGGGGCTGCGCAAACGTGCAGGGGCACGGTATCGCGCAATTGCACACATCGAACCAATCACCGGCAAGGCGCCAGCGCGTACCGGTGGTGACCTGCTCTGTCATCTCGCTTACCTCCCGCCGGGCTCGACGGAGCCCACTCGGAATGGCGAGACCGCATGTCCCGAGCCCGCTCCCAGGATCGTGAGGCGGCCTCCCCTCCAGCTTGCACCTGCCGCACGACAGGGCAAAGCCGGAGCAGGGGGGCCTCCAACCCGTATACGCGGTCCGGGGGGATTGAGCGCCGAACCTAGGGTGTGTCGAGCGCCGCGACGGGCCGGGCGGCCCTGGTTTCCGACGTCGCGGATTTTCCTCTCGCGTCACCTCACGCAGCTGGGAAACCGAGCGAGCCGTCCTCGAACGAAGCCCCCGTGCCACTGCGCACCGCTCCCCGCCCCGCCCGTACCCCGCCGCGCCCACCGGTGACCGAGGGCGCCATCTCGTCGACGGGGATGACCGGGAGAGCCAGGGAGACGTGAGGCAGCTGGCTGGATGACGCGCGTGCTGCCCTGGTCCCCCGGCCGGCCGCAAGCCGCTCAGGACTCCTGGCGGAGTGAGTGGCGCATGTCGAACCCGGACACCGGGTTCCCGCGCTTGGAAACGGTCCAGCTCTTGGCAAGAAGGCAGAGCCGACCGGGCCCGACAGTTGCGGCGCTACGGCTGGAACCAGGACGGTCCCCTTGCCGATCCTTGGGCTTGCCCGGACGCGACCGCGCTCTTCCATGGCGACGAGCCCCTGCCGGCCGTCTGAGTGGCGACCCGCCGCGCTGCTGTCCCACGCACTCGACAGCATGCGCTCACCGGCAGGTTCGGCACAGGTCAGGTACTCCCCGACTCACCGCTGCGCGGCGCCGCCGCCGAGCTGGACCCCGTCCTCAAGGGATTCGGCGAGGACTTCGGCGAGCAGTGAGCCACCGTGGGACGGCTTCACCAGCATCGACGGGCACCGACGTGCAGGTCAGGCGGCGGATACGCGAGCGAGCCCCGACCGCATCGGTCCAGGGCTCGCGGGCGTGTGCCCCTGCCCAGCACTCCTTCCACGATCCGCACCGTCAATCACCGGCGGTTCTGGTCAGTCGCGTACCGGCTTCAGCACCGGACCGGCCTCTGGCGGGCCCCAGATGCACGCCGGCGCCCTGCCGCTGCGCCCGGCTTGCGGAACGCGGCCTGCGCGGCCTACGTGCCCGGACGGTCCCTCAGCGGTAGCGTGCCCGGCCCACCGCCGCGGCCGACGTCAGGGGCACGGTCAGGAGCGCCGCCAGCCAGAACAGAGGGCGGTAGTCGTGCGCCTGAGCGGTGGAGGCCGCCAGCCCGGTGGCCACGGCACTGCCCACGTACAGGGCAACGCCGAACATGGCCACGCCCGTTGCGCGGGCCGCCGGAGACAGGGCCGTCGCCCACGACTGGATCGTGGAGTGCATGAAGGACCAGCCGCCCCCGAGGAGCAGGGCGACCACGACGAGCGTCCCGGTGGACTGGCTGTAGCCGGCGAGCAGGTACGCCAGAGCCATCTGCGCCCCGCCGGCCACGATCAGGCCGACCGGGGACCACTGTCCGACGAGCCGTTTGACCACCTGCGCCGCGGCCATGGAACCGACCCCGTACAGGGCCGCGACCGCGCCGGCCAGGGTGATGGGAACTCCGCGCGCCTCCAGGGCCGGGGCCAGGTAGGTCAGGAAGCCGAGGAGCACCGCCCCCTCCAGCATCGCGACCGCCATGACGTACCACTGCCATCGTGAGGACAGGACCACGCGGAAGGGCCCCAGCAGTGATCCGGGGCGGGCTCGCACGGGCTCGGGCAGACGGCGCAGCGCCACCGCCAGGTACGCGGCGAGGACGCCGGGCAGCGCGAACACCAGCCGCCACGTGAGGTAGTGCGCCAGCGCTCCGGCGACAACCGTGGCCACGGCGGTGCCCAGCGCGAACGCGGTCATCAGCTCACTGAGGGGGCGCTGCCGTGTCGCTGCGGGCACCGTGTCGCCCACGTACGTCAACGACGCGGCGATGGAGGCGGCGAAGAACGCCCCGGCCAGGGCGCGGGCCCCGATCAGCACGGGGGCGTTGGGAGCGAGGGCCGAGGCGAAGGCGGCCAGTGCCGCGCCGGTCAGCGACACCCGCATCACCCACACGCGGCCCCAGCGGTCGCCGGCCACCCCCCACACCGGCTGCATGAGCCCGTAGGCGAGGTAATAGCCGCTCGCGGCCAGCATCACGGTGGGAAGCGGGGCCCCGAGCCGCGGGCCGATGAGAACCAGCATGGGCGCGATGCAGAAGCGGTCGAAGTTGCTGACGAATCCAGCGGTGCGCAACAGCCGCAGGGAGGACGCGGGCAAGGTCGCCAGCGGTGTCGACGTGGTAGTGGTCAAGGGTGAACGCTCCCTTCCGAGAGGCTTCGTCGACGACAACGGGTGACGGAGCGACCGATCCCGGGCGGACGCGGTCTGTCATCAGTTCAGCACCGGGCCCTGCGAGGCGGAGACCGCTGGCTATTACCATCACTCACCGTCTGCCGGTTCGGCATCGGGCCTGGTGACGGCAGCATCAGAAGAGGGCGCCCGCGTTCGGGCGGACACCCGCTGTCCGGAGGAGAGGCACGATGACGCGCGGTAGGCCGTCGCCCCTGGACACCTGCGCCTCGCGCCTCGCGGACGGCGGTTCCTCGCCGGTCGGGGCCGGCCGCCGGCATGGTGGACGGTGAGCGCCGTACCCTCGCCCTCGGGCGAGTCCCCCCTGCGTGAACTGGGGGCCTTCCTGCGGTCCCGCCGTGATCGGCTGAAGCCGGGAGACGTGGGCCTGCCGGAGGCCCCGGGCCGCCGTACGCCGGGGCTGCGGCGGACGGAGGTCGCGGAACTCGCCGGCATCAGCGTCTCCTGGTACACGTGGCTGGAACAGGGTCGGGTGCGTACCTCGGAGCAGGTGCTGCGCGCGGTGTCGCGGGTGTTGCGACTGGACGCCGCTGAAACCGCGCACGTCCTGTCGTTCATGGAGGAGAGCGGGCCACCCGCCGACGCTCCCACCTGGGTGTCACGCAACCTGCTCAGTCTGGTGCAGTCCATGACACCGCACCCGGCCGTGGTCCTCGACCCGCACTGGGACCTGCTGGCATGGAACGCCGGGTACGCCGCCCTGCTGACCGATCCGGCGCGGCTGCACCCCAAGCAGCGCAACCTTCTCTGGCTGGTGTTCCGCTGGCCGCCGGCGCGCACCCTGCTCGCCGACTGGGAACACGAGGCTCGCGCCCTGCTCGGCCAGTTCCGGGCACGGGCCGCTCGGCGGCCGAACGATCCGCGGTTCGCCGAACTCATCGGCGAGCTGCTGTCGGACGGTGACGCGGCCGGCTGGTACGAGCGCCGGGAGACGGCCGGGTTCCAGCCCTCGGTCCGTCGTTTCCGGCATCCGGGCGTGGGTGAACTGCGCCTGCGGTACGTGAAGCTGGCCGCCGTGGACGAGCCCGGTCACCACTTCCTGGCCTACCTGCCCGACGACCGGGACTCCGAGGACGCCCTGCGCCGCCTGCGGGCAAACGGGTGAGTCCGGGAGGCCCCCCTCGTTCCGGGACACGGACCCGCGGGGCCCAGCTCGGCGTGCCGGCGGCGCGTTACACCCCGGCGCTCGCCTTCCGGGCGCTCGCGGAGCAGGTGGTGATCTACTTCTTGCGGTACGGCGTGCCCAGGTGTCGGCGTCGGCCTGCGCTTGCGCTGCGGCGGCTCAGCTCTGGGAGTCCTCGCACCACTGCGTCCGTCCGGGTGCGGCTGACGTCGCAGCCTCAAAGGCGTCACGGTGTCATCTGGCGGAGTGGGCCGCGCTATTCGGGTGGAACTTCCCTGACGCGTCCCCGTGAGGCATGCGGTAACCGGCCGGGCGTCTTTCACTGGAAGTCGTACCACCGGTCCAGCACGGGAGAAGATGTGGCAGGACGCCTGAGGAAGAGGAGCGCACGCTGCACCGCAGCTGTGCTCCTCATGACCTGCGCTGTGGCCGGCATGACCAGCTGCTCCGATGACACGGGAGCACCGTCGACGGGCGGGAGCAAGGCGGCCTCAGCCGCCTCGTCGGCGGCGTCCGCGGCCTCCTCCGCCGTGGCCTCCCTGGCCTCCGAGGGCGCCTCCGCTCTGGCTTCGGCCTCGGCCGAAGCCAGACGGCGCCTGGACGAGTTGAAGGGCGGGATCGACGCCAAGAACGAGGTCCGCCTCGGCGCGCCGACACGGGCCGACGACGGTCGAAGCACCGTAGCCGTTACCGTGCACAACACCGCGGACTCGACGAAGTCGTTCGTGGTTCAGGTGAACCTGCGCGACCAGGCAGGCAATCTCCTGGACACCACCGTGGTGACGGTCGACGGCGTCGGCGCCGGAAAGGAGGGCACCGTCACCGCCCGCAGCAATCGCAAGCTGTCCGGCACCGTCAGCGCCGAAGTCGCAAGAGCGCTGCGATACTAAGGGCTCGCAGAGAATCAACATGCTGATTTGATCTCTGTGGGGCTGCTGTTCGCGAGGAAGGCGGTGACGTCAGCGGGCGTCCGGAACCTGGCTGTCGAGGGTGGAATGGTGTAGCCGTGCTCGGCCAGGAGGGGCTGGACTTGGCGGATGGCCCTGGTGATGGTGCTGCCGTTGACTCCGAAGAGCTGGGCGATCAGGTCTCGGGTGCCGAGTTTGCGCAGGTAGAGCACGGTGGCCAGGACCCTGTCGGCGGTGGTCAGCTTGTCCTTGGCCCCTGCGCCACGAGCGCGGATGCGTTCGCCTCCTCGCTTCTGGCGTCGTCCTTGCTCCCGTAACTCGTCCAGTTGCACCGTCAGTTGATCGACGAGCTTGTCCAGCACCGGTTCGGGCATGCCGGTCAGCTCCGGGCTGCGCAGCCACCCACTGCAGGGCTGGGGTGACGGGCTCCCAGTTGACCGCGGGTTCTTGGCCACGCTTGTGATGTCGGAACGCTGAGGTTGGAAGGTGTAGTTCCAGTCGCCGTGGAAGCGGTGCCGGTGCATGGGCAGAGCGTCAATATCGCTGTCGGTGACTTTGATACCAGTGTCGTAGGTGCCCGGGTCGAGTTCGGCGTGGACTGTCAGCCCGGTGCGGGTGGTGGTCGCCGCGATGCTGTTCACGATGACGTCGTGGCTGGTCAGCGGGCGGCCGCGCCAATTCATGGAGATGTGGGAGAACAGCCGGTGCTCGATCTTGTTCCACTTCGAGGTGCCCGGCGGCATGTGGCATACCGTGATCTCCAAGCCCGTCTCGGCGGCCATGGCTGCGAGTTCAGTTTTCCAGGCGCGGGTGCGGTAGCCGTTGGACCCGCCTGCGTCCGCGGTGATCAGCAGACGTGTTGCGGCCGGGTAGTCGTGCCGGCCGCGGGCTTGCCACCATCGGCGGATAGAGGCGACAGCGAACGCGGCGGTGTCGTGATCCGTGCCGACACTGACCCAGCCGGTGTTCGCGGCGATGTCGTAGATGCCGTACGGGATCGCCTTGCCCGGTCCCTGTCGGTCCGGGAAGCCGTGTGTCTTGACCAGGACCGGCTCACGGGCCGGCCGCCACTGGTAGCCCGCGTTCTTGTAGTCGCCGACGAGTTCTTTCTTCTTCGTGTCCACGCTGATCACCGGCTGGCCTGACGCCCATGTGCTCCCTGGCCTGCTCGTTGATGTAGCGGAACTGGGCATCCCGGTCGGGATGCTGCTTGCCTTCGATGGTCTTGGCGCCGGCCTGCAGGCTGAAGCCCTCCTCACGCAGCAGGTCCCCGACCGTGTCCGCACTCACCCTGTGCCCCTGACGGGTGAGCTCGGCCGCGAGGCTCCTGGTCGATTTCACCGTCCAGCGCAGCGGCGACATCGGATCGCCGCGCTCATCGGGTTCCACCAGTGCCAGCAGCGCGGGCCGCAGTCCCGGATCAAGGTCCGCGGCCTTCTTCCGACCACCACCGGTCCTGCGTACCCGGCCCAGAGGGTCGTCGCCGGCGTCCAGCTCGTCCACGCCCTTGCGGACCGTCGTCTCGCTGACCTGGGCTGCCCTCGCGACCGCCCGGATACCGCCGTGCCCCAGGATCCGGGCCTCGGCTCCCATCATCAACCGGCGCTGACGCTCGTCCAGATGCGGGAACAACACCCCGAACTTCACAGCGAGTTGACCACGAACCTCATCGGAGACGCTCATATCACAACAACGAGCCGAATCACGCGAAGCAACACCTTGATTCTCTGCGAAACCTAACGAGCTCGTGCACGGTAGGCCTGCCCGGCGAGGGGATGCCTTCAAGTCTCGGCGCTGCGGAGCTTACGGTTTGTGGGTTATCCAGAGCAGTTCCGCCGGCCAGCGGTGTGCCCAGTCGGGTGGGTCGGTTTCGTTGTAGCCGTTGGGTGTTCCCAGTTCGGGCCGCGGCTCGATGAGGTCGTCGATGATGAGACCCGCGCCGCGCAGGACCCTGACCCAGTCGCCATAGGTGAGCTGATAACTGGTCGCGCCGTCGTCTTCGGCGATGGTGTTCAGCCCGAAGTAGTCCTGCTGCAGCGTCGTGGTCACGCGGCCGGCGGCTTCGTCGTAGCAAGCTTCGAACCATGGGCTGGCAACGTTGAACACCAGGCGCCCGCCCCGGACCAAGACGCGTGCGGCCTGCGGGACGGCCAGGTGCGGGGGCGCCCAGCTGAGCCCACCGAAGTCGCAGAACACCAGGTCGAAGCTGTCGGCGGCGAAGGGGAGTTGTTCGGCGGCGCCTTGCACCAGCGGGTAGCGGGCCGCTCCCATCGCGCCGGCCGCTGCGGCGAGTTGGGCCTCGGACAGGTCGAGCCCGACCACGGTGGCGCCCTCGGCGGCGAGCGCCCTGGACCACTGGCCAGCGCCGCAACCGAGTTCGAGGACGCGCTTGCCGTTGACGTCGCCCAGGGCGTGCAGGTGCGCGTCGGGGATGGAGTACATGCCCCACAGCCGGGGTGTGGCGCCGATTTGCGGGTCGTGCCTGCGCTGGTAGGCGCTGCTGATCTGGTTCCAGAGCCGCCGGTTGGCGGGGATGCTGTCCACATGCCGACTCCAGCACTGCCTGCCGGGGGCGGTCAACACGATTAGGGCACTGGCCGGCCCTCGCCTCAGTCCGGCCCTGGCTCGGCCCATGATCCACCGGACGAGCCTGGAGCCATAGTTGCGGTCCTCATGCCAGCAATGCAACGACCATGCCGCGTCGCTCCTGGCTGTCCCTCGTCTTTGTCTCCGAAGTCGTAGGGCGGGCTGCTCCATCGCATCACCATTTCGCCCGCCTCAGCCCTTGGTTGCGCTCACTTCTCGTCTGGTGACCACCGGAGCCACCAAGCGGCGGGCACGGCGGGCGATTGCCGGCTCCTCGCCCGCGGGCGATGACGAGATCCCCACCCGCGCTCCGTCCGTCTCCTGGCAGCTGAGTAGACGTACTCATGCCAAGACCGAACACGCGATGGAGAATCAGCCCATGCAGCCTTCCGCCCGTCATCCCCGGCAAAGCTCGACACAACAACGGCTGGGAGCGCCACGTGTACCCCGTACCTGGTACATCGCTCCCACTGCATCGCTGGGTCTGGCATTTCTGTGTGCGGGATACGCCGCCGCTCAGTGGTGGGAGGCCGTCACCGACCGGGTCGATGCCGGTGTACAGAACCGCTTGATTCATGTCGTCGACGCGGTGGTCTTCCTGCTCAAGGACGCCTTCGGAGACGGCAACAACCCACCTGAGCGCCACCATCACACCGTCAAGGCGGCGCCGCACCACCTCGATGTGGGAGCGCCATTGGTTCTTGCCGCCGTTTTGGCTGCCGTAGGGCTTCTCAGCTTGGCATGCTTGGCGGCGATGCAGCGGAGCCGCCAAGGACGCCGCGTGCTCCCATGGACGGCTGACTGACCGTAGCACCGTGTTGTGGCAGTGCCTCCGCTCCCTTCACCGGCTGAGTCCATCGTGATCGACCGGAGAGGCAGGCGCTGCGCGGTTCACGGCTGCTCGCCTTCTTCGCAGCCGACGTGGTCATTCCGTCCGGGCGCGCCTGGCGGGTCGACCCGTATCAGCCGAGTCCGACCAGTTCGGCGATCGTCCCGCCGAGGACCCGATCGCGTACTTCGCCTGGGCTGGTGACCCGTTCCACCAGGGCTGGGGCGAGGACCGGGTCGCCGTACGGTGCGTCCGAGCCGAACAGGGTCCGGCCCGGGATCTCCGGCACCGGCAGGAAGCCGATGAACCGCTCCGGCGCTGCGGCGAGCGCCGCGTCCAGTTCCGTCCACGCCCCCCGGTACGCCTCGACCGTGCCGGCCCGGCCTCCGAGCGCCTTCTCCAAGACGGCCCAGCCACGTTTTCCCGGTCATCCGGCAAAGGCGAGGTCGTGAAGGCGGGCGATGCCGCGCATGGCCAGCAACATCGCCATAGAGGTCGACGAACTGGCCGGCTCGGCGGTGTCCCGCTCCTACGTCACATGCTGCAGGCCCTGCCCCGCCGACCGTTGCACATCATCGCCGGCGGCCGCTACCACGACCGTTTCGAGTGCCGCGACGGACGGTGGCGCTTCACCGAACGACGGATCCGCCTCAACCTCGTCGGCGACATGACCCACCCTCTACGCCAAGCCGGCGCACAGCGGTAGCCGCTGCCCGCGTCCCAACGAGATGGCCCCGGCGCAGGGCCAGGACGCCCCCGTCCACGATCCCGAGGCCGCAGCGTCCAGGGGACAGGGGGTGGAAGACGGACTCGGGCTGGCCGGGGCAGCGGCGAGGCGTTGAACGGCGAGCCGGGCCAGCGATTTCTCGGATTTGCAACGCCCTGAGCAGTGGTAGGCCGGCGGTCAGAGCCACGTCCGGAACTGTCTGGACGAGAGACAGGGCGCCGGAGGGTGTCGCGCCTGGAGCAGCGTGATTCCCTGTGGTGCCTTGCCCCGTGCACCCGTTGCGATGCATCACTCACCTACGCCGCAATTATGCCGATTTGAGCCGTCTTTCCGTCATTTCAGAAAAGAACCTTCTCACACGTGCGGGCCCGGCCGTACTCGGCCGGGCCCGCACTTGCACGCTGACGCGTCTACACGGATTCCTGTGTCACCAGCGGTACCAGCGGCCCTTGCGGCCCGCACCGTCCGCGGAGCGGACGACGAAGCCGAGCAGCCATACGACCAGCACGATCACCGCGATCCACCACAGCGCCTTCAACGCGAAACCCGCACCGAAGAGGATCAGAGCCAGCAGAAGAACCAGAAGCAGGGGAACCATCGTTATCAACCTCCTGGCCACCGAATGCCCTTACTCCGGACTTATAAGCACAGGAAACAGACGTTACTTCCACGGTGGACCGGGCACGATCACCACCTGCGCATTCCCCCAGCCCCGCATCCCACGCGCCGCGCCGTATCAACGACCGCTAATACGGTCGCTTGATGGGCAGTGGCTCGTTGCTTCGGGCATAGTGGTCGTTGCTTCGGGCATGGGCATCTCGGGCTGCACCTGACGGCAACTGCCGCTGGAACGCCGACCACACGACCCCAAATGCCCAACGGCTCATCAGACCTGCCGGCGCGCGGCCGGCCGCATGGTGGCGTCGTACACCGTGGAGTAGTCCGGGACGACCACTCGCGTCGCCGGTGACACCCCTCGGACCTGGGCGACGAACGCGTCCACGTCCATGACCGGGTCACGCACGGGCGAACCGGACAGGGGCACTTCGAAGTTGTCCCAGTGAACGGGGATCACGACGTCGGGGGTGCTCAACGCGTGTACGAGCCGGGGCGCATAGCGGTGGGTGGCCGTGCTCGAGGGCACCGCGATCATCGCGAGATCGGGGCGCAGGCCCCGCACCGCCCGCTCGGAGAAGTCACTGGCACCCATGAGGAACGCCGACGGTCCTTTGTCCCCGACAGTCACCTGGAAAGCGAGGGTGTCGCCCTCCGGCAGGTCCGCGATGGTGCGGGGGACCTTCGCGGAAGGGGTGCTCAGCGTGCCCGGTGCGAAGTAGGAACAGTTCTTGTTGCGGCTGTGCAGGCTCGGCACGACCTCGACGACGATCCCGCCGAAGTCCAGCACCTCGCCGTCCTTGACCACGGAGATCTGCGCAGCATCCACTCCCAGCGCGACCAGCAAGTGATACGTGGTCAGGGTGCCGACCACACGGGCGCCGGTGGTCTTGGCTATGTGGGGCACGTCGGCGAGGTGATCCCAATGGGAGTGGCTCACCAGGACCAGTTCGGGGCGGCCGATGTGCGCGTCCACGACTTCCGGCTGCGTCTGCAGGGGAGTGTGCGGGTCGAATGCGCCTTCGTACAGGCCGGTGGTGAAGCGGGTGAGGTACGGATCGAAGAGTACGGTCCGAGCGCCGACATCGATGCGCCAGCCGGCGGTGCCCAGCCAGCGAAAAGACGTCGAACCAGCGGCGTGTCCCCTGCTTCGGACCGGTTCCCCGGCCGAGGCCGAGGTGGACATGGCCGGAATCAGTGGGGAAGCGGCACCGAGCGTCGCACCGCGCAGCACCGTTCGGCGGTTGAGCCCGCGGTCGGTGCGCGCTTCTGGTCTGCCCGTGACAAGTGGGTCTTGGCTCATGACATCAGAAGACCAGCACCGCAACGTCCATGTCCAAGACCGGAGTTCCACACCTTTGATACGAGAACGCCCGACAGCTCCATCGACGTAGGCGAGCTGGCGCGAGTCGCCGCCACCTCGGAGTACCACCTGCGCCGCCTGTTCTCGGCGCTCGCAGGGATGCCGCTGTCCGGGTACATCGTGCGTCGGCGGCTGACCGTCGCGGGCGCGGAGGTACCGGCCGGTGAGCGGACGCTGCTGGGGATCGCGGTGCGATACGGATACGGCTCGGGAGAGGCATTCGCACGGGCGTTCCGCACGGCGCCGGCCCCGGCGAGCCCGGGCACCGGTGCCGCGCTCAGCTCCCCCGAAAAACCCCCACAGCCGCGCCCGGTCGGCTCGTCCCGCACCCGGTCCAGTAGTGCACGGCCCGTCGTCGTCGACCGGAGCGGGCCGAGCAGCACGGTGTTCAGCAAGCATGCTTCGACAGACGTACTGGGACGTTCCACAGGTGCGGCCCTTCTGATCCTGCTAGCTTGGGGCCGCCACGATCATGGTGCGGGGGGTCATCGTCGCGGGGCCGGGACGAAGGCCGTGGGGCGGTTGGGACCGGGGCTGCCTCGGGGTGCCGATGACAAGACGCCGTGCCGGGGGGAGAGAGTATGCGTTCCATACGCAGGCCGGGGGGCCGGAAGAGGGCGCGCTGGGCCGCTGTTGTGGTCGCGGTCGGCCTGCTGGCCGGCTGTTCACAGTCCGGCGGCGACGGGTCCGCGGCGGGGCAGCAACATCGCAGGGGGGCTCCCTCGGCGACGACATCCACCGGCTCGCCGGTGACCCCCTCCGGCAGTACCTCGGGGAACGGGTCCACCGGCGCCTCCCCGACGACCCCCTTCACGCCCGACGCCGCCAAAGTGCCCAAGACGACTGCGGACGCGGAACGGCTGACCGACGCGGTAGCACTGCGACCCGACGAGTGGAAGCAGGACTTCGTGGCACAGAGGCCGGCCGCGAGCGCCCCGGGCACCTGGGCCGTGCTGGACAACTCGTGCCGGTGGCAGCGGCAGAAACTCCCCGCCGGCGTGCTGGCCAGCGTCTCGCGCTACAGCGAGCTGCCCGGTGGCACGGACGCCGCCACGATCAAAGTGACCGCCATGGTCACCGTCCACGCGTCCCTGGCCGACGCCGACCAGCAACTGAGCACCACGCTCGAAGAGGTGCTGCGCTGCCCGGACCAGCAGATCAGGTCGGGCGAGCGGGTGACGGGCCTCGGATCGCTCGGCAACCCCTTCGGCAAGGGCGACCAGAAATACGCCGACGACACCGTCTACGAAGCCGGCCACTACGACCTGGGCGGCGCGACGGCGAACGGCCAAGACGCCGCCGGTCAGGGACAGTTCACGTATCAGTGGCTGGTGGCCCGGCTGGGCACGGTGACGGTGGGCGTGTCGGCGCGCTGTGCTGCCGGCTGCACCCAGCAGCAGCTCAGTCAGACGGCGATCGACGGACTGGTGCGGATGCTGCAACGGATTCGGACGTCTCTGGGGACGGTGGGCTGATGGAACCGCTGCGTACCTCCGACCCGGCCAGGGTGGCGGAGTACCGTCTGCTGCGTCGGCTCGGCGCGGGTGGCATGGGAGTGGTCTACCTGGCGCGCTCCAGGGGCGGCACCCTCGTCGCCCTGAAGCTGGTGCTGGAGGAGTACGCCGAGGACGACGGCTTCCGCGAGCGGTTCCGTCGCGAGGTGGCGACGGCCAGGAGTATCACCAGTCCGTGGGCCGTACCCGTCGTCGACGCCGACTCCGAGGCAGCGGCCCCCTGGCTCGCGACCGAGTTCGTGCCCGGCCCGTCCCTCGCCGAGGCCGTCACGGCCCACGGGCCGCTCGCACAGCCCGGGCTGACGGTGTTGGGGGCCCGGCTCGCGGAGGCCCTGCACGCCGTCCACACGGCCGGGCTGGTGCACCGCGACGTCAAACCCGGCAATGTGCTGCTGGCCCTCGACGGGCCACGACTGATCGACTTCGGTATCGCCCGGGCACCGGAGGAGACCGCGCTGACCGCGACCGGCATGGTGGTCGGCACCCCCGGATACCTCTCCCCGGAGCAGGCCCGGGCAGGCGACGGCCCGTCGGTGGGAGCGCCCAGCGACATCTTCTCCCTCGGCTGTGTCCTCGCCTTCGCCGCGACCGGGCGGCCCCCGTTCGGCTCCGGCGCCCCCGACGCGCTGATGTTCCGCGCAGCGCACGACCCCGCGAACCTGGACGGCGTACCTCAGGACGTCGCCGCAGTGGTGCGCGGCTGTCTGGAGAAGGACCCGCAGGACCGCCCCACCGCCAGTGAGGTCAGGGCGGCGTTCGCCGGTGACCGACCGGTACCCGACCAGGCAGAGGGTGCCTCCGGTGCGTTGCGCGGCGTACCGGAGGCGGAATCCCCCGCGTGGCTGCCCGAACCGGTCGTCCGGCTGATCGCCGAACGGTCCGCGTCCGTGCTCGAGCTGCCGGACATCGACGCCACCGAAGTGGACCCGGCGGCCGTGCCCACCGCGGGCGCGCCCACCGAGGCCGCCGCCGAAGCAGCGACACCACCGGGACGCCGCCGATTGCTGCTGCTCGCCGGAGCCGCGGCGGTCGTCGCGGCCGGGGGCGGGGTCGCCGCGTGGGCGGTGACCCACGACGACGGCCCCGCGCCGGCCACCGCAGGTGGCCTTCCCGTGTACGTCCTCGGGGTGCACGCCGACCTGACCGGGGACCGCAAGGACATCGGCAGGGCCCAGGAGCGTGGGGTCCGGCTGGCCGTCGAGCAGTTCAACGCCCGCACGGACCGACCGTTCACGCTCTCCGTGCGGGCCGAGGACGACCGGGGGGACCCCGCCGAGGCAGCGCGCGCGGCGCAGCGGCTGGCCGCCGACCGCTCGGTCCTCGCCGTGATCGGGCCCACCACCGACGCCACGGCAGCGGTGTCCCTGACGACGTACGACACCGCGCTGCTGCCGGTCGTCGCGGTCTCGCCGGGGGCGATCAGCCTGTCCGTCCAGGGGCACAAGTCCTTCTTCCAGGCCCGCCCCCAGGATTCGATCCTGGGGTTCTACCTGCGCGCGTTCCTGCTCGGGACGGCCCGCGCGCGGACCGTCGGGCTCATCGACGACCGGAAGGCGGACGACTACGCCTGGGAGATCTGCGGCCCGTTGAGCAAGCTGCTGCGGGAGGCCGGGCGGCCGACCGTGCCCAAGGTGGTCAGCGCGCTGCAGACCGATTTCGCCGCCGTGCTGGACGAGCTGATCGCGGGAGGAATCGACTCCCTCGTGTTCGCGGGCTACCACGACCGGGCGGCGCTGCTGGCAAGGGAACTGCACGACCGGCGCTTCACCGGGGCGCGCGCGGCTGCTCACGGCGTCCTCGACGAGCGCTTCCTGAGTGCGGCGGGGGGCGCCGCCGACGGCTGGACGATCGTCGCCCCCGCCACCGACCCGTCCGTGAAACCGGAGGGACGGAAGTTCGCCGCCGCCCACCGCAGACGCTTCCGCACCGCACCGCACTGGTACGCCGCCGAGGCCTACGACGCGGCCGGCCTCGTCACGAGCGCCCTGCAGGCCCTGCCCGCCGCACAGCGCAACCGCGGGAAACTGACGGAGGCCATCCGCGCCGTCACCTACCGGGGCATCACGAAGAACTTCGCCTTCGACACGGCAACCGGTGCGCTGCGCATCGACGGCAGCGGCGTCTTCCTGTGGAAGGTCACAGGCGGCAGGTTCCAGTACGTCGGTCCGGCGCCGTTCCAGGTGCCGGTCTGATGCAGCCCTTGCGCGCCACCGACCCGCCATGGGTCGGCCGCCACCGGGTGCTGCACCGGCTGGGCGCGGGCGGCATGGGCGTGGTGTATCTGGCGCGCTCGCCCGGGGGTGCCCTCCTCGCCGTCAAGGTCATTCGGGCCGGGTACGCAGACGATTCCGGCTTCCGTGCCCGTTTCCGCCGCGAGGTGGAGGTGGCCGGCCGGGTCCGCAGCCCCTGGGTGGTGCCCCTCGTCGACGCGGACCCGGATGCGGCCCTGCCCTGGCTGGCCGCCGCGTTCGTACCCGGGCCGACGCTCGCCGACGTCGTGGAGGAGTGCGGGCCGCTGCCGCCGGCACCGGCACGGCGTCTGGGTGCCCGGCTCGCCGAGGCGCTGGACGCCGTGCACGAGGCCGGCCTGGTCCACCGTGACGTCAAGCCGGGCAACGTGCTGATCGCCCATGACGGCCCCCGCCTGATCGATTTCGGTATCGCCCGGGAGGCCGAGGACACGGCGCTCACTGCCACCGGCATGGTGGTCGGCTCTCCCGGGTTCCTGTCGCCGGAACAGGCACGGGGCAGCGGCGGGCAGATCGGCCCGCCCAGTGACGTCTTCTCCCTCGGTTGTCTGCTGGCCTACGCCGTGACCGGCGTCCGGCCCTTCGGAGAGGGCTCGCCGGCCGGCATGCTCGCCCGCACGGTCTACGACGAACCCGACCTGGACGGTGTACCGACCGGGCTGACATCACTGCTGCGGGCGTGTCTGGAGAAGGACCCGGGGTCCCGGCCGACCGCCGCCGAGGTGCGCCGGACCCTGACCGCCCCGGATCCGAGGCAAGGCGAGGCCTGGCCGCCCGCCCCGCAACCGCAGAAGGACGACGCACGGCCGTCTCCACCGGAATCGCTGACGGACGACGCACGACCGTCTCCACCGCAACCGCTGACGGGCGACGCGTGGCTGCCCGAACCGGTCATGCGGCTGATCGCCCATCGCTCCGCGGCAGTGCTCGCCCTGCCCGCGGTCGAGGCGACGGAGGCGTCCGCGGGCCTCGGGCGCGCTGCCGGCGGGCCGACACCCGAAAGCACCACGCCTGCGCCGACCGGGACCGCGGCACCGCCAGCCGGGATCACCGCCCCATCCGCCCGGTACACACGCCGCCGGTTCCTCGTGCTGGGATCAGCGGCGGGTGTGGTGTCGGCCGGCGGCACGGCGGCCTGGTGGACGGCACACCGCGGCCAAGGCACCCCGTCATCGGGGACGGCGGCGAAAACGCCGCGTCTGACCATCGCCGTCCAGGCGGATCTCACCGGACCTCACCAGGCTGCGGGCATCGCCCAGCGCGACGGCGTGCTGCTCGCCGTGGACGCATTCAACTCCCGCGCCGGGCGACCCTTCCTGCTGGACCTGCGTATCCACGACGACGCGGGGCAGACGAAACGGGCCGTGGCCATCGCGGAGCAGTTGGCTGCCGACGACAGGATCCGCGCGGTGATCGGCCCGACCACCGACGCATGTGCGACGGCAGTCCATCGCACCTATCAAGAAGCGCAGGTGCCCACGCTCTGGGTGTCCGTCGGCGAAAGCACCACCGAGCTGCCCGCGTCCTCCGTCACCACCCGGGAGGCCGTGCCCACGAACCCGTCGGACGCCGCGCTGGCCGCCCCACTCGTCGCCTGCATCAACCGTCTCCCGGGCGCGCGCAGAGCGATGCTCATCGACGACCGGACGGAGGGCACGTTCGGCTCCGTCGTCTGCTCCTACGCCGCGGAGGGCCTGAGGTCGGCCGGGTCCGTCGCGCCGGTAGCGGGCACCCTGGCAGCCGACGGCGACTTCTCCGCTCTCGCCACCCGCATCACCGACTCACACGTCGACGCGGTCGTCTTCACCGGCGGCCCCGAGCGCACCGCGCGCCTGGCCCGGGCGCTGCGCACGGCCGGCTACTCCGGCGCGCGGCTGGCCACACAACGCGCCCTCGCCCCGGCGTTCTTGCGGGGAGCGGACCGACTCGCCACGGAAGGCTGGCTGTTCGCGACGGTGTTCGTCGACCCCGCGGCGGTGTCCGCCGCGAAGCCCTTCGTGACCGCCTACCGCAAACGCTTCCGGTCGGCCTCCCCGCCCTGGTACGCCGCCGAGGCGTATGACGCGGCACTGTTCGCCATCACGGCGATGGCCGCACTGGGTCCGAGCGGCGCGGCACGCGCGGCTGTCCTCAACCAGCTGCGCGACACCGAGTACCGCGGCATCACCAAGACGCTGCGATACTCGACCACCACCACATACGTGCGCGACGAGGACGCCCTCTATCTCTTCCGGTCCACGAACGGCCGCTTCCGCTTCCTCGGCCACTATCGAAGCGCCCGTTCACCGGGGTGACCCCGGATGCCGGGAGAGCCACCCGGAAGCGCGCTTACGCGGGGTGACCTCACCCAAGGGTGGCGCCTCCTCGAGCCTCGGTCGAGCCTGGGCATCCCGCTCGTGGTGTCCGCCCTCCCGCAGGGGCAAGCAATGTGAATATCCGTCATGCGGAAGGATCAGCAGTGGAGTTGCGGAACCGGGCAGACCGCAGCGCCGGACTGGCCAAGTCACTCGCGGCGGCACATTGGCTCGATTTGAGGTGAGCCGACAGCTTGCTCGTGGCCGGGAGCCGCGGTCACGCTAGCGGCATGGTGAGGTCGTGGGGACGGGCCATGCGAGGCGCAGCCGGGCGTGCTGCCTCGTGGCTGGCAGCGTGCGCCATCGGGTCGTTCGTGGCGACCGGGTTCACCCTGTTCATGGCATGGGTGCCGCTGGCGCTCTGGGCACATGGGCACCGGGAGCCGGCGGCTCTCTTCATGGGGTGCGGTGGGGCCACGGTGTCCTTGGTCGTCCCCGTGCTGGCGGCTGTGTATCTCCATGCTCGTGAGCATGAACAGGCGTCCACCGTCGTCGGATTCGGCCTGGGCCTCCTGGTCGCGTGTGCGTTCGGTTGTGTTCTGTACTTCGGTTGGCAGGACTCCGACCAGCAGGCCCTGCATGACCGCGGCATCGCGATGACCGGTGTCGTAGCCGAGCAGTGGGAGTCGACGACACCGGACGGAACCACCTCCGGGGTGTTCGTACGGCTTCCGGATGGCACCACGCACAAGCTGCAGGGGGAACAGTCGCCGGTAGGAACGCAGGTCGTCATGACAGTCGACCCGGTTCACCACGTCGACAACCGGCTGGGACCGCCGCCGGGGGCACCCGACCATGTCGCGCTGAAACTGTCGGTCGCCGCAGTGGCGCTCGGCTGCGTTGCCTCGTCCGCGTGCTGCGCCGGGCTGCTGACAAGGGACATACGGCGCTGGTTGCGCGCAGGGGAATTGGCCGACCGCCGCCCTGCGCCCCGGGGCGATCAACGCCACGAGCGCGCCGGGAGCTGACACGAGAACGAGGGAACGTCGCGGCGCCGACTCGGCCGTCTTACGGCCGCCGCCGGTTTCCGGTGGGTGTTGAGCTCAAGGTCCGTGCCCGAAGGCCCCGCCAGGGGGCAGTAGGTGTGGTTCCCGCCGGGCTTCACTCGTGCGGCGGGCCTCCCCTTCGTGCGCGGGTCCGTGATCGACTGGGCCCATGACACAGCTGAGCCGCATCTACGTGGACGAGTGCCGGAACGGGAACGAGGGGCTGCGGGACGTGGTCGCGCGTGCCGCGCTGCCGCCCGTGTACGGCGGCGCCTGGCGCAGGCATCTGCTGCCTCGGCCCTGGTTCGTGGACGCGGAGGAAACTGCCGTTTTCGCACGTGACGTGGAGGACTTGTTCGCTCTCCTCGTCTCGCTGCCGGACCGCCTGTTCGATGGGGACCGGGAGCGGTACGCGGCCGCGCTCGGGCTCGCGCCCCGGCACACGGCCCTCCTGCGGCGCTCGGCGGACGGGCACCCGGCGAAGCTGGCGCGCGCCGACGCCTACCACGACGGACGTGGCTACCGGCTCCTGGAGTTCAACATCGGCAGCGAGATCGGCGGCATGGACATGGCCGTGTGCAACGCGGCGCTGCTCGGCGTCCCTGAGTTCTCCGACTTCGCCGCCTCTCACGGCTTGCAGTACGTCGACACGGCCGCGCGGCTGGCGGAGGACCTGCGCGAGCGGGCCCGGCCGGTGCTGCCGGGCGGTTCGGTGGAGCCGGTGATCGGCTTGGTCGAGGGACACAGGGGCGTCGCCTCGTACGGGCCGTTGATGCGGTCGATGCGGGAGGCGATGGCCATGCAGGGCCTCGACCTGCGGATCGGCGAGGTGGGCCAACTGCGCACCCGCTCCGACGGGAAGCTGACCCTGGACGGCGCGCCCCTCGACCTGGTGCTGCGCAACTTCGGCGCGAGCCAGCTGCTCGACGACCCGGCGGGCCCGGAGGTCGCCGAGCAGTTGTTCCGCGCGCACGACGCGGGGCGGACGGTGCTGTTCACCACGCTGGAGAGCGGGTTGTACGCGCACAAGAACGCCCTCGCCATGCTGTCCGACCCGCGCTCGGCGGACGCCTTCGACGACGCGGAACGGGAGTTGGTGGAACGGGTGCTGCCGTGGAGCCGCACGCTGGGCCCGGCGGCCCCCGAAGCTCTCCTGGCGGAGTGCCACGAGCGCCGCGAGGAGCTGATCCTCAAGCCGGGCGCGGGCCACGGGGGCCTGGACACCTTCGCCGGCTGGGAGTGCTCCGACGCCGAGTGGCGCGCGGCGCTGGCGACGGCCGTCGAGCGGGGTTACGTGGTGCAGGAGCGGGTGACCCCGCGCACCGAGCCGGTCCTCGATCCGACGACCCGCGCGGTCGAGGAGTGCATCGCGGTCCTCGGCATCTTCCTCACCTCGCGCGGCTTCGCGGGGGCGCACGCCCGCGTGAACCGGGCGGACGGCGGTGCGATCGTGGGCCTGAGCAGCAACCCGGGCACCCGGATCGCATGTGTGTTCACCCACGGGTGAGGGGGCCGGCACGGCGCCGGCCCTTTCGGCACGGTCAGTACGCAGTCGGTGCGCACCGTCCGTGCCGAAATGGCCGCGGGAAATTGTGCGACGGATATCCGGCTGCTTCTGTCGTGGCTTTGGCGACGGGGCGCTCCCTGGCGGCCGGCGACCAGCAAGGACCTGCAGGCATACAAGGAATGGCGCCTCGATTCACCGTTGAATCCGCAGCGGATCGGCGGCACGAAGTGGAACCGGGAGGCCGCTGCGCTGACCCGGCTCTACAGGTGGGCGAAGGTCAGCCCTCTCGCTTGCGGGGGTCGACGTGCGCCTGCTGGTAGAGGCGGGCCTTCTGGGCGAGGAGAGCGCCGGCCATCAGCCAGTACACCTCGTCCCAGGCGGCGGCCATCTCTCAGGTGACCGCGTCGCCGAGCACGTCGGCGATGGCGCGGAACAGGTACTTGTGGACGATCGTGTACTGGTCCTCGGCGACGCCCAGCGCGGCGTGCTGTGAGTAACGGGGGAACCGGTGGAGATCGTCATCCTGCAAGTGCGAGTGCTGGCCGAGGCGGTGCCGCGGGTGTGGCTCGCGGTCAGCGGAACGCTCGCGGCCCCGACCCGCGACCCGCTTCATCAGAGGCTGCCAGCGGCTGTTCGCCTCCGGACTGACCCTGAACTCGGTGCTCGGCCGGGTGTCCGACCGGCCCGAGGTGGCCCTGTGGGTCCAGCGGGTCGTCGACGACCTCGACGACACCATCAAGACCGTACGAGGCACGATCTACGCCCTGCGCGAGCGCGACCGCTCCGACGGGCGCGGCGGACTGCGCTCGAAGCTGCTCGCCGAGACCGACCGGGCCGCCGCCGTACTCGGATTCGCTCCCGCCCTGCGCATGACCGGCCTGCTGGACACCGACGTGCCCGCCGACCATGCCGAGCACCTGCTGGCGGGTGTTGCGCGAAACGCTGTCGAACTGGCGGGTGTTGCGCGAAACGCTGTCGAACGCCGCCCGGCACGCACACGCCACCGGCGTCGAGATCACTGCCGAGACTGACGGCACCCGGGTCCGCCTGCGCGTCGCCGACCACGGAACCGGCATGGACCCGGCCGTCAACCGCCGCAGTGGCCTCGACAACCTCCGCCGGCGCGCCACCGACCTCGGGGGCAGCTTCACTCTCAAGCCGAACGATCCCACCGGCACCATCGTGGAATGGACGGTGCCCCTCTCCGTTAGCCTGAGCCCCGTAGTGCGCGATCATTCCGATCGCGGTCGGCCTGATCGTGTACGCCCTGCCGCAGCCGGACGGAATCAAGTCGGATGGGCGGTCCTGGTCATCTTCACCAGCGGCACCGTGCTGGACCTGATACCGCAGCCCTTGCTACTCGGATCGGTCGCTTTGTCAGTCCAGCCGGACGGTGAGCAGGACGAGCGTGTCGCTGTCGGCGATAAGCCTGTGACGTTGATCGGGGATGGCCACGAGGACGTTCTCCTGCAGATCCCATTCTCGCTCGGCGGTGGCCAGTCGGGCTCGTCCGGCCAGGCAGATCAGGGTCGCGGCGCCGGGGGCCTGGTGCTCGGCGAGTTCACGTCCTGCCGTCAGGGCCAGCAGCGTGGTTCGCAATCCGGGCACGGCTACGACGGTGCGTGCGGCCCGCCCGGCGCTGGCAGTGCGGGCTTCGGCCAGCAGGTCCTGGCCCAGCCTGCGCAGGGGCACGACCGCACCGGAGTCGTTCGGGGTCGAGGTCATCGGGTGCGCTCCCATCCGCGGCGGGGCGCGCGGGCTCCGAGCTGGACGTCGCGGCTGCGGTAGACGATGTAGGGGCGGGTCAGGTAGCCCACGGGCGCGGTGAGCATGTGGACGAGCCGGGTGAAGGGCCAGGCCGCGAAGAGCAGCAGGGCGCTGATGGCGTGGAGCTGGAACAGGATCGGCGTGCCGGTCATCAGGTCCGGGTCGGGCTGGAAGTAGAAGATGCTGCGGAACCACGGCGAGATGGTTTCGCGGTAGTCGTAGCCGCCGCCGACGATGTTCGCGGCCACGGTGGCGGACAGGCCGAGCACGATGGTCAGTGCCAGGGAGACGTACATGGCCTTGTCGTTGCGGGTGGTGGCGGAGAAGACCGGGCCGACGGTGCGGCGGCGGTAGATCAGGACGGCCAGTCCGCCGAGGGTGGCGACGCCCGCGATCGTGCCGAGGACGACCGCGCCGATGTGGTACGTGTCTTCGCTGACGCCGGCTGTTTCGGTCCAGCTCTTGGGGATGACCAGGCCGCCGATGTGGCCCAGGAGCACGACGAGGATGCCGAAGTGGAACAGCGGGCTGCCGATGCGCAGCAGGCGGTTCTCGTAGAGCTGGGAGGAGCGGGTGGTCCAGCCGAACTTGTCGTAGCGGTAGCGCCAGACGTGGCCGAGGACGAAGACGGCCAGGGCGACGTACGGGAGGACGACCCACAGCAGAATGCCGCCGGTGCCGACCTCGGCCGCCAGCGGGAGGGGCTGCGCGGGTGCGGTCATCGGGGACCTCCTACGACGGGGTCGGGCAGGAACACCTTGGATGTGTACGGGTCGAGGCCGACCTGTTCCTCGGGCGGGCCCTGGGCGGCGAGACGCAGGACGGCTTCGCGGTCGTCGCCGACGAGGGCGGGCAGGGTGGTGGAGACGGAGTCGAGGACGGGTGCCCAGGGCGAGGCGTCCTCGTTCAGGGCCAGGCGCAGCAGTTCCAGGCCGGCGCGGTGGTCGGTGAGGAGACGGTGTCCGGTTTCCGGGTCGGTGGCGGCGAATTCGAGGACGACGGCGAGGTGGTCGGGCAGTTCGTCGTCGCCCAGTTGCCATCCGGCTGCGGCGTAGGTCTGTTTCAGCCGCAGTAGGGCGAGGCCGCGCTTCCTGGTGTCGCCGTGCGCGTAGTACGTCAGGTACAGGCAGCAGCGTTTGCGGTGGTCGAAGGTGGCGACGTAGGCGGTGGCCAGGTCGGCGGGGGCGGTCCGCTCGGCGTGTGTGGTGAAGCGGAGCAGGGGGCGGGCGACCGGGGCCGGCAGGGTGGCGGCGACACGGGCGGCCAGGGCCAGGCGCTGCTCGAACTGCTCGTCGGGATAGGCGAGCAGCAGGGACTGGGCCTGCCAGGCGAGCGGGTGCCAGGACTGGGGGCGGGTTGCGCGCGTGGTCTTCTTTTTCATGGCTTCGGCTCAACCTCCCCGCCGCTGTTCCCAGCAGCGCTGGTGCCGCCGGCGGGTGGTTGGTCCGGGAAGAGGCCGGGTGGGGAGCCCTTGCCGTCCCAGTTGAGGAGGTTGACGCGGGTGGCCTTGCCGGTGGGCGTGGCAGGCGTGTCGGAGGTCTGCCGGTCACGCAGGGCGTGGAAGTTCTCCACCGCGATCGGCGCGGCGCCGCCGGAGGTCTCGCCGAAGGGGCCCGAGCCGCCCATGCCGGGGCCGCCCTCGTAATCCAGGCTGCACTCGGTGGCCAGCTCCTCGAGCTTGTGGGCCTGTTCGGCATGCGCGGGCGGGATGACGTACCGCTCGTCATACTTGGCGAGCGCCAGCAGCCGGTACATGTCGTACATCTGCTCCTCGCCCATCCCGACCGCCTCGGGAATGGAGGCGTCCGGCTCGCGGCCGAGGTTGATGTCGCGCATGTACGCGCGCATCGCGGCCAGGCGGCGCAGCACGGCGTCGACGGGGGCCGGGTCGCCGGCGGTGAACAGCTGGGCGAGGTAGTCGACGGGGATACGCAGGGCGTCGACGGCGGCGAACAGGGTGCGGTGGTCCTCGGCGTCCCGGCCGGTGTCACGGACCGCGTCGACGACCGGGGACAGCGGCGGGATGTACCAGACCATGGGCAGGGTGCGGTACTCCGGGTGCAGCGGCAGGGCCACTTCGAAGGTGTTGATCAGGGCGTGGATCGGGGAGCGCTGGGCGGCCTCGATCCAGTCCCGGGGGATGCCGGCCTTCTCCGCCTCACGCATGACATCGGGGTCGTTCGGGTCGAGGAAGACCTTCCGCTGTGCCTCGTACAGGTCGGTGTCGTCAGGGGTGGAGGCGGCCTCCAGCACCTTGTCGGCGTCGTAGAGGACCAGGCCGATGTAGCGCAGCCGGCCGACACAGGTCTCGGAGCAGACAGTGGGCAGACCGACCTCGACGCGCGGGAAGCAGAAGGTGCACTTCTCGGCCTTGCCTGTGCGGTGGTTGAAGTACACCTTCTTGTACGGGCATCCGGTCACGCACATCCGCCAGCCCCGGCAGCGGTCCTGGTCGACCAGGACGATGCCGTCCTCCTCCCGCTTGTAGATGGCGCCGGAGGGGCAGGAGGCCGCGCAGGACGGGTTGAGGCAGTGCTCGCAGATCCGCGGCAGGTAGAACATGAAGGTCTGCTCGAACTCGAGCTTGATCTTCTGGGAGACCTGGTTCAGCAGCACGTCCTTCTCGCCGTGCTCGGCCGAGCCGCCGAGGTCGTCGTCCCAGTTCGCCGACCAGGCGATCTTCATGTCCTTGCCGGTGATCAGGGACTTGGGGCGGGCGACCGGGGTGTGCTCCTGCAGCGGGGCGTTGGTCAGGGTCTCGTAGTCGTAGGTCCAGGGCTGGTAGTAGTCGTCGAGCGTGGGCAGCACCGGGTTGGAGAAGATCGTGATCAGCTTCTTGAACCGGCCGCCCGCCTTCAGCGCGAGCCGGCCCTTCTTGTTCAGCTCCCAGCCGCCGCGCCATTTCTCCTGGTCCTCGTAGCGGCGCGGGTAGCCCTGGCCGGGGCGGGTCTCCACGTTGTTGAACCACACGTACTCGACGCCGGTGCGGTTGGTCCACGCCTGCTTGCAGGTGACCGAGCAGGTGTGGCAGCCGATGCACTTGTCGAGGTTCATCACCATCGCCATCTGGGCCATCACGCGCATGTCAGTACTCCACGTCCTGGTTCGTGCGGCGGCGGATGACGGTGACCTCGTCGCGCTGGTTGCCGGTCGGGCCGAGGTAGTTGAAGGCGTAGGACAGCTGCGCGTAGCCGCCGATCAGATGGCTGGGTTTGATCAGCAGGCGGGTCAGGGAGTTGTGGATGCCGCCGCGCCGGCCGGTCGTCTCGGTGCGGGGCACGTCGATCAGGCGGTCCTGGGCGTGGTGCATGTACACGGTGCCCTCCGGCATGCGGTGCGAGACGATCGCGCGGGCGGCCACCACGCCGTTGCGGTTGACCGCCTCGATCCAGTCGTTGTCCTTGACCCCGACCTTGGCCGCATCCTGGGTACTCATCCAGATCGTCGGCCCGCCGCGGGACAGCGACAGCATGAACAGGTTGTCCTGGTACTCGGAGTGGATGGACCACTTGTTGTGCGGGGTGAGGTAGCGCACGGTCACGCCGAGCTCGCCGACCTCCCCCACACGGGGTTCGTCGAAGAGTGCCTGCATGTTCAAGGGTGGCCGGTAGACGGGCAGTTGCTCGCCCAGCGCGGTCATCCAGTCGTGGTCGAGGTAGAAGTGCTGGCGGCCGGTGAGGGTGTGCCAGGGCTTGAGACGCTCGACGTTGACGGTGAACGGGGAGTAGCGGCGTCCTCCGGTCTCCGATCCGGACCACTCCGGTGAGGTGATGACCGGCACCGGGGCGGCCTGGGTGTCGGCGAAGGTGATCTGCTTGCCCTCGTGCTCGGCGGCAAGGTCCGCCAACTGCGTTCCGGTGCGGGCCTCCAGGGCGTGGAAGCCCTGGGTGGCCAGATGGCCGTTGGTGGTGCCGGACATCGCGAGGATCGCCTCGCAGGCGTGAACGTCGCGGGCGATGGAGGGCCGGCCGTCGGCCGCTCCGCCGCGCACGGTGCCGTTCTTGTGCCGCAGGTACTCCAGCTCGCGCTCCAGCCTGAAGGTGACGCCCTTGGTGGTGGCGCCCAGGCTGTCCAGCAGGGGGCCGAGGGCGCCCATCTTGTCGGCGACGCCCGCGTAGTCGCGTTCCACCGTGATCAGCTTGGGCATGGTGCGGCCGGGCACCGGCTCGCACTCGCCCGCCTTCCAGTCGAGCACCCGGCCGTGTGGGTTGGCCAGTTCGTCCGGGGTGTCGTGCAACAGCGGCGCGGCCACCACGTCCTTGCGCACGCCGAGATACCCGGCGGCCTGGCGGCTGAACTCTTTCGCGATCGTTTGGAAAGCGTCCCAGTCGGTGCGGGTCTGCCATGGCGGGGCGATCGCCGGGTTGAACGCGTGCACGAACGGGTGCATGTCCGTGCTGGACAGGTCGTGCTTCTCGTACCAGGTCGCGGCCGGCAGCACCACGTCGGAGAAGACCGTGGTGCTGGTCATCCGGAAGTCGAGGGTGAGCAGCAGGTCGAGCTTGCCCTCGGGGGCCTCCTCGCGCCACACCACGTCCTTCGGCCGCGCCTCGGGCGGCGCCTCGGTGGCGCGCACCGATGCGTCGGTGCCCAGCAGGTGCTTGAGGAAGTACTCGTTGCCCTTGGCCGAGGAGCCGAGCAGGTTGGCCCGCCACACGGTGAGCACCCGCGGGAAGTTCTCCGGGGCATCCGGGTCCTCGCCCGCGAACCCCAGCCGCCCCGCCTTGAGTTCCTCCACCACATGCTCACCCACCGTCCGCCCCGCCACCTCTGCCTCGTCGGCCAGGTCGAGGGGGTTGCGGTCGAAGGTCGGATACGACGGCATCCAGCCCATCCGCGCGGACTGCGCGATCACATCCGCCGTTGTCTTCCCGGCGAACGGGCCGCCGGCCCCGGCCGCCGCGAGGCTATCGGCGGAGAACGGGTCGTAGCGGAACTGGTCTCCGTGCAGATACCAGTAGGCGGTCTGGATCATCTGACGGGCCGGTCGGTTCCAGTCGGCCGCGGTGGAGATGGCCGAGTAGCCGGTGATCGGCCGGACCTTCTCCTGACCGACGTAGTGCGCCCAGCCGCCGCCGTTGACGCCCTGACATCCCGTGAGCGTGGTCAGCGTGAGGAAGGCACGGTAGATGGTGTCGGAGTGGAACCAGTGGTTGGTGCCCGCCCCCATGATGATCATGGAGCGGCCGCCGGACTCCTCGGCGTTGGCCGCGAACTCCCGGGCGATACGGGCCGCCCGGTGCGCATCGACGCCCGTGATGGCGGCCTGCCAGGCGGGGGTGTACGGCTCCTCCGCGTCCTCGTACGAAGACGGCCACCGGCCGGGCAGACCTTCGCGGGCCACCCCGTACTGGGCCAGCAGCAGGTCATACACCGTGGTCACCAGGTGCCCGGCCATCCTGCGCACCGGCACCCCCCGCCGCAGCCGTCCCGCCCCGCCGTCGGGGGCGTCGAAGCGGGGCAGGTCGACGTCGACCGGTGCCTCCCCGCCGCCCTCGGCGGACAGCAGCGGGTCGGTGTCGCCGAGGTCGAGGTTCCACTTTCCGGCCCCGGCTTCGCCGTAGCGGTCTCCCAGCGTGCCGTTCGGCACCACCGGTTGCCCGGTGGCCGCATCCAGCAGCACGGTCCGGAACTCCGCGTGCTCGGCCGAAGCAGCCGCGCCTCCCAGGTCGGCGGCGGTCAGGAACTTGCCCGGCACGTAGGTGCCCGGCTCGCTCTCGGCCTCGTCGAGGGTGACCAGGAACGGCAGATCCGTGTACTGCTTGACGTAGCCGGTGAAGTACGGAGTCGGCCGGTCGACGAAGAACTCCTTGAGGATCACATGCCCCATGGCCATCGCCAGCGCGCCGTCGGTGCCGGGCTGGGCGGGCAGCCACTCGTCGGCGAACTTCACGTTGTCCGCGTAGTCCGGCGCCACCGCCACGACCTTCTGGCCCCGGTAGCGGGCCTCGGCCATCCAGTGCGCGTCCGGCGTACGGGTCACCGGCAGATTCGATCCCCACATGATCAGATACCCGGCATCCCACCAGTCCCCCGACTCCGGTACGTCGGTCTGGTCACCGAACACCTGCGGCGAGGCCACCGGCAGGTCCGCGTACCAGTCGTAGAACGACAGCATCACGCCGCCGAGCAGCGAGTAGAACCGTGCGCCGGCGGCGTGCGAGACCATCGACATCGCCGGAATCGGGGAGAAGCCGGCCAGCCGGTCGGGCCCGTACTCCTTGATGGTGTGCACGTGCGCGGCGGCAACCATCTCGGTCGCCTCGTCCCAGCTCGCCCGCGCCAGACCGCCCTTGCCGCGCGCCTGCTTGTAGCGGCGCGAGCGCTCGGGGTCGGAGACGATGTCCGCCCAAGCTGCCACCGGATCGCCCAGCCGCTGCTTGGCCTCGCGGTACATCTGCAGCAGCACCCCCCGGACATACGGGTAGCGCACGCGGGTGGGCGAGTAGGTGTACCAGGAGAAGGCCGCGCCACGCGGGCAGCCGCGAGGCTCGTACTCGGGACGGTCCGGGCCGACGGACGGGTAGTCGGTCTGCTGCGCCTCCCACGTGATGATGCCGTCCTTGACGTACACCTTCCACGAGCAGGAGCCGGTGCAGTTCACGCCGTGGGTGGAGCGCACCACCTTGTCGTGCGACCAGCGGTCCCGATAAAACTCGTCCGCCTGCCGGCCGCCCTTGCGGTGCAGCGTGCGCAGGTCGTCGGAGACCTCCGCCCGGGTGAAGAACCGGCGGGAGCGCACCAGGGCCTCCGCCAGATCACTGTCCATGCCTGCCCGTCCCGGGCTGATCTCCGCGCTCACCGTGCCACTCCGCCCCGGGCACCGCGGGCCCGTTCGAAATCGTGATCGGTTCCGGCCGCACACGACTCTACGACCGCTGCCCACCCGAAGGTCAACCGCCACACCACGGACAACATGTGGCTCGGTAAAGACCGTCTGCGTGCAGGGGTGGTTACCGGGCTCCACGAGGTCATGCCGACGGCTACCACCCGCAACCCCCCGGCTCGGGATGAGGCGGAGGGTGCGGGGTTGGGTGGGTGTGCTCCCGAGGGGCGGGATCGTGGCCGGTCAGGCGGCCGGCCGGGACAGGGCGCCGCCCGCCTCGGTGCGCACCGTCTCGACCGCTTCCCACTCCTCGGTGCTCAGGTTCGCGAGTGCGGCAGGAAAGACGCCGTCCTGCTCCTTGAGGATGTGGTCGCGCAGCAGGGCCATCGCCTCCATCAGCCTCTCCGGCCAGGCCGGGTCCGAGGGCGTCGCGCCGTCGGCGGCCTCCTCGAGCACCGACTCGATGCGGCGGTGCTCGGCCTCCAGGGCTGCGATCTGGTCGGGGAAGTCCCCGGCCAGAGCGGGGAACAGGCCGTGCTCCTCCACCTGGGTGTGCGGGCCCAGCACGGCGACGATCTCCCGGGCGACCTCCGCCATCCGGGCCACCCCGCCCTCCTGTTCCTGGCGGGCCGGGCGCAGGTGGCTGATCAGGCGGACCACCTCGTCGTGCTCACGGGTCAGCTCGTCGATCGACGCCAGAGACTGGCATCCGCAGTACTCACACACCGGTCTTCTCCCTGTCCTTCGTTCCCCTTGGCTTCGGCTGAGTCGTGCTACGCGGTGGTGCCGGCGGTGCGGTGCTCGCGCCGACCGCCGGTGCGCGGCTTCCGCTTGCCGCCTTCGGTTGCGGCGCGGACACCGGTGACGGTGTAGGCCAGCGCCGCGGCGGCCACGATCGCGAGCAGGACGAGACCAGCCGCGTACGAGCCGTACTCGCCGTACAGCGAGCCCATGACCAGCGGCGGCAGGAAGCCGCCCAGACCGCCCGCGGCGCCGACCACGCCGGTGACGGAGCCGACCTGGTTCGCCGGGGTCAGCAGGGCCACCAGGGCGAAGGTCGCCCCGCTGCCCGCGCCGAGCGCCGCGGCCATGGCCAGGAAGGCGATGGTGCCCACCGGGGCCAGCGCCGGGGTGAACGACTGCACGACCGCTCCGGCCACGACCACTGCCAGCGAGCCGCCCAGCACCCTGACCGGGCCGATGTGGTCCGACAGCCAGCCGCCGATCGGGCGCATCGCGACCGCCAGCAGGACGAAGCCGGCCATGCGGTTCGCGGCGTCCGCCTGGGTCAGGCCGTAGCCGGTCTTGAGGTAGGTGGGCAGGTAGACGGAGAAGGCCACGTAACCGCCGAACGCGACCGCGTACAGCGCGGATGCCTGCCAGGTGATGCCGAGGCGGGCGGTGGCTGCCAGACGGCGGGCCAGCGGCTCGGTCGGCACGGTGCGGCCGGGAGCATCGCGCAGCAGCAGCGCGGCGGCCACGGCGTACACGGCCAGGACCGCGGCGGTGATCAGGAACGGGGTCGACATGCTGTTCGCGTCGACCAGCTTCACGGTGGTCAGGGCGCTGATGGCGGTGCCGCCCATGCCGGCGCCGAAGACGCCGATGGCAAGGCCGCGCCGCTCGGGCGGGAACCAGGCGTTGACGAAGGGCACGCCGACGGCGAAGGCGGTGCCACCGATGCCGAGGAAGAACCCGCCGACCAGCAGCGCGGCGAGTGAGGAGTGCCCGGCCAGGCCGAGGTAGAGGACCGGCACGATGGTGACCGCCGACACGATCGGGAACATGATCCGGCCGCCGAACCGGTCGGTCAGCGCACCGACCGGAATCCGGCCCAGGGAACCGACCACGACCGGCACCGCCACCAGCAGCGACTGCTGGAACGACGAGAGGTCGAGGCCGTCCTTGAACCGCGGACCCAGGGGGCTCAGCAGCGCCCAGGCCCAGAAGTTCACAGCGAAACCGACCGTGGCCAGAGCCAGCATCAGCCACGCCCGGCCGGACACCGGCGCACCTGACGGCGAGCTCCCGCTCTTCGACTTCAACGACTGGACCATGTTGTCCGTCCCTTTCCTCTGCCTGGTGGTACAGCGCCACCGGGTACGCACGCGCACAGCAGGCCCCTTGCCTGCCGTCGGCGTCCGGTAACCACTGTCCGCATCCGGACTTTCCGACGGGATGGGCCATGGGTCCCTATCGGCGGACAGACGGGCCCTGGGTTCGGGTCCGGCCGCCCCTCCCCGCTCCCACTGCTCCGTGCGCCGGCTTGCCGGCCCGGCGCACGGGAAAGAGCGGCCTCGGCCGGCGCTCCCGACGGGATCTTCCAAAAGGAGGGCCGGTCGGCCCTACCCCCTGGCGGCGCCTACGGGGACGCTGGACTGATGTCACAGAACGACGCCTTTCGCGCACTCGACCGGCAGGAGTGCCTGCGCCTGCTGAGCAGGGTGCCTGTCGGCCGCGTGGTGTACACCCGGCAGGCACTGCCCGCGGTCCTGCCCATCAACTTCTCCCTGGACGCGGACGCCTCCGTCCTGCTGTGCACCTCGCCGGACTCCGACCTCGTACGCGCCATCGACGGCGTTGTGGTCGCCTTCGAGGCGGACGAGTTCGACGCGGCCGCCCGCTCCGGCTGGAGCGTGGTCGTCACCGGCCGGGCCACCGTGGTGACCGACATCGCCGAGCACGAACGCCTGTTGCAGGCCGGCCCCAGCTCCTGGATGCCCCTGCAGGACCCCGTGTTCGTACGGATCGAGTCCGAGATGGTCACCGGCCGCGAGCTCACGGGGCGTGCGGCGCGCAGTGAGCCGCACCCCGCAGCGACCGCTGAGTTGTGACGACTGCCGCGCGGGCAAGGCACGAGCCGAGGGTGCGGAGGCAGTCCGTCGGCCCGGACCTGGAATCGCTCCTCACATGAGCACCTCCGGCTCCGCCTCCACGACGGAACCAGACACAAGGTAAGCAGACGCGCGGGGCGTCCTGGCGCCGTCCAGGCCGTATCCGAAGCGGATCAGCAGCTGCGGGCAGCACCCCTGCCTCGATCCGGCCATCGCCGCCCGCAGGTCCGGCCACTCCATCGCCTGGTGCAGCATCGAGGGCGCACTCCGCGCCCGGTCGCCGTGAGCGACACGCGCTGAAGGGCCTGACCCGCCCGCAGCCAGTCCTCCCGCCGGTCGCGGGAGGTCCACAGCAGGGCCACCTGGGCGTGGCCTTCGAATCGCAGGGCGGGTAGCCACGGGGCAGGCGGCGCTCCGGTGAAGTCCCTTACCGGCATTCGCCCGGACGCGTCCCGCGGGCCGAGGGCTGTTACGGGAAGGCCGTAGGAGGTGTTCGTTCGCGGAGCTGTGATCGAGGCACGGGCCTCGGCCGCACGGGCCGGGTGGACGGCGTTGCGCGCCTCCGCCGCCGCGGTCAGGCGCAACAGGCGTCGGGTCCCCATGATGTCGGGGACGTCCAGGTGCGCGCCCTCGGCACGGGCCGAGCTGATCATCTCCGCCACGATCGGCTCCGGCACCGGCCGGCCGGTGAAGGGCATCCGGCTCGTGTGCCGCCGTGCGATCGCCTCGTAGAGACCGAGGTCCGCCAACTGGTCGTCGCCGAGTGGTTCAGTCAGCCGTACGGTCGCCAGCAGCCCTGATCGGCGTGGATCCGGCAGCAGCCTCACCTCCGGCCGCCAGCCCTGGTGGACGGCGGCGAGCCGGAGGTTGAAGACCGCCGCGCCCACGGACACGTACTGGGCGCGGTGCATCGGGTCGGTCAGGGACAAGGTGCGCTCCGGGGCCGAATGCGCCTCCAGCACCTGGGTGGTCGGGGGCCAGGCGGAAGCGCCAGGGCTGGGTGTTGTGCATCGACGGCGCCGCCACGGCCGCCGCCAGGAGCGACTCCACGGTGGCGGCGTCCAGCCGCCGGGGTTGGGTACGCATGATGCCTCCTCTTCTCTCTTCGTCGCGGCCGCGGGTCAGGTGGAGGGCAGGGCGGTGGCCAGCAGCACGACGCCGAGCGAGCCGACGAGGGAGACCACCGCCAGGATCCGGGCAAGTTCGGCGCGGCCCTTGGCGTGGGCGATACCGTGCCCGCCCGCGGCGGCCATCACCACCACGAACAGGGCGAGTTTGGCCGCGAGGGTGCGGCCGTAGCCGGGTTCGGCGAGCGAGGCCCAGGTGACTCCCCTGTGCCACGCCATGGCCCAGCCAGTGGCCAGCTGCGCCGGCAGGAACAGCGCCCCGGTCAGCATTCCGAAGCGGCGACCGGCGGCCGCGGTGAAGCGGTCCTTGGCCTCCGGGTCGAGCAGACGGCGGGCCAGCGGCAGGACCACCAGGGTCAGGGCCAGTTGGCCGCCGACCCACAGGGCGGCGCCAGCCACATGCACGAACCGGATGAGGGACCACCAGCCGACGGCGTCCATCAGCCACTCACCTCCACCATTCCGTGCGCGCCGGCTTCGGCGTGGCGCATGTCGTGGTCGACGAACGCGTAGTGGCCGGCCTCGGGGAACGTCGTCTCGACGAAGCCGCCCTGCGCCGTGACCAGATCCAGCACCTGTGAACCTCCTGCCTGGCTGGGCTTGAGCAGGTAGGCGCCCTCCTTGTACACGGTGTCGAAGACGGTGCCGACGATGTGGAAGGCGATGCCGTCGGACGGACCGGCGGCGATGACCCAGAAGCGGGCCCGCTCCCCGGCCTTCACCTTCAGGGGCCGCTGCTCGTACTGGTCGGCGACGCCGTTGAACACCCAGGCGTCCGGGGCATTCTGGCGCATCTTCGTCACCTGGGCGGTGCTGCCAGGCGTGCCGAGGTAGAGCTCGGAGGAGACCAGCACGTACTCGTGGTCGACCTTGGGCAAGCCGGGCGGGTCGGTGATCACGGCGCCGTACATGCCGTTGCCCATGTGCTGGAGCATGGGTGCGGTGCTGCAGTGGTACAGCCATGCCCCGGCCTTCTCGGCGCGGAAGCGGTAGACGAGGCGTTTTCCGGGCGGGATGGTGCGCATGGGCTTGTCGGGGGCGAGGGAGCCGGCATGGAAGTCGATGCCATGGCCCATGCTCGGGTCGTCATTGACGAGGGTTACCTCGAAGACGTCGCCGACCTTGCCGTGCAGGGTGGGGCCTGGTGCGGTGCCGCCGAAGGTCCACATCTGCTGCTTCACGCCTGGAGCGACCTCGACCGTCGTACGGGCGGCGTGCAGTTCGACCTTGTGGACCGTGCCACCGGGCGCAGGGGCCAGGGTGGCCGTGCGCTGCTTCCAGCCCTTGGTGAAGTCAGCGGACAGGTCGAGAGCGCCACCGGTGGTGGCAGTCATGGAGTGTCCGTCATGCGCGCTCGCGCCGTCGGCGGCGCCGGCGACGACAATGTCCATCGTCATCCCGGCCGCCCGGTGGCCCGGCAGAGTGCACCATGCCTCGCGGTTCTCGGTGACCGGTCCGAGGTCGAGTGTGCGGGTGTGGCCCTGGGCGAGCATCGGGGTGGTGGGGCCGTCCTCGACCCTCAGGTCGTGGCGCTGGGCGTCGGTGTTGGTGACCTTCAGCTTCAAGGCGGTGCCTGCGGCGACCTCGATCCGGGCCGGGTGGATGCGCATGTCGGCGAGGGTGACGGCGACGGTGCGGGTGGTTCCGGCTCCCGCACCTGCTGCCCCGGCGGCGCTCGCCTCTGGGCTGGTGTCCCCGCCACTGTTGGCCACGAGCACGGCCAGCACGATCAGGACGGTCCCGGCGACGGTGCCCCACAGGACCGGACGCCGTGATGCCCCGCCCTGCTCCGCGTCGTGGAGGAGACCCCTTCCGCTGCGGACCAGTACGCGCACGACAAGGGCGAGGAAAGCGGCCCCGGCCCCGCCGGCCAACAGCATGCCCGCCGTACGGAGAGGACCGGACAGCGGCAGCGGCAGCAAGGCCACGCCGAGGTTGAGCGCGCTCAGCCGCGCCACCCAGCCCCGCTCGAGTACCGCCCGGAGCGAAGCCCGCTCCTTGGGACCGCTGGACAGCACGATGGGCAGCAAGTAGGTGAGGGCTCCGATGAGGACCTGCGCGACGAGGCCGACGAGCAGTACCGGGAGAAGAGAGCCGATGTCGTCCCGGACCTTGTCGAGCGGCTGTGCGACCAGGAGCACCAGGTCCGCCGTCACGCCGACGCACAGCCATCCCGTGGCGGCGGCCAGCATCCATGCGGCGGCCGCGGAGATCGCGGGCCGCCCGCGCACCGTCCGGGCGAACAGCTGCGCTGCGACGGCGACACCGGCCGCGTAGCAGGCGACACTGCATGCGGCGGCGGGGCGCCAGCCGGCCGACAGTCCGGCGACGGCGGTCAGCAGGCCGCCCCCGGTCAGCGCCAGCACCCAGCGCGCCAGCCGGGTGGTGCGCTCGGCCATGCGCACGCCCAGCACGGTGGGCCACAGCATGAACAGCGTGCCCAGCACGGGCAGTCCGATCCAGCCGAGGAGTGTGACGTGCACGTGGGCCAGCTTCAGGCCGCTGTAGTGCTGCGGGCCTGCCTTGCCGGTGGCCAGCAGCCAGCCCAGCACCGCGCCGATGATCAGTGCGGCGGCGGCGGCCCGGTAGTAGTCGGCGATCGGGGCGAGCCGTCCGCCCAGCGCGCCCCGGCCCATGCGGACCAGCACGACCAGGTGCGCGGCGATGGCGGTGATCAGCAGCGCACAGCCGACGCCGGTCAGGACGGCCAGGTCGGCCCGCACGCCGGCAAGGACGCCCAGCGTGCCGGTGTTGACGCCGGCCAGCCGGGCGTTGCTCCACCGCCGGTCCGGTAGTCGGGCGTGGAGCATGGCGACGGCGAAGTGCTCGCTCCACACCACGATGGCGGTGGTGGCGGCGCCGAGCAGGAACAGGTGGATGGCCAGCCAGCGGGCCACCGGCAGTGTCTGCTGGATGCTCGCCGCCGTCAGCGTGAGCACCACCCAGGCGGCGACCAGGACGTGGGCGCACAGGTGGCGGCTGCGCAGGCCGGACGCCTTGAATTTGCTGGGCGGGCGGTCACCGCCCCCGGCCGGGTCATCGTTCTTGCTGTACACGGTGCTCCTTGCCGCCCTCTGCGGCGGTCGGACCGGGACGGGCCGGCGAGGGTTCGCCCGTGTCGCCGGACAGCAGCGCGGCCAGTTCCCTCTGGTGCGGGAAGGAGCCCGGCTGGTAGCCGCACCACGGCTCCTCGGCAAACGGGTCGCCGGTGAAGCCGTAGGCGCGGGAGCGGGAGCCGCCGGAGACGCGGCGGAACTCGCACTGCCCGCACCGGCCGCCGAGCATGCCGTCCGCTCGCAGGCCGGTGAACAGCGGTGAGGTGCGGTAGATCGACGTCAGCGACCTCTCGCGCACGCTTCCCGCGCTCAGCGGCAGGAAGCCGCTGGGGTGCACGGTGCCGGTGTGCGAGACGAAGACGAAGCCGCGGCCCGCGTTGACGTCCAGCGGCGGACGCCGGACCCGGCGCGTACCGCCGTCCAGGCCCAGGACGGCGGCCCTGTCGGTCAACTCCTGGTACAGCGGCCCGAGTCCGAGCACCGCCACATGGTCGTCGCCGGTGGCGGCGAGGATCTGGCGCTGCAGGGCGACGCGGCGGAAGTGGTGAGCTTCGGTGGTCTTGGCGGGCACCGTCAGGCCGACGTCGTAGACGAAGTTGAGGACGTCCTCGACCTCGTCGGGGGTCAGTGCGCCGAGGGTGCGGCCGCGGCCGGTGGGCACCAGGAAGAAGGCGCTCCACAGCATCGCCCCGTGGTCGGCGACCAGGCGGACGATGTCAGGCAGATCGTGCAGGTTGTGCCGGGCGACCGTGGTGTTGATCTGCACTCTCATGCCCAGAGCGCGGGCGGCGCCCCAGGCGTCCAAAGTCCAGCGGAACACCCCGGGTACCCCGCGGAAGGCGTCGTGGATCTCGGCGGTGGAGCCGTCCAGGCTGAGCGAGAGACCGGACGCGCCCGCCGCGTGCACTTCCCGCAGCCGTTCCTCGGTGAGCGTCGGCGTACCGGACGGGGACACGGCCACTCGGACCCCGATCTCCTTGCCGTACGCGATGAGTTCGCACAGGTCGGGGCGCTGGAACGGGTCGCCGCCGGTGATCACGAACAGCGGGGCGGGCTGCCCGAAGGCGGCCACCTGGCGCAGCAGGTCCTTGGCGGCTTCGGTGTCCAGCTCCCGCGGGTCGCGGTCGGGCACGGCCTCGGCGCGGCAGTGCAGGCAGGCCAGCGGGCAGGCCCGGGTGGACTCCCAGATGACGATGAACGGGCGCTCTGCCGCGTCGTGCCGCTGGCGGCGGATGGCGTGGGCGGTGGTGCTCATCGCGCGGCCCTTCCCAGCGCTCTCGCGCTGTGTCCGGCCGCCCTGGAGTCAGGGCAGACGAGGCGGGCGGCCGGACGATGGCCGGGCCGGACCGTGCGCGGCACCCACCGCGAGCGACAGCGGTGGAATCGGACCCGGGTGCGGTCGATGTGGTCGTGCACGGGATTACCTCCGGATCGGTCGCCGTCAGCATCCACCGGCGGCGGTGGTCGGCGCGGCGGCCGATGGTCTTCACTGGCAGGGCCGACAGTCCCTCTTCGCGCGAGCCGCGGCAGGGTCAGGTGGGGTTCGAGGAGCGTGATGTCAGGGCGTCCGCGGTGGCCATCAGCGCGCCTCCCAGGCCGGTGAGCGCGGCGCCCAGGCCCGTGACCAGGGTCGTGAGGTGCCATGCCTGGTAGGCGGACATCAGCGAGGCACGCAGGGACTGGCCCATGAACGCGGTCTGGCGCAGTTGGGAAAGCTTCTCGTCGTCGCCTCCGGCGGCGTGCAACTCAGTCGTGATCTCCGCGTAGGTGCGGCCGCCGGTGGCCTTGGCGAGGTTGCCCTTGATGAACTCGGCGTAGGCGTGCGCCTCGGGGCCGGTTTCCACCCGGCGGCCGGCGTAGGCGGCGAGGTCGGCGGGCAGCCCGCGTTCGGGGAAGGCGATCTTCTGGGCGGCCAGCTCGGTACGGATCTCCTTCTTGCCGCTGCGGCCGCGCCACAGCATGACCGGTCCGGCGACTACGAGCGCTGCGCCGACCGTCCCGAGCAGGGTGCCGGCCCGGCGGTGCGATCCGTCCATGACGTGTCTTCCTTCTTTTCTTTGCTGCGATGCGAGGCGACGCGACGCGTGCGCGTCGGCTGGAGCCGGATGCACGCACCGCCGGGGTGAGAGGCGCCGGGTCAGCGGTGGCTGAGCCGCAGCCGCCAGGCTTCGGGGCCGCGTTCCAGGTACTGAACCGAGAACACGCCCGGGCTGCGCTGCTCGATCTGCGCGAGCAGCGGCAGCGGGTCGTGAGGGGCGACCAGTACCATCGCGGTGCCCGCGGGGACGGCGTCGAGGGCGCCGAAGACCGTGGCGTGCCGTATGGCGTGCGGCACGTCCCGGACGTCCAGTTGGGGTTCGTTCTCCTCCTCCCCGCCGCAGCCGCACACTCCGCCGCAGCCGCCGGTCTCCTGGTTCTGCCGTTCGTCCATGTCGTGGCCTTCCTCGTGGTGCTGGTTGTGGGTTGCGCCCTGGGTGGACGCATCGTTTGCGAGCCGCTGGTGCATGTCCGTGAGCAGCTCCGCCAGACGGACGTCGGGCGTCATGGCGAGCAGCGGCAGCACGAGGCCGTTCTCCTTGGCGGTGTGTTCCTCGAAGAGGACCTGCAGGGCCCGGGCGTCGGCTGCGGCATCCGCCGGAGTGGGGGCGTCGCGCAGGGCGTCGACGAGCGTGGTGAGGCAGCGGTGTTCACCGATCAGGCTCTCGATGAGCAGGCAGGCCTCGGGCATGCGGTGGGCGGCGGGGTAGAGCGCGGCTTCCTCGGCTGCGGCGTGCGGCAGGAGCGAGCGGTCGCAGAAGGCGACGAGACCTGCGTGGATCTTCTCGGCGGCGCTCGGGTTGCGGGCCACGGCGGTGAGCAGCATTTTCACCCGTCCGGACAGCTCGCCGGCCAGTCGGGCGTGGTGTGCTGCGGCTGATTGCAGGGCCGTGGCGTCCTCGGGGTCCGAGGCAAGGGTCAGCTCGCTCATGGCGGTCTCTCCAGCAGGTCGGGCCGGCTCAGCCGGCCCATGCGGCGGGGAACGGCATCCGGTAGTGCCGGCGCCGGGGGCGGATGCCGCGTCCGGCCGCACCGGGCGGCCGGACGCACGACCGAACCGGGCGACACGCGCCTTACCCGCTGCGCCTGCGGCAGCCAGGGACGGGGGATCGGCCACCAGGACAGGCGCGGGATGCGGTCGTACCCGACAGATGGGCATCTGCGGTTCGATCAGTGCCCAGCATGCATGACGGGCCTGCCCGACTCCCCAGCCGACCGGACCCGGCACCGGGGCCATTGGTCCCTATTGAGAACGCCCCGGACTGGGCCGGAAGGCCATCCGGCAGGGACCGCCAGCCCCAGGTGCACCAGGGTCCGCGCCACTTAGCGTTCCTGGCCATGGAGAACGATCAAAACGCACGGCGTCAGGCGTCGAGCGCAGGTGAAGGCTGGCCGCTGGCGGCCCGCAGGCTGCTCACGCGCAGCGAGGTGTCGGCTGACGGGCGCGCCGTGTTCGGCGCAAACGACGGCAAGTGGGAAGGCTTTTACCGGGACCGCTGGGCGCACGACAAGGTCGTACGGTCCACGCACGGCGTGAACTGCACCGGTTCCTGCTCGTGGATGGTGTACGTCAAGGACGGCATCATCACCTGGGAGCATCAGGCCACCGACTACCCCTCAATCGGTGGCGACTGCCCCGAGTACGAGCCGCGCGGCTGCCCCCGTGGGGCGTCGTTCTCCTGGTACACCTACTCGCCGAGCCGGGTGCGCTACCCGTACGTGCGCGGGGCACTGCTGAAGCTGTGGCGTGAGGCCCGCAAGCGGCTCGGTGACCCGGTGGCGGCCTGGGCCGAGATCACCTCCGACCCGGCGAAGGCGCGGGCGTACAAGCGGGCCCGCGGCAAGGGCGGCCTGGTGCGCGCCGACTGGGACGAGGTGTCCGAGCTGATCGCCGCCGCCCAGGTCCACACCATCAAGACGTACGGCCCCGACCGGGTCGCCGGCTTCTCCCCGATCCCGGCGATGTCGATGGCGTCCTTCGCGGCCGGCGCCCGATACACGTCGCTGATCGGCGGCACCCTGTTGTCGTTCTACGACTGGTACGCCGACCTGCCGATCGCCTCCCCGCAGGTCTTCGGCGACCAGACCGACGTGCCCGAGGCAGCGGACTGGTGGAACGCGGGCTATCTGATCATGTGGGGCTCCAATATCCCCGTCACCCGCACCCCGGACGCGCACTTCCTGACCGAGACCCGCTACAACGGCACCAAGGTCGTCGCGGTCAGCCCCGACTACGCCGACAACGTCAAGCACGCCGACGAGTGGCTGGCCCCGCACCCGGGCACGGACGGGGCGCTGGCGATGGCCATGGGCCACGTCATCCTGCGCGAGTTCTTGATCGACCGCGAAGTGCCCTACTTCCAGGACTACCTGCGCAAGTTCACCGACGCGCCGTTCCTGGTGACCCTGCGCGAGCACGAGCGCGGTCTCGTCCCGGACGGCTTCCTCACGGCGGCCGACCTGGGCCACGACGAGGAGCACGCCGAGTCCAAGACGGTCGTCCTCGACGGCGTCAGCGGCGAGCCCGTCGTCCCGAACGGTTCGCTCGGCTTCCGCTGGGCGAAGGAGGAACAGGGCCGCTGGAATCTCGACCTGGGCGATGTCGTGCCGGAGTTGAGCTTGCTGGAGTCGGCCGAGGACACCGTGACCGTCGCCTTGCCCCGATTCGACGAGGGGACCACCGAGGGCGGATCCGTGATGCTGCGCGGCGTTCCGGTCCGCCGGGTCGGCGGCCGCCTCGTCACCACCGTCTTCGACCTGATGCTCGCCCAGTACGGGGTGAAGCGTCCCGGCCTGCCGGGTGGCTGGCCGTCGTCGTACGAGGACGCGTCGGAGCCCTACACCCCGGCCTGGCAGGAGACGATCACGTCCGTGCCGGCCGTGCAGGCGGCCCGGATCGCCCGGGAATTCGCCCGCAACGCCGAGCGCACCAACGGCCGTTCGATGATCGCGATGGGGGCGGGTACCAACCACTGGTTCCACTCCGACACCATCTACCGGGCATTTCTGGCGCTGACGACGATGACCGGCTGTCAGGGCGTCAACGGTGGTGGCTGGGCGCACTACGTGGGCCAGGAGAAGGTCCGCCCGGTCACCGGGCAGCAGCACCTGTCGTTCGCCTTCGACTGGCAGCGGCCCACCCGTCATATGGCGGGCACCTCCTACTGGTACCTGAATTCCGATCAGTGGCGCTACGAGGCGTTCGGTCCCGAGGAGCTGGCCTCCCCCCTCGGTGAGGGCCGCTTCAAGGGCAAGGGGTTCGCCGACTGTCTGGCGCAGGCCGTGCGGCTGGGCTGGACCCCCGGTCACCCAGGCTTCAACCGCAACCCGCTCGACCTGACGGACGAGGCCGCCGCCCAGGGCCGTCCGGTCGCTGAGCACATCGTCGACGAGCTGAAGTCCGGGCGGCTGAGGTTCGCGGTCGAGGACCCCGACGACCCCGCCAACTTCCCGCGGGTCCTGACGGTGTGGCGGGCCAACCTGCTCGGCTCCTCGGGCAAGGGCAGCGAGTACTTCCTGCGCCATCTGCTGGGCACGGACGCGGCCGTCCGCTCCGAACAGAGCCCGCCCGAGCACCGGCCCAAGGATGTGGTGTGGCGGGAGGAGGCGCCCGAGGGCAAGCTCGACCTGCTGGTCACCATGGACTTCCGGATGACCTCCACCAGCCTGCTCTCCGACATCGTCCTGCCGGCCGCGACCTGGTACGAGAAGGACGACCTGTCCAGCACGGACATGCATCCCTTCGTGCACGCCTTCACCCCGGCCATCGCCCCGCCCTGGCAGGCCCGCACCGACTACGACAGCTTCCTCACGATCGCCGACAAGTTCAGCGAACTGGCCGCCGACCACCTCGGCACGCGCACCGACGTCCTCGCCGTTCCGCTGCTCCACGACACCCCCGACGAACTCGCCCAGCCGGGCGGGGTCGTGAAGGACTGGAAGAGCGGCGAGTGCGAACCCGTCCCCGGGCGAACCATGCCGAAACTGGTGGTCATCGAGCGTGACTACGCGGCGGTGGCGCAGAAGATGCGCGCCGTGGGCCCGCTGCTGGACACCCTGGGCACCACCACCAAGGGCGTCACCGTCCACCCCGACCGGGAGATCGACGAGCTGCGGCACCGCAACGGCACCGTCCGGGACGGCGTCGCGGCCGGGCGGCCCTCGCTCGCGACCGCGTCCCACATGTGCGAGGCGATCCTCGCCCTGTCCGGCACCACCAACGGCCGACTGGCCACCGAGGGCTTCAAGGAGCTCGAGCGGCAGACCGGCAGCGAGGGCCTGGTGGAACTCGCCGCCGAGCGCGAGGCGGAACGGATCACCTTCGCCGACACCCGCACCCAGCCCCGCTCCGTGATCACCTCCTACGAGTGGTCCGGCTCGGAGACCGGCGGGCGCCGCTACTCCCCGTTCGTCATCAACACCGAGCACAAGAAGCCCTGGCACACCTTCACCGGCCGCCAGCACTTCTTCGTCCAGCACGACTGGATGAGCGAACTCGGCGAGCAGCTCCCCGTCTACCGGCCCCCGCTGAACACGCCCCGGCACTACGGCGACGAGCATCTGCACGAGGACGGCCGGGCGGAGGTCACGGTCCGCTATCTGACCCCGCACTCGAAGTGGTCCATCCACTCGAACTACCAGGACAACAAGTACATGCTCGACCTGTCCCGCGGCGGACCCACGATCTGGATGTCCACCGGCGACGCCGAGAAGATCGGCGTGAAGGACAACGAGTGGATCGAGACGTACAACCGCAACGGTGTCGTCGCCGCCCGGGCCGTGGTCACCCACCGCATGCCCGAGGGCACCGTGTACATGTACCACGCCCAGGACCGCAACGTGAACGTGCCCAAGACCGAGGTCAGCGGCAAGCGCGGCGGCATCCACAACTCCCTGACCCGGCTGCTGCTCAAGCCCACCCATCTCGCGGGCGGCTACGCCCAGTTCACCTACGCCTTCAACTACTACGGCCCGACCGGCAACCAGCGCGACGAAGTCACCGTCATCCGCCGCCGCAGCCAGCAAGTGGAGTACTGACATGCGCGTCATGGCACAGCTCGCGATGGTGATGAACCTCGACAAGTGCATCGGCTGCCACACCTGCTCGGTCACCTGCAAGCAGACGTGGACCAACCGCACCGGCGTCGAGTACGCCTGGTTCAACAACGTCGAGACCAAACCCGGCGTCGGCTACCCCCGCCGCTACGAGGACCAGGAGCAGTGGAAGGGCGGCTGGATGCTCGACAAGCGCGGACGCCTCGTCCTGCGCTCCGGGGGCCGGATCAAGCGGCTGCTGTCGATCTTCTCCAACCCCGACCTGCCGAGCATCGAGGACTACTACGAGCCGGTCACCTACGACTACGACAACCTCGTCAATGCCCCCGCACAGAAGGACATGCCCGTCGCCCGCCCCCGCTCCGTCCTCACCGGCAAGCCCACCGCCATCACCTGGGGCGCCAACTGGGAGGACGGCCTCGGCGGCGCCCCCGAGAACGCCGGCGCCGACCCCAACCTGAGCGGGGAATGGGCGCAGAAGGTCAAATTCGAGTTCGAGCAGACCTTCCTCTTCCACCTGCCCCGCCTGTGCGAGCAGTGCCTCAACCCGGCCTGCGTGTCAGCCTGCCCGTCGGGCGCCATGTACAAGCGAGTCGAGGACGGCATCGTCCTGGTCGACCAGGACCGCTGCCGCGGCTGGCGGATGTGCGTCACGGCGTGCCCGTACAAGAAGGTGTACGTCAACCACGCCACCGGCAAGGCCGAGAAGTGCACCTTCTGCTTCCCGCGCATCGAGGCCGGACAGCCCACCGTCTGCTCCGAGACCTGCGTCGGCCGGCTGCGCTACCTCGGCCTGCTCCTCTACGACGCCGACCGCGTCGGCGAGGCCGCCGCCACCCCGGACGAGAAGGACCTCCTCGACGCCCAGCGCGGGGTGTTCCTCGACCCGCACGACCCGGAAGTGCGTGCGGCAGCACGCGAGTCGGGCATCCCGGAGGACTGGCTGGACGCCGCCCGCCGCTCGCCCGTGTACGACCTGGTCATGCGGTACAAGGTGGCGCTGCCGCTGCACCCGGAGTACCGGACCATGCCGATGGTCTGGTACGTGCCCCCGCTCTCCCCGGTGCTGGACGCGGTCGACGCGGCGGGTGGCAACCAGGACGACCCCGACCACGTCTTCGCCGCCGTCACCCGGCTGCGCATCCCGCTGGAGTACCTGGCGGAGCTGTTCACCGCCGGAGACACCGACGTCGTCGCCGGCGTCCTGATGAAGCTCACCGCCCTGCGCTCGTACATGCGCGAACACACCCTCGGTGAGGAGGGCGACGAGGCCGTGCTCAAGGCCGTCGGTCTGACCGCGCGGGAGGCGGAGGACATGCACCGGCTGCTCGCCGTCGCCAAGTACGCCGACCGGTATGTCGTCCCGGCCGCGCACAAGGAGGACGCCGCCGCGCTGAGCGCGATGGAGAACCACTGCCCGGTCGAGTCCTCCGATGACCCGCAGCCCGCCGACGGCCGCCGCGTGATGCTCGGCATCCCCACCCTGCGCCGCCGTACACCCGAAGCCCCCGCCGGAGGCCGTCCGTGAGCCCGCTGCCCTCCCCCAGTGCTGGACGCCTGGGGGGACCCCCATCGATTCCCGGCCTCGTCCGCACCCGCGTGCGGGCAGCCGTCCGCCGCCCGGCCCGGCTCACGCCCGAGGAGACGGCGGGCCGAGCCCTGATATTGCGGCTCGTGTCACTGCTCCTGCAGTACCCCGACTCCGAACTGACCTCAGCCCGGACGGAATTGACGACCGTCGTGGAAGCTCTTCCGGCCTCGCCCGCGGCGGAATACCTGGCCCGGTTCACCGACTGGTTCGCCGCACAGGATCCCGAGGTGCTGGAGCGCCACTACGTCGAGATGTTCGACCTGCGCCGCAAGAGCAGCCTCTACCTCACCTACTACCTGCACGGCGACACCCGCCGCCGCGGCATGGCCCTGCTCACCCTCAACCAGCGGTACAAGGCCGCGGGCTGGGACACCGACGGCGGAGAACTGCCCGACCACCTGCCGGTCGTCCTGGAGTTCGCCGCCCTCGTGGGCCCGGGTGGTGGCGAGGCTCCACTGCGCCAGCACCGACGCGGGCTGGAGCTGATCCACCAGGCGCTGACCGACGCCGACTCGTCGTACCGGCACGTCCTGGCCGCGCTGCTCACCCTGCTGCCGCCGCCCACCGACGCGGACCGTGCGGCGGTGGCCCGGCTCGTCGCCGAGGGCCCTCCGAACGAGGAGGTCGGCCTCGACCCCTACGGAACGTACGGAGACGGCGAGTTCGCCCCGCCTGGCACCTTCGTGCCGCCGGCCGCAGCCGCGTCGACCTGCGTGCCACCCGCTCCGACCAGCCGTACGGAAGGTCCCCGATGAACGCCTCGCTCTCCGCCGTGGCCGCCGCGTCGACGAGCGGCGCGAACCTCCTCCTGTGGGTCGCCGTCCCCTATATCTGTCTCGCGGTGTTCGTCGTCGGGCACGTCTGGCGCTACCGGCAGGACCAGTTCGGCTGGACCTCGCGCACCAGCCAGCTTCTCGAACACCGCTGGCTGCGCTGGGGCAGCCCGCTGTTCCACCTGGGCGCCTTCATGGTGATCGCCGGACATGTCGTGGGCCTCGCCGTTCCCGACACGTGGACCGAAGCCGTGGGGATCACCGAGCACACTTACCACACCACGGCCGTCTGGGCGGGTTCCGTGGCGGGCGTCGCCATGGTCACCGGACTCGGCATGCTGTGCGCCCGCCGGCTGCTGACACGATCGATCCGGCTGGGCACCGACCGCAGCGACAAACTGCTCTTCCCGCTGCTGTCCGCCACTGTTCTGCTCGGTATCACCGCCACCGCCGCCCACAACGTCTTCGGACCCGGCTACGACTACCGCTCCACCGTCTCCGTCTGGTTCCGCGGCCTGTTCGTCCTCCAGCCGCAACCGGAAGCCATCGCCGGCGCCCCGCTGCTGTTCCAGCTGCATGCCCTGACCGCCTGCCTGCTCTTCGCAGCCTGGCCCTTCACCCGCCTCGTCCACGTGTGGAGCGCTCCTGTCGGATACCTCGCCCGGCCGTACCTGGTCTACCGGCGGCGGGCCACGCCGGCGTCGGCTCAGTCGGCAGGGGGCCGGCCCTGGTCGGCCTCCGGCTCCCGGCGAGCGTGAGCCACACACCCGCGCTCGCGCCGGATGCCACATCCGCCCGGCGCACTAACGCGGTGGGCGCGAGCCGCCGAACGGGCCTGGTCATGCTCGTCACCGGGATCGTCGGCTGGCTCGCCTCCTTCCAGCTCACCGTGGACGACTGGCGCCTCCTGAAGGACCCGGCCTACCAACCGCCGTGCAACATCAGCCCGATCGTGAGTTGTGGCAGCGTCATGTCCAGTTCGCAGGGCAGTCTGTTCGGCTTCCCCAACATGCTGCTCGGACTCGGTGCCTTCGCCGCCGTGACCGCCCTGGGCACCGCCGTGCTCTTTGGGGCGTGCCTGCACCCTCGACTGTGGCTCGCACTGGACGCAGGGGCACTGGCAGGGGTCGTTTTCGTGCACTGGCTGATCGGTCAGTCGCTCTACGAGCTCAACAAGCTCTGCCCCTACTGCGCCGTCGTCTGGGTCGTCACCATCGGGCTGTTCTGGTACCTGACCATGCACTGCCTGGAGCAGGAAATCGTCCCGGTGCCCCGGGGTGTGCCGGCGGTCGTCCGTGACACGCACTGGATGCTGCTCGGCGCCTGGTACGGGGTGATCGCACTCCTCGTCCTCACCCGCTTCTGGCCGTATTGGAGCAGCCTGGTGTAGCCGGCCACCGCGCTCCGCACCACCTGTTCGCTGGTCAGCAGACGGAAGAAAACATGATCATGGACGACGTGCTGAAGGAATGGACGGCCGCGGTGAAGGCCGACCTGGGCATCGATCTCGAAGTCGACCGGGCCCTGCTCCTCGCCCTTGCGGGCGATGCCGCACACGGCGTCGCCCGGCCCGCCGCCCCTTTGACGACCTTCCTGGTCGGCTATGCGGCGGGCCGGGCGGGCGGCGGACCCCAAGCGGTGGCCGATGCGGCCCGGCGCGCGGGCGAACTCGCCGCCCGGTGGGCCGGTGAAGCCGACCACGGCCCCGGGGCCGCCTGAGAAGACCTTCGCGCTGCACAGCAACGCGCGGAGCTCCCGCGCCTCTGGCCTTGCGATGGCCTGCAAGGTCAGAGGCGCGGGGGCATACGGCCAGCAGTGGTGGGTCAGGCCGGGCCGTCGGCGTTCTGCATAGAGGCCGCGAACGCCTCGGGGCCCTGCTCCACCGCCGCCGGGTCCATCCACATGACCTGCCAGCCATGGCCGTCGAGGTCGAAGAAGCTGCGTGAGTACATGAAGCCGTAGTCCTCGGCGTCATCAGCCTCGGAGCCGCCCGCCGCGAGCGCATTGGCGCTGACCGCATCGACCTCATCGCGGGATGACACGCTGAAGCAGTACAGCGCCAGCGTGTGCGTGGTGGGATCGGCCATCGGCAGTTTCGAGAACTCCGCGAACTTCTCGCGGGTGAGTAGCATGACGTAAGCGTGCTCGCCGACCAGCATGCAGGCGGCGGTCTCGTCGGTGAACAGCGGGTTGAAGCTGAACCCAAGCTTGGCGAAGAACGCCTTGCTGCGCTCAAGGTCCGCAACGGGGATGTTCACGAACAGCATGCGGCCGGGGTGTGCGGGAGTGGTCATGGCGGGTCTCCAGACGGTGGTTCGTACGTCCTGGTAGACCGGCCCAGCCGGCGGAACTCATCGGTGGATCTCGGCGTCCCCCATCCGGCCCCGGCCAGCACGCCGCCGGACGCCCGGGAACCCCAGGTTGACGCGCCTCGAAGCGAGGCAGTCAACGAGACAACGGCAGGACCGCTGACACGGTCTTCCCGCTCGCGCGGCCACTGACCCGCACGTCCATCGCCAGGTCCTGCACCAGGAGCCAGCCGAACCCGCCCGGCTCGGCCGGATCGGGCAGCCGCGGCCACGGAGGCACAGGACTGGCGTCCTCCACCGAGACCGTCACCGTCCCCGCACCGACCTTCAGCCCGAACCCGGTGACTCCGCCGGCGTGCCGCGCCGCATTGGTGACCAGCTCGGACACCACCAGCAGCACCGCCTCCACCTCAGCCCCGCCGTCAGGTGCGAGCACAGACAGAAAGCCGCGCGCCACATCCCTCGTCCGCACCGCCGTCTCCGGACTGTCTCCCGCCAAAGACCCGTAGTCCTGCTCGGGCGAATAGACCATCGCGGCCTCCAGCGGCTCGAAAGTCGATACCTGCGTGATTGCCCGCAAATGATCGACCTACCCTCGAACGCACGAACGCGGCGCCAGCCCCTCCGGCTCCTGCCCAGCCTTCCTGCACGTTCCCGGTCCCAGTCCTACGCCGGTGAAAAGCGGCTGGGCAGGCAGTACACGCAGCGATGCTGTCGGACATCTTCACCCGGGACGCGGACGTACTGGCTGGCGCGGGCGGGCGGCGCGGCCGGACACTCTGCAAGCCCTTCGGCCCGGTCACCGCCCGGCGCCCGCCCGGACGGCTCTGCCGGCCCCTCCACATCAGAGTGTCGGCCTGGTTTTCGTACGACGCTCCAGTGACAGAGGAGCCGAACGCAGAACCGAACGTTTCCGGCCAGGAGTGCTTCGTCCGGCAGGCCGCTCGTCAGCCGCTCACGCGATCTCGAGGACGTCCCTTACGGGGCGGCGGGGGGTGGCCGGGCCCCTCGGGCCGTAGCCGATGCGCAGCACCATCTGCACCTGGCCCCTGCCCGATCCCGGGTCGCGGGCCAGCAGGCGCAGATCGCGGTTCTCCAAGGCGTGGGAGGTCAGGGAGGTGGCCAGGTCGGCCAGGGTGGCCTCCAGCAGGACGCGTTCCAGCGCCTGCCCGGCGCGCAGCCAGTCGGCGGGGCCGTCGCCGAGGGTGCTCAGAAGGGCCAGGTGGGGGGTGTACTCGAAGGTGGTGCTGCCGCGGTCGGCCACGGCACGGCGCCCGGCGAAGTCCCGCACGGGGGCTTTGCCGTCCCGTTTGCGCGGTCCGAACGCGTACTCAGGCACGCCGTCGACGGCGGTGTCCGCCTCCGGACCGAGCCGGGTCCAGCGGACCAGGTCCTCGCTTGCTTCAGGGTCCATGACGTCGCGGCTCTCGGCGTCGCGGACGAGGTCGAGCAGGGTCTCGGCATGCCAGGGGCCGGGGAAGAGCAGCGCGGCTTCCTCCCGCGCCGCCGCGTCCTGCAGGATGGCGCGCATGGCCTCGGGGATGTCCTGTTCGGCGAAGGGGTGGCGGCTGGTGTGCCGCTGCCGGATCGCGGGAAACAGCCGTGCCAGGTCGTCGTCCCGCGCGCTGCCGGCCGGGTCGGCGAGGTGAACGGCGGCGAGCAGCAGCGGGTCCTGCGGCTGGGGCAGCAGCGTTGTCTCCGCGGTGAGGTCCGCGTGTGCGGCGGCGACGCGCAGGTTGAACAGCGCCGCTCCGCAGCCGATGTGCAGCGCCCGGTTGCCGGGATCGGAGCGGGGCATGGCCCGCTCGGGATCGGCGCGCAGCAGCAGGAGACGCTCGTCTGCCGCGAAGCGGAAACGCCACGGCTGCGCGTTGTGCATGGAGGGGGCCGCGGTGGCCTCGGCCACCAGCATGGCCACCGTCTTGTCGTCGAGCTGTCGCAAACCCATGCCGGCCTCCTCGTCTACTCCCGCCGTGACGGGCCTCCCACCATCAGGTACCCCACTGAGTAGCGGGGTGCACGGCTTGACGCCGCACACCACAGGGGCGGTCGGTCTGCACCCGGCGGGCTGATCCCAGTGTCCTCCCGACGGGAGGCCGCCGTCCTGCGAAGTCCCGGGCGCGGCCAGTCACGGCGCCGCGTTCCACCCCATCCCGGCAGAACATGCCGTGCAAGGCCCCCATCGTCCCCAAGCCGGGTCCGATCGCCCCTTCTCCGCCCGGAAGACAAGATTGCGCTGACGCCTCCCCAGGGCATGGCACACCAGCGCCTTCACCACGATCCTGCGCACCGCGCCGGTTGAGCGCGCCGGCGCCCGGAGGCCGGGGTGGGCGCCGGCGCGCAGCTCAGGGCGGGTGCCGGCGCACCCGGCACGGAAACCTCCAAGAATTTCAGGCGGCCGGCGGCCGGACGAGGGTGTTGTCGCTGGTGCGGCCGGCGAAGTAGTTCATGACGTTGGCCGCGGTCGTCTCGGCGATCTGCCCCACGGCGTCCCGGGTGAAGTACGCCTGATGGGAAGTGACCAGGACGTTGTTGAAGGTCATCAGCCTCGCGAGCCGTTCGTCGGTCATCACCTCGAGCGACTTGTCGAGGAAGAACACCCCGGCCTCCTCCTCGTAGACGTCCAGGCCGACGCCGCTCAGCCGTCCCGCGCGCAGGGTTTCCAACAGGGCGTCGGTGTCCACCAGGCCGCCGCGGCTGGAGTTGACCAGGATCGCGTCGTCCTTCATCAGCGCGAACATGCGGGCGTCCACGAGGTGGTGGGTGTCCTCCAGCAGCGGCACGTGCAGACTGACCAGGTCCGCCTCGGCGAACAGCCGCTCGGGTTCGACGTACTTCATGCCCAGGGCCAGGCAGTCTGGGTTCTCGGCCACGTCCCAGCCCAGCAGCCGCATCCCGAAGCCGTGGGCGATCCGCGCGAAGGCGGCGCCGATCTTCCCGGTGCCCACCACCCCCGCGGTCCGGCCGCGCAGGTCCCGGCCCATCAGCCCGTCGAGCCGGAAGTCGAACTCCCGGGTCCGGTGCGCGGCCCTAACGATCCGGCGGTCCACGGCGAGCGCCAGCGCCCAGGCGAACTCGGCCACCGAGTACGGCGAGTAGAACGACACCCGCGCCACGGTCAGCCCCAGTACCTCGGCCGCTGTCAGGTCGATGTTGTTGTAGCCGGTGGAGCGCTGGGCGATCATCCTCGTGCCGCCCTTGGCCAGTGCGTGCAGCACCTCCGCATCCAGGGTGTCGTTGACGCTGCTGAGCACCACCTCGTGGTCGGCCGCGGTCGGGGCGGTGTCCCGGTTCAGGAACAGCCGCAGACAGCGCAGTTCATGGCGGTCGCCGACCTCGCGGACGAATGCGTCGCGCAGCAGGGGCTCCTCGTCCGCGAGGACGCCGTACGCGATGATTTCCATGTGCTCTCCTGCCGTGGGCGGTTCATCACCTCTCCACCGTAGGGGCGGAGCCGTGGGGCGGGTCCGATGAGCCTCGACGGCATTGCGGACTGCGCCGCACGCCGGGGGCCGCTCCTGCCGGCGGGGATCGCGGCCGATGCGGGCGTCACCAAGCGATTCTGCCCGCCGGCCGGGCTGGTGGACGGCAGGCACCCGGCCCTCTTTCGGGGACCTTCGGCACTGCTCAGCGCCCTGGCGGGCTACCTACTGTGAGGGCGGGAAAGGGGTGCCCGATGGCCGACCTGCACATCCCCCGCAGCACTTCCACCACAGCGGACACGCCGACCGGGGCACACACCCCTGCCCGGCTGCTCGGCACGGGGCTGCTCGTGCTGGCCGCGCTGCTCGTGACCAACACCCTGCTGGGCCCCGCCGGGTCCGCGGTGATCGACTACCCGATCCCCGACGACGGGACCCTCATGAGCCAGCTCGTGGCGCTGGATGTCTTCGCGGTCGCGGTCATCGCTCCGCTCGCCGTGTGCGCGGCCGTCCTCGTGCTGCGCCGGCATCGGCTCAGCGGCATGGTCGCCATCGCACCCAGCGTGTATACGGCGTACATGGTTCCGCAGTATGTGCTGGGACCGCAGTACCTGCGCTACGACGGCAACAGTGAGGCGTTCTTCCCCCTGCAGCTGGCGCTGTTCGTCCTCGGCTGGACCACCGCCCTCCTCGCCTGGCAGCAGATCAATCCAGCCGCCTGGGCACCGCCCGGTCGACGGGAACGGATCATCGGCGGCGCGCTGATCCCGCTCCTGGCGATCGTGACCTTCACGCGGTACGTTCCGGCGATCCTCGACGCCGCCGCCACACACCCATCGGCCGCGGACTACCGGGAGGGCCCCGGCTACTTCTGGACCATCGCCCTGCTCGACCTCGGCGTGGGCCTGCCGGCCGCCATCGCCGCAACAGCCGGGGTCCGCCACGGCAGGGCGTGGGCCCGCAAGCTGGCGCTGGCGCTGTCAGGTTGGCTGGCACTGGTAGGTCCGGCCGTCGCAGCCATGGCGATCAGTGCATGGCTGCGGGACGGCCCCGACGCCTCCGCCGGGCAGGCCGCCGCGATGACGGCGCTCGGTCTGCTCTTCAGCGTCCTAGGTGTCACCTTGCTCACCACGGAGCGGCCGAGCGCACCGGCGTCACGGAAGAATGTGCCCTGACCTGCACGCTGCTGGTCCTGGCGCAGCCGGGCCATCAGCCGGGTGGTCGCACTCGGGTCGAGCAGGGACTGGCCCGCGGCCACCGTGCGTACGGCCGAGACCAGGTCGGAGCCCTGGATCTGCTTCAGCACGTAGCCGGAGGCGCCGGCCATGATCGAGTCGAGCAGGGCCTCCTCGTCGTCGAACGAGGTCAGCATCGGGCAGGCCAGCTCCGGCATGCGCGAGCGGAGCTCGCGGCACACGCTCACTCCGTCGCCGTCGGGCAGGCGGACATCGAGCACCGCCACCTGCGGGCGCAGCGCCGGAACGCGGACGAGGGCCTGCTCGACCGTGCCGGCCTCACCGACCACGGTGATGTCCGGCTCGTCGTTCAGCAGGTCGTGCACCCCGCGTCGTACCACCTCGTGGTCGTCCAGCAGGAAGACCGGATCGGGTTGTCGGGTCCGGGGTGTTCGCTGTCCGCCATCGGATGCTCCTTGTCCTGCGCCGTGTGATGCCTGTCCCGGACGCCGCAACCGAGCGTGACCGTTCCTTGCCTACCGGAGATCTTGCGTGATTCCGGGCCGAAGGGCCCGGGTCGGTCTGCCCTACAGCGCCGGCGCCCCGACGTCCCACGAGGGGCCCGGTCGGATCGCCCACCCGGGACCGGGCGCTACCGGACAAGGATCGGGTCGGCGCCTGGCGCAGTCGGCCGCAGTGACACCTTCGGCGTCTTGCCGACTACCGCTGGGGCCGGAGTCATGGTGGCCGGCCGTGGGCACCGTCCCGCGCATCACGGCACCGGACGGCTGTGCCCGCCGGCGGGATCAGCCTCGCAGCCAGGGCGCCCGCGACCGCGACAGGGGCGCGTCAGCGAGGTCAGCCGGTCGCGCTGCGTCACACCGCCTCACTGGTGCGTCCCGCAGCAGTGAACCGCCTGGATCGGCGGGCCGGTTTTCGCGATGGCTCAGGGCCGACCGGCCCCACCCGCGAGGACGTCCAGCACCTGCCGTAGCACTGGGGTGCGGCCGACGCTGGAACCGCACCGCACCGATAGATTGAGGAGCATTCCATGAAGGCAGCAGTCGTCCGGTCCTTCGGCGAGCCGCTGGTCATCGAGGAGCGCCCGGACCCGGAGCCCGGCCCGGGCCAGGTGCGCATCCGTCTCGAAGCGTCCGGGCTGTGCCACACCGACATCCACGCCGCGCACGGCGACTGGCCGGTCAAGCCGACCCCGCCGTTCGTGCCCGGTCATGAGGGCGTCGGCATCGTCGAGGCGCTCGGCGACGGGGTGACCCACCTGGAGGTCGGGCAGCGGGTGGCCGTGCCCTGGCTGGGCTGGGCCTGCGGGCGCTGCGAGCACTGCCTGTCCGGCTGGGAGACGCTGTGCGAGCAGCAGCAGAACACCGGCTACAGCGTGGACGGCGGGTACGCCGAGAAGATGCTCGCACCCGCCGACTTCGCCGCTGTGGTCCCCGACGGCATCGACCCGCGCGACGCCGCGCCGCTGACCTGCGCCGGCGTCACCACGTACAAGGCGCTGAAGGTCGCCGGTGTCCGTCCGACCCACCTGGTTGCCATCTCCGGCGTAGGCGGGCTCGGCCACCTCGCCGTGCAGTACGCGAAGATCGCCGGAGCCACCGTCGCCGCGATCGACGTCACCGACGACAAGCTCGAACTGGCCCGTGAGCTCGGCGCGGACATCGTCATCGACGCCCGCAAGGAGGACCCGGCCGAGGTGCTCAAGCAGCACGGCGGCGCCCACGCGGCGATCGCACTGGCCGTCAACGAGCAGGCATTCGCCTCCGTCTACGGCGGTCTGCGGCGCGGCGGCAAGCTGGTCATGGTCGCCCTGCCCGCCGGTGGCACCATCAGCGTGCCGATCTTCGACACCGTCCTGAACGGCACCTCCGTCATCGGCTCGATCGTCGGCACCCGCCAGGACCTGGACGAGGTCTTCCAGCTCCACGCCGCCGGACGCACCAAGGTGATCTACGAAACGCGGCCACTGGAGACCGTCAACGAGTCCATCGCCGAGGTCCTGAACGGACAGATCAAGGCACGCATCGTCTTCGAGATGTGAGCCCGCCCGCACCAGTCCGCCGCGCCTCATGCGCCCCTAGGCCGTGTATCAAAAGTGGCTGGTAGCGAGGTGTGCGGCATGTCGAGAATCCGGTAGTTGCGCGTATCGCGGACCTGCGATGGTGTCTGTCATGGATTCCGAGCCGCGTACTGATCTCGCTCGCCACTTTGACCCAGGAGGCTGGTTGGCTCGGTTCGCGGGTCGGATGTTTGTGGTCTGTCCGCGATGCGGGGGCCGTGCTCTCGTGATCCCCCGGCCTGGCCTTTCTGATCCCAGATACTTCAGCGAGCTCCTCTTCCAGCCGCGTCGTCTGGCTTGTGGAGGATGCGGTGTGGTCGCCGACTGGGAACCTGAGGTGCGGGGGGCTGGGCTGGTCGGCGCGGTGCTGGGCGGCAGTGCGGACCCGTTCTTCCAGCGGCCTCTGTGGCTGCAGACCCGTTGCGCAGGTCACGTCCTGTGGGCCTACAACGAGGAGCACGTCGACGAGCTGTCCGCCTACGTCGGGGCGCGATTGCGGGAGCGTGGTGGAGCGCGGCCGACGATGTCGATGTTCGCTCGGCTGCCGGCGTGGATGAAGGTGTCGGACAATCGCGCGGAGGTGCTGGCCGGTCTGGAGACGCTGCGGGAGCTGGCGAAACGGATGGCACCTGCTGACCGCTCCGATGCCGCGCACGGGCGCGGTGACCGTCCCCGAGCGCACAGGAGTATGTACTTCCGGGGCGGCCCGTATGAGTCTTGAAGGCTTGGGGCACAGCCATTCGTTGATGGTTGCGATGAGGACGGTTGCCTCGTAGCGGACCGCGAGCTTGTCATATCGCGTGGCGACGGCCCGGTGTCTTTTGAGGCGGTTGATCCCGCACTCGACCGCGTGGCGCTCGCGGTAGTCGACCCGGTCGAAGTGCGGCGGCCGGCCGCCGCGGGAGCCGAGCTTCCGGCGGTTGCGCGCCTGGTCGGCGTTGTCCGGGATGGTGCAGCGGATCCTGCGGCGGCGCAGGAGGCGCGGTTTCTGCGGGAGGCGTATGCCTTGTCGGCGCGGACCCGATCAGGTCGGACGCGTGGCCGGCCTGGTCCGATGCGGGGCACCCGGACCTTCTCCAGCACCGGCTCGAACTGCGGCGAGTCGCCGCGCTGGCCGGCCGTGATCACGATCGACATGGGCTTTTGGCCCTGCTCGACGGCCAGGTGCAGCTTGGTCGTGAACCCGCCGCGCGACCGTCCCAGCCCGTGATCACTGGGCTCGGCGAAGATCCCGCCCGGCGGTTCCTTCTGCAGGTCGCCCTGCTTACGGGCTCCGGCCGCAATGTTGATGGGCGCGGCACACCGTGGAGTCGACGCTCAGGTCCCATCTGATCGGACCCTTCGCGTCGGCCAAGGACTGAAGCCGGGTGAGGATGCGGTACCAGGTGCCTCCCCGCTGCCATCGGCGAAACAGGTCGTAGATCCGGCCCCACGGACCGTACTCGACGGGCACGTCCCGCCACGGCACACCGACGAACTCGGAAGCGTATGCCATCGATCAGCTGCCGCCGAGACCAGACGGGCGGTCTCCCCGCCCGCGTGCCCTTCGGTAACAACGGCTCCAACACCGCCCACTGTTCATCCGTGAGATCACCCCGCCCCATGAACCGTGGTCTTTCACGTCTCAAGATCTGCTTTCGATACACGGCCCAGCTCGCAGCGGTCTGTTCCCGTGCTCGGCAGAGCCGTGACACGCTCCAGAGCGACATCACTTCTCTTCTCACCGACATTGATCATGCAGAAGCAGCCGGAGTGGCTTCCGAACTCGCGCCGATACGACATCCACGGGCTGTGACACAGCCAGACGCCCTGACCCGCGCCCTGTGTCCGCCGCCCCTCACCGTCAGCGCCTCGGTGCGCGACGGCATGGTCATGCTGGGGGAAGGGACAGCTGATGGGGAGGGCCGTAGACGCGGACGGGCCGAGGGAAGAGATCCCGGGCCCGTCCGCATTTGTGTTGCTCAGTCGTGTGGGACCACCGCGACCGGCGCGGAGGCGTGCTGGAGCGCAGCGTGCGTCACCGAACCGATGTGGCCGCCGACCGGCGAGCGGCGGTTCTTGCGGCCGACGACGACCAGGGCCGCGTCCCGCGAGGCGTGCACGAGGTGGCGGCCCGCGCCGCCGACGACGGCCTGCTCACGCACCTCGACGCCCGGATACTTGTCCTTCCACGGCCGCAGCACATCGGTGAGCCGGTGCCGTACCTGCTCGGTCAGCTCGTCGTTGAGCCCGGCGTCCATGGCGGCGCCGTAGCCGTACGCGGCCGGCAGCGACCAGCCGTGGACCACTCGCAGGTCGGCCGCGCGATGCCGGGCTGCTTCGAACGCGAACCCGATGACGGCGTCTTCCGGGTTCTCCAGGTCGAGCCCCAGCACCACCTCGCGATACGGGGTCGCGGTGGACGCGGCCCCTGTGGCGTCCGGCCGGTGTTCGTCCGCGGCGCTCGCGCCGGCTCGTACGAGGACGACGGGCCGCGGGGATCGTGCCACGACGGCGAGGGCGACGGAGCCGACCAGGAACCCGGCGAGTGTGCCGAGGCCCCGAGAGCCGAGGACCAGCAGGTCGGTGTTCTCGGCGGCGGCCAGCAGGGCGGGGACGGCCTGCTCCTCGGTCTGCTGTGTGGTGATCCGCACCTCCGGGTGACGCTGGGCGAGCCGGGATTCCGTCTCGCGCAGCATGTAGGCGGCCCACTCGCGCTGTGCATCCAGCGCGCCTGGCGCTGGGACGCCGGCGAGCGGCGCGTACAGGTAGCGCATTTGCTCCCCGCCATGTAGGAGACGCAGGGACACCTCGCGTTCCTGTGCTTCGCGGGCGGCCCAGTCGGCCGCGGCGAGGCTCTCGGGTGAGCCGTCGAGACCGACGGTGATGGTGGACATGTGCGGACCTCCTTCAGGGGTGCCGTGTCAGTCTCCAGGCCAAGATCGTGGGACGGCAGGGGCCCGAGGTCCCTGCCGGGGGCCGAACGGCCCACGTGGCGGCAGCCCGTGGTGCGGTGTCAGCCAAGCTGGAGGTATGGCCATGCCGCGGCCGGCGCGTGATCCAACCCTCGCTGCGGGCGGGCGGGCGTCGTGTCTTCGGTAGCGGGCCGGTCGGTGCGTGCGTGTCGGCGCAGTCCAGGAGCGGAGCGTGGGCCACGGCCTCGTCCGCCGACCAGCCGATGACGGCGGCGCGGTACAGCGAGGCCACGCGGAGAGATCGCCACCTGCTGTGCGTAGATCCTCGGCGTGCCGATACCGGCGGCCGGTAGCTGCGTGCAGGTCACAGACCCGCAGGCCGTGCCCCCTGAGCTGTTCTCGCACCTGGAGAGACTGCACGCCAAGCAGCGAACGGCACCACCGTCCAGGGCCTGTGGCAAGGCAGCACCCAGCTCGTCGCGGGACGCGACGACACCCTCTCCGGCAACCAGCTCACCCTCACGGCCGGCGCACTGACCCTGCTGACCGGCAACCGCGACTACGGGGTCAACTCGACGCTCCAGGCACGGTTCTCCCGCGGACTGCCCTGCAACATCGACATCGTCACCTACGACACTCCGGTGCTCTCCAACTCCACCGGTACGGCGGACGTCTTCACCATTCCCACGCAGTACCGCGGTGACGCGCTGGCGACCATGGAGGCCACGTACGAAACCTTTGGCGAAACAGAAAATGGATTCGTGAAACACGGCAACCTCCAGTTCGTGGCGGCGACCTCACGAAGAGACACCGACCAGGTCTTCCAGATCGGATGAGCATTGAGGTCTTCTCGGCAACCCGACGGCTGCGGTGCGTGTGTCGTTGCGGCGGATGTGGCGCTCCGGAAGCCGCCATCCGCGCCGACCCGCAGAATGCGCGCTGGTACGCCTTGTGCTCGTCACTATCGGCGGCACGTGCCGCTCTTCGAGGAGAGGGCGGTCGGCTTGCGAGGCGGCGGGACGGCGCGAAGCAGCCCCCGCAGAAGTCGTGGGGCCGATGCGTCCGCCGGTGCCAAGATGGTCGAGTCGCGGCGAAAGGAGCGTCGTCTGGCCGGCTCGACCCGCACCACCGGCAGGCACTCGCCGCGCCGCTGCCCGCACTCCTTGAAATAGCCCGGCTCGCTGTCCACCCACCCAACAGGCCGACGGAACCGCTTCCCCCGTCAGGTAAGGAATCACGGCATGACCATCCCGCACGCCTTCCCTCTGGAGCCCACCTCGATCCATGTGTCCGACGAGGTCCTCGATGACCTGCGCGCCCGTCTCACGCTGACCCGTCCGCCGCTGGACGAGGGGAATGAGGACTGGTCCTACGGCGTCCCGGCCAGTTGTCTCCGTGAGCTGGTCGCCTACTGGCGGGACCGCTACGACTGGCGGAAGGCCGAGGCCGCCATCAACGCCTACGAGCACTACGAGGTGAACGTCGCCGGTGTCCCGGTGCACTTCATGCGTAAGCCCGGCCGCGGCCCCCGCCCGATTCCGTTGATCCTCACCCACGGCTGGCCGTGGACGTTCTGGCACTGGTCGAAGGTGATCGACCCGCTCGCCGACCCGGCCGCGTTCGGCGGTGACCCCGTCGACGCGTTCGACGTCATCGCGCCGTCGCTGCCCGGCTTCGGTTTCCCCGGCCCGCTCACCGGCTTTCCGGACGTCAACTTCTGGAAGGTCTCCGACCTCTGGCACACCATGATGACCGAGACCCTGGGCTACGAGAAGTACGCTGCCGGAGGCTGCGACATCGGCGGTATCGTCTCCAGCCAGCTCGGCCACAAGTACGCCGACGAGCTGTACGGCATCCACATCGGCTCAGGTTTGCCGCTCGACTTCTTCACCGGCCCCCGCGCCTGGGACTTCGCACGGAATCGGCCCCTCACCGACGACCAGCCCGCCGACGTCCGCGCCCGCATCATCGAGCTGGACCGCCGCTGGGCGTCCCACGTCGCCGTGCACATGCTCGACGGCGCCACCCTGGCCCACGGGCTGAGCGACTCGCCCGCCGGACTGCTCGCCTGGCTGCTGGAGCGCTGGAACGCCTGGAGCGACAACGGCGGCGACCTCGAATCCGTCTTCACCAAGGACGACCTGCTCACCCACGCCACGATCTACTGGGTGAACAACTCCATCGCCACGTCGATGCGTTACTACGCCAACGCCAACCGCTACCCCTGGGTCCCCGCACACGACCGCACCCCGGCCGTTCAGGCCCCGGTCGGCCTCACCTTCGTCACGTACGAGAACCCGCCCGGCATCCACACCGCCGACGAACGCGTCCGGGCGTTCAAGACCGGTCCGCAGGCCGATTGGTTCAACCACGTCAACGTCAACGCCCACGACCAAGGCGGCCACTTCATCCCCTGGGAGAACCCCGAAGCCTGGGTGAGCGACCTGCGCCGCACCTTCCACGGCCGCAGGCCCTGAACGACCCGGCGGCTCGCCCGGCGACGGGCCAGGCGAACATTGTCACGCGCCGCCGGCGTGAACCTGCCGAGGCGCTCGGAGACCATAGTCACCTCGACGGCGTGACGCTCGACGAAGTTGACGTTGCGATCCGGGGCACCCAGGGAGTCGCGCCAGGCGAGCGGAGTCGTACACATCGAGTGGAGCCCTAGGTGAACGCTGTGGGCGGCCTGCTCCACTGACTCGGGCCTTCGACTGCAAGGCAGGCCCAAGCTGCCTGCACCAGAAGCAAGTGGTCTTGCGCCCAGCACTCGGTGCCTTGCATCCCCGCCTGCCGGGCAGCAACCCCGGTGATACCGCGTCTGGACGGCCCGTGGCCTTGGCGCACCTCACGTCACACTCGACCAGCGGTTTCATTGAGCAGAATTCGGGTGGGACCCCCGGTATCAGCCCTGGCAGCCGGGCTCGGACCTGTCCCTGTGCGAGGGTGGCGCGGCTGCCCTGAGTGCCATCTCCCGATTCCGAGGCGAGGGCGCCGACCGCGCCGCGCACCTCAGCACCGTCAACACCCACGCCGGTGCCTCCTCGGCGCCAGACCGCCGTCCTCCGGAGTTCCGACCGCCCTATCCGGCGTCACGGACGCTCCGTGCCGCCCCAGCTCCGTCCGACGGAGGCCGGGGCGGTCGCGCTGGTCCTCCACCACCGAGACGCATGAGAGGAGCTGAACGGCGTGCACCTGCGCATCCACGAGGTCGAGACCGACGTCCCCATACAAGACATTCGTGCCGCGGACGTCCGCTCCGGATGCCCGCAGACCGTCCAGCCGACGGGGTCACGCCGTCAGCGCCGCCTCCACCTTCGCCAGTTCCTCCTCCGGGTCGACCGTCCGGGACAGTACGTTCAGGTCGTCCCGGCTGTAGCGGGCGCTCACGTCGTCGTCCCAGCGTGCGACGGCGGTCCGCAGCGGCTCGATGGCTTCCGCGAGGCGGCCCAGCCGGTGCAGGACGAGACCGTAGTAGCCGGCGGCCTCCGTCCTGTAGGCGGCGTCGCCGCCTTCTTCCCAGGCCATGCGGAGAAACGGTTCCGCCTCGGCGTACGCGCCGCGCTGCGCCTTCAGTTTGCCCGCGAGCATGGCGTTCAGCGCGGACCCGTCACCGGCTGCGCGCACATACCAGCGCTCGGCCTCCTGGTAGTCCCGGTGGTACTCGGAGAGCCACCCCATCTGGTTGCACGCGCCATGGTGGCCCGCCTCGGCGGCTGTCCGGTACCACTGGTCGCGCAGCGCGGGCCTGCGCAGCGCGCCGTACAGCTCCGCCAGGTCGTACGCCGCCTGCGGGTCCCCGGCCAGCGCGGCGGGTTCGATCCAGCGGACCAGGTGGCGGTCGTCCGCGCCGCCCCAGTCGCCGAGGATCTTCCCGTACGCGTACGAAGCGTGCACGTCGCCCGCCTCGGCTCGCTCGCGCAGCCTTGGCAGTCGGCGCAGGTCCTTGCCGGGCGCGACGGTGCCACCCTCTCGGATCGCGGCGATCCGGGCGAGCTGCTCGACGACGCCCTCGTCGTCCTCGCCGACCTCCCGGAACCAGCGTTCGGCCTCCTCGTACCGCCGCTGCCGCTTGCACAGGAGCCCGAGGTTCCACTGAGCCGCCTGATGCCCGTGGGCGGCCGCGAGGCTGTACCAGTGCTCAGCATCCCCGAGGTCGCCGCGCTGCTCGTGCAGGACACCGAGGACGTACGAGGCGCCTTCGTAGCCCTCATCGTGGGCTTGGAGCAGCAGGCCGCGGGCCTCGGCCCAGGACGCCTCGCCTCCGGTCTCCGTCAGGAACACAGCGTGGTCCACGCGGGCGGATGCGCTGAGCGCCGAAGCCCTGCGGTAGTAACCGGCGGCCTCGGTCGTCAGACCCGGGTAGTCGCGGAAGTGCTGTTCCAGGGCGAAGAGCGGGCGCAGCGCCTCCGCGGCGGCGTCGCCGTCCCCGGCAGCCTCGGCGGCGTCGAGACCCGCCGCGACACCGTCGAAGTCCTCGCGGATCGACTCGAAGAGCTGAACCCAGCGGAAGACCGCGATGTCGCCCAGATCGATGTCGCTCATCAGAAACTTCGACGCCTCGTCGAGTCGTCCCTCGGCCGCAAGCAGCTTGCCGAGCTCGATCTTGCAATCGAGGTGGCGTCCTTGCTCCCAGCCGTGGCGGAACCACTCGGCGGCCTCCGGATTGCCGTCCTCGCGCAGCAGTACGCCGAGCCCGTAGGCGCATCCGGCGTGGCGGTCGGCGACGGCGCGGTAGAGCGCTTCCGCGGCCTGCCGATCACCCCGGATCTTCCGGTACCGAGCAAGGGTGTAATGCGAGAAGGCGTCGCCGGCCGCCACGGCCTGCTCCCAGTACGGGATGCCTTCGTCCACGTGACTGCGCAGCACGAAGAAATCGGTGTGCCGGCGGGCGGTCTCGGAGTCGCCGGCTCGGGCGGCGGCGACGAGCGCCTCTCCGTGGGTTTGTATGTCCTGCGTCATGATCGCATCGTGCCAGGTGGCGCCAAGCACCGGCCAGTAGGGGGGTGTTGCCCGTCCGGCAAGACCGGTGCGCCAGGGATCGCCTCGACGCGCCCAGGTCGTTACCTGTGCACGCCGCGGGACGAAGGCAGGCTCAAGTCGGACTACAGAAGCGAGAATTGCAGCGCAGGGGCCATCGAACGCCAAAGGGCCCCGCCGTCGTGGCATGCGACGGACGAGACCCCTGGCACAGAGACCGGACATCAGCCAAGCCGGCCCCGAGCCTCGCTTCCGCGAGTCCTCGTCGGCCCTGTTGAAGATTCTTGCTGATATTCGCAAGCTCTTTGCCGCACGTCGCCCCAGGGTCAGGGCAGCCGCACTCCCGTGGCGGCGAGCAGTGCGCCGTTGTCCGCCCGTTGGGTCGCGATGAGTTGTGCGCTCCCCAGCGCGGCCGGGATGCGGTCGCGGTCCCGGGGGTCGATCGTGAACGCCGGCTCGTCCGCCAGCTCCGGGTGGGCAGCCTTCTGTGCGTCCGTCAGCTTCGCGGGGACGAGCCGCAGCCAGCGGCCTTCGTCGGACAAAGCGCCGTCCTTGACCGTGATGCCCCCGTGCGGGCTGTAGACGAGTTGCCGGCTGGTGGAGTCGGTGGCCTTCACTTTCCACACGACGGTGTCCGCGTCGATCCACCGCGCGTGCGCCGTACCCAGGTCCAGGTCAGGGGCGCCGCCCGAGGTAGGCAGCAGGTAGCCGGCGTCGCCGCCGATCAGCCAGACCTCCTTGCCGTACGTGCCGAAGTCCAGCGACCGGTCGGCGGCGATGTCCTTCTCGTCGCCCTTGTGGACGATGTAGCTGAGCGACGTGGCGCCCTCGGCCAGCGGTACCTCGAAGGTCACGCCGAACGCGTCCTTCTTCACCGGCGTGAGCGGCGCCGACCAGTCGGTGGGGTTCTTGGCGCCCGTCCAGGTGTGCAGACCCCAGCCGTCGTAGGCGCCGTCGGCCCGGTGGTAGTGGATGACGGCCTTCGTCGGGTCGGGGGCCGGGTACACGCCTTCCGGTGCGGTTTCCGACTGGCCGTCGGTGCCTTGCCGGATCCACACCTCACCCGTCCTGGCCAGATCGATGGTGCGCTGCGGGCCGTCGGCGGCGCCATTGGCGGTCACCGTGTACGTCAGGGCCTTGGCGCCCTCCTCCGGCTTGACCCAGGCGAAGGCGCCGTAGGCGTCACGACCGGTGAACTCGGTCGACCGACCCGCGCAGGTGAGACTCCAGCCGGTGTAGTCGCCGTCCGCGCGCTGGTAGTGCACGACCGCGTAGTCGCGGTGAACCGCGCTCGGCGGCTGCGCCACTGGGGGCCGCCCCACCGTGGTCGTGGCGAAGGCGCTCGCGGTGCGGCCCGCGAGGTCGGCCACCACTGCCTTGTAGCTCACCTGGGTGCCCTGCTTCACCGTGTCGGGCAGGTGCTGGGTGACCGTGTAGGGAGCGTGGTCGGCGCTGCCGAGGGTGCGCCAAGGTCCGTCGCCCACCTGGGCGGCGAAGACGACACGGTTCAGCCCTCCACCGTTCACGTCCGCGGAGAGGTCGACGTCCCCGGTCGCGCCCGGCGCCGGCGCCCGGAGGGTGAGGGCGGGCGGTGCGGCCGGAGTGCCGAGCCGCTTCGTCGCCTTCAGGACCACGGCGGACAGCGCCGGAACGGTGATCGTGACGCCACCGTCCGTATCGCTGGTCACCGAGGTGGTCGTGCCGTACAGCCCTCGGTAGGCCATTTCGGGGGAGTTTGTGGGGATCTTGACGGTCCTCGCCGCGGAGGCGTTGTTGAACGCGACCAGGTAGTCGCTGCGTCGGCGGGTGTCCGTGCGGGAGAACGCGTACACCGAGTCCTTGGCGTATCGCTCGGTCTGGACTCCGTCGCGCAGCGCGGGGTTTTCCCGGGTGAGCTGGGACAGTGCGGCGATCGCGCGGTAGAGAGGGTGCGAGGTGTCGTAGGCGTCGGAGGCTGCCGTGCGGTCGGTGCCGATCTCGTCGTCGTCCAGATAGTCGGGGACCTGGGAGGCGAACATCGTCTGGCGGGCGTCCTTGTCGCCCCCGGCGCCGGTGAAGCCCTGCTCGTCACCGGAGTAGATCACCGGGTTGCCGCGCGAGAGGAACATCAGCTCGTGGGCGAAGCGGTCCCGTCGCAGGAGTTCGGTGCCGTCCGCCGTCGGGTTGTCCTTGAGCAGGAAGCCGCCGATGCGGCCCATGTCGTGGTTGCCGAGGAAGGTCACCTCCTCGTACGCGTTGGCCTTGTCGGTGGTGTAGCGGTAGTCCTGCGCGAAGACGCCGGCGAGCCGGTCGGCCGCCCTGCCCTGGGAGGCGTACTGGCGGATGGCGTCCTGGAGCGGGAAGTCCAGTGTGGCGTCGAGCCGGCCCTGCCGCACGTAGGGCGAGGTGACGGCGGGGTCGGAGGACAACGTCTCGCCGAAGACGAAGAAGTTCTTCCGCCCCTTCTTCGCGGCGTAAGCGTCGAGCGCCGTCGCCCACTGGGTCCAGAAGGCCATGTCGACGTTGCGCACGGTGTCGACGCGGAAGCCGTCGACGCGGAAGTCCCGGACCCACTTCTCGTAGATCTGTTCCATGCCGTGCACCACTTCGGGCCGTTCGGTCCACAGGTCGTCCAGACCGGTGTGGTCGCCGTACTCACTGCTCTCGCCGGCGAAGGTGGAGTCACCGCGGTTGTGGTACATCGTCGGGTCGTTCAGCCACGCGGGAGCCTTGGCGCCCCGTTCGGCCGGGGCGACCTCAGGTGTGTAGGGGAGGCCGCGCGCGTCGACCTTGTGCATGCCCTTGCTGTCGTCGAAGGGGCGGCCTTCGGTGTCCAGGTAGGGGTAGGCGCCCTTGCTGCGGTAGCCGAAGGTCTTCTCGGCATAGGTGACGGTGTCGGCCGTGTGGTTGGTGATGACGTCGAAGAAGACCTTCATGCCCTTGGCGTGGGCCTTGCGGATGAGTTCCGTGAGGTCGGCGTTGGTGCCGAAGTGCGGGTCGACCCGGGTGAAGTCGGTGATCCAGTAGCCGTGGTAGCCGGCGCTCTCGCCGTTGCCCTGCACCGGCTTGTTCTTGAAGATCGGGGCGAGCCAGATCGCGGTGGTGCCGAGTCCCTTGATGTAGTCCAGCTTGTCGATCACCCCCTTGAGGTCCCCGCCCTGGTAGAAGCCCTTGTCGGTGGGGTCGTAGCCGGTGGCGGAGCGGTCCCCGGTCAGTCCTCCGCGGTCGTTGGCGGTGGAGCCGTTGGCGAACCGGTCGGGCAGGAGGAAGTAGAACTGTTCGCGGGTCATGTCGTGACGGGCCGCCACCGCGGCCAGTGCGCCGTTCGACGGCGGAGCGGGGTGCCGGCCGTTCGCACTCGCAGGCTCGGCCGTGTGCAGGGCCGTGGCGAGGAGGGCGGTGGTGACGGCCGCGGTGGCAACGCGGGGCAGGGCGCCCGGACGGCGTCCCGTGCGTTGCGGGATGCGGCCGTCGGCCGGTCGGCCGTCCCGGTCGCCGGAGGCGGTGGATGAGGTGGTCACTGTGCTGCTCGTTCCTCTCGGTCAGTGCGCTGTCGCAGTGGTGGGGAGCAGGTGCACGCCGGTCGCGCCCAGCAGGGCGCCGTCCGCCCCTCGTTGGGTGGCGATCACCTGCCGGCTCGTCCGGGCCTCGGCGATACGGCCGCGGTCGCGTGGGTCGACGGTGAAGGCCTGGTAGGCCGAGAACTCGGGGTGGGCGACCCGCTGGGCGTCGGTCAGCCGGGCGGGGACCAGGCGCAGCCAGCGGCCCTCGTCGGAGAGGGACCCGTGCTCAAGGCTGACGCCGCCGTCCGGCGCATAGACGAGTTGCTGACTGGCGACCCCGGCGCCGGTCCCCCGCCACACGACGGTGGTGTCGTCCAGCCAGGTCGCGGCGGACGTGCCGAGGTCCAGGCCGAACGCGCCACCGAGGGACGGGGTGAGGTAGGCGGGATCGCCGGCCAGGCGCCACACCTCGTGTCCGTAGAGGGAGAAGTCGAGCGTCTCGTCCGTGGGGACGTCCTTCTCCTCCTTCCGGTGCAGGAGGTAGCTCAGGGAGTCCGCGTGGTCGGTGAGCGGTACCTCGAAGACCAGGCCGAAGGAGTCCCGGCCCACCGGCTGGACGGGTTCGTTCCACTCCGGCGGGTGCGCCGCTCCGGTCCATGCGTGCAGACCCCAGCCCTCGTAGTCGCCGTCGTCGCGGTGGTAATGGATGATCGCCTTCGCCGGATCCTGTGCCGGGTAGGCGTCCGGGGGCCGTGACCGTGTCACCGTCGCGCTCCCCTGTTCGGTCCATGCCTCCGGTGCCGCGGCGAAGTCGAGGACACGCTCGGGGCCTTCGGCCGTGCCGTCCTTCTCGACGGTGAAAGAGACGTGGGTGGAGCCCTCGGGCGGGGTGAACCAGGCGAAGACTCCGTAGGCGTCCCGGCCGACGAAGTCCGCGGATTGGCCGTCGGCCGTGCGTAGACGCAGACCCGTGTTGTCGCCGTCCGCTCGCCCGTAGTGGACGACCGCCCAGTGGCGCTGAGCCGTCGGTTCCCCAACCGGTGATGTCTGTCCCGAGCTGGTGGTGGCGAGGGCGCTCGCCGTCCGGCCGACGCTGTCCACGACGACCTCCTTGTATCTGAGCGGTGTGCCGGCCTGGACGGAGGCGGCGATGGTCTGGGTGATGCGGTACGGGGCGTGGTCGGCGGTGCCGAGTGTCCGCCAGGCACCGTCACCGGTCTGGGCGGCGAAGACGACCTTGTTGTATGCGCCGCCGGTGACGTCCGCGGAGATCTCGACGGTTCCGGTGGCGCCCGCTTCCGGCGCGTGGAGTTCCACGGAGGGGGCGGTCGTGGGCGGGGCGAGCGGCCGTGCCGCCTCGTACACGACCGACGACAGCGCCGGAACGGTCACGGTGATCTTCCCGCCGGCGTCGCTCTGCACGCGTCCGGCGGCACCGTACACCGCCCGGAACGCCACGTCCGCCGAACCGGTGGGCAGGGTGACGGCCGTGTCCTCGGTCGCGTTGTTGAACGCCACGAGGTAGTCGCGTCCTCTGCGCACATCGGTACGGGAGAAGGCGTACACGGAGCCCTGGGAACAGCGTTCGGTCTGGACGCCGTCCCGCAGCGCGGGGTGCCTCCGGGTGAGCCGGGAGAGGGCGGCGATGGCCCGGTAGAGCGGGTGGGTGGGGTCGTAGGCGTCGGAGGCGGCCGTGCGGTCGGTGCCGATCTCGTCGTCGTCCCGGTAGGCGGGGACCTGGGACGCGAACATGGTCTGCCGCGCGTCCACGTCACCGCCGGAGCCGGTGAAGCCCTGTTCGTCGCCGGAGTAGATCACCGGGTTGCCGCGTGAGAGGAACATCAGCTCGTGGGCCAGACGGTCGCGCCGCAGCAGTTCGGAGTCGCTCGCGCCCGGGTTGTCCTGGGTGACGAAGGTGCCGATGCGTCCCATGTCGTGGCTGCCGAGGAAGGTGACCTCGCTGTAGGCGTTGGTCTTGTCCGTGCTGTAGCGGTAGTCCTGTACGAAGACATGGGCGAGGTCGTCGGCGGGGCCGCCCCGTGAGGCGAAGTTGCGGGCGGCGGCTTGGAACGGGAAGTCCAGCGTCGCGTCGAGCCGGCCCTGGGTGACATAGGGGGCGGTGAGGGACGCGTCGGCCGAGAACGCCTCGGCGAAGAGGAAGAAGTTGCGGCGTCCGTGCCGTGCCGCGTACTTGTCGAGGGCGGTGGCCCACTGGGTCCAGAAGGGCATGTCGACGTTCTTGGCTGTGTCGACCCGGAAGCCGTCGACACCGTAGTCGTGGACCCACTTCTCGTAGATCTTCTCCATGCCGTGCACGACCTCGGGCCGTTCGGTCCACAGGTCGTCCATGCCCATGAAATCGCCGTCCAGGGCGCTTTCCCCGGCGAAGGTGGAGTTGCCGCGGTTGTGGTACATGGCCGGGTCGTTCAGCCAGTCGGGCACCTTGCGGTCCCGCGGGTCGGTGGAAACCCGCGGCGTGTAGGGGGCGCCGGCCGCGTCAGCCTGGTGCATGCCGGCCGTGTCGTCGAAGGGACGGCCCTCGGTGTCGAGGTACGGGTAGGCGCCCTTGCTGCGGTATCCGTACCGCTTCTCGGCGTAGTCGATCGTGTCGGCGGTGTGGTTGGTGATGACGTCGAAGAAGACCTTCATGCCCTTGGCGTGGGCCTTGTCGATCAGCTGCGACAGATCGGCCTCGGTGCCGAAGTGCGGGTCGACACGGGTGAAGTCGGTGATGGCGTAGCCGTGGTAGTTGGCCAGAACCCTGCCGTCGCGGACCGTCACCGGCTTGTTCTTGAACACGGGTGCGAGCCAGATGGCGGTGGTGCCCAGGCCCTTGATGTAGTCCAGGTGGTCGATGACGCCTCTGAGGTCGCCACCCTGGAAGAAGTTCTTGTCACTCGGGTCGTATCCGGTGACCGTGCGGTCCCCGGTCGATCCTCCGCGGTCGTCGGCCGTCGAGCCGTTGGCGAACCGGTCGGGCAGCAGCAGGTAGAACTGCTCCCTGCTCGCGGCCGGACGGATCGGTTCCTGCGCGAGACGGGCGTCCGAGGGCGGTGGGGGCGGTCCGTCGGCCGTCGCCCGGGACGTCAGCGGGGGCAGGGCCATGAGGCACAGCGCGATGGCCGGCGCGGATAAGTGGTGCAGGGTTCTGCCGACCACGTGACACTTCTCCTCGGGATCTCGGGTGTGGGAAGGGACGGGACATCGCGCGCCACGGGCCGCGGAACCGCCCGGCACCGGCGCTACGGGCCGGGCGGTCCGTGTACCGCGTTCGCCGTCCGTGGTCGGCGACCTCGATACGTCAGGGACGGCGGTCAGTTGCGCCAGGTGTCGTTCAGCGTGACCTGGCCGCCGGCGGGCACGGTGCCCGTACGGTTGGCCCCGCTCTCCCAGGTGACGTTGCCGGAGGCGTCCTTGCGGATGTACTTGTACGCGAACGACGTCCCGGCGGGCATGGGCACGTCGAGCTTCCAGACGGGGTAGCCCGACGGGTCGAGCTTCGGGGCGTTGGCGGTGTTCCAGCTGCCGAGGGCGGGGTTGTCGCCGACGACGTAGACGTTCTGACCCCACTGCGTGGTGGCGTTGACGTTGAACGAGGCTCCGGCGGCCGGAGCGGGGGCGGGAGCGGTCGGGGTGACGGTGTCGCAGTTCGTCGCCCCGACGTGCAGGGCGAGGGCCGACTCGGCGCCCAGGGTCGCGGTGAACCGCCCGTTCGAGTCGACCGTGACGCCCTTGCCGCTCTGTACGTCGCAGTAGCTGCCGGCGGGCAGGGAGGTCTGGAAAGTGCGGGTCAGCGTGGAGCCCTCGTGGTTGATGACGACGTACGCCTTGTCACCACGGCCGAAGGCGATCTGGTTGTTGCCGTTGTCCCACCAGTCGGTCACCGCCGCACCGGCGGCCTTGTTGCGGAACGTGACCATGCTCGCGATCTCGCGCCAGGCGTGCTGGCACTTCCAGCCGTCCGTGTAACAGGCGTTCACCTGGCCGTTGTTCGGCCCGCCGGCGTTGTTGTCGGTGAACGCGTAGCCGGAGTGCACATCGGGTGAGCCATAGGGCCAGGCCAGCATGAAGACGTGCGCGAGGGTGTAGTCGGCGCCGTCCTTGTAGGTGAGGGTGCCTCCGTTGCGTTCGCTGTCGTGGTTGGTGACGAAGACGGACGCCTTGTCGCCGGAGACGTAACCCCATGCCTCGCCGAAGTTCTTCAGCTCGGCGAGCTTCTCGTTGGTGAAGACCCTCTTGAGGTCGTAGGCGTAGTGGAACTCCTGGACGTCACCGGTGTTGTAGTACTCCGGCGGCTGCACCGCCTCCCCGGCGGCCCCGATGGTCTCCTGCTTCCAGTAGACGCCGGGATTGCTGAGCCTGGACTTGATGTCGGCCAGGTCGTCCTCGGCGATGTGCTTGGCGGCGTCCACGCGGAAGCCGTCGACGCCGAGGGAGAGCAGGTCGTTGAGGTAGCCCGCGATGGTCTTGCGGACGTACTCCTCCCCCGTGTCGAGGTCGGGCAGGCCTCCCATCTCGCAGTGCTGGACCTGCCAGCGATTGGTGTAGTCGGTGATGGTCGTGGTGCAGTCGTCCATGTCGGCGGCGGTGTAGGTGCCGGGGTAGTCGTACTTGCTGAAGGACGAGCCGGCGCTGCCCGTGCCGGAGGCGTTCGCCATGTGGTTGATGACGGTGTCGGCGACCACCTTCACGCCCGCCGCGTGACAGGTGTCGACCATGCTCTTGAACGCCGAGCGGTCGCCCAGCTTGGTGCCGATCTTGTAGCCGACGGGCTGGTAGGCCGTCCACCACGAGGTGCCCTGGATGTGTTCGTTGGGCGGGGAGACCTGGACGTACCCGTACCCGTCGGGGCCCAGCTCGTCGGTGCAGGCCTTCGCTACGGAGGCGAAGTTCCACTCGAACATCACCGCGGTGACGTCCTTGTCGCCGGGCGCGCTTGCCCGCGCCGGCGTCGGTGCCGTGACGGCCGCAGCGGCTCCCGCCAGCAGGGCGAGTGCAGCGGCCACGGTCTTTCTGGCCATGGTGTCTCCAGTTCGGAAGTGGGGTGATCCGGAGAACAGCCTCATGTGACAACGCGCCATGCCAGAGACAGCCGTTCATTGATTCTTGCAGCAAGAATTTTCGGTCGAGACCGTACGGCGCCACCTACCTCGGGTCAACCCCCGCCGCAGAAATAAGAGTTCCGCAGCCAGAGGTGAGGGAGGACTTGTGAAATCTCTTTCGCAAGTATTTCAGCGGTGTTACCTTCAACGAACTCCGGCCCGTCGGCCGGGGGGTCCGCGAGCCGCACCCCTACGCGCCCGGCCGTCCGGGCCGGAGTGTCCTGTTCGACTCCTCCTCACAGCCGACCCCTCCTTGCGACCGGCCCTTCTCGCAGCCGACACCCTCGACACCACGGGGCGGGCAGCAGCCAGAAGCTACGGCAACGTCTGCGGCATGGACGCCCGACAAGGGCCGGGCCGCACTTCAACCTGGTCAGGCGCCCCCTCCCACCCACGCACCCCCACGACGTCGGGTCCTCCGCATGCGCCCGATGCCCCGATCACAGCAGAGACCCCCGCAGCACGCAAAGTAGCTCTGAAAATTTCAGCAATTCCTTGCAGTCGGCGTCCGGTTGATGTTTGACTCACTCCCGGCCCCGCTCAACGGCAGGGCGATGCACGGCAGTTCGCACCGAGTACGGGGGAGCAGCAGTGACAGGTCGTCACCAGCTGGAGCGGCTGGAGCGTGAGGCCGGACATCTGGCGCCAGGCGCTTCCGAGGAAGCGGCCGTGGGGCGCCGGGTGTTCGCCGAAGGGCGTGGCCCGGTCCTCACCGATCTCGACGGCAACCAATACCTGGACTTCGCGGCGGGCACCTTGACCCAGTCCCTGGGGCACGGGCATCCCGAGGTCGTCGAGGCACTGACCGCGCAGGCCAGACGGCTGTGGAACGTGCACGACTCGGCGACCCCCGACCGGGCCGCGCTGCTGGAACTGCTGGCTCGGCTGTTACCCGAGCGGCTCGACACCTACGCCCTGTTATCGACGGGCGCGGAGGTGGTCGAAGCCGCCCTGCGTGTGGTGCAGGCGACCGCCGAGCCGGGCCGCAACCGGATCGGCGCCCTCCGCGGAGGTTTCCACGGCAAGACGATGGGCGCGCGGATGCTGGTGCACTGGGACCTCGGTCACCAGGCGTTCGCCGGCAACAGCGTCCTGGGCTACTCGCCCTATTGCTACCGCTGCCCCCTCGAGCTGACCCGTCCCTCGTGCGGGCTGCGCTGCGCCTCGCTGGTGCGCAGGCACATCGCCGACAAGCCGAACGTCTCGGCGCTGGTCTTCGAACCGGTGCTCGGCGCCGCCGGCGTCGTCGTACCGCCTCCCGGCTACTGGGAGCAGATCGCCGACGCCTGCCGAACCAACGGGGTGCTCCTCGTAGCTGACGAGGTACTGACCGGCGGCGGCCGGACGGGGACGTTCCTGGCGAGCGAGCAGTTCGGCGTCCAGCCCGACCTCGCCACCCTGTCCAAGGGCCTGGCCAGCGGATTCCCCTTCGCGGTCCTGGCCGGACGGGCAGACCTCCTGCACCATCCCGCGGCCTCGGGACCAGGCGCCTACGCATCGACGTACGCGGGCAACCCGCTCGGCATCGCGGCGGCGAGGGCCACCCTCGAGGTCGTCGAACGCGACCGCCTCCTCGAACACGTCCGAACGCTGGGCGAGGTGCTCCACGAGAGACTGTCCGCCCTGGCGGCCCGCTTCGACAACCTCGGTGACGTACGCGGCCTGGGGCTGCTGTACGGGCTGGAGTTCGTCACGGACCGGCAGAGTCGCACCCCGGCTCCGCACATCGCGCGGGCCGTGTACACCACCGCTCTCGACCTGGGGCTCAGAGTGGCCCTCGGCGGGCACATCCTGCGCCTGGCGCCGCCGTTCACCATCGACGAGCCCCTGCTCGACGAGGGCGTCGGCCTCCTGGAGCAGGCCATGGAACGGGTGCTGACGTGATCGTCGTGGAGCACCTCGTCAAGGAGTTCCGGCTCACCGAGCGCAAGCCGGGCCTGGTCGGCAGTCTGTCGACCCTGTTCACCCGCGAGCACCGGGTCGTCCGGGCGGTCGACGACGTCTCCTTCACGATCCCCGCCGGCTCGAAGACGGCCTACATCGGCGCCAACGGGGCCGGCAAGTCCACCACGATCAAGATGCTCACCGGCATCATGACGCCCACCAGCGGACGCTGCCTGGTGCGCGGTATCGAGCCCTACCGGCACCGGCAGGCCAACGCCCGCGGTATCGGGGTCGTGTTCGGCCAGCGCAGTCAGCTGTGGTGGGACCTGTCGGTGCCGGACTCCTTCCGGATCCTGCGGCGCGTCTACGACGTGCCCGACGCCGTGTACCGGCGCAACCTCGCCCTGTACCGGGAACTGCTGGACATCGACGCCCTTGGCGCCACACCCGTGCGCCAGCTGAGCCTCGGCCAGCGGATGCGGGCGGAGATCGCGGCGAGCCTGCTCCACGACCCGGCGGTCGTCTTCTGGGACGAGCCGACCATCGGCCTCGACATGATGCTCAAGGACGCGGTGCGGCACCTGGTCAACCACGTCCACCGGGAATTGGGCACGACGGTCGTCCTCACCAGCCACGACATCGCGGACATCGCCGCGATCTGCGACAGCGCCCTGGTCGTGGACCGGGGACGGGTGGTGCACCAGGGGAGCATCCGGGACCTGCTGCGCACCGCCGAGCGGCGGTCCGTCGTGTTCGACCACCGGGACGGTCCGGATCCCGGGCGCGCCTGTGCCCGTATCGAGCAGGGGTTGCCCGGCGTGGCCGCGTCGTACGCCGAGGACGGCCGGATCCGGGTCGACTATCCCGTCGACCGGTTCACCTCGCGGCAGGTGCTCGCGTTCCTGCTCGACCACTTCGACCTGTCGGACTGCTACGCGCCCGAACCCGATCTGGAGGACGTCCTGCGCCGGATCTACGGCGGGGGGCGGAACGGTCCGGTCGCGACCGGGACACCGGCTGCGGAGGGTGCGGCATGAGCGGCGACCTCGTATACGCGCCGCACAGGCCACCGCGCCGTGGACCGTTCGCTCGCGTCGGGCACTACCTGCCCTTCGCCACCAGCGGACTGCAGTCCCTCCTCCAGTACCGATCGACGTTCCTCACGACCGGGGTCACCGCGGCGGCCGGCGCGGCGGTCACCGTCTTCCTGTGGCGGGCCGTGTACGCGGAATCCCCGCACGGCGGCGGTCCCGGCGGATTCACCACCGAGGGCATCACCACCTACCTGCTGATGGCGCAGGTGCTGCAGGTCCTGCACGCCAACCGGGTGGACGACGAGGTCGCGGCCGAGGTCTACCGCGGTGACGTCGCCGTCATGCTGGTCCGGCCCGTCAGCTATCCGGTGGTGCGGTTCTTCGCCTGCCTGCCGGTCGTCGCGGCCAACGCCGTCCTGGTCGGCCTGCCCGTACTGGCCTTGTTCCCGCTGCTCGTGCCGCTCACCGTGCCCAGGCCCGTGGACGCCCTGCTCTTCCTGGTCTCCACCGTGCTCTCCGTCCTGCTCGCGTTTCTCGTGAACCTGCTGACCGGGATGACCGGGTTCGTCACCACCAACACCTGGGGGGTGCGGATGGTGAAGCAGAGTGTGGTCGCCTTCTTCGCCGGCCAGCTGGTGCCGCTCGCGCTGATGCCGGGGCCGCTCGCGGCCGTGGCGTCCGTACTCCCCTTCAGAGGCATGGTCGACGGCCCTCTCACCCTGCTGCTCGGCCGGTACGACGGGATCGCAGGCGCGGCCGACGTGCTCGCCCGGCAGATCGGCTGGGTGGCCGGGCTCACCCTGATCGGTGCGGCCCTGTGGCGGGCCTGTCTGAGCCGTCTGGAGGTGCTGGGCGGATGACCCGTTCGCTGTGCCGCCATGTGCGGCTGGCCTTCTTCCTCGGCGGGGTCGGGCTGCACCGGCTGAGCGCGTACCGGGTGGACTTCCTGCTGGGGGCCGGCGCGTTCCTGGTACGAGTGGGCCTGCAGACCGCGGTGGTGGGACTCGTCTTCCGCCAGGTTCCCGTCGTGGGCGGCTGGACCGTGCACCAGGTGCTGTTCCTGCTCGGCTTCTCCCTGCTGCCGCGCGGACTGGACCACCTCTTCACCGACCAACTGTGGGAGCTGGGCCGCAAACTGGTGCAGCGCGGCGAGTTCTACCGTTATCTGATCCGGCCCGTGAACCCGCTCTTCTCCCTGCTGTCGGAGCGCTTCTTCCACCCGGACGGGCTCGGTGAACTGGCCGTCGGTGCGGCCCTGGTGGGTTGGTCCGGCAGTCGACTGGGACTGCGTCTCACCCCGCTCCAGTGGGCGGTCGCGCCGTTCCTGGTGCTGTGCGGTGCCCTGATCCACACCTCGGTGAAGTTGCTGTTCGCCTCCCTGTCCTTCTGGACCGTGACCAGCCTGCCGTCGATGTACGCGGCGAACCAGGTGTCCGAGTTCGCCGCCTATCCGCTGGACATCTACCATCCCTCGCTGCGCGCCCTGCTGACCTGGGTGCTGCCCTTCGCCTTCACCTCCTACGTGCCGTGCGTCTACCTGCTGACCGGCACGACCGGGCTGGTGCGCTGGCTGCCGCTGGTGACGGCCGGTGCCCTCGCCCTCGCCCTGACCGTCTGGCGGCGGGGCGTCAACGCCTATGAAATGACCGGGAGTTGATCACGCCGGTGATCCGTGACGAACTTCTCCAACCGCTGCTGCGCACCGCGGACTGGCTGCCGCGCGACCTGCGCGCCGCCCAGCGCTACGAAGTGGCCGACCACGCCGAGCTGGGCCCTGAGGAGCTGCTGCTGGTCGTGGTCGCCGTCGGTGGCCCCGCCTCGGGCGAGCGGGTCTTCGTCCCCGTGCACAGGGCGCCGTCAGGCACGCTCACCGAGGCCCGGGGCGACAGCACCTTCGGACTCGCAGCCGTGCGCCGGGTACTCGCCGGCGCACGGCTGCGCACCCAAGGCGGCGGATACCTGGACTTCCGCCGGGCGCCCTTTGCACCGACGGAAGAGGTGCGGTGGCTGCCCTTCGATCAGGGCTGGTCGTCCAACTCGCTGTCCCTGGTCGGCATAGGCGGCGCGCCGTACCTCCACAAGACGTACCGGCGGCTGGGCGGAGCCGTCCACGAGCCCGAGGTGCTGCGCCTGATGAGCGGCAGCGGGCACACTCCCGAGTGGGCGGGGGACTGCACATACACGGACCCCGTCCACGGCACGCGGCATCCGGTGGGCGTCCTGTACCGCCACGCACCGGGGCACGGCATCGACGCGCCCTTGCGGGCGAACCTGCGCTCCCTTTGGCCGCGGCTCACCGACAGCGCCGTACCGGACCGGCTCGTGCGCGATCATCTGCGGCCGCTCGAAGGCAAGATGCGGGCCGCGGCCGGTTTCCTCGGTGCGTTCCACCGCGACCTGGCGGCGCGCCTGGGCTCCCCCGCCACGGGCTACCCCGTCGCCGAGGCCCTGGCCGGGGCCTCGGCCCGCCTGGACCTCCTGTCCCGCGACGCTCCTCTCCCCCACGCGGCCCGGCGCGCTGCCTTCGACGCCATCGAGGTCGAACTCCTGGCGCTGCGGGACGACTTCGCGGGCCGGCCCACAGCTCCGGGAGCCGGTCCTTGTCACGGCGACCTTCACCTGTCACACCTGCTGTGCGCCGAGGAGAGCGACGGCACCTGGCGGATGAGCGTCATCGACCTGTCCACGCCCGCCCTGCCGGCGGACGGACCTGGGTACGCCGCGCAGTCGCCGCTGCAGGACCTCGTAGCCGTGCAGCGCGCGCTGGAGTACTTCGCGGCCGACGAGGCCGCCTTCGAGAGCGCCCGCCGCCTCGGCATCGACCCGGCCGAGACCATGAACGGCTCCCTCGACGGCGCGCCCGCTCTGCCGCCGGCGGGGCGGGCCGTGCTGGAACGCGTCTTCCGCACCGCCGACGCGTGGCGCGAGTACGTGCTGCGTCTACTGCTCGGAGGGACCCCGGACAGTCCGCTGCGGCGGCTGCTGTACCTGCGCCGGCTCCTGCACGAGCTGGCCTACAACCACGACCACGCCCGCCCGTACCACGCCGCAATCGACCTGCGCCACGCGCTCGCGCTGGCCTCCCCCGCCCCGACCACCCCCGCGAGGAGATGACCGCGTCGTGAACGCGCCCAGGATGCACATCATCGAGACGTATTTCGAGTGCTGCGGCTTCGACCACACCTTCCTGCAGGGCGGCACGTCCGTGTACCTGTGGAACCTGTCCAGGACGTTCGCCGCCCGCGGCCACACCGTCTCCATCGTCACCCCCGCGCACGGCAGGCTCGACGACCTGCGCCGGCGCTACGCGGTGGAGGACCTGGCCTACGAGGACACCTACCGGCTGCCGGTGGCCCTCGACCCCCGCGTCTGGGACGGCTTCCCCGAGCAGGTGGACCTGGCGCTGCGCACCACGGCCCACCGCATCCGCCTGGACGGCGTGGACCTGTACTTCCTCGCCAACGAGTACCTGGACCGGCTGCCGGACACCTTCTACCCGCCCTACTCGGCCAAGGGCCGCGACCTGGTGTTCTTCAAGCCGCTGGTGTTCCAGGTGGACAGTGTGCGGTTCCTGCGCGCCTGGTTCGGCGACGAGAGGGCCGTCGTTCACGCACACGAGCCGTACTACCACTATCTGCTCCCGGCCGCCCTGCGTGACGACCCGACGAAGATGGTCGTCAGCAACGTGCAGAGCAACATGCCGATCGGCAAGAAGGTGTACGCGCCCGAGGTGCAGCGGCTGTTCAACCTGCTCGGGGTGGAAGTGAAGCTGCCCGGCCCGGAGCCCGAGCCGGACGCGCCCGCGGCCGTCGTGCAGTACCAGCAGCGCACGCACCTGCACTACACCTACCCGCCCGGCCATGTGGCGATCTACGAGCTCACCGCCGACCACGCCGACCTGATCGACTTCCTCTCCCCCGGCCAGCTCGACTTCTACGCGGGCTTCCGGGACACCCCCTTCGAGTCGCTCTTCCGCCGGCTGCCGATCGCCGACGTCGTGCGCCGTAACGCCCACAAGATGTTCGTCGGCGGCTGCGCCATCTCCGACCAGTGGCTGGCCTGGGACCCCGCCGACGTGGACCGGGCGGGGGTGCTCGGCGACCTCGGCCTCGACCCCGCGCTGCCGACGTTCTTCCACAACGCCCGCTACGCCGTCCACCACAAGGGGCAGGTGGAGCTGATGCGGGCCGCGGACCGGGTGCTGGGCGAGGGCCTCAAGGCCAACTTCGTGATCCGCTGCATCTCCGGCAACGGCATCGACGACCCGTACTTCCACGAGGTCGCCGCGCGCCACCCGGACCGGCTGCACTTCGAGTGGGAGCGCGTGGAGGAGGAGCGCGTCTTCTCCCTCGCGGCCGCCTGCGACTTCGCGCTGTTCCCCTCCAAGTTCGAGATGGACACCTTCCTGATCGCCCAGGGCGAGGCCATGGCCGCGGGCGCGGTGCCGATCGCCACGGACCAGCGCGGCATGGAGCACTTCCGGCACGCCGACGGCCCCGGGACGGCCACCGGATTCGCCGTGAACCGGTCCTTCGCGGAGGACGACGAGCTGCTGACCTCCGCCCTCGCCGACCGCATCCGGCAGGCGGCGGCCCTGTGGACGCACGATCCCGGCCGCTACCGGGAGCTGTCCGAACGGGCCGCGACCGTGGCCCGGGTGTTCACCTGGGACCACTGCGCCGACCTGCACCTGGCAGCCTTCACGCGGCTGTGGCAGGGCCAGCCCGCGACCCTGTCCACCGAACTGGCCCTGCGCCAGGGCTGGTTCGACCTCCTCGCGGACGACCTGGTCCCACCGGAGGCGGCAATCCAGCACGGGGACATCACCGCCTACGAGCGCCGCGTCACGTTCGACGCCGACGCCGCCGTGCGGATGTTCCGCGCCGCGTGGCAGCGTGCCGACTTCGCCACCTGCGAGCGGGTCCTCGAGCGCCTCCCCGGGGCGGTGCCCGAAGAGGAGACCGCCCGGCTGCGCGAACGCGCCCGCGTCCTGCCCGGAGGGCGGCTCGAATACCGACTGCCGCACGCCGAACGGGTGGAAGTGGTCGAGGCCCGGCGGGGCTCGGCCCGGGCCCTGCCGGATGTGCGCACCCTGGAACGCACCGGGCCGGGTGTCTTCGCGGGCGACGCTCCGAGCGCCGACGGCCGGCTGCTGCTCACCCTGTCCTGTGGCCGGGTGACCTGGGACGAGGTGCGTCATGGCTGACCTGCGTGCCGTACGCGCGGTGCTGCTCGCCGGCGGCGAGGGACGCCGCATGGGTCCCCTCGGCACGGGACGGCTCAAGCCCCTGGTCCCCTACGGCGGCACCTGCCGGCTGATCGACTTCAGCCTTGCCAACGCCCGCGCCTCGGGCCTGCCGGAGGTGCTGCTGCTGTCCCAGTACGAGGAGCGGCTGCTGATGGACGACCTGCACCGGGTGTGGAACAGCGGACCCGGCTTCCGGGTGCACTTCGGGCCGTACGACGCCGCCTACCGGGGCCGGGAACTGCCCGCCCAACTGCCGCAGCGAACCTGGCCGCTGGAACGCGGCACCGCCGACGCCCTGGTCCGCAAGGCGCAGTACGTCTTCGCCGAGGGCACGGAGCAGGTCCTCGTCCTGCACGCCGACCACGTCTACCGGTACGACTACGGCCCCCTGGTCGAGGCCCACCGGGCCTCGGGCGCGGCGCTGACGATCACGTACCAGCGCATCGACCCGCGCTGGGTGCACCTGTTCGGCATGGTCCGCTTCGACGGCGGCGGCCGGCTCACCGAGTTCACGGAGAAGCCCGAGCACCCCACCTCGGACCTGGTGTTCGCGGCGTTCTGTGTCTTCGACGCCGCCGTGCTGCGCCGGTACCTGACGGAACTGGACGGCACCGACTGGCAGCACGACATCAGCCGGGATGTGATCCCGGCGATGCTCGCGGGCGGGGAGCACATCCGCGGCCACGAGGTGCACGGGCACTGGGAGGACATCGGCACCGTCGAGCGCTACCACCGGGCGCACCTGGCCCTCGCCTCGGGGCCGCGGCCGCCGTTGCCCGTGGGGCTGATGCCCAGGACGGTACGGCCCGCGGTCGGACGCCGCTGGGTCGCCGACGCACCCGGGGTGCGCGCGTCGGTCGTCCCGTCGGACCTCGTCAGCGCCGGACATGTGACGGACAGCGTGCTCTTCCCCGGCGTCCGGGTCGGCGCAGGCGCGCGGGTGCGACGCAGCGTGGTGCTGCCCGGCGCGGTGATACCGCCCGGCGCCGACATCGACGGGGCGGTCGTCCTGGAGGACGGACAGATCCAGCAGGTTGCCGAAGGAGTGAGCGCATGACCCTGACCGAACACCACCGCCCCGACGAGGACCGGCGCCCGGCCGACTACGACGTCCTGGTCGTCGGCGGCGTCGGCGTGGACACCATCGTGCGGGTGGACGAGCTGCGCGTGCCGCCGGGCGACTCCGTCTTCGTGGAGCCGTTGCGGGACTACGTCGGGCACACCGGCAACGGGGTGGCCCTGGGCTGGCACGCGCTCGGCCTGCGGACCAAGTTCGTCGACTTCCTCGGCGACGACCCGCAGGGCCGCATGGTGCTGGAGCACTACGCCCGCCTCGGCCTCGACTTCAGCCATCTGGTCTCGCCGCACGGCACGCCGCGCTCGGCGAACCTGGTGGACCCGCAGGGCCGCCGCTTCTCCTTCTACGACGGCCGTCACCCCGCCGGCCTCAGGCTGCCCCGCGACTTCTACCTGCCCTTCCTTGAGCGGTCGGCGCACGTCCACCTGTCGATCATCGGCCACAACCAGGACATGTACGAGGACGTCCACCGCCTGGGCGTGACCAGCTCCACCGACCTGCACGACTGGGACGGGCACAACCCGCACCACCGTCACTACGCCCTCAACTCCGACTACGTCTTCCTCAGCGCCGCGGCGATGCAGGACCGGCTGCCCGGCGTCCTGCGGGCGATCATCGACGAGGGCCGGGCCCGCTTCGTCGTCGCCACCGACGGCGCCGCCGGCTGCCACCTGCTGGTACGCGGTGACGACACGATCCGCCACTTCCCCGCCGTACGGCCCGAGCGGCCGGTCGTGGACAGCAACGGCGCGGGGGACGCGTTCGTCACCGCGTTCCTGCACTCCCTGTTCGAGGGCCGGTCCCTGGAGGAGTGCGTGCTGGCCGGCTCGGTGGCCGGGGCGTTCGTGTGCGGCAGCGTGGGCACCCACACGGAGTTCATCGACCTGCCGGGGCTGCGGGCGGCCAGTGCGCGCGCCATGGCGAGCGGGTGATCGGCGTGCACGTCATCCACTTCGCCTTCGAGTGCGGCGGGTTCGACAACCGGCTGATGCGCGGCGGGCTCTCCCCGCTGGTGTGGAACCTGTCGCGCGAGTACGCGGCGCGCGGCCACCGCGTCTCGCTGGTCACTCCCGCGCACGGGCTCCTCGACACGCTGCGGCGGGACCATCCCATCGAGGAACTGCCCTACGTCCACGAGCACCGGGTTCCGCTGGTGCTCGACCCCAAGGCGTGGCCGGACCACCCGGCCGAGATCGTCCTGGAGCTGACCACCCGCGCCCACCGGCTGCGGCTGGACGGCGTCGACGTGTACTTCCTCTCCGACACCTGCCTGGACCTGCTGCCCGACCGGCTGTACCCGCCGCCCGGCACCGAGGGCAGGGATCTCGCCTTCTTCAAACCGCTGGTGTTCCAGGTCGCGGGAGCCCACTTCGTCCAGCGGTACCTGCGGGGCGAGGAGGCGGTGGTGCACGGTTTCGAGCCGTACTACCACTACCTGCTGCCGGTCCTGTTGTCCGGCGACCCGTCACTGCGGACGGTGAGCACGATCGCCGCCAACGCGCCCGTCACACAGAAGGTGTACCGCCCGCAGGTGGAACGCCTGCTGGAGCTCTTCGGCGTCCACGCGGACCTGGACGCGTTCGAGGATCCGCTGCCCGCCGAGGACAGCCCGGAGGCGACCATGGCGCGGGTGCTGGCCGGCACCCGCATGCACGTCGAACACGGGCCGGACCACATCGCCTTGATGCCGCTCATCCTGGCCCACGCCGACCTGGTCGACTTCGTCTCGCCCGGCCAGCGCGACTACTACAGCACCTTCCGGGACACCCCGTTCGAGCGCCTGTTCCACACGTTGCCGGTGTCCCGGCTGCTGCGCGAGCAGGCGCACAAGCTGCTCATGGGGGGCTGCGGCATATCCGACAGCTGGCTGGCGCGCGACCCGGGGTCCGTGGACCGCGCGGCGGTCCTGCGGTCCCTGGGCCTGGACCCCGAACTGCCCGTCTTCTACCACGCCGCCCGGTACGCCGTACACCACAAGGGGCAGGTGGAACTGGTACGCGCCATCGACGAAGTCCTGACCGGCGGCACGGAGGCCGTCTTCCTGCTGCGCTTCGCCACCGGCGGAGGCGGGCAGGCCGGGCCTGTCGGCAACGCCTGGTTCCAGAGCGTCGCCGACCGCCACCCCGGCCGCATCCACCTGGACTGGTCTCTCGCCGACGAGGACACACTGTTCGAGCAGGCGGCCTGTGCCGACTTCTGTGTCTTTCCCTCGAAGTTCGAGCTCGACGGGTTCCTCATAGCCCAGGCGGAGGCGATGGCGTGCGGCGCGGTGCCGATCGCCACCGCGCAGAGCGTCACCACGCACTTCGGACACGCCCTTCCGGCGGACGATCCGCGGGCCACCGGGTTCGCGCTGCCCGGTTCGTTCCGCGACGACGACCCGGACCTCGCCCGCGCGCTGGCCGAGCGCATACGCCAGGCCGCGGCGCTGCGGCACGCGGCCCCCGACGAACATGCCCGACTGTCGGCGAACTCCCGTTCTTCCGCACGCCAGTTCACCTGGGGCCGCAGCGCCGACCGGCGGCTCGCGGCCTTCATGGACGTCCTGCGCGGACGCCACACGCCCTTCCCGGCCGAGGACGCGATCCGGTACGGCTGGTTCGACGCCCTGCCCGCCGCCGCCTGGACCGAGCACCGGGAACTGATCGCCCGGTCTGCCGCGGCCCTGGGCGACACGGCGGCCTACGGTCGCTGCGCACCCCTCGACGACACCGCCTTCGAGCGTCTCTTCGAGACCGCCTACGCACGGGCCGATGTCGCCCGGTGTACCGAGACGGCGCGGGCGGCGGGGCGGGAGGAGTGGGCCACGCGGCTGCGCGACCGGTGCCGGGCGCGCAGCCACCGGGCGGGCCAGGTGCACGTCGAGTACCGGCACCCGCTGGCGCGGCACGTGGAGGTGGCGGTGCCCGGTGCGGCCGGCCGCCCGACGGATCGGGAGTCCCTGGCGGAAGCAATCGCCTCGGACGAGGCCGTGCCCGAGGGCAGCGGAGTCGTCCTGGCTCCCCTGACTCCGGTGGGCGAGGGCGTCTTCCGGGGGGTGGTGGAGCGTCCGCCCGTCGGTCACCGCCTGCTCGTCATGCTCACCCTGGCGTCGGGGCGCGTCACATGGGACACCGTACCGATCGAGGCCCCGGCCGGCTCCCCGCCGTACCGGCTCGTGGCAACCGACCTCGACGGCACACTGCTCCGCAACGACCAGACCGTCTCCGAGCGCACCCTGCGCGCCCTCGCCACGGCTGCCGCGGCAGGAGCCCGGCACCTCGTGGTCACCGGCAGGCCCGCCGCCGCCTGCAAGCAGTACCTGGCGGCCCTCGGCTACCGCGGTCTCGCCGTGTGCGGCCAGGGCGCCCAACTCTACGACGCCGGGGCCGACCGGCTGCTCAGCTCGGCCTCGCTCGACCTCGACGTCGCACGCCGGGTCGTCGAACGTGTCGAGGCCGCGCTCGGGGAGCTGGAACTGGGCGTGGTGACGGCACCGCCACTGAGCCGTTTCAAGGTCACTCCCCGGTTCGGTGAACGCGTCCGGCACGGCTGGGACGTCACGACCGACCGCGGGCTGCTGTGGACCGACCCCATCGACAAGCTGGTTCTGCACCACACGAGCGTCCCGGAGGACGAAGTGGAGGCGGTGACACGGGAGTTGTGCGGGGCCGAGGTCACCGTCGTGCACTCGGTGCAGGGCATGGTCGAGGTCCTGCCGCCCGGTACCACCAAGGCAGCCGGCGTAGAGCGGGCGGCGCGGCTGCTCGGCTGCGACGCGGCCGAGACCATCGCGTTCGGCGACATGCCCAACGACATCCCGCTGCTGGCGTGGGCCGGGCACGGGGTGGCCGTGGGCAACGCTCATCCGGCGCTGCGGGCCATGGCGGACGAGATCGCGCCCGGCAACGAGGAGGACGGCGTCGCCGTCGTCCTGGAACGCCTCTTCGGCACCGCGGAGCAGGACCTGTGACCGCCGTCCTGCGCGAACTGGCCCGCGCTCACGGAATATCCACCGCCTACACCACCGACCGCGGCCACCGGGTGGAGGTGTCCGCGGACACCCTGGTGGCGGTGCTCGCCGCCTGCGGCGTGGACGCGGGCGGCGAGGCGGCCGCCCGCGCAGCCCTCGCGGCCCACCGCGAGCGTTCGGCGGCCCGGCTGCTGCCCGAGTGCGTCGTCGTGCGCGGCGGCACCGTGCCACGCCTCGCCCTGCCCGCAAACGCGACGACCGAGGTGGCACTGGAGGGGGGCGGCTCCGCCTCCTTGTCCGGCTCGCTGCCGGCCGGCCGCCACGTCCTGCACGCCGAGGCTCCGGGGCGCCGCGCGTCCGTCCCCCTGCTGGTCGTACCCGAACGGCTGCCCGTGCCATCCGGCCGGCACTGGGGGCTCCTCGTCCAGCTGTACTCGGTCCTCTCCCACCGCTCCTGGGGCATGGGCGACCTGGGCGACCTGGCGGAACTGGCGTCCTGGTCGGGGCGCTGTCTCGGCGCGGACTTCGTGCAGCTCGGTCCGCTGCACGCCGTCGAGCCCGGTCCCCTGCCGGACCCGTCGCCGTACCGGCCGAGTTCGCGCCGCTACCCGGACCCCCTGCACCTCAGGGTCGAGGCGATACCCGAGTACGCGTACCTCACAGGTGAGGCGCGGCGCACCGCCGACCGGTGCGCCGCCCGGGCCCGGGCCCTCAACGAGGGCGTCCTGCGCGGCGAGGCGCTCATCGACCGGGAGACGGTGCGCGCGCTCAAGCACGAGGCGATGCGCGCGGTGTGCGACGTGCCGCTGCCGCCGGGGCGGGCCGCCGCCTTCGCGCGGTTCGTCGCACGCGAGGGCGAGGACCTGACCGACTTCGCCACCTGGTGCGCGCTGGCCGGGGTGTACGGCGGGGCCTGGCGGTCCTGGCCGGCCGAGTTGCGCGACGCGCGCTCCCCGGCCGTGGCGCGCGCCCGGCGCGAGATGGCTGCCGAGGTGGACTACCACCGCCGGCTCGCCTGGCTCACCGACGAACAGCTCGCCTCCGCGCAGGCGGCGGCCGTCGAGGCGGGCATGGGCATCGGCCTGATCCACGACCTGGCCGTCGGGGTGGCGCCCGAGGGTGCCGACACGTGGGCGCTGCAGGACTGCCTGGCCGCGGGCATGAGCGTCGGCGCGCCGCCGGACGACTTCAACCCGCACGGTCAGGACTGGGGACAGCCGCCGTGGCGGCCCGACGGGCTCGCCGCCTCCGGCTACCGGCCGCTGGCCGGGCTGCTGCGGGCAGGACTGCGGCACGCGGGCGCCCTGCGGATCGACCACGTGATGGGCCTGTTCCGCCTGTGGTGGGTGCCCGAGGGCCGGCCGCCCTCCGAGGGCACGTACGTGCGCTACGACGCCGAGGCGATGCTGGGCGTGCTGACACTGGAGGCGCACATGGCCGGTGCGGCCGTCATCGGCGAGGACCTCGGCACGGTCGAGGCCGGCGTGCGCACCGCGCTCGACGAGCGCGGGATCCTCGGCACGTCCGTGCAGCGCTTCGAGTACCTCGGGGGGTCGCAGGGCCGGCACGGGCCGCTTCCACCCGAGCAGTGGCGGCGCGACTGCCTGGCCACCCTCACCACGCACGACCTGCCCACGACCGCCGCCTGGCTCAGCGGCGAGCACATCGAGCTGCGGGCCCGTCTGGGTCTGCTGACCCGGCCGCAGGAGGAGGAAAAGGCCGAGGCCGCCGTCGAACGCGACGGCTGGCTGGCCGAACTGGAAAGGCTCGGGCTGCTGCCCGACGCGGACGGCGAGGTCGTCGCGCTGCACCGCTTCCTGTGCCGCACCCCGGCACGGCTGCTCGGCGTATGGCTGCCGGACATGACCGGCGACCGCAGACCCCAGAACATCCCCGGCACGTCCTCGGTGCACCCCAACTGGCGGCTGCCCGTGAGTGACGCGCAGGGACGTCCCGTACCGCTGGAGGACCTCCCCGGCCGGCCCCTGACGGCCGCGCTCGCCCGGGTGTTCGCAGACCTCCTGCGGCATCGTGAGAAGACTGAGGAGACAGATGTCAGGCCAGGTTCTTGAGCGGGTCGACCATCCGCCGGCAGGGGTCCGCGAGGATCCCGGCGGCTTCGACCTGAGAGCACCGGACGGCACCCGCTACCGGGTCGATCTCACCTCCGGGGTGCTCGATCCGCACAACCCGCTGCTGGCCGACTGCCTGGAGGGCCGGCGGGTGGTGGTCTTCGTCGGCCCCACCGTCGAAAGGCTGTACGGCGACCGGCTGCGCGCCTACTTCCAGGCCCGTACCCGGCCCGGTCAGTGGACCCTGCACGTCATCCCCACGGGTGAGCACCGCAAGACGCTCGGTGCGGCGGAACAGGTCTGCACGCTCGCCAAGGCGGACGGGCTGGACCGGCACGGCGTGATGCTCGCTGTCGGGGGCGGCATCGTCGCCGACGTGGTCGGCTTCGCCGCGTCCATCTACGCCCGGGGTGTGCGCTACATCAAGGTCAACACCACCCTGGTGGGTCAGGTCGACGTCGGCGTGGGCGTCAAGACGGGCGTCAACGCCCTGCAGACGAAGAACATGTTCGGCGCCTACCACCCGGCGCACGCCTCCCTGAACGACCCCGCCTTCCTGACGACGCTCCCGCACCGGGAGATCCGCTGCGGGCTCGCCGAGATCGTGAAGATGGCTGTGATCCTGGACGCGGACCTGTTCCGGACCCTGGAACGGCACCCTGACGCGTTCCGTCGCCCCGGTGCCGGGGCGGGTGCGCACGGGGACCTGGAGACCTACGTTCTACGCACATCGATGCGTCTGATGATGGAGGAGCTCTGCCCCAACCTCCGAGAACACGACCTGGCCCGGCTCGTCGACTTCGGCCACACCTTCAGCCCGGTCGTCGAGACGGGCGGCGGGCACCGCCTGGAGCACGGCGAGGCGGTCGCCGTCGACATGGCGCTCTCCGCGCACCTGGCCCGGCTGCTCGGCCTCGCCGACGAGGAGACCTGCGACCGGATCGTCCGCCTGCTGCGGCACATCGGACTGCCGGTGTTCGATCCCGGCACCTGCACACCGGAGCTGATGGCCCGGGCCCTGCGGGCCTCCTGGGAACGCCGGGGCCGCAAACTGCACCTCGTCGTACCGACGGCCATCGGCAAGGCGGCCTTCGTGGAGGAACTTCAGGACGTGCCCGGGGACGTTCTGACGGCCGCACTGGAGGCGCTCGCGGTGGAAGGGGAGCGGCACGATGCCTGAGGCCGTGGTCAACCTGCGGGACCTGCTGGCCGGCAAGGAGCGGGACCACGGCGGTCTCGGCACGATCCTCGCCCACCGCGTCTTCGCCCGGCGGCCCGGCGGCCCGGGCGCGCACTTCATCGACCTGGCCGTCCTGCCGCCCGGCACGTCGATCGGCCGGCACCGGCACGGCGCCGAACGCGAGACCTACATCGTGCTCGACGGCGACGGCCTGATGCACCGGGACGGCGAGGAGTTCCGGGTGGGCCCCGGCGACGTCGTCGTCAACGACCCCCACGGTGAGCACGGTCTGCTCAATGACGGTGAGCGGGACCTGCGGCTGCTGGTCTTCGAGGAGGAAGCGGAGGAGGAACCGGGTGAGCGGCGTGCGGGCTGACGACGGCTTCACCGTGCTGGACGTGGGCGGCACCACGCTTCGGGTGGGCAGCTACGACCCCGCCACCGGCGCCCTGTCCCGAGTGCGGCGGGTGCCCGTCGACGGAATGCACCGCGACCCCGGCGCACCGGTACCCGTGCTCCAGGAGCGGGTGGTGGAACAGATCGTGCGGGAGGTCGGCGCCCACACGGGCGGACGACCGGCGAGGGCACTGGGCGTGGCCTTCGCCGGGCCGATCACAGCCGCCGGGCTGGTACTGGCCGCCCCCACCATCTGGGGGCGGCGTGGCGAACCCCTGCCGCTGGGCGAACTGCTGACGGAACGCACAGGCGCGCCGGCCGTCGTGGTGAACGACCTGACGGCGGCGGCCTGGCGGTACGCCGCCGAAGAACCCGGGGACGTCTGCCTGCTCACCGTCAGCTCCGGCATCGGCAACAAGGTGTTCCGCGGGGGCGAGGTCCTCGTCGACGCCGACGGCCACGGCGGCGAGCTGGGCCACTGGGTCTGCGACCCCTCCCCCGACGCGCCCCTGTGCGACTGCGGCGGCCGCGGACACCTGGGCGCCATAGCCTCCGGGCGCGGCGTGCTGGCCGCGACACACCGGGCCGCACGGGCCGAAGGGGCAGCGTTCCGCGCTTCCCGGCTCGGCGCGCTGTGCGGGGGCAGGCCGGAGCACGTCGACAACCGGGCCATCGCCGAGGCGGTCCGTGCGGGCGATCCCTTCACCACGGAGGTGTTGCGCTCCACCATGACCCCCCTGGCCCAGGCGATCGGCGGGGTGTTCGCCTCGATCGGGGTGTGCCGCTACATCCTGGTGGGCGGCTTCGCCCTGGCGGTCGGAGAGCCGTACCGGCGCCTGCTGGTGGCGGAGCTGCTGCGGCTGGGCTGCTTCGGTCTCGCTCCCGGGCAGGTCGACACCATGGTGTCGCTCGGGGTCGCCGACGACGACCACGGACTGATCGGCGTGGGGCGTCTGCTGGCGGACCGCGCACCGGTCCCCTTCGCACAGGGAGCGTCATGACCGGTGAGGACACCCTCGTCGTGGGCAGCGGCCTCATCGGTACCGCGACCGCTCGGCGGCTGGCGTGTGGCGGCGAGCGGGTGACCCTGGTCTCGCGCCGCCCGCCCGCCGTGCCCGCCGATGCGTCCGGGGCCCGCTGGTGCGCCTTGGACGCCACCGACGCCAGGGCCTGCCGGCGGCTGCTCGACCGTCTGCGCCCCGGCCGGGTGGTCCTGGTGCACGGGCCGTCCGACGTCACCTGGTGCGAGGACCACCCGGACGAGGCACGGGCCGCGCACGTCGCCGTGGCCGACACCTTCGCCGCCCTGGCACCCGACGCGCGGATGGTCATGATCTCCACCGACAACGTCTTCGGCGGCGAGGCGGCCCACCCGACCGAAGGCACCCCCGTGTCACCGGCGAATGCCTACGGCCGGGCGAAACTGGCGGCGGAGGAAGCGCTGCTCGCGAAGGCCGAGGGGGCCGTCGTGCTGCGGGTCAGTCTGGTCTACGGCCACGAGGCGGCCGACGCGGGCAAGTGGCTGAACTTCTTCGCCGCCTGCGCCCACCGTCTGCGCCGCGGCGAGCGCGTCGAGGCCCCCGACGACCAGTGGACGACACCGGTGCTGCTGGACGACGTCGTCGAGGTGACGGCTGCCCTCCTTCACGCCGGGCATCCGCTGCCCCCGGTGCTGCACCTGGGCGGGCCCGACCGCGTCACGCGGGCCGAGTGGGCCGGCGTCGTCGCGCGGGCGCTGGGAGTACCGGCGGACCTGGTGACACCGGTGCCGCGGGCCCGTACGCGCTACGCCTCCCGCCCGGTCAACACCTGTCTCGGCAGCGAACTGCTCGCGACCCTGCCCGCCACCGAAGACGTCACCGTCCGGGGGGTGCGCGAAGGGGCGCGCCTGCTGGCGCCCGTGTTCGCCGCCTTTCCGGCCGTCTGATTCCGTACCCGTACGAGGAGCCTCACGTGGCCACAGCGCCCACGCGTTTTCGGCATGCCCGGCTGTATCTGACCTTCCGCTGCAACTCCCGCTGCGGGTACTGCAACGTCTGGCAGGACCCCGTCTTCGACGGCCACCAGGAGATGACGGCCGACGGGCTGCGCCGCTGCCTGGACGAACTCGCCGCACTGGGCGTCACCTATCTCGACATCACCGGCGGCGAACCTTCCCTGCACCGCGAACTGACCACGGCGGTACGGCACGCCCGCGACCTGGGCATGACCGTGGAACTCACCACCAACGCGATCCGCTTCGCCCCGCAAGCCGCGGAGGTCGTGCCGCTCGTCGACACGCTGAACATCTCCCTGGACACGCTCAGCGCCGAGCGGTACCACCGAATCCGGGGCACCGACACGCTCGACCGCACGCTCACCCTCGTGGAGAAGCTGCGGGCCGACGGGGCGGACAACCTCAAGCTGATCTGCGTGGTGACCGACCAGAACGTCGGAGAGCTGGACGACGTGGTCGCCTACGCGCAACGGCACGAGGTGGACGTCTACCTGGCCCCCATGTTCAGCTACTTCGCCGCGCAGAGCGAGGTACGCCCGGCCGGCTCGGTCCGCATGCTCAAGCTGGCGGCGGTCAACGGCCGTGATTCCGCGGCCGCCACGGCCGAACCGCCGCCCACCGTTCCGTCGTCGCTGCTGCTGAACCGGGTCGCGGAGCAGAGGTACGCCCCGCGCACCCTGGTGAACCTGGCCTTCCTGCATCATCTGCGCACCCTCGACCCGGCGACGGTCACCGCCTGCGGGGCCAACTCCCGCATACTGACCGTCGGTCCGGACGGCCGGGTCATGCTGCCCTGCTATCACGAATGGGACGCCTCGCTGGCCCCGGAGCGGCCGTACCGGGACCTGGTGCGGGACCCGGAGCTGCTCCGGGTGCGCGACGAGGAGGTCGGGCACCGGCCCGCCTGCCGCACCTGCGCGGTCTTCCCCTACCTGGGACTGCCGATGAGCCACCGGCTCACCACGCCGTTCCTGCTCCAGGCGTTCTCCCGGGAGCTCGACCGCATCAAGCCGTACGCGACCGTCCCGGCGCCCGAAGACCGAACGGCGCTGCTGGCGCGCAGCGACGAGGTGCTGGCGGAGGTGGAGCGGCTGTCCGGCCCGCTGCGGCCGGGTGAACACCTCGACGAGCTCTACTACTTCGAGGCGGAGGACGGGGGCGTGCGCACGGGTCTCGCGGCGGAACCGGTCGCGGTGGAGGAAGTGCTGGCCGACCACGCCGATGAGGACTGCTGGCGGGTCCAGCGCACCCCGCATCGGATCGTACGGCTGCTGTACACGGAGGTGCTTCCCGCGCTGGCCGCCCAGGAACAGGAACAGGAACAGGAGGGAGCCGCCCTCGGCGAGTCCCTCCTGGACATCCATCTGGACTGCTGGCGGATCCTGCTCGCGGCGCTGCCCCCGGCCGGCGTACCGGATCCCGCCGGAGCGGAGCGGCTGGCACGCTGGTGCGCCCGGGCCGGTCAGGTGCTGCGCGGCCACCCTGCCGCGTCGGGACTGGCCCTGCTGGCGTCCTTCAGCGCACTGCCCGCCGCGGACATCGCCTCATGGGGATCGCCGCGCGGACACGAGGAGGAGCCCCTGACCGTGAAGATGCTGCGAACCCTGACCGGTCCGCAGCGCCGGGCGGAACTGTCCACCCTGTTCTCCCCGGAGTTCGTCCCCGCGCTGACGGGCGAGCCGGTCGCGGCGAGGGCTACCGCCGCCGGCCCGGTGCCGACTCCCGAGGAGGCGCGCGGCGGGCAGGGCCTGGAGCACTTCGTCGCGGCGCTGCGCCGCGCGGACACCGCGGCGCTGCGTACGGCCGTACGGCGCTGGCATGCGGCCGCGGATACAGTCACCGCCCGGCACGTCGAACGCCACCTGCTCCTCGCCGAACTCGGCGTACGGCCGCTCTGAGCCCGGCGCATCACGCCCTTGCGACCTCTCCCGCCCGTACCCCGACGACACCTCAGCGGAGCGACGATGACAAGATCACCCATTCAGTCCGGCCACGACGTCGTGGTCCTCGGCGGCGGAGTGGCCGGATGCGTGCTGGCGGCCCGCCTCAGCGAGGACCCCGGGCGGTCGGTGTGCCTGGTGGAGGCCGGCCCCGACTACGGGCCGGTGCAGGAGGAGTGGCCTCGAAAGCTGCGCGACGCCCGCGCCCTGCCCCGCGACGACGTGTGGGAGCGGCACACCGCGTTCTACCGCATCCGGGCCCGCGTCCTCGGCGGCTCCTCGTGCATCAACGGCGCCTGGAACACCTGGGGTTCGTTCGCCGACCATGCCGAGTGGACACGCGCCGGGGGTGAACCGTGGTCGGCCCGGGCGCTGGAGCCGTACCGGCGCCGTGCCGTGGAACGCATGGACCTGCGAACGGGACCGGACGAGGAACTGTCCGCCTGGGCCTCGGCCGCGCTGGCGGCGGCGGGCGAACTCGGTTACCCCGAGGTGGACATGGGCAGCCCCGGTGCGCCGGGGTACGGCCGCCCCCTGCTCAACGCGGTGGACGGGCGGCGCTTCAACGCCGCCTTCGCGTACCTGGACGCGGCGACCCGGTCGCGGCCCAATCTGACGATCGTCGACCGCGCTCTGGTGGACCGGCTGGTCGTACGCGACGGTCGGGTACGCGGTGTGCAGATCGTGGTGGACGGTGAGCGGACGACGCTGGCCGCTGACACCTGCGTACTGGCCTGCGGCACATACGGCTCGCCCGCCGTGCTCCTGCGCAGCGGCATCGGGCCGGCCGCGCACCTCAAGGAGATCGGCGTCCGGTGCGAGGCGGACCTGCCGGGCGTCGGCGCCAACCTGTCCGACCAACCCGGTGTCTTCGTGCCCCTGTCCCCCACGCCCCAGCTGAACGCGGCCCTGGCGGCCAAGGAAGCGGACGGGCAGCTGTATGTCAGCCGCATGCTGGTGCGCGCGGCCAGCGAGTACTGTCCGGACGGAGCGTGGGACCTGCACCTGCTGCCCACGGCCGGTCCGCCGCTGTTCGGCAAGCTCCCGCCCGGGCAGTACGAGGCAGGCATCTCCGCCTTCCTGATGAAGCCGGTCTCCGGTGGGCACCTTCGGCTGCGCTCGGCCGATCCGCTGGAACCCCCCGAGATCGACCCCGCGTTCCTGACCGACCCCGGCGGCCGCGACGCGGCGGTGCTGAGGTCGGGGCTGCGGAAGGTGGCGGAACTGGCAGCGGCACTGCGGCCGCTGGCGGCGCCCGCGGGGGGGCCACCGGCCCACACGCTGTCCGACGCGGACCTTCGCTCACGGGTGGGCACCTACTGGCATCCTGTGGGGACCTGCGCCCTGGGCCCGGCCAACGACCCGCAGGCGGTGGTGGACGCGCGAGGAGCGGTCCACGGCGTGGCGGACCTGCGGATCGCGGACGCCTCGATCCTGCCGACCGTGCCCGCCGCCAACACCCAGCTGCCGGTCCTGGCCGTCGCCGAGATGCTCGCCGACACCCTCCGCGCCTGACCGCGTCGTTCCTCCGCCCCACGCTCCAGGGAGACTTGTCATGCCAGCACAGACCGACATACGCGACCACAGGCTGCTGTACGGCTGCATGGGCCTGGGCGGCGGGTGGGACAGCCGTCCGTACACGGCCGAGGACATCCAGCACGCCGAGACCGCGATGGAGGCGGCCCTGGCCGCCGGGATCACGGCGTTCGACCACGCCGACATCTACCGGTACGGCAAGTCGGAAGCCGTCTTCGGTGAGGTGCTCGCCCGGACGCCCGGACTGCGGGAGCGCATCGTCCTGCAGACCAAGTGCGGCATCCGTCTGCCCGACGGCGAGCGACCCGGACACTACGATCTGCGCGGAGCGAGCATCCTGCGACGGGTCGAGGAAAGTCTCGTCCGGCTGCGCACGGACGTCCTGGACGTGCTCCTCCTGCACCGGCCTGACCCTCTCGCCGACCCCGAGGAGATCGCCGAGGCCTTCGCAAGTCTGCGTTCCCAGGGGCTGGTCCGGCAGTTCGGCGTGTCGAACATGAGCGGTCCGCAGATTGCCTTCCTCCGGGCCCACCTGGACGTTCCGCTGGTGGTCGACCAACTCGAGATGAGCCTGGCCCGGCGGGACTGGGTGGAGGCGGGCGTCCTGTTCAACACGCGGGCCGGCGGGGGGAACGGTTTCACCTCCGGAACGCTGGAGTTCTGCGCGACCGAAGGCATAAGGCTCCAGGCGTGGGGTGCGCTCGCCCAGGGCCGTCTCACCGCGGACGCCGATGCGCCGGTGAGCCGGCTCGTCGCCGACCTCGCCCAGCGCAAGCGGACCACCCCGGAGACCATCCTTCTGTGGTGGCTTCAGAGCCACCCGGCAGGTATCGCCCCCGTCGTCGGCACCACCCGTCCCGAGCGCATCGCCGCCTGCCGGGACGCGGCGCTGAACGAGCCGGACCTCACCCACGAGGAGTGGTACGCGCTGTGGGTCGCCGCACGTGACACCCCACTGCCCTGAGGTGCCGTGCGGTCTGTGGCGCTCACCTTCTTCCTCACGTGGTCAAGCGGCTGTTCCGTCGTCCCACGCCGTCACGACAGCATCTGCGCCCAGCCTCTGCTGGAGCGGATCCGCGTCCCCCGTGCCGGACCCCGCCGACCGACCGGGAAGTCCCAGAGGGCCAGAATGATCACGTGGCTGAACGCGTGCGGGTCCGGGGAATTGATGACGCCCGCCGCTCCCGCATTGTGCTCATCGCATCCGGCCGATCTGCGGTCGGGCCGAAGGTGGAGGCTCGGGTTGGCGCTGGCAGCGATACGCGACCTGCGCGGCTTCCGTTGTCCGGCCTCGGCGGAGAAGCCGGAGCAGCACGGGGCCGGGCCAGTCGCGCGGATGCCTCCCGGTGTTGGTGCGGGTTTCCTGACGGGGTCCTGACACCTCACGCCGTAGGTTCTCGTCCATGTCTGCCGAATCCGTGACGCTGCGCCCCGTCGACGAGAACGACCTTCCTTTGCTGGAACGCTTCCTCACCGAGCCGGAGACGGCGGGGCCGTTCCAGTGGTACGGCTACACCGACCCGCGGCGGTTCCGGCGGCGTTGGACGGAGAACCGGCTGCTTGATGAGGACGGCGGCCAGCTCATCGTCACGGCAGGAGACGAGCCGCTGGGGTTCGTCTCCTGGCGGAAGGTCGTCGTTACGCCCTCCACCCACTGCTGGAACATGGGCGCCCAGCTGCTGCCCGACGCCCGCGGCCGGGGCATCGGCACCCGGGCCCAGCTACAGCTCGTCCGGTACCTCTTCGCCCATACGCCCGTGATGCGGATCGAGGCTGACACCGAGGCCGAGAACATCGCCGAGCAGCGGGCCCTGGAGAAGGCCGGATTCACTCGCGAGGGCATACTGCGGGGCATCGTCTTCCGGGACGGCCGGTGGCGCGACGGCGTTGCCTACAGCGTGCTGCGCGACGACCCACTGCCCGCCGACGTGTGAGGCGTACACCTCGTCGTGGACGTCACCCGAGTTCCCCTGAGCCTGCGGAGTCCTTGTCCCCGTACAGTGCGGGACATCGTCTGGCTCGGCTGAGACATCAACCTGCAGGGACAGAGCCCTGGCGCCGGCATTCGAGTCGCCGGGAACGGGGCGTTGGCATGTGATGTCCCGGACACGGTCGGCGTCCACCGTCGGGGGCCGAGAGCGGTTGTGTGGGGGCGACCCGGGGGGTGATCGAGCATCGCCTGAAGAGGGTGCGGGAGCGGCCGCGCGGGCCGTCGGGCCTGAGCGTCTGCCGTCACGGACGGGGTGTTCTCAGGGGCAGCAGGGCCGCGAGCACGCTCAGTCCGGTCAGCGCCCACCACAGGGCCGTGGGCACCGTGCTCAACAGGCCCGTCGCCAGCAGAGGGGCGAGAGCCGTGGCGACTCCGACGAGCAGCTGGTTGAACGCCAGGTAGGAACCCTGGTTCCGCTCCGGCGGGAGACCCGTCAGCATGACCAGGGCCGCCTGCGAGACCGCCATTTCCCCGAGCGTGTACACCACCATCCCCGCGACCAGGACGGCGAGTCGGGTCCAGGAGGGTGCCGAGGCGGCGAGCAGCGCCGACGCGTAGAGCGCGACGTAGGCCAGGCCCCCGAGGGCCATGACCGGTCCTGGGCGCAACCTGTCGATGGTCCGGCTCATGGGCAGCTGCAGAGCGGTGAGCAGCGCCGTGTTGACGGCGAACAGCACACCCACCGTCCAGGACGGCAGCGCGAGCTCCTCCAGGGCGAACACCGGCAGTGCGCTCTCCACCGCCAGCGCGGCGGTCCACAGCAGGGCGTTGGCGCCCGCGACGCGCAGATACGTGACGTTCTGCCACGGGCGGGCACGACGGTCCTCGGCGTGACGCCGGGCCGGTGCCGGGGCTGCGGGTGCCCCGGCGGGTATGCCGAGGTACAGCACGGCGGTCACCACGAAACTGGCGGCGTTCAATGCGCCGAGCAGGACGAAGCCCGAGCCGGTGCCCGCGACGAACAGGCCCGCGAGGAGGGCACCCGTACCCATCCCCGCGTTGAAGGTCACCCTGGACAGGGCAAGCCATCGGCTGCGCTGACCCTCCGGTGCGAGCCGCACCGCGAGCAGGGGTCCGGCGGCCTGTTCCGCACGGTTGCCCAGGGCCAGGACGACGCTGAACACAGCCAGCGGAAGCAGGCCCGGCAGAGAGACGAATCCGACGAAGCACACGGCGCGTACGACGGCTGCCCCGATCAGCACGAGCCGTGGCCCGAGACGGTCCACGAGCCGGCCGACGACGAAGAGCCCCGGCAGCGCCCCGAGTGTCGTCACCGTCAGCACCATGCCCACCGTGGCGAGGGACTCCCCGGACAGTGCGGTGAAGAAGAGAAGGGAGAACGGATAGAAGAAGCCGGTGCCCACGGCGTTGACGAATCCGGCCGTGCCGAAGCGGACCGCGCCGGGCCCCCGTGGCAGAACCCGGTCGGTCGTGTCCGCGCTCTTCGCTTCGGCCGAGGTCATGCGGTCCGGTCCAGTCGCAGCAGGTGGCAGTGCTGGTCGGTCGCCGCGCACCCGCGGGATCTCTTGGTCTCCGTGCTGCCGAGGCCGTAGTGGATGGTCGAGACGCCCGCCGCCGCGGCCTCTTCGACGAGCCGGTAGTACAGGAGCTCGAAATAGAGCGGGAGCCCGGTGCGGCGCTGGTACGCGTAGTCGTATCCGGTCTGGCGTGCGTACCAGTGGTCGCCCCGGCGCAGGATCAGTCCGAAGGCGCGGAGGCTCCCCTCGGCGCGGGCCACGACCGCGAAGGCGTCGTCCCCGAAGCAGTCACGGACTTGCCGCAGTTGGGGCAGTGACTGGTCCGGTGCCCAGGTGATGCCGTACTTGCCGAGGAGCTCCGCCTCCAGCTCGGCGCAGCGCGCGAGGTCCACCTCGTCGAGGGACTCCACGGACACGTCGATGCCGGACTGCCGTATCCGGCGTCGTTCCGCCGCCACGGAGACACGGCGCTTGCGCGGCAGGGCGGTCAGATAGCCGTCGTATCCGTCCTCGGGCACCCGCAGGCGGCTGTGGCGCCCCGAGGTGTGGCTGCGGTAGCCGCGCTCGGCCAGGACGTCCGCCAGCCGGCGGTCGTCCTCTCCCGCCGCGTCCAGATAGAGGAAACACACAGTGGCCGCGCCGGACCGCCGGGCCAGGGTCTCCGCGGCGCCGACGAGCCGGACCAGGTCGTCCCTGGTGGTCCGGTGGCCCTGGAGAATCCGCGTGTGCCCGACATGCCGACCGCCGGCGAGCAGGGTGGGCATGAGCTCCGTCGTGGGATCGCCCGCGAGGTCTGCCAGGAAGCCGGCCGCACCCGGCAGGCCCGCCTCGGCGCTGTTACGCAGGACGACATCGGGCCGGCCCAGGGCCCACGGCACTGCCGACGTGGCCAGGGCCGTGGCCAGGCAGGCGACGGGCTCGCCGTCCCGTTCGATCCACAGATAGGCCATGGGGACGCCCACCGTCGCCTCCACCACGTCGAGCCAGCGGCAGGTCAGGAAGATGTCGGCGGGGCCCGCCAACGCGTCCCACCCCGCGCGGGGCAGGTCGGCAGCCCGCTCCACCGCCAGGACCGAGTCGGGCAGCCGGTGGGTCGTGCTGTGCATGAGCATCGGGGGGCCTCCCAGATCAGTCCTGCCCGAGGATCGTCCGCATCCGCCGCTGTGGCAGGCCCATGGCGAAGCCGGCCCGGTTCGAGATCCTGGCCTCGTGCTGCGCCTTGCGGAGACCGTGGATGTGGTCTTGGTTCAGAAAGTGCTTGGTGCTGCGGAAGGCGGGACCGCTGTAGGTGGCGAAGTCCTCGGCCCGCTTCAGGGCCGTGGCGGCGAGGTCCTTGTCCGGGACCACCTCGTGCAGCAGTCCGTCGGCCAGCGCGGCCTCGGGCGACCACGACTCGCCCGTCATCAGCATCTGCTGCATCACGTGCCGGCCGGCGGTGCGCTCCAGGACGTATCCGCCGAGGATGCCGGCGATCCCGAGCCGGAAGTGCGGCATGCGCAGCGAGCAACTCTCGGAGCCGACGTGGTAGTCGCAGGCCAGTGCGATCAGCAGTCCGACACCGATGACATGACCGTCGAGAGCCGCCACGGTCGGCTTGGTCACGGCCAGACCCGCGACACACACGTCCGCGATGTCGTCGGTCCAGTCGTCGACCTCGGTCCCGTCGGTGAAGTGACGTGTCTCGTTGAAGTCACAGCCCACCGAGAAGGACATCCCCTCCTCGGCGCGCAGCACCACCGCCAGGACGGAGGCGTCGGCCTCGAGTTCCCTGAGCAGGATCGTCAGCGCACGCATGCGCTCCCGGCTCAGCGCGTTCGCGTGGTGGAGGCCGGCGAAGACCACGACCGCGACTGCCCCGTGCCGTTCGCATCTGAAGGTCTCAGTGCCGGACACCGTCGCGTCGCTTCCAGTCCTCGAGGATCACGTCGAGGTCGCTGAGGGTGAATCCGGCAGCGGCCATCTCGCGCATCTTCTGCTCGCCCACGACGGCCCGCAGGGAGGCCATCGGGTCGGTACCCGCGCGGACCCGGTCCCACAGGTCGATGGGCAGGGATCGCAGGGACGGCAGGGCGAACGTCACGCCCTTGAGCTCGTAGTTGACCGGGCCGGAGAGGGCCTGTGCGCACTGCCGGGCGACTGCGTCCAGCGGAACGGTGCCGCCGTCGGCCACCGGCGGGCTTGCGACGGCCGCCGCGTACGACGAGGTGGCCGGCGGTGCTATGGGATCAGTGGCGGGCATGCGAACTCCACGGAAGTCGTGAGGTGGGGCTGTGCTCTGCTGAACCGGTCAGTTCCAGGCGAGCAGCAGCACGCTGGCCACGGCCAGCGCGACGCCGATGTGCTGCACCGAGCGGATGCGTTCCTTGAGGACGAACCGCGCCAGCAGCACGGTGCTGATGGGATACAGAGAGGCCAGCAGCCCGATGATGGCGAGACTGCCGTTCTTGACGGCGATGAGGAACAGAACGCTCGACCCCATGTCGAGCACCCCGGAGAGCAGCGCGAAGCGCGCCGGCCGGACCGGCAGCCGCAGGGGCGTGCGGCGCACCAGACCCACTCCGAGGAGCAGCGTCAGGGAGGCGCAGCGAGCCCACACCAGCGGCCACAGACTGGTGTCGCTCGGCGTGCGGGCCAGGAACACGAAGAACAGGCCGAAGCCGGCACCGGCCAGCAGCGCGAGCCCCACGCTGCGGAGCATCTTCCCCCGGGCTTCGGAGCCGGAGCCGTCGCCGCCGGTCAGCGACACCAGGAGCACGGAGGCGAGGGCGCACAGGACACCGACCACGGCGAGCGCGGTGAGCCGGTCCCCCATCATCACCCCGGCGACCACGGGCAACGCGGCCGCGGCGGCCGCCGTGGTCGGTGCCACCAGGCTCATCACGCCGTTGGCCAGCGCGTGATACAGCAGGATGGCGCCGAGGCTTCCGCAGAGCCCGGCGATTCCGCCCCAGACGACCTCCGACCATCCTGTGCCACCGTGGGACAGGACGCCGGCGAACACGAGCGCGGTCAGCAGACCGGCGGTGTTCGACCAGCAGACGACCACGACGGCACGGGCGTGCTTGGTCGCCAGGCCACCGACGAAGTCGGCGGAGCCGAGGACCATCGCCGAAGCGAGGGCCAGGAACAGATTCACCGGGAACTCCTTGTCGAGGGAAAGGCACGGGCGGTTCCGCCACCGAAACCGCCCCTGTGCGGGCCGACGGCGCCGCTACGGGTGGCTCGTCACGTAACCGCCCATGGTGCGGAAGAAGTCGATCCCCCGGTGCTCCTCGCCGTCGTCGGTGCGGACCCGCTCGATGACGAGCCCCCGCTCCGTGCCCCTGCGTGCGTCGGGGCCGCAGACCACCGCCACGCCCTCTCCCTCCGGGCGGAACACCCGGCCGACGGTGCCCCCGAGCCGGGACTGGGACACCGAGGCGGACAGGATGCGGATGCGCTGCCCCTTGAAGTGGGCGAACGCGTTGGGATACGGGTCGACCTGCGCCCGGACCAGGTTCACGATGTCCTGGGCGGGCCAGGTCCAGTCGATCCTGCTGTCCTCCACCGAGCGCTTGTGGAAGAAGGTCGCCTGCGCGGGGTCCTGCTTCGTCCAGTCGGTGCTCCCGGAGGCGATCAGCTCGATGGCTTCCAGGGTCGCGGGGGCGAACAGCTCCACGGTCTTGTGGAACAGGTCCGTGACGGTGTCCTTGTCCTCGACCGGGACGCGCTTTTGCACCACGATGTCGCCGAGGTCGAAGTCCTCGTTCATGAAGTGGACCGTGACACCGACCTCGGACTCGCCGTTGATCAGCGCCCAGTTGAGGGGTGCGAAACCGCCGTAGCGAGGCAGCAGCGCGTCGTGGACGTTGATCGCGCCGTGGGTGGCCAGGGCGTAGATGTGCGGGGCGACCCAGGTACGCCAGTCCGAGGAGACGAGGAGGTCCGGTGCGAGTTCCCGCAGCCGCTCGGCCACCTCGTCGTCGTTGGCGTACTTGCGTTCGAGTACGGGTATGCCGTGCTGCTCGGCTAGCTGAACGACCGAGTCGTTCCAGATGGTCTCGTAGGCGTGATGGCTCGTCGGGTGGGTGATGACGAGCGGTACGTCGTGTTCCGACTGCAGCAGTGCCTCCAGGACCCGGTGTCCCCAGGTCTGGTAGCCCATGAAGACGATGCGCATGTGTTGGAGCCTCTTCCTTCAGGGTTACGGCCGCGTGAGCGGCAGGGACCATACGTAGGCGAAGCCGGCGCCCGCCTTGTGGTCGAAGGTGTCTCCGGCCTCGTAGGTGGCCAGCGCACCGCTGTATCGGGAGTTCGGGGAGCGGCGGCTGAGGACGGTGCACGAACCCTTGTACAGCTCCATGGTGATCTCGCCGGTGACCTGCGGCTGCACGCTCGAGACGAAGCCGTCGAGGCCACGGCGCAGGTCGGAGAACCAGTAGCCGTAGTAGGCGAGTTCGGCGTAGCGCAGGGCCAGGGCCTGCTTGTGGTGGAGCGTCTCACGGTCGAGGACGATCGCCTCGAGTTCCTCGTGGGCCAGCATCAGCACGGTCGCGGCGGGGGCCTCGTAGATGCCGCGGGTCTTGAAGCCCACGATGCGGCTCTCGACGATGTCGACGCGTCCCACGCCGTGCCGTGCGGCGATGGTGGTGAGCCGGCTCACGAGATCGGTCAGTTCGAGCTTCTCGCCGTCGAGCGAGACCGGTACACCGCTGTCGAACCCGATGGCCACCTGTTCCGCCCGGTCCGGGGCGGACTTGGGGTCGGCGGTGAGCTGCCAGGCGTGGGGCGGCGGAGGCTGGTTGATGTCGTCCAGCTCACCGCACTCGATGCTGGTGCCCCAGATGTTGGTGTCGATGCTGTACGGGTTCTCCTTGCTGACCGACACCTCGATGCCGTGCTCACGCGCGTAGGCGAGTTCGGACTCACGGGTCGTCAGCTCCCAGTCGATGACCGGCGCGAGCACCTTCAGCTTCGGGTCCAGCGCGGTGACGCTGGTGAAGAACCGCACCTGATCGTTTCCCTTGCCCGTGGCACCGTGCGCCACGGCGTCCGCGCCTTCGGCGTGCGCGATCTCGACCATGCGCTGGGCGATCAGCGGCCGCGACAGCGGGGCGGCCACCAGGTACTTGTTCTCGTATCGGGCGTGGGCCTGCAGGGCGGGCAACGCGAAGTCCTTCAGGAACCGGTCGGCGAGCGGCTCCATGTAGACCTTCGACGCGCCGGTGCGCAGCGCGCGCTCCTTCACGGCGTCCAGGGACTCGAGCTGCCCGATGTCCGCGCAGAACGCGATGACCTCGGCGTTGTAGCGTTCCTTGAGCCAGTGCAGTGCCACGGAGGTGTCCAGACCCCCGGAATAGGCAAGCACGATCTTCATGAGTTCTCCGGGATGTGGTGTCGGGAACCGGGCGACCCGGCCGGGTTCAGCGCTGCTCCAGGGTGGGCAGGTCGGCTGTGACGGTGTCGAGCACCTTGCCGAAGTCCGCCCCGCCGGCGATTTCGCGTGCCGCGCGGAAGGTGGCCGCGTGCGCGGTGTCGAGCTTCTGCCGGGTGGAGTCGAGCCACTCCGCGTGGCGTTCGACCGCCTGACGCAGCTCGGCGCGGACGGCCTCGACGCTCTGCGGAGAGGTGCCACCGGGGCTGGTGTAGCTGGTGACCGCGGTGCGCGGGGCAAAGATGCGGGCGAGCACCGACTCCTCGACGGGGTGGCCGAGTTCGGTGAGGATCTGGGCGCTCGCCGCGGTGTCGCGCAACGTCGCACCGCGCTTGAGCAGCGCGCCGACGAGCGAGCCCGTGACGTGGTGTGCCTCCCGGAACGGCAGGCCGTGGTCGGAGACCAGGTAGTTGGCCAGCTCGGTCGCCGTGGAGAAGTTGTCCCAGCACAGGTCCTCGCCGCGCTGGGTGTCGAACCGCAACCCCTTGGTCTGGCCGGCGACGATGCGCAGCGTGGACAGGTAGGTGTCGATGGCGTTCCACAGGTAAGGCTTGTCGTCCTGGAGATCACAGCTGTAGCCCAGCGTCACGCCCTTGGCCATGGTGAGGAGCTGGACCAGGGTGCCCGTGGTGCGGCCCGCCCGGCCGCGGGTCAGCTCCGCGACGACCGGGTTCTTCTTCTGCGGCATGATCGAGCTGCCCGTGGCGTACGCGTCCGAGACCTCGACGAGGCTGTACTCGTGCCCGCTCCACAGCACGACCTCCTCAGCCATGCGGGACAGGTTGTTGCCGCCGATCGCGAAGGCGGCCGCGCTCTCGATGAGGTAGTCGCGGGCGCTGGTGGCGTCCAGTGCGTGGCTCAGCACGCCGCTGAACCCGAGCAGCCGGGCGGTGAGTTCGCGGTCGAGCGGGAAGGAGGTGCCGGCCAGCGCGCAGGCGCCCAGCGCCGACTCGTCCGTGCGGTCGAAGGCGCCACGGAGTCGGCGCACGTCGCGCAGCAGCATGCTGGCGTGCGCGCTCTTCCAGAAGCCGACGGACACCGGCTGGGCGGCCTGGCTGTGGGTGTAGCCCGGGAGGATCGCCAGCAGGTCGTCCTCCGGGAACGAGAGCAGCTCGTCGACGAGCGCGAGGTTCGCGGCGACGGCGTCCAGCTGGACGCGGCGCAGATACATGCGGGCGTCCGTGGAGACCTGGTCGTTGCGGGACCGGGCGGTGTGCATGTGACCGCCGACCTCGCGGCCGAGGTCCTCGATGACCATCTGCTCGATGTTGAAGTGGACGTCCTCGAGTTCGGGGCGCAGGGTCAGCTCGCCGCGCTCGTGCCGTTCCCACAGCTTGAGCAGCGAACCGAGGATCGCCCGGGCGTTGTCGGCCGGAATGATGCCCCGGTGGCCGAGCATCAGCACGTGCGCGATGTCCTGCCACAGGTCCGCGAAGACGAGGCGCACGTCGACGTCCGTGGTGAGCGTGTAGTCGAGCACATCGGAGGTGATGTCCTCGTCGAACCGACCGCCCCACAACTTTTCAGTCACTGTTGGTTCCTTTGTGTACGGGAAGTTCCGGCCGTTCCAGGCAGCGCTTTGGGGGTGTGATGCGGAGGCCTTCGGAGGCACGGCCTCTCTGCCGACGGCTGTTCCGATCATCAATGCCTCGGCCGAGGGGTGTCCACGGCCCTCGATGGCCGCGACATGACGTGTCCGGGGCCGGACAGGGAACGCTGTGAAGTTGCTTCCGCCCGACGCACCATGACACTGCGTCCAGCATTTGAGATTTCTCGCGAACGCCGCGGGTGCATGTACAAATGGCTTTGAATGCGCGAGGCTTGACCAATTCCTTCGCCGAACAAGGCCCCATGCTCGGCAATTCGATTCCGGGCGTTACATGGCCGCCATGTGCCATGTCCCCTCCCGGACGCCGATTCTTCTTTTCTGAACGCCGGCGTGGCGCCAGTATCGGATCCGACCGGGAGCTGCAGATCGGTAGTGAATAAGCGAGGGGAACACCATGCACGCAGGGAGCACTGGAGCCAGGAGGACGTGTCTCGGGGTGATGGTGGCCGGAGTCGCCGCCGCGCTCGCGGTACTGATCGGCACCACCGGGCAGCCGGCCGGCGAGGTGCGGGCCGGTGCGCTCGGCGCCGTCACTCAGGACGACCTCGCCTGGGGCTGAGCCGGCCGTCTCGTCGCCCCACGGAGCGGGCCGTCGCCGCGAGCGACGGCCCGCTCCGCTGTCCCCGCTCGCCTGCCCCCCAGTACCAACCGTTGATTGAATATGCGATAGCCTGCATGATCATCGACACTGGGGAGTCGAACCGTGTACAGCCCGCTGACCGACCAGTCCCACCGTCTGCTGCGGCTGCTCATCACTGATCCGTCCGTCGCCCTGACGGAGGCGAGAGAGATGCTCGGCATGTCCCCGGGCGAACTGACGAGCGCCCTCGAACAGCTCCGGGACGTCGGCCTGGTGCGGGAGCTTGAGGGGCAGGCCGAGGTACTGACGCTCGTGCCCGACGCGATCCTCGCCCGGATGGTCTCCCTGCAGGAGGAGGCGGCCCAGGCGCGCCTGGAGGAACTGAAGAGGACGGGCGCGACCCTGTCGGTGCTCAGTGAGTCGTTAATGCGGCTGCAGGCCACCGAAGGTGGGCTTCCGCACACGTCCAAGCTGGTCGGTGGCCGGGAGATCTCGGCCGCACTCGAGGGGATAGCCACCCGGGCCCGGCGAGAGATACTGAGCATGCATCCGGGTTCGCCGCTGCCGCCGGCCATGCTCAAGGACAGCATGAAACGCAACCGTGAGGTTCTCGAGCGCGGTGTCGCGATGCGGTCCATCCACCTGAGCGCGATGCTCAAGGTCCCGCACGGTCGCGCTCATCTGGAGGAGCTCCAGGAGGCGGGTGCCGAGGTGAGGGTGGCGTCGGTGCTGCCCTTCCGGTTGATCGTGGTCGATCGTGTCGTCGCGTACGCTCCGGCCGGCACCGCCGACACGGACGCGGGGGCCGGCTCCGGCGACATGACGGCGCTCGAGATCCGTGACCGCAGCCTGATCGACCTCTTCCGATCGGTCTTCGAGTTCTGCTGGATCCATGGCGCGTCCGCTCCGCTGGCCGGCGGTCACGACGTGGACGACGCGGACGAGGACCTGGACAGCCGCGAACTGTCCCTGCTCCGCATGCTCGGCCAGGGACTCAAGGACGACGCGATCGCCCGGTCGCTCGGGATCTCCTCGCGGACGCTGCGGCGCATGATGACCGATGTCATGCGCAAGTTGAACGCCGACTCCCGCTTCCAGGCAGGCGCCCAGGCCGTAGCCCGCGGCTGGCTGGACATGTGACGGAGTTCAGGTCCGGCCCCCGCGGCCGGCCTCGTCGTCAGCCGGCCGTCGCGTCGACGTCCAGAGCGATCTGGCCCAGCCCCGCGTCGGCCATGCGAACGGCCTCACCGGACGTCCGGGCACGTACGACGACGTGTCCCACCACGTCGACGTTGTCCGTGGGCACCCGCACGGTGTCACCGACGCTCACGTCGACGGCGGCGTCGACGACTCCGGGGATCCGCCGGACCAGCTCGAGCCCGTGGACCGCCCTGACCCGCCCGGGCACCGTCGTCGTCACATAACGGGACACCGCCGCCCCGGTGGTGCGGAACGACAGGTCGGGCACGGCACCGGTGTGCATCCGGATCACCTCGCGCGGCATGTCCAGCCCGGTGCTCTCCCGTACCAGCCGCGTGATCTGCGCGCCGCCCATACGGGCGTTGACTTCGATGAGCCGGGGCCCGTCCGCGGTGATCTTGACCTCGACATGGGCCGCGCCGAAGTCGTGGCCCACCGCCTCGAGTGCGGCCAGTGCCACCTCTGCGCACTCCCGGGTCAGCGCCGGCGGCAGCTGCGAGGGGAAGGTCTCCCCCAGCTCGACGAAGTACGGGTGCGGCCCCAGCATCTTGTCCGTCACGCCGAGCAGAACCGTCTCACCGCCCCAGGTGAGCGATTCCACGCTCACCTCCGGTCCGACGAGATACTCCTCCACCAGGGCGCCGGGCTCACGCGGCTGGCCACGGTAGTCCGTCGGCACCGTCGCGATGGCGCGATGGGCCGCCAGGAGGTCGGCCTCGTCACGGCACAGCCGCACGCCGAGACTGCCGGCCTCCGTCATCGGTTTCACCACACAGGGCCAGCCGAACTCCTCGGCGGCGTCGAGAGCCTGCTCCTCGGTCAGGGCCGTGATCCACCGGGGGACGGAAACGCCGGCCTTGGCACACAGCTCCCGGGTGCGACGCTTGTTGCGCGCGTTCAGGGCCGCCTCCGGGTCGAGCCCGGGCAGCCCCAGCGCGCGGGCCGCCCGGGCGGCCGTCGGCACGCTGTAGTCCGTCGACGAGTACACACCGCGCAGGTCCAGCGTCTCCTGCAGACGGCGCAACTCGGCCACGACCCGGTCCGCGTCGGAGGTGTCCGTCACCACCGTCGCACGGCAGTTCCGCACCGCGTCGACGACCGCGGGAGCCTGCTCGTACAGGCCCATGGTCCTGGTCAGGAACACGACCTCCAGGCCGAGCGCACGGGCGGCTTCGAAGGGCACGGCGCCGAAGCGATGGAGTCCGCTCTCCACGATCGCGAGTACCCCTGCCGTGACATCACCTTGACGCCCCATGCGCCCACACACCTCTTCTCCCGCGCCCGTAGTCCCTACGCAGTCTCGCCGCTCACCCCGGCCGTCCGCACGCTTCTCGGCTGGCCACTCGGTACCAGGACCGCACCCGGCCAGCGGTACGTCACGCGGCGTCGGACAGCGTCAGCTGGCCCCGGAACAACACCCGGGTGCCGCCGGCGCTGATGGCGGTACGGCCATGCAGCGTCCGCTGGTTGTCGATGATCAGGAGGTCGCCCACTTCCCAACGGTGCGTATACGCATACCGCTCCGACCGCAGGAACGCGTCCAGCTCGTCGAAGAACCGGTCGGACCGCTCACGGTCCAAGCCCTTTACACGGACTTCCCATGAACGGTTGGTGAAATCCTCCGGAAAGGCGGTCGCGATGTTCAGGGACTTGACGCGGCCGTAGTCCCGCGTCGCCGGAATCGTGTACCAGTCCTCCGGGACCGTGGGAAAGTAACCGCGCTCCTTGACGAGGTACTCGATCTCGTATTCGTCCAGCACCCGTCGCAGATGCTCGGGCATTTCCGCCCAGGCGGTCAGCTGGTCGCTCACATAGGTCTCACCGGAGCCGGGAACGTCGGAGAACTCGGCCGCATAGAGAATGATCAGGTCGACCCTTTCGCCCACCAGAAGTCCGTCCGTGTGGATGGGCAGCGGTCCGCGCCCGGTCACGACCTTTCCTTCGTCGCGAGAGGCGTTGAGCTTGAGCAGATCGGACTGCCCCTCGCCGAATTTGTGGTCGACCGTGTCGCCGAGCGAACGCACCAGCAACCTGAACGCGTCCTCGTCCAGGGTCAGGCCGCGAACCAGCGCACAACCGCTGTGCAGTGCGGCCTGCTTGGTCTGCCGCGCCAGGTCCTCGACGGAAGTACCGGGCACAGCCGGAAGGACGGCGCCCATGCCGGAGGGGGTGAGCTGTGGATATCCAACATCTGCAGACATGTGATTCCCGTTTCTCTCTGCGCTGATTCCGGTCACGGCCGCCCGGGGGCCCCACCGGCTGCTCCGGTGGGGCCCCCGGGCCGGGCCACCCTAGCGGCGCGGGCTGAACTCGACTACGTCACCGGCCCGTTCGCCACCGGACAGCTGTCCGTTGCGGTCGGTGCGGATGTAAACCCGGTGCAACCAGCGGTCCTTGCCGTCCCAGCGCGGGCTGAACGGAGTACGCGCATGCGTGGTGCGGAAGTTGTCCACGATCAACAGGTCGCCGGGGATGAGGTGGACCGCTTCCGTCACCTCGTCCAATGCCTTGGACAGGGCGGCGAACGCCTTCTGGTCCTCCGGCCGGTCCGGTGCGTGCAGCTCACGGTCGTAGCCGAGCAGGGGATCGTCCCGGTCGCCGTACAGCGCCGCGACGTTGGCTATCGCGCCCGGATCCGCGACGCCCCCGCGGAAGGCGACGTCGACGCAGCACGGCAGCTTGACCTCGTACAGGGTTTCCCTCGAGGCGTCGTCGAGCAGCGGGAGCGCGTTGCGCACGGAGGCCACCAGGGTGGCCGCCTTGCGCTCGTGGTCCGCGCGGGAGCAGGCGAGCAGCACGTAGTTCGGCTGCAGGACGTGGTAGGCCATCTCGGTGTGGAACTCGAGCAGCGTCTCCGAGGTTTCCGACGACAGGTGGTGCGCACCCGGCGACGGATAGATGTCGTGGTAGAGACTGCCGGCGCGCAGCTCCGCGTACCCGGTGTGCAGCCCCAGCTCCCGACCGACCAGGGCGAGCATCGCCTCCATGTTGAGCAGGGGACGGCCGACCGGTGCGGGGGTGGACATCGGCGTCGGGGGCAGCGCGTCGTCGGGCTCCACCGGCAGGCCCCGCAACAGGAGGTAGCCGTGCTGGTTGCCGTCGGCGTTGAACTCGCTCAAAGCCGTGACGAGTTTCTCCGGCAGCCGGGACGTGAGCTGCTTCGCGGCGTCGAGGAACGCGTACAGATCCTGTCTCGGTACCCGCGGGAGTTCTGCCGCGAGTTCGAGGAGTCGGTCCCGGTACGGGCTGCAGTCGAGCACGGGTGACGTCATGGAGTGGTCTCCTGATTCTCCTGGTTCGTCGGGCTGTTGGCGGTGTGGTGGGCGCGCGCGTACTGGTAGAGGAGTTCCGCACCGATCTCCGTGGCGAGCACGGAGGTGATACCGGAGTGGTCGTAGAGCGGTGAGACCTCCATGACGTCGAAGCCCACGGGGTTGAGATCCCCGACGCACCTCAGGAGCGCGAGGACCTCACGGGAGCTCAGGCCCCCCGGTGCGGGTGTCCCGGTGCCGGGCGCGAAGGCGGGGTCGACGACGTCGATGTCCACCGAGACGTAGACCGGACGCCGCCCGATCCGGTCCCTGATGAGGCCGACGGTGCCCCGCACGCCCAGCTCGGCGAACTCGTCCGCGGTAACGATGCGCACGCCGTGGCTGCGCGGGTAGTCCAGCGAGTCCGGCCGCGGGTTGTGGCCTCGGATGCCGATCTGCACCATCGCCTCGGCATCGATGAGCTTCTCCTCGATGCCGTGCCGGAACGGCGTGCCGTGGTGGTATTCGCCCCCGTAGAAGGCGGGGTTGGTGTCGGAGTGCGCGTCCAGGTGGACCACCGCCACCGGCCCGTGCCGCCCGCTGACGGCACGCAGGCCGGCCAGGGTGAGCGAGTGGTCCCCGCCGAGCATGAGGAACGCGCCGTTCTTCTCGAGGAGGTACGCGAGGTGGTTCTGCGCGGTCTCCATCGCGATCTGCATGTTGAACGGGGTCAGGTCGATGTCGCCGCCGTCGACGCAGGAGATGAGGTCGAAGGTCCCCGGTCCCCGGTCGATGCCGACGCCGTGGATCAGTCCCGATTCGTTACGGATGGCGCGCGGCCCGAAGCGGGCCCCGGGACGGTAGCTCGTGCCCCCGTCGTACGGTGCGCCGATGACGACGACGTCCTTGTTCTCCGGGCGGGTGTCGAGGGGGAGGCGCATGAACGTGGGAACCTGCGCGTAGCGCGGTGATATGTGCGAGTCGATGCGTTCCACTGGTTCAGGCCCCTTCCTGGGCTCGGTGGTGACGTGGGTCGGGGCTGCCGGGGGTCCTCATGCCGCGCCTTGTCGCTGCCGGTGCAGGACGGTGGCCACGACGTCGTCGACCGGGACGCCGTCCGGGTGCTCGCCCGCCGCCACGGTCCGGTCGAACAGCTCACGGACGACGAGGCTCTTGACCGCCGGGATGTCGTTCTCGGGCACGCCGTGGTCCGCGAGCAGGCGGGAGAAGGCGGTGGACACCCCGGTGCCCTCGTGCACGCCGAGCTTGGGCCGGAACAGGGTCTCTTCCGGCAGCAGGTCCGTCATGGACGCCCTGAGGACCCATTTGTCCCGTCCGTACCGGCGTTTCAGCCCGGCCTCGAGCGCGACGAGGAGGTCGAGGACGTCCCGGTCCCAGTAAGGGTGACTGGTCCAGTGCCCGCTGATCGCGGCGAGCACAGGTGACATCTCGTTGAGCCCGTCGAAGGTGGCCATGTCGTACGCCACGGCGCTGTCCAGGTTGGGCAGCCGGTCCTCGCGGTGCATGCCGGCCAGAGGAATGTCGGCGCCGTATCCCGTCAGGATCCGTCTCGCCGGGCCGTCCAGCCGGCGGTACAGGGAGGTGAGGGGGAGGAGGTATTCGATGACCTCCGCGTCGGTCGTCTCCGCGGCCCAGACGGCGTGCGGGAGCTGCCGCAGCAGCTCGCCCATCGGAATCCTTTGTTCCGCGTGACGGGCGGCCAGGTGTTCGGCCACCAGCCTGGCCTCCGGGAACTCGTCCGAGAGATCGGTGCCCATGGACAACGAGTCGATCGGTCCGGCAAGGGAGGCGAGGGCGGCCACCGAGGAGGAGTCGATTCCGCCGGAGAGGACGACGAGGGGCTCGCCGGACACCGGGAGCCGGCGCTGGACGGCCCGCTCCAGCGCCGCCCGCACCGCCTGGACGGCTTCGTCCTCGGGCAGGATCCTCCGGGCAAGAGGGGGTGCCCAGCTCCGGTGGACCTCACCCCCGCCCGTGGCCACGGACAGCTCCAGCACCGCTCCGGCCGGCACCTGGTGGACACCGCGCAGACCCGGCACACGGCGTGCACCGGACAGGGGCGTGCCCTGCGGGGCCTGCGCCAAGAACAGGGCCTTGGCCTCGGTGGCGACGCGGATGTCGCCGGGTGCGGGACGGACGTAAAGGGGCACGGAACCGGCGTGGTCCGTGGCCGCGTAGAGGCGGGGTCCGGCCGCGACCACCGCTGCGAACCGTCCGTTGACGAGGCGGAACGCGTGCAGGCCATAGCGTTCGAAGAGGGCCAGGAGCAGCCGGGCGTCGTCCTCGTGTGCGGCGTCGCCGGGAAGTACCGAGTACAGCTCTTCCCGGTTGTAGAACTCCCCCGCCACCACGATGGCGACGTCGCCCTCGCACGCCCAGGCGCGTGCCGGGTCCACGTCCGCGCCGTGGATCACGGTCGCCGAGAACTCCTGGGCCGACAGGGTCTGACTGAAGTCCGCGCCGAGGCCGCGGGTCGCGACTGCGCCCCAGGGCTCCTGGCCGCCGCCGCGACGGGCGGCGGCCAGGAAACCGAAGGCCGGCGGGAGAATGCCGAAGGTCGTCATCAGATGCTGAGGGCTCCGAAGCCGCCGGGCTGGAAGTCGTAGTTGATCGGGACCTCGATGAGGTACGGGCGTCCCAGTTCGACGCCCTTGCGAAGGGCGGAGAGCAGTTCCTCGCGCGAGGTCGCCTTGACGGCCTCGACCCCGTTGGCCTCCGCGAGAGCGACGAAGTCCACACCGGTGAACTTCACCGCCGGGTCGTGGCTGCGGTGGTGCCCCATGTTCTGGTAAAGCTCGATCAGGCCGTTGGTGTCGTTGTTGACGACCACGGTGACGATCGGCAGGCCGAGGCGGGCGATGGTCTCCAGGTCGGAGCTGTTGGAGTGGAACCCGCCGTCGCCGGCGATGAGGAAGGTCGGCTGGTCCGGACGGGCCATCTGCGCCCCGATCGCCGCGGGGATGCCGTATCCGAAGCTGGAGCAGCCGGCCGAGGTCAGGAAACCGAAGGGCTGGTCGGCACGGGCGAACAGCACGCCGTAGTGGCGGAAGAAGCCGATGTCGGAGACGATCGTGCCCTCGCCGGGGCGGGCCGTTTCGGCCATGACCGTGTTCATGGAGTCGATGACCTGGTGGACTCGCAGGCCGTCGTCGTAGTTCTTCGGGTCCGAGAGGAACTCGGCGACGCGCTGCCGCAGCGGGGTGATGTCGTGGCGGTCCTTCGCCGGGGCGTCGGAGGTCGCCGCGTCGAGGTACTCGACGAAGGCCAGCACATCGGTGACCACGTCAACGGTGGGACGGTAGACCCGCGGGACCGGGTTGGCCGTCGGGGACACACGGACGGTCTTCTTCTCGATGCCGTGCTGCCACATGGAGGGCCGCAGGTCCTCGGCGTAGTCGTAGCCGAGGGTGAGGATGACGTCGGCCGGGCCGAACAGGGTCTGCAGGGCCGGGAAGTCCAGGATGCCGTCCATGTACCCGGTGACGGCACCGTAGTTGAGTTCGTGGTCCTGCGGCAGCACACCCTTGGCGATGTACGTCGTGATGACGGGGATGCCGAGCCGCTCGGCGAGCATGCGGATGGCGTGAACGGCACCGGACCTGATCGCGGCGGCGCCCACGACCAGCACCGGGTGCTCGGCCGAACGCAGCAGCTGGGCCGCCTCGTCCGCCCGCTGCTGCCAGCCCTCGGCCACGGCGCCGAGGGGTTTGGACGGGGTGGACGCGGGCGGTACGGGCTGCTCCAGGTCGATACCGTCCGAAGAGCCGAGGAGGTCGACCGGCAGGGAGATGAAGGACGGGCCGACCGGTTCGGTCATGGCGGCGGAGACCGCCGAGTCGACCAGGTCGGTGATGTCCCGGGGGCGCTGGAGCTCGACGGCGTACTTCGCCATCGGCTTGATGATGGATACGGAGTCCAGGCACTGGTGGGTGTCGTTGGGGAAGATGTCGTGCGACTCGGACTGGGCCGCCAGGGCGATGACCGGGGAGCGGTCGAGCATCGACGTGGCTATGCCGGTGGACAGGTTCGTCATGCCCGGCCCGAGAGTCGCCCAGCAGGCCTGGGGACGGCCGGTGATGCGGGCGAGCACGTCGGCGGCGACACCGGCCGTGAACTCGTGCCGCGTCAGGATGAAGTCCACCCCCTCCGCCTCGTCGAACAGGATGGAGGCGGCTTCGCGGCCCACCACGCCGAACACCTTGTCAACTCCGTGCTCATGCAGGCGCTTCAGCAGCGCGTGCGCGGTGGTCGGCTCGTTGCTCGGTCCGGTAGATACGCGGGACATGGCACTCCCATTCTCTTCTGCGTTGTCTGAGCTGGTCGAAGCGCGGTGAGCTGCTCTCTTCCGGAAGGAGAGACCGCCGGCACCGACGTGGTTCGGCGTGCAAAAGCGCGCTGTTGCCGCAAGGGGAACGGAACGCCCGTGCTCCAGGGGTTGTGCGGAGCCGAGACGCTCTGTGAGAGGTGGCCGTCAAGCCGACACGGTGCCCGGCCGGCCTCGGTCACGGGAAAGCGGACAGGTCAGCGTGCGCGGTGGAGCGCACGAGGGCGTGACGAGTGAAGGGTGCACCCTGGGCTTCTCGCACCGGTCCAAGACCGTCGAGGAGGACCGGAACAAGCGGTCAGTACAAGGTGGGTCGGAACAGGCCCGGCAGGAAGTGAGCCCTGTGCAGAGAGCACATCACCCGGCGATTGCGGCTCCGCGGGAGATGGCACTGTGGGGGGTCGATACGAGGAAGGATGAACTCCCGCGACCTCAGCAGTGCGGACGTGCTGCCGGCTGGTGGATGTGGAGGGTAGTGGACGGCGGATCGCCGTGGTCTGCGACGGTCTTGGACATGCAGCCTCCCCGTTGCGGCGGTGAGCATCGAGTTACAGCCCGATAAGGCATAACTATGCACTTCAGGATCATGAATGGAGTGACCGAGTGGACGCAAGAACCTGTCCGCATGCTGGACTGCCTGGCCGAAAAGGGCAGTTGACTGATTTTCCTTGCCGATCACTCTGCTTACCTATACCTTCGGTCGCATGATGCTTCACGGGGGTGGCGCTTCGTCCGAAACCGCGCGGCTGTTTCCTCGCCGGGGGTGGATCAGCCACTAGCCCGGACTCCGACGGCGCCCGCACCCTCTGCGCCACGATGAGGGTGCCCCGGCAGCCGTGGCCGTCCCCTGCTGCCGCTTCCCGTTCTCCGGACTCCTGCAGCTCCCCACTTCCTCAGACGTTCAGCATGCGCGCATCGACGTGCCCCGACCATGGAAGAAGTTCGCCGTGCCGAAGCGGGCTCTCACGAGCACACATCCGAACGAGTCGGAGGATGCGGACTGTCCGGCTGGTCTGTACGCCGGATTCCGCGCCGTCGCCCTCGCCGCACCGCACGCGCCGGCGATGATCGGCCACGACGGAGCGACATCGTCGTACGCCACGCTGCTCGAGGCCGTCGACGCCGCGGCCGAGCATCTGACAGCGCGGCTCGGCGACGGTGAGGTGCTGGGGCTCGCGGCCGACGATCCCTTCACCTTCGTCTCGGTCTACCTCGCCGCCGCGAAGCTCGGCATCGTCACGGTCCTTCTGGACAGCGCACTCTCCGCAGGGGAGTTGGAGCGCAGCGCTGTGAAGTACGACCTGGCCTGGCTGGCCGTCGACCGGCAGTCCGAACCGGTGCCGGGTGCCTTCGAGCTTCGTCCGACCGGCGACGCCGCCCGGCAGCAGCGCCAGGAGGCGGGCACCGGCTACGCGGACGACGACTTCGTCGTGCACTGCACCTCGGGCTCGACCGGTGAGCCCAAGGGCATCGTCATGAGTCAGGCGGCCATCACGGCGCGGGTGCGGTTCTGGGGTGCCGAACTGGAGTTGTCCTCCGCCGACGTGGTGCTGTGCGCGCTGCCGCTGGCGCACTGCCACGGCATAGACGTCCTGACTCTGCCGACGCTGCTGACCGGAGCGACGGTGGTGTTCGCCCGGGGCCGGCACCTCACGGCCCGAGGGCTGGCACGGACCATCGAGCAGCACGGTGTCACGCTGATGAGCGGGCTGCCGGTCATGTACCAGATGCTGACCGGGGCCCGTGGGGTGCCGGCGGCGTCGCTGAGCACGCTGCGGACGGTCATATCGGGCAGCGCTCCCCTCGCGGTGAGCACACAACGGCAGTTCCTGGAACGGTACGGGATTCCCCTGCGGCAGGTGTACGGCCTCTCGGAGATCGGTGTCATCTGCTTCGACAAGGCCTATGCCGGCGGCGGGTCGATCGGAAGGCCCATCGCCGGCGTGGAGTTCCGACTGGAGCCCGTACCGACCGGCCCTGGGAACGAGACCCTGTACGAGCTCTACGTCCGGGGTCCGGCCCTGGCCCGTGGCTACTACCGCGATCCCGGGGCCACCGCCGAGATGTTCGAGGACGGATGGCTGAGAACACGCGACTTCGTGCAAGTGGAGCCCGACGGCTGGTTCGTGCGCGGCCGGCAGTCGAACTTCATCAACGTCGCTGGGAACAAGGTCGGCCCCCTCGAGGTCGAGGCCGCGCTCCGCGAGTGCCCCGGGGTACGGGAGGGCTCGGTCGTCGGCATTCCCGACCCCGAGACCACCGAGCGGATCGCCGCGCTGATCGTCACCGACCAAGACTTCGAGCTGGGCGCCGTCCGGCGGCATCTCGGCGAACGGCTGCTGTCGTACCAGCTGCCGCAGCGGTACGAGATCACGTCGGCACTCCCGCGAACTCCGCTCGGAAAGATCGACTACGCCGCCGTCAAGCGGCTCATGCACACCGACAAGGGGAAGTCACAGTGACCGGTAGCGTGATCGAGGACGTGCCCGTCGCCGACACCGGGACCAGGCTCGACTCCGTGGCCGGCGGCCTGCACGCGGTGCTCGGGGCCAGGTCGCCCGAGGAACACGAACAGGATGCGGGCACCGCGTTCGCCGCCCTGAAGGACAGCGGCGCCACCAGAATGCTCGTACCTGTGCGATGCGGAGGCACAGGGGCGTCGGCGTCGGCGGCCGTACGCTTCCAGCTCGCACTCGGCTCGATGGCGCCCTCGGCCGCCATCGCGACGACCATGCACCACTACAAGATCGCCGCACTCGGCCGCGTCGCGGAGTCCGGGGACGCACACGCCCGGGCGATCCTCGAGGACATAGCCGCCGGCGCCAAGCTGATCGCGTCGGGCGGCGCGGAGTCCACCCCCGGCCGTGATCTGCGCACACTGGGCAGCTGGGCGACACGCGACGGGGAGGAGTACCTCGTCACCGGGCTGAAGCGGCCCTGCAGTCTGTCCAGAAGCATGGACACGCTGTCGCTGATGGTGGAGCTGCGGGCGCCGGACGGAACCCCGGAGGGATATGCGCAGGCCTTCGTACCGGCCGACGCCGCGGGGGTGGAGCGCGAGGCCTTCTGGCAGAGTCCGGTGTTCCTCTCGGCCGAGAGCCATGCCGTCCGCCTGTCCGACGTCCGTGTGCCGCACGAGGGGATCTTCCCGCTCCGCGGGGAGGTCGGCCGCCGCTTCGCCGCCGACTGCTACCTCTGGTTCCAGCTGCTGATCAGCGCCTCGTACCTGGGCATCGCCTGCTGCCTGGCCGAAGCGACCGCCACGAGCCGGCGGGCCGGCGCCGGACGGTGGACCGCCGCGGTGGAGCGGATCCGCCGGCTGGAGGCCGAGGTGCTGGACGCGGCGCGTGCCGTCGACGACGGCAGACCTGTGGGTGAGCAGCTCAACCTGGCGGTCCGGGCGCGCGACCGCGTCGAGGACGACCTGGGCGACATCGGCGGCCGGCTGCTGCGGGCCGCGGGCGGCGCCACGTTCGCCCGTACGGGCTTTTACACCATGCTCGCCGGTGCCCTGAACGCGATCGCGTTCCACCCGCCGCAGCGCGGTGCGCGTGAGGGCATCGGACTGGAACTGCTGGACCCTGAGACGAGGAAGTACGTCTGAGCATGTATACGAAAGATCAGTTCAGCGTTTCCCTGCCGGTCATGTGTGACTTCGTACGGGCCAAGTCCTTCGGCGTCCTCGCGACGTACCACGACGGCACCGTCCACACCTCTCCCCTGCCCGTCGATCTGCGCGCAGCGCAGGACGGCGAACTGTTCGTCGCCGGACATGTCGCCCGCGCGAACGACATGGCGGAGGCGTTCGCGGCACAGCCCCCCGCCACGATCACGGTGCTCGGTCCGGACACCTATGTGCCCGCCGAGTGGTTCGGCACACGCAGCCGCATCCCCACCTGGCTGTACTGCGCCGTGGAGATCTCGGGGCGGCTCGAACTCAGCGACGCGGCACGGACCCGGGCGGACGTCGTCCAGCTGATCGACCGGCTGCAGAAGCGGACCGTCGACGGCTCGACCTGGTCGCTCGGTGAGATACCCGAGAAGCTGGCCGAGGGCCACCTCAAGAATATCGTCGGATTCCGGCTGCGCGACCTCACGTTCAAGTCGTGCTTCCGGCTGAACCAGCGCAAGGGCGAGACCGAGAGCCTGGCCGAGGCGCTGGGCGCCGAGGCCGACAGCGCTCGCCGGGAGCTGGCCGGGCTGGTGCTGGATCCCCCGACCGCGCACGCCGAATGACCGCCGCCATGGAAGAAGGGGACCTGCTCGCGCGGTTGACGGACCTCACTCCGTCCGAGCGCACAGCCATGAAATGGTGCGGCCACGAGCGGTCCTACGCCGAACTCGTGGCGGCAGTCGACGAGGTGGCGCACACCCTGCTGGCCCTCGGCGCGGCGCGGACGAACGTCCTCGTCCACGGCCCGCTGTCGCCGGCCTACGTCGTGGGGCTGCTGGCCTGCCTGCGCAGCGGTGCCGTGCCCGTGCCGGTCGACGCCGGCCTGACGGCCGACCAGTACGCGTGGGTCGAGGGCATCGCGAGGCCCTCGGTCATCGTCACCAGCGATGTGTCTCCGGTGGCGCACTGGCGGGGCGTCGGCACACCGCACGAGCTGGTCCTGGACGCCGCGACCGGCAGCACCGTCCTGACCACCGCGCCCCGCCCGGGCCCGGGCACCACGTGGCGGTACACGGACCCCGACGCCGGCTATCTCATCCCCACGTCGGGATCGACGGGTGCTCCCAAGGCGATCGTGGGCAGCCGCAGCGGACTGCACGCCTTCCTGTCCTGGTTCACCGAGGAGTTCCGGTTCGGCGCCACGGACATCTGCGCGGCCGTCACACGCGCCAACTTCGACCCGTCCCTGCGTGAGCTGCTGGGCGTGCTGACCGTCGGCGGCACGCTGTGTCTGCCCGAGGTCGACGCCCAGCTCGATCTGGAGGCGCTCGGCGGGCATCTCCTGCGGAGCAGGCCGACGACGGTCTTTCTGGTCCCGTCCCTCGCCCGCCGTGTCGCGGACGTGCTGCAGGCCCGGCACGCGAGCCTGGACGATCTGCGGCTGGCGTTCTTCGCGGGCGAGGTGCTCCCGGCGCGGGTGGTCGAGCAGTGGCGGAGGATCGCCCCGCGCGCCGAGTTCGTGAACCTGTACGGGATGACCGAGGGCACGCTGGCGCAGCTCTACAAGCGGGACGTGCGGGCGGCCGACGCCGGCGAGGCACCCGGGGTGCCCGTCGGGCGGCCCCGCCCGACGGTGTCGGTGACGATCGACCGGCCCGACGCGGAGGGACGCGGTGAGGTGCTCGTCTCCTCCGCGGCACCGGCCCGGGGCATCCTCGCCCAGCGGCCCGGCCCCGCTCCGGGGACCCTCCACGTCGACCCGATGCCGCCCGTGCTGCGGACCGGCGACATCGGATTCCACGCGCAAGACGGTGAGTTGGTCATCGTGGGCCGCAGTGGCAACGACCTCAAGGTGTCCGGCAAGCGCGTCTCCTACCACCGGTTCGTGGACGAGGTCGAGGATCTGGCCGACGTGACCCAGTGCGTGGTGGTCGACCGGCACGGACCGCACGCCTTCGTCGCCGGTGCGGGGCAGGCACCGCAGGAGCGTCGATCGCTGCGCCATCGCGTCCGCGAGGTGGCGAAGCGCCTGGACCTGCCCGTTCCCGTCGTCCACCTGCGCCGGGAACTGCCGCTGCTGCGCAGCGGAAAGGTCGACCGGATCGCTCTGGCCGTGTCCATCGACGACACACCCGCCCACAGCCCCGTGCCGACGGCCCGGGACGCCTCCGTCACCGACGCGCTGCTCGGGCTGCTGGGGCTCGACGGGACGGTGACGGCCTCGACGCCGTTCGTCGACGCCGGTGTCTCCTCACTGGACATGATGGGGTTCGCCCTGGAGGTCAGCCGGCGCTTCGGCTTGAGTCTGTCGGTCAGGGACTGCTACGCCCACCGCGATGCGGCCTCTCTGGCGCGGCTGATCGAACGCACGGGTGCCACGCCGGCGCCGCCCGCACCCGTGGGCCACGGAGCCCGGCGGGATCTCGGCGACGACTCCCGCACCGTTCCGCTGTCAACCCGTCAGGTCGCCTACAAGGCGATCTGCATGACGGACGGGAACGCCGACTGGTGCAACCTCTCCCGTGAGGTCCGGCTCGACCGGACGGTCACGCCGGAAGAGCTGCGAGCGGCGGTCGATGTGCTGATCGCGCGGCACGACGCGCTCCGGCTCTCGCTGAGCGCGGACTGGTCCCACCAGGTGTACGCCGGGGCCGCCGAGGTGTGCTGTCCGGTCACCGTGCACGAGGGCTCAGGGACGGAGACCGACGACGTCCGGCACCGGGCGCTGGTCCAGGAGGCGCGGGTCGAGGCCGTGTCGCGGCTGATCGACCCCACAGCCGCTCCCCCGATGCGGGTGGTCATGGTCCCCGGCACCAGCGGCACATCGGTCCTGCTGGTAGCCCACCACCTGTTTGTGGACGGTATGAGCATGGACCTGCTCGCCGACGAACTGCGCTCGACGCTGTCGGGGCAGCCGCTGGAGACGTCGACCGAGGACGGCGGGGGTTTTCGCGCCTACTGCCGGACGACGCGGCGTTCGGCCGGGCCCACGCCCGACGCCGCGTACTGGCGCGCGCTCCTGAACGGCGCCGGACAGATCGAGCTGCCGCAGACGACCGGTGAGGAATCACGGTCCGGGCAGCTGCTGTCGCGGCCGTTCGGCGTGGTGGGCTCGCGGGCCGCCCACCGCCTCGCTGCGGCCACCGGCGTCTCGGTCTTCTCGATCGTGCTCGCCGCGTTCGACCTGGCCGTCTCCAGAACGTTCGGGCTGAACCCGCTCTCGATCGTGGTTCCGGTGCAGGTGCGTTCCGGAGTGCCCACCGCGACCGCCGGAATGTTCACGAGCCAGCTCGTCGTCCGCGGCACCGGCTCGCCGTCGCTGCGCGACAACGCCCGGGAATTCGCCGGGCAGTTGGAGGCCGGCACGGCGGCGAGCGCGTGGGAGTTCGACCAGCGCGTCGAGGAGCTCGGGCTCACCGGTTCGGACCGTTTCCCGCTGTCGACCGTGCTGTTCAACCAGCACCCGAGGAAGCGCGGCCTGCGCGCCCGCGACCTGGGCCTGTGGCAGGCCAGGTCGCTGGGGCGAACGCTGCGCTACCAGCTACAGGGCGAGCTGCAGATGTCGGCGGCGGAGCTGGCGTTGTCGTACTACTACCGGGCCGGCATCGCCGAGGGCGCCACCGACCTGATCGACAAGATCCACAGGGAACTCCTCGCGGCGTTGCGCGAGGCGGAAGGGACACCGAGTGCGGACTGAAATCGCCACGCTCACCGCTCGCGAGGCCCGTCTCCTGATGCATCGTGCCGGGGGGACACCGGTGTACGCGTACAGTCGGGCTGCCCTGCGGGAGGCCGTTCGGCGGGTGCGGGAGGCCTCGGTTCCGGGCGCGGACGTCTACTACTCGTTGAAGGCCAATCCCCACCCGGGCGTGGTCAACGCCCTGGCGCCCCTGGTGGACGGCTTCGACGTCTGCTCGCTGAGCGAGTTGGAGACCGCGCTGAACACCGGAGTGCCGCCGGAGAAGGTGCTGTTCACCGGCCCCGCCAAGACGCGCCCCGAGGCCGCGGCCGCGCTGGCGGCCGGGGTCGCCGTGACGGTCGAGTCCCCGGGACAGGCCCGTCTGTTCGCGGACGTCGCCCGCGAGCTCGGCGTGGAAGGCCGGGCGGTCGTGCGGGTGAACACGCCCTATCCCGGGCGGACATCCGGGGCGGCGACACCGAACCAGTTCGGTGTGGCGGGCGAGGACCTCACCGAGGTCTTCGGCGTTCTCCGGCCGTCCGCCCTGTCGGTCAGCGGGCTCCAGCTGTTCTGGGGCTCGCAGTACTCCGCCGCCGACGTCATCCTGGCGGCCAGGAGCGCGGCGCTGGAGCGGGCCCGTACGCTCGCGGACCGCTTCGGGCTGAAGCTCGACTTCGTGTCCGTCGGCGGAGGCATCGCCATGCCCTGGTGCACGGCGGACCCCGAGGTGGACTGGGAAGGACTCCGGGCCGCGGGCCCGGCCACGACACCGGCGGCCGAGCAGGGCGCGCCGACCGTCGTGTGCGAGTACGGCCGCTCCATCGTCGGCCCCGCCGGGATCCTGCTCACCACCGTGCTGGACACGAAGAACGTCGACGGGCGGCGGTACGTCCTCGTCGATGCCGGACTGAACCACGTGATGATCGCCAGCCGTCTCATCGCCGGCGCGGGCCGAGGGGAGCCGCTGGTCCGCGCCGTGGATGCCAAGGACCCCGGCACCATGAGCCCCGCGCAGGTGACGGGCCCCCTCTGCTCACAGCTGGATCTGCTCGCCGAGAACGTGCAGCTGCCCGCGTTGGAGACGGGCGACACGTTGATGTTCCTGGGCGTGGGCGCCTATGGACCGACCTTCAGTCCCGCCGGCTTCCTGAGCCGCGACAAGGCCAGAGAGATCATCTTCTGACATGCGAGGTACTGCATTGGACGAACCCGCAGGCTGTTCGCCTTCCGATTCACTGAGCCCGATCCAGCGCGCCTACCTCGTCGGCGACCAGGACGGCCTGGAACTGCGTGGCCCCGCCCGCTACTACCTCGCGTGCGACCTGAACACCGGGCGCGTTCCCGGCATCGGGGACCGGCTCCGACGGCTGGTCCGCACCCACGACGTCCTGCGCGTCGAGGTCGCTGCCGACCTGTCGCTGACGACCCTGCCCGAGGACGCGGCGAGGAACGTCGTCGTGGACGTCCGGCACGTCGACGACGGCGACTTCGAAGCCGCCAACGACGCCGTGCGCCGTTCCTTCACGGCCGGCTCCTTCGTGTTCGACAGCTGGCCGCAGCTCCGGGTCGTCGTCGTGCGCTCGCCGCATCAGGCGCGGCTGCACCTCGTGTACGCCCTGTGGCTCATGGACGCCGCGTCGCTGAACCTGTTCCTCACCGACCTGGTCGCGGGCCGGGGCGAGGGAGCCGGCCACGACGAGACCGCGGTCCCGGGCGGCGTCCGGCAGCCGGCCCGTGGCCGTGACCGTTCCGCGCGCGCCCGGCGCTTCTGGCGCGAGCGGGCCGCGGCGCTGCCCGATCCGGCGGAGCTGCCGCTGCGGCCCGACTGGAGGCAGGCCTGCCCGGATGTGACGCACCGTATGGTCACCGTCGACGCCGCGGCGGCGGAGCGCATCGCCAAGACGGCGCGCGATCACGGCCTCACACCCGCGATGGTGTACCTCGCGGCCTACGGGGTCACGCTCGGCCGGATCGGCGGCGGGACCGCCCACACGCTCACCGTGTTGTACTCGCGGCGCGCGCAGCCCTCGGCGTACGACAGCCTCGGCAATCACGGCAACACAATGCCGCTGGAGGTACCGGGTACCGCCGGGCAGAGCTTCGCCGAGGTGGCCCGTTCCGTGCAGAGCCGGTATCTCGCGCAGGCCATGCACGCGTCATTGAGCGGAGCGGAGATCGCGAGGCTCGGTGACCCAGGTGGCGATCCGCGTCGGCTTCCCCACCCCTTCGCCTTCACCGCGCTGGACGTCGACAGCCTGGCAGAGGCCGACCTCGGGTTCCGGCGGCGGTGGGAGGAGGTCCAGCTGCGCGTGCCACAGGTGCTGATCGACCATCAGGTCGTCCTCGACGCCGATGGCACGGTCCGGCTGGGCTTCGACTGGCGGACGGACGCCTTCGACCCCGGGTTCGGCGAGGACTTCGTCGACCAGCACGCGGAATTCGTCAGGGAGCTGGCCGACTCCGCGGAGAACTGGACGTGGACGGCCACCCGGCCGGCCCTCGGCCCGTCGGCGCCGGCCGAGCGGCGCGTGAGCGCCGGCGACACCCTCCAGGACCGGGTGCTGCGCTGCGTGGCCGACACCCCTGACGCCCCGGCGGTGCACGACGCGCACGGCACCCTGAGCTACCGGGAGCTGGCCGACCACGCGTACGCGGTCGCGGGCCTGTTGGTGGAGGCCGGCGCACGGTCCGGGGACCGGGTGGCGGTCCATCTGCCGCGTGGACGCGGACAGGTCGTCGCCGTACTCGGCAGCCTCCTCGCCGGCTGCGTGTACATACCCCTGGACCACGGAACACCGGACGGGCGTCTGGACAGCATCGCGCGACGCGGCGAGGTCCGGTTCGCCCTCACCGACGGCCGGCAGGGCTGTGAGAACCGCTGGACACGGCGCGGGGTGCGGGCCTTGGCGCTGCCGGCCGCGCCCTTCGCGCCGTGCCCGCCCGCCCGCCGTGCGAGCGCCGGCCCGAGCCCCACGGCGTACATCATCTTCACGTCCGGCTCCACCGGTGAGCCGAAGGGTGTGGTGATCTCGCACGCGGCCGTGCTCAACACGCTCGACGCGGTGAACGACGAACTCGGCCTGCGGAGCACGGACTGCGTGCTGTCGGTCTCCTCGATCGGCTTCGACCTCTCCGTCTACGACATCTTCGGACCGCTGCTGCGCGGCGGCTCGGTCGTGATGCTCTCGGAGGAGACCGCGAGGAACCCCGCGGCGTGGGCGCGGCTCGTTGACCACCACGGTGTGACGATCTGGAACTCCGCGCCCGCGCTGGCGGCCCTGCTGGCGGAGGAGGGCACGGCGGTCCCGTCGGTGCGGACCTTCCTGCTGAGCGGTGACTGGATCCCGCTGACGCTGCCGGGCGCCCTGAAGCGCCTGGCGCCCTCCTCGGACGTCCTCAGCCTGGGCGGTGCCACCGAGTGCTCGATCTGGTCCATCCGGCACCCCGTGCGCGAGGCGGACTGCGCGGGCCGCTCCATCCCGTACGGCACGGCGCTGCCCGGGCAGGAGATCCTCGTCCTCGACGCCGAGCGCGAGCTGTGCCCCGACTGGCACATCGGCGAGATCCACATCGCCGGTGCGGGACTGGCCGACGGTTACGCGAACGACCCGGTCAAGACCGAGGCCGCGTTCGTCGACGACCCGGCTTTCGGACGGCTCTACCGGACCGGTGACCGCGGCCGCCGGCACCCGAACGGTGACGTGGAGTTCCTGGGCCGCACGGACACCCAGGTCAAGCTCAACGGGCACCGGGTGGAGCTGGGTGAGATCGAGAACCTCCTGGAGGGCCTGGACGGCATCCGCCGCTGCGCCGCGTCCGTCCACGGACAGGGTCGCCGCAAGCGTGTCGTCGCCCATGTCACGCTCGCCGCGGACGCGTCGGGCACCTGGCGGCAGGACGCCTATGCCGTGCTCAGGGATGCGCTGCCCCAGTACATGGTTCCGGACGCGCTGGTCGAGCTGGACGAGCTTCCACTGACCAGCAACGGAAAGGTGGACCGCCGGCGGCTGCAGACGCTGCCGGTCGGCGACCCGGCGGAATCGGAGGACCAGGCCCCGCAGCGGCTGGGGCTGCACGCACACGAGGTGGCGCTGTGCTGGCAGGAGGTTCTGGGCGAGGCTCCGGGTGAGCGCACCTTCTTCGAGTCCGGAGGTGGCTCCTACGACGCGATCCGGCTGCTGTCGCTGCTGCGCAGCCGGTTGGGCCATGACGTGTCGTTCGGGGAGTTCATGGCGGACCCGACGGTGTCCGGACTGGCGTCGCTCTGCGGGCTCGCACGCACCGCCCAGGACGGTGGGATCTGGACGTTCCGCCCCCGGTCCGCGGCCGCGCCACGGCTGCGGCTGATTCTCTTCCCGCCGGTCGGCGGCGGTGTGTCCTGCTACTCGGGGCTGGTCCGGGGCCTGGAAGGCGATGTGGACGTGCACGTCATCGGGTTCGACGGGCCGGTGACCGAGGGCAGCGGCGGCGGCCTCAGCGGGCTCGCCCGCCGATGTCTCGACCGGCTGCCCGGCGAGGTTTTGTCCGGCGATGTCCCGCGGGTGTTCGCGGGATGGTCCTTCGGCGGCGCTCTGGCCTTCGAGGCGGCCGGGATCTGCGGCATGCCCGTGGCCCGTGTCGTGGTCGTGGACACCCCCGTCTCCACCGACTCGCGCGGCGGCGGCCAGGCCGCCGAGCCGTCGCTCGACGGGTTCGTCAGGGACGTCGAGGAGACCAGTGGCGTGGTGCTCGACGCGCAGCACATGGCCGCGGACCCGACGTTCGCCCGCCGGTTCGAGGTGTACCGGCAGAACCTGACGCTGCTGCGCGACTGGACGCCGCGGCGTTCGAGCATCCCGCTGGTCGAGTTCCGTGCCGAGGACCGGCCGGCCGAACAGGACCCAGGCGCCTGGAGCCGGGTCGCGCAGGTGCAGTCGGCACACACGCTGACCGGCGGGCACTTCGACGTGTTCGAGGGGAACAACGTGCGCCAGGTCGGCAAGGCGATCGAGGAGGTGAAGGACGATGACCAGCACTGAGGTCCGCGCCGCGATCGTCCAGGAGCTGGAGGCACGCGGGTACGCCGTGCCGGAGTCCGAGCAGGACGCCGACCTGATCGGTCTCGGGGTCAATTCGGCAGTCCTGATCCAGATACTGTCCGCGCTGGAGGACGTGTTCGACCTCGACATCGACCTGGAGCGGCTGTTCCTCGGGCCGATGACCGTCGCACGGCTGGAGGCCGAGATCACCCGGGCCGCCGGGCTGCGGACCCCCTCCTCGTAGGTACGCGAACCGGAACCACCCCTTATTCAATCCCCCTTGAGCGAAGGAACCCGACATGATCAAGCCTCGCCAGCCGGTCCCGGCTCTCGACGTCCCGCTGGTCGGTGGCGGCCGCTGGGTGCTGTCCGAGCAGCGGCCCGAAACGTTCACGCTGGTGGTCTTCTACCGGGGTGTTCACTGCCCCTTGTGCCGTGCCCATGTGACACAGCTCGACTCCCTCGTCGACAAGTTCGCCGAAGTCGGCGTGACCTCCGTCGTCGCGGTCAGCGGCGACGACTCGGAGCGGGCCCACAGAGCCGTCGACGAGTGGAACATCAGCCACGTGCCGGTCGGCTACGGGCTGAGCCTGGAATCGATGCGGGAATGGGGGCTGTTCGTCTCCAAGGCGATCAAGGAAGGCCAGCCGAACGAGTTCAGTGAGCCGGGCCTGTTCCTGATCCGCCCGGACGGCACCCTGCACACCGCGGTGCTGAACACCATGCCGTTCCTGCGGCCGCACCTGGACGAGGTCGTCGAGACGGTCCGCTGGATCAACGAGAACGACTATCCGGCCCGGGGCGAGGTGTGAGCACCGGCTGGGCGATCACGCCCCACGAACTGCGGGACATGCTCGAGCGGCAGGAACCGATCGACCTCATCGACATCCGCGAACCCGCCGAGTGGGAGATCGTCAGGATCTCCGGCGCGCGCCTGGTCCCCATGGCCGAGTGGCTGGACGGGACCGCGTTGTCGAGCCTGCGTCCTGACCGCAGACCCGTCTTCTACTGCAGGACCGGCGTCCGCACGCTCGACGTACTGGCCGCGGTGAAGGCGGCCGGTTTCGCGGACGCCGTGCACCTGGAGGGCGGCGTCGTCGCCTGGGCGAACCAGATCGATCCCAGCCTGCCGGTGTACTGAACGCCGCGCACCCACACGAAGAAAGACTGATCATGGCCCCCTCGACGTACAGCACCGTCCTACTGAACGTCAATGGTCGGAAACATGAAGTGACGGTCGACCACCGCACCACCCTGCTCGACGCGTTGCGCGAGCACCTCGAGCTGACCGGCACCAAGAAGGGCTGCGATCAAGGGCAGTGCGGTGCCTGCACCGTGCTGCTCGACGGCCGCCGTATCACCTCGTGCCTGCAGCTCGCGGTCGCCGCGGAGGGATGTGCGGTCACCACCATCGAAGGAGTCTCGGACGGTGGGAGGCTGCATCCGGTGCAGCAGGCGTTCGTCGATCTCGACGGGTACCAGTGCGGCTACTGCACTCCGGGACAGGTCTGTTCGGCGATCGCGATGATCGAGGAGCACGCCGCGGGCCGGCCGAGCGCCGTGACACCGGATGTCCGGCCCGAGGCCGGCCCTGCGCCCCTGAGCGACGACGAGATCCGGGAGCGCATGAGCGGCAATCTGTGCCGCTGCGGGGCGTACGTGTCGATCGTGCGGGCGGTCGCACAAGCGGCCGAGGCGGCCGCCCGCACCCCTCTGGAAGAGCATCACGGCAACGCTCCGGACGCCGCCCGTACGGCCGGTACGGGGTGGACGGCGTGAGGGAGTTCGACTACCGACGCCCGAGCGAGGTGTCCGAGGCTCTCGCCCTCATGAGCGCCGACCCCGCCGAGGCACGGTTTCTCGGAGGCGGCACCAATCTCGTCGACCTGATGAAGAACGGTGTCGAGCGGCCCGGACTGCTGATCGACGTCCGAGGGCTGCCCCTCGACCGGATCGAGGTCACCGACGGCGGCGGCCTCCACGTGGGCGCAACCGTCACCAACAGCGATCTCGCCGCCCATCCTGAAGTCCGGCGCCGCTGCCCGGCGTTGGCGCAGGCGGTGCTCGCCGGCGCGTCGGGGCAGCTGCGGAACATGGCCACGGTCGGCGGGAACCTGCTCCAGCGCACCCGTTGCGGCTACTTCACCGACCTCGGCAAGCCGTGCAACAAGCGCGCCCCCGGCAGCGGTTGCCCCGCGATCGCCGGTGAACACCTCAACCACGCGATCCTCGGCGGCTCCGCGCACTGCGTGGCCACGCACGCCTCGGACATGGCGGTGGCTCTCACCGCGTTCGAGGCCGTGGTGAAATACGAGACGCCCGAGGGGCGCGGCGAGGTGCCCCTGACGGAGTTCTATCCGCCAGTCGGCGACACCCCGCACCGGGAGACCGCGCTGCCGCCGGGCGCCCTCGTCACCGCGGTCGTCCTGCCGCCGGCCCCGGTCGCCGCCGCCTCCCGTTACCGGAAGGTGCGCGGGCGGGCCTCGTTCGCGTTCGCGATCGGCTCGCTGGCCGCTGCCCTGGAGGTCCGGGACGGCATCGTGCGCGACGTACGCCTGGCCTTCGGGGCGGTCGCCGCCCGGCCCTGGCGGGCCCTCGAGGCGGAGCGTGTGCTGACGGGCGGCCCGGCGACGGCGGAGGCGTTCGCCGCCGCCGCCGATGCCGAGCTGAGCGCCGCACAGCCGCTCCGGGACAACGGATACAAGGTGATGCTGATGCGCAACCTCGTCGTCGCCGTGTTGAGCGAACTCACCGAGGAGGCCACGCGATGACCACGACGAGCGGACCGGCCGGCACGGTCGGACTCGCGCACACCCGGGTGGAGGGCCACGCCAAGGTCACGGGAACGGCTCGTTACGCCGCCGACTTCCCCACCGACGGACTCGCCCACGGCTGGATCGTGCAGGCCGGCATCGCGCGTGGCCGGGTCGTGGACATCGAGCCGGCTCCCGTCCTGGCGATGCCCGGCGTGCTCGCCGTCCTGCATCACGGCAACGCGCCCCGCCTGCCCCACCTCGTCGGCGCGTTCGGACCCGAGCCGCCCATCCACATTCTGCAGAACGACCGTGTGCCGCACGTGGGCTGGCCGGTGGCCCTGGTCGTCGCCGAAACCCCGGAACAGGCCCGGGAAGCCGCTGAGGCCCTGGTCGTCCGGTACGAGGAGGAGCCGCACGACATCGCGTTCCACGCGGACCATCCCGGAAGGTACATGCCGGAGGACTCCCCGTTCCTGGTGGCGCGCACGGAGCGAGGCGACGTCGAAGCCGAACTCACCGCGTCCTCGGTCGTGGTCGACTCGGTGTACACCACTCCGGAGGAGCACCACAACGCGATGGAGCCGCACGCGGCCCTGGCACGCTGGTCGGGCGGACGCCTCGACGTCGTCGACTCCACCCAGGGCGCGTACAACATCGCACAGGACCTCGCTCAGCTGTTCTCACTCGACCCCGCGTGCGTGCGGGTACGGTCGGAACACGTGGGCGGGGGCTTCGGGTCCAAGGGCACGATCCGCCCGCCGGTGGTCCTCGCCGTGATGGCGGCGAACGCCGTCCAGCGCCCGGTCAGGGTCGTACTGACCCGTCGGCAGATGTTCTCACTCGTCGGCTACCGCAGCCCGACGGCCCAGCGGGTCAGGCTCGGCGCTCACGCGGACGGACGTCTGCGGGTCCTGGACCACCAGGCGACCTGTCTGACGTCGAATGTGCACGAGTTCATCGAGCAGAGCGCCGGGATCGCGCGTGTTCTGTACGACGCCGACGCGCACCGCGCCGTCCACCACGCCGTACGGCTCGACGTGCCGACCCCGCGGTGGATGCGCGGTCCGGGGGAAGCCCCGGGTTCTTTCGCACTGGAGTCCGCGATGGACGAACTGGCCGAGAAGTGCGGCCTGGATCCCATCGCCCTGCGCGTCCGCAACGAACCCGAGGTCGGCCCGGTCTCCCGGCTGCCCTTCAGCGGCCGCAACCTGGTCGCCTGCTTGGAGGAGGGGGCCAGGCGGTTCGGCTGGGCCGACCGGGATCCGCGTCCGGGTGTGCGCCGGGACGGTCGCTGGCGGCTCGGGACCGGGGTGGCCGCCTCCACGTTCCCGGCGGGTGCCGCTCCCTCGACAGCTGCCCTGACCGCCGAGGCGGACGAAACGTTCACCCTGCGGATCTCCGCGGCCGACATCGGGACGGGGGCACGGACGGTCCTGACCCAGCTCACCGCCGACGCCCTGGGCGTGGAGTTCGGACGTGTCCGCGTGGAGATCGCGGACAGCGACTTCGGCCCCGCGATGATCGCCGGTGCCTCGATGGGGACACGTTCCTGGGCCATCGCCGTCGACGCCGCGGCGAGCGGCCTGCGGGCCCGGCTCGCCCTGAGCTCGGGCATTCCGCCGGAGGGGATCACCGTACGGTCGGACACCGAGGAGGCGCTCGGCGCGGATTCCCAGCTCGAACGCCACTCGTTCGGCGCGCAGTTCGCCGAGGTGGCCGTCGACGTCACCACCGGCGAGGTGCGGGTGCGCCGACTGCTGGGGATCTTCGCGGTTGGCCGGGTCGTCAACCCGCTGACCGCGCGCAGCCAGCTCATCGGCGGCATGACCTGGGGGCTGTCGATGGCACTGCACGAGGAGGCGATCCGGGACCAGGCTTCCGGCGGCCTCGTCAATGCCGACCTCGCGGGCTATCACCTCGCCACGCACGCGGACGTGCCGCTCATCGAGGCGGACTGGGTGGACGACCCGGACCCGCTCGACCCGACCGGTATCAAGGGGCTGGGAGAGATCGGCATCGTCGGGACCGCGGCGGCGATCGCCAACGCCGTCTGGCACGCGACCGGCGTGCGGCAGCGGGCGCTGCCGATGCGCAACGACCGTGTCCTGGCAGGTGGCGTCGGACCCGGCGTGGCCGGCTGAGCGCGGGGGGGGGATCACCCGGCGGCGGTTCGGGTGATCCCCGGCTCGTACGACGTCGCTCAGTTGCCGACGAGAGCCATGAGCGCGGGCGCGTATCGCTCGCCGTGCACACCGGAATGGGACGCCGCTTCGGTGATCGCCGCCATCTCCTCGGCCGACAGTTCGAGGAAGGCCGCCTCGATGTTCTCGCGCAGGTGGTCGCGGCGGCTGGTGCCCGGAATGGGCACCACGTCGTCGCCCTGGTGATGCAGCCACGCGAGCGCCAGCTGCCCGACCGTGATCTCGCGTCGGCGGGCCACCTCGCGCACGGCGTCCAGGAGCTCCAGGTTCTTGCGCAGGTTGGGCTCGGTGAAGCGCGGGAGGTGGTGACGGAAGTCCTGGTCGTGGGTGAGGTCGGCGACCGACCTCACCTGATCGGCCAGGAATCCCCGCCCGAGGGGGCAGTTGGCGATGATGCCGATGCCGAGTTCCCGGCAGGTTGACACGACCGTCCCCTCGATGTCCCGGGTCCACAGCGACCACTCGCTCTGCAGTGCCGTGACCGGGTGCACGGCATGGGCACGGCGGATGGTGGCGGCGGAGACCTCGGAGAGCCCGATGTGGCGCACCTTGCCCTCGGCGACGAGTTCCGCCAGCGCGCCCATCGCCTCCTCGATGTCCTCGTCGGGGCGTACCCAGTGCTTGAAGAGGATGTCGATGTGGTCGACGCCGAGGCGTTTCAGGGATGCCTCGCAGCTCTCGCGGATGAACCGGCGGTCGCTGCGGACACCCAGGAAGGTCCCGTCGGGTGCCCGGTCCAGGCCGACCTTCGTGCAGATCAGTACGTCGTCCCGACGGCCGGCGACGGCACCGCCGACCAGTCGTTCGCCCTCCCCCATGCCGTGGATGGCGGCCGTGTCCAGCAGGGTGATCCCGCGGTCCATGGCTTCCTTGACGGTCGCCACGGCCTCGTCCTGGTCAGCGCGGCCATAGAACGAGGTCACGCCGAGGCAGCCCAGTCCCTGGGCGGGAACGAGCAGCGTGCCGAGCCGCCTCGTGGGCAGTGGTGCGGAAGTCATCCGAACTCCCCCTTCATACGGAAGTCGCGGGTGCCCCACCACGCGCGCCCGACTCGGCGGTGCGCGGTGGGGCACCGAGGTCAGTTCCCGAGCCGCGCGAAGCTCTGCTCCAGGACGTCGAGGGCGTCGCTGAGCAGTTCCTCGGCGATGACCAGGGGAGGCAGGAACCGCAGGACGTTGCCGAACGTACCGACCGTCAGCAGGAACACGCCCTTCGCGTGACACGCCTCGACGACGCGCTGAGCCAGCTCGGGGGCGGGCTCCTTCGAGCCGGGACGCACCAGTTCGACGCCGATCATCGCCCCGCGGCCGCGCACCTCCCCTATCGCGTCGTACCGGGAGGCCAGCTCGTTCAGTCGCGACGTGAGGATCTTTTCGATCCTGCGGGCCGCCGCGGCGAGGTCCTGCCGGCGCATGACGTCGATCGCGGCGAGTGCCGCGGCGCATGCCACGGGGTTGCCGCCGTAGGTTCCGCCGAAGCCGCCGAGCTGAACGGCGTCCATCACCTCGGCGCGCCCCGTCACCGCCGCCAGGGGCAGCCCGCCGGCTATCCCCTTGGCGCTCGCGACGATGTCGGGGACGATTCCCTCGTGCTCGGAGGCGAACCAGGCGCCGGTGCGGCAGAAGCCGCTCTGGATCTCGTCGGCCACCAGCAGCGCGCCGTGCCGCGCGCACCATCGGGCGATCTCCGGAAGGTAACCCGGCGCGGGCACGATGAACCCACCCTCGCCCTGGATCGGTTCGACCACGACGGCTGCCACGTTCTCACCGCCGACCTGTCGCTCCAGCACCTCCAGCGCGTCGCGTGCCGCCTGCTCGCCGCTGAGCCCTTCCGGATCCCGGAACGGGTAGGAGGCGGGGATCCGGTGGATCTCCGGGGTGAAGGGGCCGAAGCCCTGCTTGAACGGCATGTTCCGCGCACTCAGGCCCAACGTGAGGTTGGTACGACCATGATAGGCGTGGTCGAGCACGACGATCGCGGCACGGCCGGTCGCCGCCCTGGCGACCTTGACGGCGTTCTCCACGGCCTCGGCGCCAGTGCTGAACAGGGCCGACCGCTTCTCGTGCGCGCCCGGTGTGAGTTCGGCGAGCTGCTCGCACACCGCGACGTATCCCTCGTACGGCGTGGCGAGGAAACAGGTGTGGGTGAACCGCGCCACCTGCTCCTGCACGGCCGCCACCACGTCGGGGGCGGCATTGCCCACCCCGGTCACGCCGAGGCCGGAGCACAGATCGATGTAGGTGTTTCCGTCGATGTCACGCAGGAGTCCCGCCCCTGCCGCTTCCACATAGACCGGGAGCGCGCTGCCGACCCCTCGCGCGACGGCCTTCTGCCGTCGCGCGTGGATCTCCTGGGAGCGCGGGCCGGGGATTTCGGTGGCGAGCTCCCGTCCCTGGGCAGGCGTCACCGAGCTGGGTGCGGTCACAGGTCCTCTTTCGTCTAAGGGCGAATGAACAAGAAACGATCCGCAGGTGCGGACTGTCTCAGCGGACCGTTGACGGAGCGGGTCAGGAACCCGGCGCTCACGAGGTGTAGTCGGCGTTGATCCTCACGTATCCCTCGGTGAGGTCACATCCGTAGACGGTGAACGCCCCGTCGGCGATCCCCAGGTCGATCTTGATGATCACCTCGTCGCCCTTGAGGTACTGGGCGGCCTGTTCGAGGAGCGCGTCATCGGGTTCTTCGGGGTGCATCAGCAGGTCGTCGAACTGGATGCGGACTCGGGGCGGCTCGATGTCGGTCTCCTCGTCGAGCTTGCCGATGGCCATCGCGATCCGGCCCCAGTTCGGGTCGCTCCCGTGGACCGCCGTCTTGACCAGCGGCGAGTTGACGACGGCCTTGCCCACCCGCTTGGCCTGCGCGTCGTCACGGGCACCGGTGACCTGGACCTCGATGAGCTTGGACGCGCCTTCACCGTCCGAGGCGATGTCACGGACGAGATGCAGGGCGACCTCGTACAGCGCCTGCTCGAAGGCCTCCAGGTCCACCGGTCCGGCCAGGCCGTTGGCGAAGATCGCCGCGGTGTCGCTCGTCGAGGTGTCGGTGTCGATGCTCAGCGCGTTGAACGTCTTGTCCATCACGCGCCGGAAGAGGGCGTCGAGTTCGCCGGCGGGAATGTCCGCGTCGGTGAAGAAGAAGGTGAGCAGGGTGGCCATGTTCGGTTCGATCATGCCCACCCCCTTGGCGATCCCGGTGAGCACGGCGTCACCGCACCGCACGCTGAGGTACTTGGGCCGGGTGTCCGTCGTCATGATCGCCTTGGCCGCGGCGGCGTAGTCGGCCTCCGGGAACGGCCAGACCAGCGAGTCCAGGCCGGCCCGGATGCTCTCCATCGGATACGGGCGGCCGATCACCCCGGTCGAACCGATGACCAGCTCCTCCGGGGCGACACCCGCGATCTCGGCGACCCGGCGGCGCACCTCCTCGGCGTGTGCCGCGCCGGCCCGGCCGGTCGCCACGTTGGCGTTGCGGGAGAGCACGACCATGCCGCGGCTGCGCTGCGCGGGGGCGGCCTCGCGGCTGAGCACGACACTGGGGCCCGCGAACCTCGATCGCGTGAACACCGCGGCCGAGCGGGCCGGCACCTCGGAGACGACGACCGCGAAGTCGTCGTCGACGTCCTTGAGCCCCATGTTCATGGTCGCGCTGCGGAAACCTCGCGGAGTCACAGGCTTCATGTTTGGCACACCTCCTTGAGCGGCCCAGAGATCCCGCGTCGGCACAACGCCTCCGGCCATTGAATGAACTTGCCGTTCACCGTACACATCCATACTCAGCCGCAGCAACGACGCAGTGAACGATTCATCAATTTCCCGTCTCTGTCCGCATGTTGGACTCCTGACAGTTTTCATTTTGTGACCCACGCCACTCGAATGGCTGCATAGATATGCCGTACGGTGGACAGGCCAGTGATCAAGGACGAGCATGTGAAGTAGCGGGGAGAGCACATGTCGGTGACCAACGCTGCGACAGCGAGCATGGAGTGTGAGGTCCTGCCAGGCGGAGTCGCACTGGTGGAGTTCTCACAGGCGCACGAGCAGAACCCGTTCAGCAGGGCCCGCATGCGCGAGTTGACCCGCCTGATGTCCGACCTCGACGGCGACGACGAGGTCGGCTGTGTCGTCCTGTACGGCGGACCAGACAGGTCGTTCGGCGCCGGCGGGGACTTCAACGAGGTCTCCGAGTTCTCCGGCGGCGACGAGGTCGACGCCTGGATCGACGACATCACGGACCTCTACAGCACCATCGCCGGGATATCCAAGCCCGTCGTCGCCGCCATCGACGGCTACGCCATCGGCGTGGGCCTGCAGATCGCCCTCTGTTGCGATCTGCGCATCGGCAGCACCGCGGCGAAGCTCGTGATGCCGGAGTTCCGCGTGGGCATCGCCTGCAACTTCGGCGGCTACATGCTCGAGACGGTGGTGGGGCGCAGCGTCATGCAGGAAATGCTCTACACCTGCGCCGAATGGCCGGCCGAGCGCGCGCTCGCGGACCGGCTGCTGCAGGAAGTGACGGCCCCCGAGGACCTGTTGGACCGTGCACTCGAGCACGCCCGGCGCATTGCTTCGTACACCCGAGCGGCCGTGCAGTCGACCCGCTCCCGCGTCAACGGCCCGTATGTCGAGGGGCTGCGCCGGGTGCGCGAAGAGGGCAAGCGCTCCCACCGCACCGCCTTCTCGGCCGGTGAGGCCCAGCAGCGAATGCGCCGCATCATCGGGAAGGGCTGAGCGTGGCTCCCGACAGCAAATGGTGCGTCGTCGCCAACACGCCCCTGCCGGCGCTGGACCGGCCGGCTCAGCACGCCGACCTCGGTGACCTGCAGGTGTACTTCCGAGGCCCGGAGGGCGTCGCCCTCCCGGCGGATCCCCCCCTGACCCTCGACGTACGCACCCTGACGGCGGTCCCGGAAGACGCGCCTGTGGACCCGGCGAAGTCCTCCGTGATCCGGATCGACGCGGACGCCGTCACCGTCACCGTCTCGGCGCTCAACGAGGACCCGGTCTACTACGCGGTCAACCGTCTGCGCGGCCGGTTCGCCTACTTCACGGATCTCCTGCTCGCCCCGCTCGTGCTGCCCGCACTCGCGCTGCCCGTCGAACCCACCGGCGGCTCCCCCGCCACCGAACACGGCACGCTCGTTCGCGGCGTCAGCAGGCTCGGCCACGGGACGGTCCGCCGGACCCGCCGCGGCACCGGCGACTGGCTGACGGACGTACGCGACGAGCGGGATCCGCTGGCCTCCTTCCGGGCTCCGCACCGCGACGACCCGCTGAGCGCCGGAGAGGCGCAACTCCAGGCGCTGTCCTCGGAGATCGCGCGCATCGATGCGGCCACCGCCCAGGGCACCGGCTACGCGACCCTGCTGTCCGGCGGCATCGACTCCGGCACCGTGACATACCTGGCGGCCACCGCCGGTCTGCCCGTCACCCCCTACAGCGTGGGAACGCCCTGGGGTGACGAGCTCGCCGACGCGGCCGAGCTCTGCACGGAGCTGGGACTCGACCTCAACGCCGTGCACCTGACGGAGGAGCAGATCATCGCCTCCGTCCCGGAGGCCATCAGGTGGCTGGGAGTCGCCGATCCGGAGGTCGTGGAGGTCGCCCTGACGGCCACGGCGGTCCAGCGGCTCGGCGCCGTGCCCCGGCACCGGGTACTGCTGACCGGTTACGGGAGCGACCTGATCAACGCCGGCCTCTACCGCCCCTTCGACCACCGTGACGACCTCATCGACCAGGTCCTCACGGCCGTCGATCGCACGCGGCGCAGCAATGAACTCTCCAACCGCATGCCCTTGGCGTACGGGACCGCCACCCATCACCCCTTCTGGTCCTGGCCTGTGATGCGCGTCGCCCTGGAGACGGCACCCGAGTGCAAGGTCCGGGAGGGGCGCGAGAAATACCATCTGCGCACCGCGATGGGGACACGCGTCCCCGAGGGGATCGCCTGGCGCAAGAAGATCGCCGTACACCACGGAGGCGGCCTTCAGCAGGGGGTCATGCGCTACCTCGCGAAGGAGACGGGCACGCAGGATCGCGGGGCCCTGTACCGGGCCTGCTTCGCCGAACTCCTGGACATGGCCGCGGCGGGACACCTGGAACCCATCGATCCATGGCCCCTCTTCGAACGAGCCGTCCGACGGGTCCGCGCCACCGGCTGACCCGCACCTGCGGACATCAGCGGAGCCGCCGATCCGGCGCGGCGTCTCACTGCCAACGAAGTGGAGAGCGTCGACACCTCGGAGGGCAGGCTGAAGCTGCGTCGCAGCTTCAGCCTGCCACTGCGGGGCCACCTCTCCTGGTCCGTGTGGTCCTGGGCAGCCATCACCACGTTCTTCGCGTCCGTGAGCCCGGTCTGCGGTATCGGTGCAAAGTGACCAGCGCGGTGGACGGGTGCGGTTCGGTCTCCAGAGTCGCGTAGCGGCGGACCGCGACGCGGTCGCTGGACGTCCACCAACCGGGCGACCTGGCTGTATGGGACCGTTCATCGGGTCCCCTGTGGTGGACGTCCTGCGGGAGCGGGGACACGAGGCGGGCGTGTCCGACCTGCGAGGCGACCCGGCGTGGGATGTGCGTGATCCCGCTGCGATTCTCACCGCGATGGCCGACGCGGGCGTACGGCGCCTCGTGCTCGCCGGTCGATGGTCGCGTACCAAGGGGGCCGCTACGAGTGCCCCCGCATGGTGTCGTACAGCCGGGTCCGCGCGCCGTCGAGGACCCGGACGCCGGGCGCTTCGCGCCGTTGTGCCCGGAGTGCAAAGGGGACCAGGTGCCCTGGTCGCCGAGACACGCCCGTCGGCCCGCGCTGCGTGTGTGCCACGACAATGCCGCCCAGGAGCACCTGGCCGCCGCCCGGCCCCGGTCGACCGGCGGCAGCGCCACCACAACGTGTACGGGCCAAGATGCCCCGCGACACCCCGTACGCCGGTGTCGCCTCCCCCTTCCGCTCCTCCCTCACGCACGGCCGCCCGCCGCGCGTCCACGAGGACGGCCGGCAGCGGCGCGACTCCGTGCACGTCCGGGACGTGGCCGCCGCCGACGTGGTCGCGCTGGAGGCGGGGGTCGCGGGCGAGACGGCCGCGGCGCTGGCGAGCGCGGCCGGCGGGCCGGCGCCCGTCGCCACCGGCGAATACCGGGGGCCCGCACCCGGTCCTCCAGCGGCAGGCTCCACCGCCGCCCCTTGCGGTCCTGATCCGCCTGCGGCAGCACGGTGACCAGCTTGCCGAACTGTCGCGAGCTCAGCTTGGTGAACGGGGCTGTCCGGGACGGCTCGGACGCCGTGATCACACCAGCCACGCGGAGAGCATCCCACTATGAACAACAGGGCCGGCACGGCCGTCAGGGGCCCGGGACAACGGCATGCTCGGTACCCAGCGGGCCAACACCTGCGCGCACGGACATGAAGAGCGTGACCACGTCATCGGACACAACTCCCCCGTCACGCCCCGCACTACGTTGCCGGTCTCTGCAAGGGAGCAGCACGACTGCACCGGAAGGGAAGGGAAGGGAAGGGGGGAAGGGAAGGGAACCCCGGCCGCCGCGCGGCTGGGGTTCCCCGGACGGTGAGCGTCGGTCAGCAGGCGGAAACGCTCACTCCGTGGGTCAGGAAGGTCAGCGTTGCAGGGTGAGGACACCCGGTCGCCACGGCAGCTGGTCGTAGGGGCCGGTCGCGGTGGGTGACTTGCCCTGGTAGAGGAACTGCAGGTTGCAGGGGTCGATGGTCATGGTCTGATCGGGGTTGTTGCGGACCAGGTCACCGTGGCTGATGTCGTTGGTCCAGCCGGCGCCGCTGTTGGCCTTGCCCGCAAACGGGTTGCTCTCGCTGGCGGCCTGCGGGGTCCACGAGCCGCTCAGGCTGGAGGCCGTGAACGAGCGGAAGTAGCGTCCGTTCGCACCCATCGCCTCGACGATCATGAGGTACTGGTTCTGACCCTGGACCTTGTAGACCTGCACCGCCTCGAACAGGTTGTTCGTCGAGTCGCTCATGACGGTCGTGGAGGACGAGCCGAAGCTGCCCGGGAAGTTCCCGATCGGCATGCTCGCCCGGTAGATCTTGCCGTTGTCACCGGCGAAGAACAGGTACATGTCCTGACCGTCGGCGATCAGGGTCTGGTCGATCGGGCCGGTGCCGGAGCCGGAGATGCTCCCGGTGAACAGCGGTTGCGGAGCGGACCAGCCATTGGGCTTGGTGGGATCGCTCGACGTGCGGTAGACGAAGGGCGACGCACCCCACTGGTAGGCCAGCACCCAGATGTTCTTGGGCGCGAAGTAGAACAGCGTGGGCGCAACGGCTGCCTGGCTCATCCCGGTCTGGCCGGCCGACGCCATGTCCGACCAGTTCGTGAAGGGGCTGAACATCATCGAGCCGTACGACGATCCCGACACGTTCGACGCGTAGACCAGGTGCTTGCCGTTGTAGACGACGTCGGTGAAGTCCTTCAGCGCCGCCCACCCGTTCGCCGGCTGCGCCAGGGCACCCGTCGACGTCCACCGGTACGTCGACGGAAGGGAACACGTGCCCGGCGGGGTCGGCGTCCCGGACAGGCCGGTCCACTTCTGGTTGCTGCCGCCGTTGCAGGTCCAGATCTCCACCGCCGTGCCGTTGGCCGTACCGGCGCCCGTGACCTCCAGGCACAGCCCGGACTCCACTCCGACGACCGTCCCGTCGGCGTTCACCCGCCACTGCTGGTTCGCACCGCCGGAACAGGTCCAGATCTGCACCCGGGTACCCGGCGCAGTGGCGTGGCCCGGAACGTCCAGGCACTTGTTGCCGAACACGGTCAGCTGATGGCCGTCCGTCGCCGTCCACTGCTGGTTCGTCCCGCCCCAGCAGTCGTAGATCTGCAGGTACGTGCCGTCGGTCTGGTCGGCGCCCGGCACATCCAGACACCGGCCCGAACCGGCACCGCGCAAGGTGCCGCTGGTGGCCGCCTGAGCCGGGCCGGCCACGAGCATCGCCGCCAGCGTGACCAGGACCGCAACCGCGGCTCCGAGTACCGCAGACAGACGCCTGCGGATGAAACTTCCTCTGCGCATGGTGACTTCCCAACCTTGAGTAGGTGGTTCGGTAATTGGCGAGGTCATGACATATACGCGCCTGCAGCACGACTCTTGGCGGCCCTGCGTTCCAGGGATGCACCACCTGGGCTGCTACCTGCAGGAGGCACAGCATGTTCGACATATCGAACTCAAGTCGAAGTGTCGAGCATCTGAATGATAGGCAACCCACGAACGGCGTCAACATCTCTCGCAGGAGTCGCCTGCGGCGCCGAAACATTTGACGCGTGCTTCGAGCAAACCGGTGCGCGCCAGGCCGACGTTCATCGCCCCAGGGGGCCCGGCTCTACGACTGGCAGCCAACTGGCAGCCATCGGGCCGCCGCGATGACCTGACCGGACACACCCACCGTGTGGATCGAATGTTTCGATGTGCAGTCAGAAAATTTATGTGCAGTGAGTATTGACGATGCGTGGTCGCCACCCCAATCATTTCAGCCTGAGAAACCGGCCGCGGGTCGGTATTTCGCACCACACGCGCCTCGGCCAGTCCGTGCCCCACGGCAGATTCACGCACGACCGCGCTGCAGATCCGCGCACCAGAACACCGCGGTGCCCGGTCATTCCGTGCTGCCCGGGCAACGCAAACCCTTGCGCTTCAGTCCTTCTGCGATTTCCACCTTGGAGGCACAGTGATGGGCTCGTACGCCCCTCCCAGGCCCGTTGTCCGCCGAAAGATCCGCGGCCCGCTGTTGACGCTGGTCATCGGCATCCTCGTCGCGGCCGCCACGCTGGTCGCACCGCCGACCGCACAGGCCGCCGAGAGCACGCTCGGCGCCGCGGCGGCGCAGAGCGGCCGCTACTTCGGCACCGCCATAGCCTCGGGCAGACTGGGCGACTCGACGTACACGACGATCGCGGGCCGTGAGTTCAACATGGTGACGGCCGAGAACGAGATGAAGATCGACGCCACCGAACCCCAGCGGGGGCAGTTCAACTTCACCGCCGCTGACCGTGTGTACAACTGGGCGGTGCAGAACGGCAAGCAGGTGCGCGGCCACACCCTGGCCTGGCACTCCCAGCAGCCCGGCTGGATGCAGAGCCTCAGCGGCAGCACGCTGCGCCAGGCGATGATCGACCACATCAACGGCGTGATGGGCCACTACAAGGGCAAGATCGCGCAGTGGGACGTCGTGAACGAGGCTTTCGCCGACGGCAGTTCGGGAGCCCGCCGCGACTCCAACCTGCAACGCACCGGCAACGACTGGATCGAGGTCGCCTTCCGCACCGCGCGCGCCGCCGACCCGGCGGCCAAGCTCTGCTACAACGACTACAACATCGAGGACTGGACCTGGGCCAAGACCCAGGGCGTGTACGCCATGGTCCGGGACTTCAAGCAGCGCGGTGTGCCGATCGACTGCGTCGGCTTCCAGTCGCACTTCAACAGCGGCAGCCCCTACAACAGTAACTTCCGCACCACCCTGCAGAACTTCGCCGCCCTCGGCGTCGACGTGGCCATCACCGAACTCGACATCCAGGGCGCCCCGGCCTCGACCTACGCCAACGTCGTCAACGACTGCCTGGCCGTCCCGCACTGCCTCGGCATCACCGTCTGGGGGGTACGCGACACCGACTCCTGGCGATCGGGGGACACGCCGCTGCTGTTCAACGGCGACGGCAGCAAAAAGCCTGCCTACACCGCCGTCCTCAACGCACTCAACGGAGGCTCCACGACGCCCCCTGCGGCTTTCGGACAGATCAAGGGCGTCGGTTCGGGCCGTTGCCTGGACGTGCCCAGCGCCAGTACCGCCGACGGCACTCAGCTTCAGCTGTGGGACTGCCACAACGGCACCAACCAGCAGTGGACGTACACCAGCGCCGGCGAACTGAGGGTCTACGGCAACAAGTGCCTGGACGCCGCAGGCACCGGCAACGGCGCCAAGGCGCAGATCTACAGCTGCTGGGGTGGCGACAACCAGAAGTGGCGCCTCAACTCCGACGGGTCCATCGTCGGCGTCCAGTCCGGCCTCTGCCTCGACGCCGTCGCAGGCGGAACCGCCAACGGCACGCTGATCCAGCTCTACTCCTGCTCGAACGGCAGCAATCAACGCTGGACCCGCACCTGACGGCACCTGGCACAGCGGGCAGACATCGTTGCTGGTTCCGGGTCGCCGCCGTCCTGGCGGCGGCCCTCGGGATCGACATGCTCGCCGCGGTGAATCCGGCACCACGCCGAGGCAACGACGGTGGACACCGATGCCTGATACATCCTGGTCAAGCGCAACAGCAGTGCCGCGAGAACTGCCCGGTCCGTTGGCGAGGCCAGAGGACGAGCAGGGGTCCTCTCGTAGATCACCGACGGGTCGTGATCTTCTCAGCGGGCCCGGCGGTGACGGCCTGGAGCGGCGGCGTGATCGGACTGGTCCGCTGTCCGCAGGCCGTCCTCAGTCGTCGCTCGAGCGTCACGGAGCCATTACGGTATTACCGCATGATCATCGGTGGGGCGATGATGACGCCATGAGACGAAAGATCACCACCGTGGCGGGCGCCCTGCTCGCAGGGCTTGTCCTCGTCGGCTGCTCGTCGAGCGGGCCGTCCGCCGAGGACGAGAAGTACGCCGACGCGGTCGCGGCCGCGGACCCCGACGGCCTGGGGGAGATGGAGACGGACCAGCTCACCGACACCCTCGGCTCGACCGGGACGGGGATCTGTGTGGCACTGAAAAGCAGCTCGTACGGCGATGCCATGCAGTACGCCATCCTCCGCGACTTCGACCCCAAGCAGGCGGCAGCCCTGGTGTCTGCGGCGGTGCAGGTGTACTGCCCGGACCAGGCAGGGAAGCTGCCGGCGATCTGAGGGTCCCCGGATACCCGAGAGCCTGCGTCGCCTCACCATGGCCGAATTCGGAAGGGCGGCGCGGGCACCACGCCGGTGTGCCGGCCGACAGTACGTTGGCCGGCTCAGGGTCGAGTGCCGCACACCGTCTGCGAACACGAACTCGTGGCGGCCCTCTGAGAACCCCGGGCCGGGCCGCGAACGCAGCCACGGCAACGCCCGGCCCGGCACAGGCACCGGTGTGCCGGATCCTCACACCGACACCTGCCTGCGGGTCGGGGCCCGGCCTGCGCGCAGCCGCCGTCGCCGGCGTACAGCTGTCCCTGTGTCGTACGAAGAAGTGAGCGGCGTAAGCGATCAGGAATACGCGGAGGATCGTGCCAGGATCGCCGACGCCGTGCGTCTCGTCGTGCGACGCTTCTGTACGTCGTCGTTGGTGATGGCTCGCCGCGGGGCCGGACCTTTCACTCGTTCCAGCTCTCGTCGTACGGATCGCGCGGTGCCGGCACCGGTTTCGCCTCGGTGACCCGCAGGTACGGGATCGGACGGTCGTTCACCGGGTCCCTGGTCTGCTTCGGGGTGTAGGTGCCGGTCACACGCAGCCAGCCGTCCGGTTGCAGAACCGGCGGGGTGTCGCCCGTCAGAGCGAGCTTCACCGGCTGAGCGTCCGCGGCACAACAGTTCAAGGACATGCGGACCAAGTAGGGCGCGCCCTTCCCGTCCAGGGCGACGAAGCCCGTGATCCGCACCTTTCGGTGGCCCAGTGACCGGCCGTGGTCGTACACCGCGCGGCTCGCGTAGTCGGTCAGACTCAGCGGCAGGGGGTCCGAGGCCGGGAGCTTCGCGTAGCCGTACGGCTGCTGCAACGCCGTACCCGCGCGCATCGCGCTGAAGGAGCCGAGCGCCGGTGGCGCCACCAGGATCAGCGCGAGGAGGGGGATCAGGAGCAGCCACGCGACCCGGGGTTCATGATGGCCATGATGGCCGTCCGCACGATGGCCGTGTCCCCTCCGGCTCTTGACCTCGTACCACACCGCTGCCGCCGCTCCGGCGATGAGCACGACTCCCGCCGCCAGCAGCAACGGCCGCAACCCCGCCTTCACGTACCGCAGATACAGGTCCGTGCACCCGGAATGCAGGAGTACCGCTCCGACCAGGAACATGACCACTGCCTGGGCCTGCCGGTTCACCAGAGCACCACCCCGGTCAGGACCGCTCCCGCGATCGCCAGCATGAAAGTGGCCGGGGCGAAGCGGAGGGCGAAACCGCGGCCGAAGGTACCCGCCTGCATCGCGAACAGCTTCAGGTCGATCATCGGGCCGACCACCAGGAACACCAGCTTCGCCGTCAGCGAGAACTGCGTCAGCGAGGCCGCCACGAACGCGTCCGCTTCCGAGCAGATCGACAGCAGCACGGCCAGGACCGCCAACGCCCCCACGGCTGCGAACGGGTTGCCCGCCGCCGTGCGCAACCAGTCCGCCGGGGCCACCGCCTTGAGCGTCGCCGCGGCCATCGCGCCCAGAACCAGGAAGCCGCCCGCGTGCATGACGTCGTGCCGGACCGAGTCCCAGAACGCCGCGCCCTTGCTCCGCCCGTCGTCCCTCGCGTGTTCCGGCGGACGCAACCAGTCCGTGCGGCCCAGTCGCTGCCACAGCCAGCCCATGGCGCACGCGACGAGCAGACCCGCCACGAGACGGCCCAGCACCATTTCCGGATGGCGTGGGAAGGCCACTGCCGTCGCGGTCAGCACGACCGGGTTGATCGCCGGCGCCGACAAAAGGAACGCGATGGCCGCCGCGGGCGTCACGCCGCGACGCACCAGCGCGCCCGCCACCGGGACCGACGCACACTCGCAGCCCGGCAGCACGGCGCCCGCCATGCCCGCGACCGGCACGGCGAGCCAGACACGGCTGGGCAGTGCGCGCGCGAAGAACGCGGAAGGGACGAATACGGCGAGCGCCGCGGAGAGCAAGACGCCCAGTACCAGGAACGGCAGCGCCTGGAGCACCACGGCGACGAACACGGTCATCCAGCTCTGCATCACCGGAGCGGCGAGCGCCCTGCGAATCGGGCCCTGCACCATGACGGTCAGGAGCAGGACCGTGACCAGGACCAGGGAGGATTTCTCATGCCGGCCGTCACCGGCCCTACGCTCCCCGTCGGCACGCCGACCCGCGGTCTCCGCCGGTCGGCCCCCGCCATCTGGCGCCCGTCCCTTCGCATCCCGGTCGTCCGTCCCGGTGGTGGGGGCTGGTCTCGTGGTGGCCACGGGTATGACGCCTCCGGCGGACTGCGTTGTAGAAGTACCTGCCCCTGACTACGGCGGCCACAGCCCAGGCGTTCAGCCCGCGCTCAAACCATGTGCGGCCTGTGGCCACCAAGGCCGCCCCGGGACTACGCGCACAGCAAGGACATCGGTCCCGACGGCGCAGCCCCAGACGCTCCCGGCCCTGGTGGTATCCGCGAAGGCTCCGACGCCTCGCCGGAGGGGGCCGCCCGTCTGCCCCCATCGACGGGCCCAGCGCAACCGGTGGCCTCTGACGAAGCGTCACCCTGGTCCGTCAAGTCACGGGCGAGTCGAATTTCGGCCACGAATCGCCCCGCAACGGCACATGAACGCCTCAGGAAAGGCAAAGGAACGTTCCGGTTTCAATTGCCGTCTTGTTGTCGTGGCCCCGACATTCATACGGTCTGCGCGGCCACGGTGCACACCCCGCGCCGAGGTCGCATCGCGCACCCCCCACAGCCCTTCCCGGTTCACCCACCATGCGGAGGACGTACGTTGCGCAGAACCGTTTCCCTCGCCGCCGTGGCCATGCTCGCCACGGCCGCTCTCGCCCTGGCCGCCCCCGTCGGCCAGGCAGCCCAGGCCACCACCTCCCCGTCTCACGGCGTCACCGTCGCCCACGCCTGCGCCGCCCCGACGAAGAAGGGCGAGATGTCCTGCAACGCCCTGCAGGTCACCGCGGGCACCCCGAATTCGGCACACGCCGAGAGCGCACTGACCGCGGCCGCCGCTCCCTCCGGCTACGGTCCAGCCTCGCTGCAGGCGGCGTACAACCTGCCGTCGGCGAGCGGGGGTTCGGGCCAGACGGTGGCGATCGTCGACGCCTACGACGACCCGAACGCCGAGGCCGACCTCGCCGTCTACCGCTCCCAGTACGGCCTGTCCTCCTGCACCACCGCCAACGGCTGCTTCAAGAAGGTGGACCAGAAGGGCGGCACCAGCTACCCGCGAGGCGACTCCGGCTGGGCGGAGGAGATCTCCCTCGACCTCGACATGGTCAGCGCGGCCTGCCCGAACTGCAAGATCCTGCTGGTCGAGGCCAGTTCGGCCACGATGACGAACCTGGGCACGGCCGTGAACACCGCGGTGCGACTGGGCGCGAAGTTCGTCTCCAACAGCTACGGCGGCTCGGAGTCCTCGAGCGACGCGACGTACGACTCCTCGTACTTCAACCACCCGGGCGTCGCCATCACCGTCTCCTCCGGTGACAATGGCTACGGCGTGGAATACCCCGCCGCATCCAAGTATGTGACGGCGGTGGGCGGTACGTCCCTGACGACCGCCTCGAACGCGCGCGGCTGGACGGACACCGTGTGGAGCGGGGCCGGCTCCGGCTGCTCCGCCTACGACGCCAAGCCCAGCTGGCAGAAGGACACCGGCTGCGCCAACCGCACGGTGGCGGACGTGTCCGCGGTCGCCGACCCGAACACCGGCGTCGCGGTCTACGACAGCTACCGCTCGGCGACCGGCTGGATGGTCTTCGGTGGCACCAGCGCCTCCTCCCCGCTGATCGCGGCGACCTACGCCCTGGGCGGCGCCCCGACCTCCGGCTCCTCTCCGGCCTCCTTCCCCTACGCGCACACCTCGGCGCTGTACGACGTCACCAGCGGCTCCAACGGCAGCTGCGGCGGCTCCTACCTGTGCACCGGCACCACCGGCTACGACGGCCCGTCCGGGCTCGGCGTCCCGAACGGCACCGCCGCCTTCACCGGCTGAACGGCCCCATGAACTGAGCCGGTTGGCAGTCTGTAGAACGGAGGAACCGCCAGGACCGCCGCCGCTTCGTTGCGGCGGTCCTGGCCCTCCGCCACCGGGTCCGGAGTCGGCGGCAACGTCGGCGTCGGCCTGCGTGCGGTTGCAGTCGACACATCTCCCACGCCGTAACGCTGCCGAGGGCTCGGCAGCGGCGAGCAGCCACCCCCGTACGGGCCGCAGCTGGTAACAGAAAGGCCCCTTCCTGCGTACCGTCACTGAGCACTGGCAACCGCTGCTGCCGCAGCTTTGAACAATTTGGACGCAGGCACGCTGAAGGTGATCCGCAGCCGTGATCAACTCCGACCGATGATGGCCCGGGGTTCCGTGAGCCGGATTGATCGAAACCACCTCCTGCGCGAGGGGACGCCTTCAGTGCGTCAGCGGCAGGTTCGGGTTCCATCTGTACCGCCCGTCGTCCTCGTCCTCGAGCAGCACACCGGCCTGCACCATCCGGTCGAGAAGGTCCACCCGCATGTCCCCAGCGGATATCCGTCCGCCCAGAACATGTGCTTCACCGACCCGAAGTAGCACAGCGCCGCCCCCTGCGGACGCCGTGGAACGAGGTGTCGCGAGCGGATTCGTCAAGGTCGGACGTCAGGCGAGGTGGAGCGGACGATGCACATGACCTGGGGCGCTCGTCATACGCTCGGTCGCGACAGGATGGGAAGGGCGGAAACCGTGAGCGACGACGGGCAGGACCTGGCCGAGGCGCAGCGCGCGCACTGGCAGAGCGCCTACGGCGACCATCCCGGGATGTACGGCCGGCAGCCGTCGGCCCCGGCAGTGCACGCGGCCGCAGTCTTCCGTGCGGCCGGAGTCCGTGACGTCCTTGAACTCGGAGCCGGCCACGGCCGTGACACCTTGTACTTCGCCCGCGAGGGCTTCACCGTCCAGGCCACCGATTTCTCCGCCACCGGTCTGAAGCAGCTGCGTGCCGGCGCGCGGCAGCAGGGGGTGGCAGGCCGTGTGACGACTGTGGTGCACGATGTCCGTGCCCCGCTGCCGCTGCCGGACGCCTCGGTGGACGCGGTCTTCGCACACATGCTGCTGTGCATGGCACTGTCCACGGAGGAGATCCACGCAGCGGTCGGCGAGGTACGACGCGTCCTTCGATCCGGTGGGATCTTCGTCTATACCGTCCGGCACACCGGCGATGCTCACTACGGTGCCGGAATTCCGCACGGGGACGACATCTTCGAACATGGCGGCTTCGCCGTGCACTTTTTCGGCCGCGCCATGGTCGACGCCCTCGCCGACGGCTGGAGGCTCGACGAGGTCCAGCCCTTCGAGGAGGGCGACCTGCCGCGCCGCCTGTGGCGCGTGACCCAAACTCTGCCCAGGGAGCGCGCCTAGCCTTCGGGCTGCCGGACACCGTCACGGTTCGTCCGGCAGCCGCCATCAGCTGTAGCAGCCGCACCCCGGGGTGCTCTTTGCCTCGGAGACAGTCGGAGTGGGGTTCGCGGAGTTCTCGGCCGAAGTGCAGCAGGCGTTGGCACCGCAACACACGTCGCCCGCCGCCTCCTCCTCCGCCGAGGAGGTGTCTGCGGGTACCGGCTTGACCGCCCGGACGATGGCGGAGTGCATGCCGTCCGCGACCGCTTGCATCGGAGTGATCGAGACGTCCGTGAAACCGGCGGCCTCCAGGCCTGCGCGGTATTCGGCGAAGGACAGCGCGCCGGCGATACAGCCGACATGATCGCCGCGCTCGCCCCTCTGCTGGGGCGGGAGGGTGTCGTCGGCGACGACGTCGGAGACGCCGATCCGGCCGCCGGGGTTGAGCACGCGGAAGATCTCGGCGAAGACAGCGGGCTTGTCGGTGGACAGATTGACCACACGGTTCGAGATCACGGCGTCGATCGTGTTCGCGGGCAGCGGGATCGCCTCGATGGTGCCCTTGAGCACGGCCGCCGCCGCGTACCGCCGACGGACGGTTTCACGCAGGTCTGTGGTCTGTTCGCTCATGTCTCGCTCCCAGGTCAGCCGCACCGCTGGAGGAGGACCAGGCGGCCGACCTGGCGAAGGTCTTCAAGGCCCTGGGCACCCCGGTCCGGCTCCGCCTGATTCGATGATCGCCTCGCGCGGGGCGGGCGGCGAGGTATGCGTGTGCGAGCTGACCCCCGCCTTCGACCCGTCGCAACCGACCATCTCCCACCACCTCAAGCTCCTGCGCCAGGCCGGGCTCATCGCCTGCGTGCGCCGCGGCACCTGGGTCTACTAGCGAGTCCTGTCCGGCGTCCTGGACAAGCTCGCCTCGCGCAGCCACGGGTGGCTGGCGGACCGGAGCCTGACGGAGGTTCGAGTCGCCATGCGCCGAAGCAGCTGGGATTTGACGGAGGGTCGGGTCCCTGTGAGCCGAGGGGTAAACACCGCGCCATTTTTCGTCTAAGCCCTTTGTGTGACTGTTGTGCTCACGCCAAGATCCCCCCTGCGCCTGGGACACCCCCATGCACCTTGGCGCAGGGAGGAGAGGGCATGCTGCCCCCAACACATCAGCGACGGTTCATAACCTGCACCGTCGTGGCTGCCGCGTTCGGACTGGTAAGCACTCAGTCGTTCGCGGCGTCGAGCGACACCAGACCCCGGCCCGCGCAGGCGCACCACCAGACCGCCATCGGCCGGCAGCACATCAAGGCAGTGCACGCCGGCGACGCCATGTCCGCGTTCGCCGCAGAAGGTGACGAGGACGGCGCCGACGAGGCCGAGAACTCCGCGGAGGCCACAGCACAGTTCACCGAGGCCCGTACCGCGCCCGGCGTGGTCGCGCCCGGAGCCTACGGTGCTGCCTGGCAGCAGTTGCAGTCCATGCGGCACACGTCCGGCAGCTGGGACCACGTCACCAAGAAGCCGTACGATTCCGACGACCCCCGCTACCGCGATGTGAACTCCAACTCCAGTGGCGGCGCGGGGCAGGTGACCGGTCGCATCACCGGGATCGCCGCCGACGGCCAGGGCTATGTGTACGCGGGTGGCGCCAACGGCGGTGTCTTCCGGTCCACGACCGGCGGCGGGCACTGGAAGCCCATCGCCGACAAACTGCCCTCCCTGTCGACCGGCACGCTCGCCCTGGACGGCGGGAACCGGCTCTGGTACGCCACGGGTGAGTCCAACACCGGTGCCACGTCCTTCGTCGGTACGGGAGTGTACGTCCTGCAGGACCCGCGCCACGGGCAGTTCCAGCCCGGCGACCGCGTGGGCGGCGCGGAACTGGAGTCCACGGTCATCCACGCGCTGCGCTTCGCCGGCACCAAGGTGTGGGCGGCCACGAGCAGCGGCGTCTGGTCGCACTCCACGACCACGCTGTCGGGGCCGTGGAAGCAGGAGTTCGCGCCCAACCCGGACTATCTGCCGGGCGGTTCCAAGGCGGACGACCCGAGCGCGCCGTACAAGAACATCGCCAACGACATCGCCGTCGATCCCAAGGATCCGGACAAGGTCCTGCTCGCGGTCGGCTGGCGCGGCGGTGACACCTACAACGGGCTCTATGCCAAGCAGGCCGACGGCAGTTGGAGGCAGGCCAGCGGCCTCGGTGACCTGCCCACCAGCAGCGACGACGTGGGCAACATGACGTTCGCCGCGGCGGCCGACGGATCGCGCCTGTACGCCGTCGACCAGTCCCCGGCGCAGACGGCCGCCAACCCGGACAGCGGGCTCAAGGGCGTGTACGTGTCCAAGAGCGGCTCGCCGTTCGGCCCGTGGACGCTGATCGCGGACTACACCAAGCTGAAGGCGTCCGGCTCCGCCCTCCAGGGCGACGGCTACCAGCCGGGCATCCAGTCCTGGTACAACCAGTTCCTCCAGGTCGACCCGGCCGACGCCGACCACCTCTACCTCGGTCTGGAAGAGGTCTTCGAGACCAAGAACGGCGGCTCGACCTGGACGACCCCGGGCCCGTACTGGAACTTCCCCTTCCCCTGTTGGAGCATCGACCCGGCCAAGCAGACCGGCGACTGCTCACCCACCACGCACTCCGACCAGCACGCGGTCGCGATCGGCAGCTACAAGGGCAAGACCTGGGCGTACGTCGGCAACGACGGGGGCATCTACCGCCGACCGCTGAACGGCGCCGTCGACTCCGGCGGCCACGCCAAGGACTGGCAGTCCCTGAGCGACGGCACCCTCGACACCCTCCAGTACTACTCGGTGGGCGTCGGCAAGGACCTCGCGGGCGGTGGCGTCTCGGTGACCGGCGGTCTGCAGGACAACGGCCAGTCGATCCTGCGCGGCCACGACAAGGTCATGGGCTCCGACTTCGGCGGCGACGGCGGCGACACCATCGCCGACCCAGCCAACGGCTGCAACATCGCCGAGGAATACGTCTACCTCGACATGTGGGTCACCCAGAACTGCGGGGTCAACGACGGCTCGTGGACGACCGACCCGGCCAAGGCCACCGAGTACGAGGTCGCCCCGCCGGACAAGGACCAGGGAGGTGCGGGCGCCCGCTTCATCGCGCCGATCACCGCCGACGCCAAGATCACCAGCACCTGGATCGCCGGCGGCCGGCACGTGTGGGTGAACCCCAAGGGCTTCGCCATCCGCTCCGGCAAGGAGTGGACGAACGCCTACGATCTCGGTGAGGGCCACGTGGCCACCGCTGTGGCGTCCTCCGGTGGCACGGTCTATGTGGGCTGGTGCGGCCCCTGCAACAACCAGGGCTTCACCCGCGGCATCGCGGTCGGCAACGCCGACGGCACCGGTTGGCACCAGCTGAACCTGCCGGTCGACGGCACCGTTCCGAACCGCTACGTCTCCGGCTTCGACATCGACCCGGCCGACGCCCAGCACGTTTTCGTGGCGGTCAACGGTTTCTCCCGCAAGTGGACCGAGGGCCCCGGCGCGGGCTTCGGCCACGTCTTCGAGTCGAGGAACGGCGGCGCCGACTGGACGGACGTCTCCGCCAACCTGCCCGACGTTCCCGCCGACACCGTGAAGCTCCTCCCGAACGGCGGCCTCGCCATCGGAACCGACCTGGCCACCTTCTACCGCCCGGCAGGGGCCACCGAATGGGAGGTCCTGGGCCACGCCCTGCCGAGCACGGCCGTGATGCAGCTGCGCCTCGGCCCCGACGGCAAGCTGTACGCGGCCACTCACGGCCGCGGCATCTGGTCCTTCGACGTACGACGCCTCAAGGGCCGTAAGAACTGATCACGACGCCTTCGTCGTCACCGGCGGGGGGGGGGGGGGGGGGCCCCCCGGGGGCCCCCCCCCCCCCCCCCCCGGCGGGGGGGCGCGGCGCCGCCCCCCCCCCCCCCCCCCCCCCCCCCCCGCCCCGCCCCCCCCCCCCCCCCCCCCCCCCCGGGCCGGGCCCCCCCCCCCCCACAAGGGCCGCCGCCGGCGGCCGCATAACA
>NZ_JBICAJ010000013.1:0-306003 GCF_043088925.1 Streptomyces sp. NPDC014006 | reverse complement strand
CTGGCGTTGACTTTTGGCACGCTGTTGAGTTCTCAAGGAACGGTCGCTTCCTTTGTACTCACCCTCTCGGGCTTTCCTCCGGGCTTCCCTTCGGTGTTTCCAACTCTACCAGGCTTTTTCCGGCCCTCTGACCACCGTCCTGCGGGCATGCAGAAGGCGATCCGAGATAGGATCTGACGAGTTGGAGTGCTGCTCGGGCGATGATGCTCGTTGGCATCGCTCAGCCCGTCGCAGGAGTACGACTGTACACGGGGCCGCGGAGCCGGTGCAAATCCATGGGAGATGTGGTCTAGACCTCTATTCCGATCTCTCGTGCGGAACCGGTACTACCTATGACATACCCTGCTGCTCAGTGCGCCGTCCGGGACAGGCGAGACGGCCCTTTTGATCTCCACCCCTGGGAGGTTTCCCATGACCACCGTGACGTCCCCTCTTGCAGGACGTGCCATCGGACTGGCGGCCGTGCCGGATCCGGTCTTCTCCGGGGCCATGGTCGGCCCGGGTACCGCGATCGACCCCGACCGTGAGGCCTCCGAGGCCGTCGCGCCGGTGGACGGAGTCATCGTTTCGCTGCACCCGCACGCCTTCGTGGTCGTCGACGAGAGCGGGCACGGCGTGCTCACTCACCTCGGCATCGACACCGTGCAGCTGAACGGCGAGGGCTTCGAGCTTCTTGTGGACAAGGGGGACACCGTCACGCGTGGCCAGGCCATCGTGCGCTGGAACCCCGCCGCCGTTGAGGCTGCCGGCAAGTCCCCCGTGTGCCCCGTGGTCGCTCTCGAGGCCACGGCCGAGGCGCTCTCCGAGCTCCGTGAGGACGGCGACCTCAAGACCGGCGACAGCCTCTTCGTCTGGAAGTGACGTCGGCGCCGTCCTGTGACGGCTGGTAGGACAACCACCGCGGCGGCGGGACCCGCCGCACTATCGGAGACGGGTGAGATGGACACAACGCTGCGAGGCGTCGGCGTGAGCCACGGTGTGGCGATCGGCGAGGTTCGGCACATGGGAACGGCGGTGCTCGAACCGCCGGCGAAGCAGATCCCGGCGGAGGAGGCGGAGCGCGAACAGGGGCGTGCCCGCAAGGCCGTGGAGGCTGTGGCTGCCGACCTGATGGCGCGCGGCAATCTGGCGGGGGGCGAGGCCCAGGCCGTGCTCGAGGCCCAGGCCATGATGGCCCAGGACCCCGAGCTGATGGCGGACGTGGACCGTCGTATCGCCGTGGGCAGCACGGCCGAGCGCGCGGTGTACGACGCGTTCGCCGCGTACCGGGAGCTGCTGGCCGCGGCGGGCGAGTACCTGGCCGGCCGGGTGGCCGACCTCGACGACGTGCGGAACCGTATCGTCGCCCGTCTGCTCGGGGTGCCGATGCCGGGCGTGCCGGACAGCGACGAGCCGTATGTGCTCGTGGCCCGGGACCTCGCGCCCGCCGACACGGCGCTGCTGGACCCGACGCTGGTCCTCGGCTTCGTCACCGAGGAGGGCGGTCCGACCAGCCACAGCGCGATCCTGGCGCGTGCCCTGGGGGTGCCGGCCGTCGTCGCGCTGCCGGGTGCCGGTGAACTGGCCGAGGGCACGCTGATCGCGGTCGACGGCAGCACCGGTGAGATTTTCGTGAACCCGACCGAGGAGCGGAAGGCGCAGCTGGAGGCTGCCGCGGCCGAGCGCAAGGCCGCGCTGGCCGCCTCGACCGGTCCGGGCGCCACCGCTGACGGGCACAAGGTGCCGCTGCTCGCCAACATCGGCGGTCCGGCGGATGTGCCCGCCGCGGTGGAGGCCGGTGCCGAGGGTGTGGGGCTCTTCCGTACCGAGTTCCTTTTCCTGGACGACAGCAAGAAGGCACCGTCCGAGGAGAAGCAGGTCGAGTCCTACCGGCAGGTGCTCGAGGCGTTCCCCGAGAGCCGTGTGGTCGTGCGGGTGCTGGACGCCGGTGCGGACAAGCCGCTGGACTTCCTGACGCCGGCTGACGAGCCGAACCCGGCGCTGGGCGTGCGGGGTCTGCGGACGCTGCTCGACCACCCCGAGGTGCTGCGCACCCAGCTGACGGCGCTGGCGAAGGCGGCCGAGGGTCTGCCGGTCTACCTCGAGGTCATGGCCCCGATGGTGGCCGACCGCACCGACGCCAAGGCGTTCGCCGACGCGTGCCGTGAGGCCGGGCTGCGGGCGAAGTTCGGTGCGATGGTGGAGATCCCGTCGGCCGCGCTGCGGGCGCGTTCGATCCTGCAGGAGGTCGAGTTCCTGTCGCTGGGGACGAACGACCTGGCGCAGTACACGTTCGCCGCTGACCGTCAGGTGGGTGCGGTGTCGCGTCTGCAGGACCCGTGGCAGCCGGCGCTGCTCGACCTGGTGGCGCTGTCCGCCGAGGCGGCGAAGGCCGAGGGCAAGAGCTGCGGTGTCTGCGGTGAGGCCGCGTCCGACCCGCTGCTGGCGTGTGTGCTGACCGGTCTGGGTGTCACCTCCCTTTCCATGGGTGCGGCGTCGATTCCTTATGTGCGGGCGACTCTGGCGAAGTACACGCTCGCGCAGTGCGAGCGGGCCGCCGCTGCGGCTCGCGCCGCGGACAGCGCCGAGGAGGCGCGGAACGCGGCTCAGGCGGTGCTGTCCGGCGAGTAGCCGGGCGCACCACGCCTTGTCTGGTTGGGAGGGGCGCTCCGCTTTCGGGCGGGGCGCCCCTTCGTGTTGTGGTGGGGCCGTGTTGTGGTGGGTCGGTCCTCAGGGTCGGTGGTGGTGCGGTGTCTCGTCCTCGCCGAGGTCGGGCGGCTCGCAGTAGTCGACGTCGGACTCCGGGGAGACGAGGTCGCCGGACTCGATGTCGGTGCAGTAGGCGTCGAAGACCTCGCCGGCGGTCAGGGGGCGGAGCGTGTTGTTCCGCAGGCGCCATCCGTAGATGCGGTCCGGGCTGCCGGGGGCGCTGGTGCGCATGACGAGGCCGCCGGGGCCGTCGGTGGCGAGACCCAGGGCGAGGACGGTGGTGAACTCGAGTGCTTCCGCTTCGTCGAGTTGGGTGGCTCCGTCGTCGTCCTGGTCGGCGTGGAGCACGGCGAGCAGGGTTTCCGGTGGGCCGGAGACGCTGCAGACGAGATGCCGGTTGCCGGGCGGTGCGGTGTCGAGGACGCGCATCAGGAGGGTGGAGGCGCGGGTGAAGGCAGCGCGTCCGATGTCCTCGCCGCAGGAGGCGCAGCTGCCGAGGCGGGCCAGCAGGGTGGCGGCGTACTCCCAGGTGGCCCGGCGGATCGCCTCGTCGACGAGGGCGGGGACGAGGGCGCTCAGGGGTTGTCCCTCGTAGGGGATCGTGGGGCCGGTGGTGGCGAGTTCGGCGGTGAAGCGGGTGCGGTGGGACGGGTTGTCGGGGTCGAGGCCGCGCTCGGTGCAGTAGGCGGCGTACTCCTCGGGGTCGAAGAGGGTGACGGTGGTGTGGCCGCCCTGGAGGGCGCGGGCCTTGAGGAGGGCTTCCACCTCGCGCAGGTAGGCGGTGTGGTCGTCGAAGGTGAAGCTGCGGTAGCGCCGCATGGCGCGGAAGTCGTGTTCGTCGGTGAGCAGGCCGATGGTGCCGGCGATTTCGCGGCGAAGGACGCGTCGCATGGTCAGGCGGTCGGTGTGCACCATGTTTCCCCCTGTGCGCAGTCGATCAGTGCTCACTCACCGTAACCGGGGGCACTGACAACGGCCGGCGGCCGAGTCGGTCGCGGACGAGCCGGTGCTGGATTGCGCAGGTCAGGGCGATGGCGGCGCCGAAGACGGTCCAGCCGAGGGGGCCGGTGGCGATGGCCGCGGTGACCGCGAGCGGGCCGGCGCTGCGCTGGGCGGCCTGGGCGAGGCCGTGGACGCCGAGGTAGGCGCCGAGTGCGCTGTCGGGGGCGAGGGCGACGGAGAGTTCCCAGGAGACGGTGGCGTGCAGCATCTCGGCGACGGTGAAGGCGGCGGCCGCCGTGGTGAGCAGGACGATCGCAGTGAGGGTGGTTCCGGTGGCGGAGAGGGCCATGGTCAGGCCGCCCAGCGCGAAGGCTGCGGAGAGCGGGAGCAGCAGGCGGCGGGCGGCGGCGGTCGTGGTGCCGAACCGGGCCAGGGGGACCTGGAGGGCGACGACCATGACGTTGTTGAGGACGAGGAGGAGGGGGGCCAGCCCGTGGGGGATGTTGGCGGTGTGGGCGATCCACAGGGGCAGGCCGATCTTGAAGACGGCGTCGTCGAGGGAGAGGACGGTCTCGGTGGCGACATAGCCGAGGTAGGTGCGGTCGCGCCAGGGGCTGCGGGGTGGGTTCGGCGAGGAGGGCGTGGCCGACGTGGTGACGGTCCGGTGGGCGGAGGGAGGTTCGGCGCAGCGCAGGGTGAGGAGCGCGCACAGCAGGAAGGAGAGGGCGTCGCCGGCGAGCAGGCAGCGGTAGGCGGTGGTGGTGCCGAGGGCGAGGGCGGCTGCGGCGGTGAGGCCGCCCAGCGCCCAGCCGGCGTTGGCGAGGGTGCGGTGCAGGGCCTGGTAGCGGACGCGGTCGGGGCCGGCGATGCGGGTCGCGTAGAGCTTGGTCAGGACGCTGGCGGCGCGGTCGCCGAGGCTGCCGACGGCGGAGAAGAGGAGCAGGAGGGCGAAGTGGTCGGTGGTGAGCAGGGCGAAGGAGGCGATCGCGCGCAGGATCTGGACGGTGACGAGGATCCGGGTGATGGGGAACCGGTCGGCGAGCCGTCCGCCGAGGGGTGAGCCCGCGATGCCGACGGCTCCGGCGGCCGCGGCGAGGGTGCCGATCTGGGCGAGGGACAGGTGGGCGACGTAGGCGAAGTACAGGACGGAGACGGAGGCCCACAGTCCGCTGCCGATGCGGTCGGCGAAGGCGATGAGCAGCATGGTGCGCCCGTCGCGTCCGCCGGGTATGCGTGCCTTTCTCGTGGCTTTCCGGTGCGGTCGGCGCACGGTTCCCCCTTGCATCCAGTTATGTATTGATACATAATTACTTACGTGGCAACACAATATGGGATCAGTGGTACGACGGCCAAGGGAATTGCCGCGGCCGTGGAGCGGGGCGTCGCCGAGGGGGCGTGGGCGCCGGGCGCGGCGTTGCCTCCGGTGCGGCGGCTGGCGGACGAGCTGGGCGTGAGCCCGGGGACCGTCGCCACGGCGTACAAGGAGCTGCGGCAGCGCGGCATCGTGGTCACCCGCGGGCGGGGCGGGACGGTGGTGGCACCTGCGCCTGCGGTCGCCTCACGTCGGCCGCCGAAGGTGCCGGAGGGCCTGCGCGACCTGGCGGGCGGGCACCCGGATCCCCGGCTGCTGCCCGCTCTGGTGCCGCCCTCCCGGCTCTCCCCGGGGGCCCGTTCGCACCGCTCGACGCCCCGGCTGGCGCACCTCGAGGAGGCCGTGCGCGACTGGCTGCGGCCCGACGGGGTGCCCGTGGAGCACGTGACGTTCGCTCATGGCGCGCTGGATCTGATCGGGCGGCTGTTGTCCGTGGAGCTGCGCCCCGGGGACGCCGTGGCGATGGAGGACCCCGGCTATCACCATCTGCTGGACCTGGTGGCCGCGCTGGGACTGCGGATCCTTCCGGTGGCGGTGGACGACGAGGGGATGCGCCCGGACGCCCTGCGCGACGCGCTACGCGCGGGCGCGCGCGCCGTCGTGTACAGCCCACGGGCGCAGAATCCCTTCGGGGGCTGTTTCTCGGCGGCGCGCAGGGACGCGCTCGCTGAGCTGTTGCGCGAGGCCGGTGATGTGCTGGTCGTGGAGAACGACCATGCCTCGGCGGTCGCCGACGCTCCGCTGTGGACGCTCACCGCCTCGGGGATCGCGCGCTGGGTGCATGTGCGGACGGTGAGCAAGTTCCTGGGGACGGATCTGCGCTGGGCGGCGGCGGCCTGTGATCCGGTGACGCTGGCCCGGCACGACGGCCGGCTGCTGCTGACGTCGGGGTGGGTGAGCCATCTGTTGCAGGAGACGGTGCACGGGCTGATGACGGACTCCGGCACACGTGCGTTGGTGGCACGCGCGCGTGGAGCGTACGCACAACGACGTGAGGCGCTGAAGGGCGCGCTCGCCGAGCGGGGTGTCGCGGCGCACGGCGCGAGCGGGATGAACCTGTGGGTGCCCGTCCGGGACGAGTCCGCGGTGGTGAACGGGCTTCGGTCGTACGGCTGGTGGGTCGCGGCCGGCGCCCGGTTCCGGCTGGTGGCGCCCGCGGGGGTGCGGATCTCGGTCGCCGAGCTGGACAGCGCCGACGCGGCGCGGCTGGCCTCGGACTTCGCGGCCGTACTCGGCGAGTCCGAGGCCACCTACGGGGGCTGAGGCGTCAGGAACGCTTGCGGGCCAGGTCCTCGTAGAAGTGCAGCAGGTCCAGGTTGTCGATGGAGCCCGGGTTGACGGCCTTCTCCAGGGACGTGCCCTGCAGAAGGCGCTTGACCGGGACCTCGATGCGTTTGCCGGTGAGGGTGTGCGGGACGCCGGGCACTTCGATGATCTCGTCGGGGACGTGGCGTGGTGACAGCTGCTCGCGGATCGTGCGCCTGATCCGGTCGGTGAGCGCGTCGTCGAGCACGGCCCCGGGGGCCAGGTGCACGAACAGGGGCATCCAGTAGCCGCCGTCGGGCTGCTCGACGCCGATGACGAGGGACTCCTGGATCTCCGGCAGGCGCTCGACGGCCTCGTAGATGTCGGCGGAGCCCATGCGCACGCCCTGGCGGTTCAGCGTGGAGTCGGAACGGCCGTGGATGATCACCGATCCGCGGGAGGTGAGGGTGATCCAGTCGCCGTGCCGCCACACGCCGGGGTAGGTGTCGAAGTAGCTGTCGTGGTAGCGGCTGCCGTCGGGGTCGTTCCAGAAGCGGATCGGCATCGACGGCATCGGGTTGGTGACGACCAGCTCGCCGACCTCGTCGGTCAGGGGCTTGCCGCTGGGGTCCCAGGACTGCAGGTCGGTGCCCAGGCAGGGGGCCTGGAGTTCGCCGATGTACACCGGGAGGGTCGGCACGGCGCCCGCGAAGCAGGAGCACACGTCCGTGCCGCCGCTGACCGAGGCGATCCACAGGTCGTCGCGCACCTCGTCGTGCAGCCAGCGGAAACCGTCCGGGGGCAGCGGCGAGCCCGTGGTGGCGACGCACCGCACCCGGGAGAGGTCGAAGTCCCGCGCGGGATGCACGTCGGCCTTGCGGCAGGCCATGACGTACGCCGCGGACGTGCCGTAGAGGGTGGCTCCCGTGCGTTCGGCGACCCGCCACTGGGCGCCGGTGTCGGGATAGCCGGGGCTGCCGTCGTACAGCACGATCGTGGTGCCGGTCAGCAGGCCGGAGACGAGGAAGTTCCACATCATCCAGCCGGTCGAGGTGTACCAGAAGAAACGGTCCTCGGGACCGAGGTCGCAGTGCAGGCCGAGCTGCTTGAGGTGCTCGACCAGGATGCCGCCCTGCGACTGGACGATGGCCTTGGGCAGTCCGGTCGTGCCGGAGGAGTACAGGACCCACAGCGGGTGGTCGAAGGGCACCTGCTCGAAGACCGGCTCGGTGTCGGCCGCGGTCAGCGCCGACCACTCCAGCGCGCCCTCGGGAGCCTCGGTGCCCAGCAGCGGGATGTGCACCACGGCCCGCAGCGTGGGCAGCTCGCGGCGCAGCTCGGCGACGGTCTCGCGGCGGTCGTGCTCCTTGCCGCCGTAGCGGTAGCCGTCGACCGTGAACAGCACGACCGGTTCCACCTGCTGGAAGCGGTCGAGGACGCTGCGGGCGCCGAAGTCGGGCGCGCAGGAGGTCCATACGGCGCCGACGGCGGCCGTCGCGAGCAGGGCGACCACGGCCTGCGGGATGTTCGGCAGATAGCCGCTGACGCGGTCTCCGGGGCGTACGCCGAGGGCACGCAGCTCGGCGGCCAGGGAGCCGACCTGGCGGCGCAGCTCGCCCCAGGTCACCGGGCGCGTTTCGTGCGTCTCGTCGACGTGGAGCAGCGCCGGGGCGTCGGCGCGGTCGGCGGCGGCGCGCAGGGCGTGCTCGGCGTAGTTGAGGGTCGCGCCGGGGAACCATTGGGCCCCGGGCATGGCGCGGTCGCCGAGCACGCGCGTGTACGGCGTGGAGAACCGTACGTCGAACCACTGGGTGACGGCCGTCCAGAAGGCCTCGAGGTCGTCGACGGACCAGCGCTGCAGCGCCGGGTAACCGCCCTCGGCGGGTGCGCCATGGTGCTCGGCTGCCCAGGTCTGGAACCTGGTCACCTGGGCCTGGGCGATCCGCTCCGGATCCGGCTGCCAGAGCGGTTGCGGGTTCACGGTCGTCATGGGGGCGGCTCCCGGGCTGTGCGCGTCGTGTGCGTCCTCCGCGCACGGGCTGGGGTGTGCGCGTGACGCGGCTGGAACGGACGATGCCATGTGATCGTCTTCCGCACCAGGGTTCGCCCCACATAGTTCGTGTCGTGAAGATGTGGTCCGGTCACGGGTGAACGGCAGTTGAACGACGCACGCGCGTGAGGCGGTCAATGGCAGGGTGAGCAGCATGGACGGTCGTGACCTGGTGCGCTCGGTGAAGCTGGTCGGTTCGGTGGGAACGGCACAGGCACTGCGTACCGTGCGGGCGGCGTGGCGCAGGAGGCGGGCCGATGCCGCCGGGCTGCCGCGGCGTGGGGCCGAGCGGGCACGGGTGCCCGGCACCATCCAGGAGGTGGAGCCCGGGCCCGGCGGCGGCGTCATCCGGTTCGGCCGCTCGGAGCTGCGCATTCTCGTCGCGGGCAATGGGGCGGCGTTCTGGGGCTGGGACGGGGCCGGCGCGGAGCCGTCGTACGCCCTGGCGGGGCGCTGCCCGGAGCCCGACCCGCGGGCGTCACTGGAGCCGGACAAGGACGGTGGCTGGCGGGTGGTGGCCGAGCGGGTGACGGTCGCCGTCTCGCGGCACGGTGCCGTGAAGATACGTACGCCCGGCGGGGTGACGCTGCGCCGCGAGGATCCCCCCAGGTGGTGGGAGCCGGTCGACGGTGGTCCGGGGCGGTGGATGGTGCGCTCCGAGGTGGCTCCGGACGCGCGGTTCTTCGGCCTCGGGGGGCGGGCGAGCGGCCCCCGGCTGCGGAACGGGACGTACCGCCTGTGGAACACCGACCCCGGGCACGCGTTCTCCCCGGGTGACGATCCGCTGTACATCAGCATGCCGGTGCAGATGGTGGTGGCGGACGCGGGGACGCACCTGCTGTTCCACGACAATTCCTGGGACGGGACGGTGACCCTGCGCGAGGGTGAGGAAGGGGCCGGTTCGGGACACGACCGGGCCGGGACCAGCGAGCTGCGTATGGAGGGCGGCCCGCTGCGTTGCTGGGTGATGGTGGGCACTCCCGCGCGTGTGCAGCTCGCCTGGGCCTCGCTGACCGGGGCGCCCGCACTCCCGCCGGCATGGGCGCTCGGCCACCAGCACGCGCGCTGGGGCTTCGGCAGCGAGCAGGAGGTGCGGCGGATCGTCGCCGGTTACAAGGAGCGCGGTCTGCCGCTCGACGCGGTCCATCTCGACATCGACCACTTCGACGGTCACCAGGTGTTCACCGTCGACCGGCAGCGCTTTCCGGCGCTGCCGAAGCTCGCCGAGGAACTGCGCCGGGACGGGATCCGTCTGGTCTCGATCGTGGACCCGGCCGTCAAGGCCGCCCCGGGCAACGACGTGTACGACGGTGGCGTGGACCTGGACGTGTTCGTGCGGGACGCCTCGGGACAGTTCGTGGAAGGAGTGGTGTGGCCGGGGAACGCGGTGTTCCCGGACTTCACGCACGCGCGCGTGCGCAAGTGGTGGGGCGGGCTGTACGCGGAACGGCTCACGCAGGGCTTCGCGGGCTTCTGGCACGACATGAACGAGCCGACCTCGTTCACCGCGTTCGGCGAGTCGACGCTGCCGCGGTCGGCCCGGCACTGCCTGGAGGGGCGCGGCGGCGACCACCGCGAGGCGCACAACGTCTACGCCCTGTGCATGGCGCGTGCCGCGTACGAGGGCCTGCGCGAGCTGTCACCGCGCGAGCGTCCGTTCCTGTTCTCGCGTTCCGGCTGGGCGGGGATGCAGCGGTACGGCGGGACCTGGTCCGGTGACGTCGCCACCGGCTGGCCCGGGCTGCGGGCGTCACTGTCGCTCGTGCTGGGACTCGGCCTGTGCGGGGTGCCGTACTCGGGTCCGGACATCGGCGGGTTCGACGGCAGCCCGTCACCGGAGCTGTTTCTGCGGTGGTTCCAGCTGGGCGCGTATCTGCCGCTGTTCCGCACGCACGCGAGCATGGACGCGGGGCGCAGGGAGCCCTGGGAGTTCGGGACCGACGTGCTCGAGCACGCGCGTGGGGCGCTCGTCGAACGCCGGCGTCTGCTGCCGTACTTCATGACCCTGGCGCACCTGGCCCGGCGTACCGGCGCTCCGTATGTGCGGCCCCTGTGGTGGGGTGCCCCGGAGGACCGGGCGCTGCGCGGATGCGAGGACGCCTTCCTGCTGGGCGACTGCCTGCTGGTGGCGCCGGTGCTCGACCCGGGGGCGGACCGGCGCGCGGTGCAGCTGCCCCGCGGCCGCTGGTACGACACGGCCACGGGACGCACGTACGAGGGGCCCGGGCGGGTGATGCTCGACGCGCCGCTGTCGCGGATCCCGGTGCTGGCACGCGCGGGTGCCGTGTTGCCGGTGCGCGGTGACGACGGGCGGCCGGCGCTGGATGTGTGGGCACCGGCGCCGGGTCGTTCCGGGGGCGCGCTCGTGGTGGCGGACGCGGGCGAGGGCTGGGACGAGCCGGAGATCGAGCGGTACGTCACCCGGTGGGAGGGCTCACGCGTGGTCGTGGGGCTTCAGGGCCCGGACGGGCTGCGCGAGCCGTCCCTTCCGGTGCGGGTGCGGGGGCTCGACGGGCGCTGACGAACGGGTGCGCCCGGCGCTGCCACTCAGGGGTAGCGGCCCTCGAACCAGGCCCTTACGGCCGCCGTGTGGAGCGGGAACGCGAGCTGCTCCGGGCGGCGCAACAGGTGCCAGCCCTGCGTCTCGTCCGTGGCCGCCGACGGCGGAAGGCCGTCGGCGGGGCGCTCGGGCAGCAGTCCGAACAGCAGCAGGTGGCCGTCGGGGGAGCTCATGGCGTCGACGAGACGGACGTCGCGGCCGGCCGCGTCGATGCCCGTCTCCTCCTTGAGTTCGCGGACGACGGCCTGCCGCCAGTCCTCACGGTCGTCGACGTACCCGCCGGGCAGGGCGACGGCCCCGCGCGCGGGTTCCACGGTCCGGGTGATCACGACCAGGGCGGTGCCCTGTGTGTCGTACACGGGCTGGAGGGCGATCGCCACGGGCAGGGGGTTGCGGTAGGCGACCGTGCCGCAGGCCGAGCAGGTGCGCGGCCAGTCGGTGACGCCCTCTCCATAGGGGGTGCCGCAGCTCGAACAGTGGGAGCCGGGACCGGAGTTGGAAGTGGAGTGCTGGATTTCGGACACGCGCGGACTGTATCCGATCGGAGAGGGCGTCGACTTCAGGCAGTTGACTGTGACTTTCTGACCGACCTCAGTCGGTTGACCGTCCGTTCGCGAGCGACTTGGCCGAGACGGGGAAGTCGAAGTAGGTGTCGGGGTGGGGCTCCGGCTTGTAGGTGTAGTGCCACCACTCCTCGGCGAGGTTCACGAAGCCGAGGCTCTCGAGGGTGCTCTTCAGGAGCATCCGGTTGGCGTGTTGCTCGCCCTGGACCCGCGGGTCAAGGGTGTGCGAAAGGGTGTCGAAGCAGTCGAATCCGGTCCCCATGTCGACGGAGTTGTCCGGGAAACGCTCCATCTTGGGGGCGTAACAGGGCACGAGAGGCTGTCCGGGCACGTAAGGATGCGTCGGCCGGGCGGGCAGCCGCACGATCGTGAGGTCCATGGTCGAGCCCCGGCTGTGACCGGACTTCTCCGCGATGTACCCGTCCGCGAACAGCCGGGTCTTGTCGACGTCCGGGTAGAACTCGCCCTTCATGCGCTGGTCGTCGAGGTCCTTCGCCCAGCGCACGAAGTGGTCGACGGCGCGCTGCGGCCGGTAACAGTCGTACACCTTGAGGCTGTAGCCCTCGCGCAGCAGCTCCACCTGCGCCGTGTGGAGCGCCTGGGCGGCGGGCCGCGTGAGGATGCACATCGGCTGCTCGTAGCCGTCGATGCGTTCGCCGACGAAGTTGTGCGGCGTGAAGTAACGGATCTCCTGGATGATCGTCGGGTCCACGGCTCTCAGCGCGACGAAGTCCGCGGGGGCCTTGGGCTCCGTGGACGCCCGCGCCGTGGCGGAGGCGAGGGGCACGGTCAGCAGGGCGGTGAGCGCGGTGATCAGCGCACGCGCCAGACGGGGCAGTCGTGTCATGCCCCTTGCATCTACCAGGTACGCGCGCCGGCCGGCAGCCGATTGCCCGCATCGCCCGCCGCTCCGACGGCGGCGAGCACCGACTCCTATGCTGAGTGATCGCTCGGGAATCCTGCGTGAACGTCTCATGAACTGCGCATGAGTGCGCTCCCGCGCGGCGCCATCATGCTCCCGTGCGCTCCTGGACGGATACTCTCCGCTTCGCTTTCCAACCGGTGGTCAACCTCACCACAGGCGGGGTCGCGGGCCTGGAGATCCTTGCCCGCCCGGAGGCCGGTGACATCCTGGCCGAGGCCCGCCGCAATCCCGAACTGGACGGTCAGGTGGCGGTCGCGGCGTTCCGCGCCGCCGTGCGCAAGGAGACGTTGCTGCCGCTGCAGGTGAACGTCTTCGCCGGGACGCTGGGCGATCTCGGCGGACTGTCCGCGCTGCACGACGCGGTGCGCGAGGCCGGCCGGCTGCCCTGGGAGGTGACGGTCGACATCGGCCCGCCCTACACGCACGTGCCGCAGCGCGCCCTGCTGGAGGCCGTGAGCGTGCTGCGCCGTCAGGGCTTCCGGATCTGCGCCGACGGTGTCGGGGACGGGGACGTGCCGATTCGGCTGCTCACGGACCTCTCCCCCGAGCTGGTGAAGCTCGACGCGTCCCTGCTGGCTCGGCCCGCGGCGGTGCGTGCGATGCGGACGCTGTGCGACGAACTGGGCGCCCTGCTGGCCGTGGAGGGCGTGGAGACCGAGTCCCAGTGCACCGCGGCGCTGGCGGCCGGGGCGCAGCTGGCCCAGGGCGAACTGTTCGCGCCGCCCGCGCGACTGCCCGCCGCGGACGTCTACGTTCCGCCCCGCTCCCCCGGCCTCGTCCCCGTGCCCCGCTCGGGGCCGCCCGTCCGGCAGTTCGTCCGCCCGGCCGCGCTGCTGCCCGCCGACGCCTCCGCAGGCCGGGTGCGGGACCTGCTGACCGGGTCGCCCGACGTGTCGGGGGTGCTGCTGGTGGACCGGACCGGAGTGCCGGTGCGGTCGGTGCACCGCTCACGGTTCCTGCTGACGATGTCCGGGCGTTACGGCCACGCCCTGTACGCCGACCGTCCGGCGGCCAGGCTCGGGGACCCTCCGCGGACGGTGGGGATCGACGCCACCGCGTGGGAGGTGCTGGACGTCGTGGCGGTCGGCGAGCGCGACCGCACCTCGGACGATGTCGCGGTCGTCGACGGGGTCGGGCGGTGCGTGGGCGTCGTACGCCTCGCGGACCTGGTGCGGGCTCTCTCGGAGAGCCGTGTGGAGGAGGCTGCCAGGCTCAATCCGCTGACCCGGCTGCCTGGGTCGGACGCGATCACCGGCGAGGTGGACCGCCGGATCGCGGGCGGGCGGCCGTTCGCGCTGAGCTGGCTGGACGTCGACCACTTCAAGCAGGTCAACGACGGGGCGGGGTTCGCGGCGGGTGACGAGCTGATCCGCTCGGTGGGGCGGGCGTTACAGCGGGCCGCGTCCGGGGACACGCGCGTGGGGCACATCGGCGGGGACGACTTCCTGGTGCTCACCGATCCGGAGGGCCTCGGTGCGCTGGCGGCGGCCGTACTGGACGCACCGTGGGCGGCCGGTGGCCTGCCGGTGACGCTGTCCCTGGCCACGGTGGTGTGCGCGCCGGGGAGCGTCAGCGACCACCGGGAGGCGGCGGCGTCCCTGGCGCCGCTGAAGAAGGCCGCGAAGTCGCTGCGCGGGGCGAGCTGGGTGCTGGGCCGCGCGGGACTGACCGGCCACGAGGTCCTGCGGGGGGCTGAGGGGGCTCCGGTGGCCTCCTGAGGGCTTGACGGGGGTGTTCAGGGGGCCCTCGAGGGGGTCTTGAGGGGCTGAAGCGGGGCCTGAGGGGGCCGAGCGCTCCGGGGGCACCCTGACGGGCTTTGGGCGGTGGCGACGAGGCCGGGGGCCTTCCCGGGTGGTTCGGCTCTGCAAGGGGGCGTGGAGGGCCGTGGGGCGCCGTCCCGCGCGGTGCGCGAGCCCGGGCGAGACGAGCGCCGGCGGCGTTCGTGGGCGAGGTGCCGGGCCGGTCGGCGTTCGTGGGCGATGGACACTGCGGTCAAACGGGCGGTCGATGTCGGTGCGTGAGGGGTCCAACGCGTGCCGTCGCCGACCTTGACGCTCCCTGAGCACGGGGGAAGACTTCCCGTTGTCAGCCGACATCGCCGTACATTCTCGGCGAAACACGCACCGTGCCGTGTGGGCTCTCTGCGTACCAGGCCTGTCTCGGGGCGGGTCGGCTGCGACGGCACGCTCGTCACGGGTGGACGCCGGACGGGGCGCCCCTGGTGCCCCGCCCGCCACCGAAGCCGCCACGGAAAGCGCACCCTGCACGGAGCACCGAGGTTGATCATCGGCCGGACTCGGGAGCCGCCACCAGCAGCGGAGGCACCGCGCGCCGATCGGGGCGACCCTGGAATTGGCCGCCGGCCCGCCGACGGGAGGAAACGCGCGGGCACTCGTCCACCACCAGCCTGCTGAGCCGAAGCGCAAGGGGTAGCCATGACGGACAACGCCGACAAGTACGTCGCCGCCATCGACCAGGGCACCACGTCGAGCCGCTGCATCATCTTCAACCACTCCGGCGAGATCGTCGCCGTGGACCAGCGCGAGCACCGCCAGATCTTCCCGAAGCCCGGTTGGGTCGAGCACGACGCCACCGAGATCTGGTCGAAGGTACAGGCGGTGGTCGCCGGGGCGGTCGCCAAGGCCGGGCTGCGCGCCGACCAGCTGAGCGCCCTCGGCATCACCAACCAGCGCGAGACGACCGTCCTGTGGGACCGCACCACCGGCAAGCCCGTGCACAACGCCATCGTCTGGCAGGACACGCGCACCGCCGGACTCTGCCGTGAACTGGGCGGATCCGACGGGCAGGACCGCTTCCGCGAGCAGACCGGACTGCCGCTGGCCAGCTACTTCTCCGGCCCCAAGGCCGCCTGGCTGCTCGACAACGTGCCCGACCTCAGGGCTCGCGCCGAGCGCGGGGAGATCGCCTTCGGCACCATCGACTCCTGGCTCATCTGGAACCTCACCGGCGGCACCGACGGCGGACAGCACGTCACCGACGTGACCAACGCCGGGCGGACCATGCTGATGAACCTCGAGACGCTCCAGTGGGACCCCTCCATCCTGTCCGCCATGAACGTGCCGGAGGCGATGCTGCCCGAGATCCGCTCCTCGGCCGAGGTGTACGGCACGGCCATCGGCCAGCTCGGCGGCGTGCCCGTCGCCTCGGCGCTGGGCGACCAGCAGGCGGCCGTGTTCGGGCAGGCCTGCTACGACGTGGGCACCGCGAAGAACACCTACGGCACCGGCAGCTTCCTGCTGCTGAACACCGGTAACCGGCCGGTCGCCTCCAAGAGCGGCCTGCTGACGACCATGGGCTACAAGATCGGGGACGAGGCGCCGGTCTACTGCCTCGAGGGAGCCATCGCGATAACGGGTGCACTGGTGCAGTGGTTCCGCGACCAGCTCGGCATCATCCGTACGGCTGACGAGATCGAGCCGCTCGCGGCGAGCGTCGAGGACAACGGCGGCGCGTACATCGTGCCCGCCTTCTCCGGGCTGTTCGCACCGTACTGGCGCTCGGACGCGCGCGGTGTCGTCACCGGGCTGACCCGGTACGTGACCAAGGCGCATCTCGCGCGTGCGGTGCTGGAGGCCACGAGCTGGCAGACCCGTGAGGTCGTGGACGCCATGTTCCAGGACTCGGGCGTGGAGATCACCACCCTGAAGGTCGACGGCGGCATGACGAAGAACAACCTGCTCATGCAGCACCAGGCCGACGTGCTCGGGGTGCCGGTGATCCGGCCCAAGGTCTCCGAGACCACCTGCCTGGGCGCGGCCTACGCCGCCGGACTGGCCACCGGGGTGTGGAACGACCTGGACGAACTGAAGGCCCACTGGCAGGAGGACGCCACGTGGACGCCGTCGATGGAGGAGCCGGTGCGTGAGCGCGAATACCACAACTGGCGCAAGGCGGTGGAGAAGAGCTTCGGCTGGATGGAGGACGGTGACGACTAGCCACGCGCGTGTGTGTGACGCCCGGCCAGGTGTGCACCACGCCTGAGCGGCACGCGTGCGTGCGCGTGACGGACTGCGGCTCGTACCCCGGTCGGCGGGGGTACGAGCCGCACCCGTGAGTCAGGTGGTGACGGCCTGGCGGTGTTCGGCCGTGTACGCCATGGCGTGCTGGACGACACCGATCAGCACGTCCTTGACCGACGCGCGGTCGCGGGCGTCGCACAGCACTACGGGGACCTCGTCGTCCAGATCCAGCGCCGCGCGGACGTCCTCGGTGGGATAGCGTGCCGCGCCCTCGAAGCAGTTGACGCCGACGACGAACGGGATGCTGCGGCGCTCGAAGTAGTCGATGGCGGCGAAGCAGTCCTCCAGGCGGCGGGTGTCGGCGAGGACGACGGCACCGAGGGCGCCCTCCGACAGCTCGTCCCACATGAACCAGAAGCGTTCCTGACCGGGGGTGCCGAAGAGGTAGAGCACCAGGTCCTCGCGGAGGGTGATGCGTCCGAAGTCCATCGCGACGGTGGTGGTGTGCTTGCTCTCCACCCCTCGCGTGTCGTCGACGGGGCGTCCTGCCTCGGTGAGCAGTTCCTCGGTGCGCAGCGGTCTGATCTCGCTGACCGCGCCGACCAGGGTGGTCTTGCCCACGCCGAAGCCGCCGGCCACAAGGATCTTGAGCGTGACGGGCTCGACCGGGGGCTTGCCGCGTTCAGAGCGCCCGAAGATCATCGCTTCCTTCTCCTGCTCGCTGGGGGTGGGCCGGCGGCGGGCCGTAGCCCCCTCCGCCGGGGGTTTCGATGACGAGTACGTCGCCGGGTGCGACGTCGGCCGAGTCGCTGCCGCCCAGTTCGGTCACGGTGCCGTCCAGGCGCTCGACCCGGTTGGCGCCCAGGGCTCCTGGCTCGCCTCCCGCCATCCCGTACGGCGGCACCCGGCGGTGCTGGGACAGCGTGGAGACGGTCATGGGGGCGTCGAAGCGGATCCGGCGCACCGCCCCGTCGCCACCGCGCCACTGTCCGGCGCCGCCGCTGCCGCGCCGGATCGCGAACTCCTCGAGCCGCACGGGCAGTCGCCACTCCAGCACCTCGGGGTCGGTGAGCCGGGAGTTGGTCATGTGGGTCTGGACGACGCTCGCGCCGGGGAATCCGTCGCCGGCCCCGGACCCGGACGCGACCGTCTCGTAGTACTGGTGCCGGTCGTTGCCGAAGGTGACGTTGTTCATCGTGCCGGAGCCCTCGGCCTGCACCCCCAGCGCGGCGTACAGCGCGCCGGTGATGGCCTGGGAGGTCTCCACGTTGCCCGCGACGACGGCGGCGGGCGGGTCGGGGGCCAGCAGGGAGCCGGGCGGCACGACGATCCGCAGCGGGCGCAGGCAGCCGTCGTTGAGCGGGATGTCGTCGGCGACCAGGGTGCGGAAGACGTACAGGACGGCGGCGTTGACGACGGAGAAGGGCGCGTTGAAGTTGGTGTCGAGCTGGGCGCTGGTGCCGGTGAAGTCGATGGTGGCGGTGCGCTGGGCGCGGTCCACGCGCACGCGTACATGGATCACCGCCCCGGAGTCGGTCTCGTAGGCGTACTCCCCGTCGTCCAGCGCGTCGATCACCCGGCGGACGGCCTCTTCGGCGTTGTCCTGGACGTGCCGCATATAGGCCTGGACGACGTCGAGGCCGAACGTGTCGATCATGCGGCCGACCTCCTCGACGCCCTTGTGGTTGGCGGCGACCTGGGCGCGCAGGTCGGCGAGGTTGGTGCCGGGGTTGCGGGACGGGTGGGGCGCCTCGGTGAGCAGACGGTAGGTCTCGTCCTCGCGCAGGCGGCCGCCTTCGGCGAGCAGCCAGTTGTCGAACAGGACCCCTTCCTCCTCGATGGTCCGGCTGCCCGCGGGCATGGAGCCCGGCGCGATGCCGCCGATCTCCGCGTGGTGGCCCCGGGAGGCGACATGGAAGAGGATCCGCTCACCCTCCGTGTCGAAGACCGGGGTGATCACGGTGACGTCGGGCAGGTGGGTGCCGCCGTGGTACGGGTCGTTGACGGCGTAGGTGTCCCCCGGCCGCATCCGGTCACCGCGGCGCGTGATGACCTCCTGGACGCTGGTGCCCATGGAGCCCAGGTGGACGGGGATGTGCGGGGCGTTGGCCACCAGGTTCCCGTCGGGGTCGAACAGGGCGCAGGAGAAGTCCAGGCGTTCCTTGATGTTGACCGACTGTGCCGTGGACTCCAGGCGGGCGCCCATCTGCTCGGCGATGGACATGAACAGGTTGTTGAAGATCTCCAGCTGGACCGGGTCGGCTTCTGTGCCGAGATCGGAACTCTGCGTGACCGCGACGCGTTCCATGACCAGATGCCCGTCGTCGCGGGCGACGGCCTCCCAGCCGTCGTCGACGACGGTGGTCGCACTGGCCTCCGTGATGATCGCGGGTCCGGTGACGGCTTGGCCGGGAGGCAGGTGCTCACGGCGGTGCAGGGGCACGTCGCGCCAGACGCCGCCGGTGTGCAGGCGGACGGTCTCGGGGGCGGCGGGAGTGCCTTCGTACGGGGCGAGGGCGGACAGATCGGGGGGTGCGGTGATGCCGGTGGCTTCGACGGAGAGGGCTTCGACGACGATCGGACGGTCGAGCGTGAAGGAGTACGTGGCGCGATGACGTTCTTCGAACGCCTGCCGCATGGCGTCCGGCTCGGTCAGCTCGACGGTGAGCGTGGTGTCGGTGCCGTCGTAGCGCAGCTGGGCGCGGCGGCTGACGCGGATACGGTCCTCGGGCACGTCCTCGGCGAGGAGTTCCGCGCGGGCCGCCGCCTCCAGGTCGTCGGCCGTCCGGCGAACGCCGGGCAGGGCGGAGGGTTCCAGCGGGGCCTCGACGGACTGTTCCCGCATCGCCGTGGTGTCGGCGAGGCCGATACCGAGAGCGGACAGCACGCCGGCCATGGGCGGTACGAGGACGGTGCGGATGCCGAGCGAGTCGGCGACCATGCACGCGTGCTGGCCGCCCGCGCCGCCGAAGGTGGTGAGGGTGTAGCGGGTGACGTCGTGGCCCTTTTGCACGGAGATCCGCTTCACCGCGTTGGCGATGTTGGCGACGGCGATCTGCAGGTAGCCCTCGGCGACCTGTTCCGGGGTGCGGTCGTCGCCGGTCCGCTCGCGGATCTCCCGGGCGAGTTCGGTGAAGCGGTCCCGGACGACGTCGGCGTCCAGGGGCTGGTCGCCGTCCGGCCCGAAGACCTTCGGGAAGTGCGCGGGCTGGATGCGGCCGAGCATGACGTTGGCGTCCGTCACGGCGAGCGGTCCGCCGGCGCGGTAGCAGGCGGGGCCGGGATCCGCACCCGCCGAGTCCGGCCCTACGCGGTAGCGGGAGCCGTCGAAGTGCAGGACCGAGCCGCCGCCGGCCGCGACGGTGTGGATGTCGAGCATCGGGGCGCGCAGCCGGACCCCGGCGATCTGCGTGGTGAAGACGCGTTCGTAGGCGCCGGCGAAGTGGGAGACGTCGGTGGAGGTGCCGCCCATGTCGAAGCCGATGACGCGGTCGAAACCGGCCAGTTGCGACATCCTGGCCATGCCGACGATGCCGCCGGCCGGGCCCGACAGGATGGCGTCCTTGCCGCGGAACTGCCCGGCTTCGGCGAGGCCGCCGTTGGACTGCATGAACATCAGCCGTACGTCCTTCAGCTCGTCGGCGACGTGCTGCACGTACCGGCGGAGCACGGGCGAGAGGTAGGCGTCGACGACGGCGGTGTCCCCGCGCGGGACGAGTTTCATCAGGGGGCTGACCTCGCTGGACAGCGAGATCTGCGGGAAGCCGATACGGGTGGCCAGCTCACCTACGGCCTGTTCGTGCGCCGGGTGCAGGTGGCTGTGCATACAGACCACGGCAACCGCGCGGATCCCGTCGTCGTACGCCTGCCGGAGGGGTCCGGTGAGAGCGTCCAGGTCGGGGGCGCGCAGTACCGTCCCGTCGGCCGCCATGCGCTCGTCGACCTCGACGACCCGCTCGTAGAGCAGCTCGGGCAGTTCGATACGGCGGGCGAAGATGTGCGGGCGGTTCTGGTAGGCGATGCGCAGGGCGTCGCGGAAGCCGCGCGTGATCACCAGCAGGGTGCGTTCGCCCTTGCGTTCGAGAAGGGCGTTGGTGGCGACCGTGGTGCCCATGCGCACGGCTTCCACCGGGTCCGCGGAACCGGCGAGCAGGGTCCGCACGCCGGCGACGGCGGCGTCGCCATGGCGTGTGGGGGTGTCGGAGAGCAGTTTGTGCGTGAGCAGGCGGCCGTCCGGGCGGCGCGCGACGATGTCGGTGAACGTGCCGCCCCGGTCGACCCAGAACTGCCAGCCCGTCATGTCCTCACCCCGCTTCCGCGCTGTTCACAGCGCTCGCAGGCCGTTGATCACGTCGCGCAGAATACTCTCGTCCGGCAGCTCGGCGGGCGGTACGGGCCGGTTCACATGGACGAATTCGGCGTGCACGAGATCGCCGATGAGGACCCGGACCACGCCGATGGGCAGATCGAGCTCCGCGGCCAGTTCGGCGACCGACTGCGGGGTGGTGCGGCACAGCTCGACGATGTCCACGTGCTCCGGGGAGAGCGTGGGATCGGTTTCCGGGTCGCCCGCGTCGGGCTCCGTGACGACCACCGCGATCAGGTCGAGGCGGTGCTGGGCCGCACTGGTGGTGCGGCCGCGCGTCATGGCGTAAGGGCGGACGACCGGCCCGGCCTCCTCGTCGAACCAGCGGCTGCTTGCCTGACCGTCTGCGCTCATGACCTCTCACTACCCGCCGGAGGGCAGATCGGTGCGCGGCGCGGTGCCCAGATGCACACCGACGCGCTTGACGAGGAGGGTCATCTCGTAGGCGACCTGGCCGACGTCCGAGTCGGCGTCGGACAGCACGGCGAGGCAGCTGCCGTCGCCCGCGGCGGTCACGAAGAGGAAGGCGTCGTCGAGCTCCACCACGGTCTGGCGGACGCTGCCCGCCTCGAAATGCCGGCCCACGCCCTTGGCGAGGCTGTGGAAGCCCGAGGCGACGGCGGCGAGGTGCTCGCTGTCCTCCCGGGTCAGGTCCTTGGACACGCCGGTCGGCAGGCCGTCGCCGGAGAGCACGACGGCCTTGCGGATGCTCGCGACGCGGTCCACGAGGTCGTCGAGCAGCCAGTTGAGCTCCCCGTTGCCGGTCGTGTGGCCGGTCGGCTTCGGTGCGGTCATCGACCGTCCCCCTTAGTGGTTCCCTGTGGTGCTGTGCCGCGCTGGGCGGTCTCCCCCGCGGCGTTCTCCTCGCGGCCACGCTGCCAGCCACGCTGGAGCGAAGCCATACGGCTGCGAACTTCTTCCGGGTCCCGTTCCTCGGGCTCGGCCGCTGCGGGGCGGGAGCCGCGGGTGGGCGTCTGTTTGAGCTGCGGCGCCAGGCTGGCCTGGCGCACCCGCCGGGGCAGCCGGCTCTGGGCGGCGGGTGCCTGTGCGGGCGCGGAGGGAGGCGGCGTGCCCGTGGTGTCCCGCTCGCCCGTGGAGGCGCGCCCGGGCAGGCCGGGACTTTGCTCCGGCACGGGCGGGGCCTCGTCCTCGGGCGTGGCGCGGGTGCTCCGCTCGTCGGCGGAGGCGCGGCCGGGGCTTTCCGGCACCGGCTGGACCTGGTCCTCCCGGCCGGGTCCGGCCGGCGTCGGCTCGATGCCGCTCGGCGTCGACGCGGGCCGGCTCTCGGCGGGGTCGGCCGTGTCGCCCCGGGTCAGCTCACGGCGTCGTCGGGCGTCGGGGTCAGGTGTGTTGGACGGCGAGGCGCCGCCGCGCGTCCGCCGGGGCAGCGCGGCGTCCGCCGGGTCGTCGGCGCCGGCGGTGACCGGTCCGACCGGGCGGCGGTCGGCCGTACCGCGGTTGTGCGGTGCCGGGCCGCCCCGGCGGCGGGTGGGCAGGGGCGCCAGGTTCTCCGCGTCGGACCTCGGACGCCTGCCCGGCCGGGGCGCGGGCTCCGCGTCCTCCTCCTCGCGCCGTGACCGTCGCTCGCCGACCGGGCGGCCGTGCGAGCTGACGAGCTTGGGCGTGTGTCGTCGGGGCAGCGGCAGCGGACCACCGGCGGTCTGCGTGCCGTCGTCCGGGTCCGGGGCCTCCGGGTCACGGGGGGCGCCGAGGCTGCCGCGCAGCGATCCCCGCGGTTCGCCGGCGGGGGCGTCCGGCGTCGCGGTCAGGGAGCGGCGAGGACGGAACAGGCCGCCGCCCTCACCGTCCTCGTCGAGGACGTCGGGCAGGTCGCCGAGCGCGTCCAGATCGACGGGAGTGTCCAGCTCGACCGGCCCGTCCAGCAGGGAGGCGGGCAGGCCGGGCAGCTGCGCGGGGCCCTTCGCGAGGGCTGCCCTGCGCCGGCCGGTCGCCTTGGCATCCTTGGCGGTGTGCGGACGGTCCAGGCGGAAGCCGATGCCGTTGGTGTCGGGGACGTCGTCGCTCAGCAGCGCGTCCGGCAGGAAGACGACGGCGGTGGTGCCGCCGTAGGCGGACGGCTGGAGCGAGACCCGGACGCTCTGGCGCTGGGCGAGCCGGCTGACCACGAACAGGCCGAGCCGGTCGGTGTCCGACAGTTCGAATTCGGGCGTTTCGGCGAGGCGCAGGTTGGCGTCGAGCAGAGCCTCCGCGGTCATGCCCAGGCCGCGGTCGTGGATCTCCAGGGTGAAGCCGTTGGCGACCCGCTCGCCCACGACGTGGACGGCGGTGTGGGGTGGCGAGAAGACGGTGGCGTTCTCGAGGAGTTCGGCGACGAGATGGGTGAGGTCGGCGACGGCAGGTCCGGTGACGGCGACCCGGGGCAGCCGGCGGACCTCGATGCGTTCGTAGTCCTCGACCTCCGCGACGGCGGCCCGGACCACGTCCATCAGCTGGACGGGCTTGCGCCACTGCCGGGAGGGGGCGGCGCCGGAGAGGATCACCAAGCCCTCGGCGTGCCGGCGCATCCGGGTCGTCAGGTGGTCGAGGCGGAAGAGGTCGGCCAGTTCCTCGGTGTCCTCGGTCCTGCGCTCCATGGTGTCGAGCAGGGTGAGCTGCTTGTGCAGCAGGACCTGGCTGCGGCGGGCGAGGTTGACGAACACCTCGGAGACGCCGGCGCGCAACTCGGCCTGTTTCACGGCGGCTTCGACGGCGGCGCGCTGCAGGGTGTTGAGGGCCTGCCCGACTTCGCCGATCTCGTTCCTGTCGTACTCCAGGCGCGGGACCTCGGTCTCCACGTCGACCTGTTCGCCCGCCGACAGGCGTCGCATCACGCTGGGCAGCCGTACCCCGGACGCCTCGTGCGCCTCCATGCGCAGCTGGCGCAGGTCCCGGACGAGTGCGCGTCCGATGCGCACTGACAGCAGCAGGGACAGCACGAGAGCGACGAGGCCGAGGGCGCCGGCGAAGACGGCTTTGAGGATGACGTTCATCGCGACGGGCTGAACCCGGTCCTGGTAGCGGTCGTTCGCCTGGTCGTCGAGGGCGCCGAGTTCACGCAGCGCGGTGCCGGCCGCGGTGTCCCAGTCCTTGGCGGTCACGTCGTCGGGCATGCTGCCAGGCGCCGCGGAGACGACCGACCGTTCGGCGGTGCGCAGCGGTGCGGTGACGGCGTTCTTCCAGAAGCGTTCGTAGCGTTCGCGCTCCACGCCGGGCAGCTGCGGGAGGCTGACCTCGTAGAGGACCTCCCGCTGGGCGACCAGGTCGGAGACGTGGCGCAGCTCGGACCGGCCGATCTTCCCGACCACCAGGGCGGAGCCGAGGAGAGCGTCCTCCCGGGAGAGCAACTCGCGGGCGCGGGCGACGTTGACGAGGGCCCGGTACTCCTTGTCCATCTCGACGCTGTCGACGACGTCGAGTTTGAACAGCAGGGTGAAGCAGGGGTCGACCAGGCGGTTGTACAGGTCGAGGGCCTGGGCGCGGCTCACGGTGCCCTGTTCGACGCTGCGGCGCAGGGAGTCGATGCCGTCGAAGGCGTCCAGGACGGCGGTGACGCCCTCGCCGTCGTCCGGGTCGAGGTCCTCGCGCACATCGGACGTCGTCGCTTTGCGGCGTACCTCGGCGACGGCCTGGTCGGTGGCGGTCCGGGTGCGGTGCAGTGCGGACAGCGCGTCGGCGGCCCTCGGGTCGGCCAGGTAGACGAGGGTCTGCCGGCGTTCCTGCTGCAGGACGCGGACGGTGTCCCCGACCGGAAAGCCGACGTTCTCCATCACGGAGGACACGCTGAACAGCCGGCCGGCCTCCCGTCCGGTGAGCACCGTGGCGAAGCCCCAGATCGCGGTCAGGGACACCAGCGGCACGAGAAGCAGCGCCACGATCTTCCGGCGGATCGACTTCCCGCGAAAGCGCATGGCCTCCCCCAGCTCGACCCCCACCAGCAGGGGGTACACATGTACGTCAACAAACGGCGCGAGCCTACTACCGACGCACAGGTAACTCGAAGAGCCGTCCGGAACCTGAACTTCCGTACTGGTGGGGCGACATGCGGAGGTGTCCGGGCATTGCGGGTGATTGTCCGGCGGGGACGGCGGGGGTGGCCGCCGCCGACCGGCGCACCGAACTCCTGGAACTGGCTTGATCTTTTCGCTGCGTGGGAATCTTCGCGCGGTCCCGTTCGTCCTTCTCTACAGGAAATGGGGGCGGAAGGGACCACAGGAGCCACACCCCGTCCCCCGGGGGCATAAAGCAGCGCAAGCCGGGCAGCCAGTGAAGGAGCCGGAGATCTTCCGGCACCGAGGGGAACGGTTCGAACCGGCGGTGGGGAGGGGCACGTTGATGGGCACGGCGGAGCGGCGCCAGACAGCTGGGACCGGCACGGCGGGAGGCGCGACGGCCCGGCGGGGACGGCAGCACCCGGATCTCGACGGTTCGGCCGACGAGGGTCCGGCCGAGCGGGTGGTTCCCGAACGCAGGGAAGCGTACCGGCCGTTGTGGGTCGAGGAACCCGCGCGACGGCGACGGCTCCCCGATCCGGTGCGCACGGCCGCCGTACGGGCGGTGCTGATCATCGCCGTGACGCTGATACAGGCCGTGGCAGCCTTCCTGTGCACGATGGCCGGGTCCTGGCTGGCCTTCCCGATGGTGCTGAGCAGCATCGCGAGCACGGTGGTGGCCACCTGGAGCGTCCTCGACGTGTGGGTGACCCGCCAGGTGTGGAACCAGCGCAACGGCGTGGTCTCGATGCCGAGCAGCACAGCGCGGGCGCTGCGCCGTGAGCGGCGGCGGGCCCGGCGGGCGGCCGAGCCGGGCCAGGGGCGGATACGGCGGCGCGGGGGCGCCGGGCAGCTGTCGCACCCCTGACGCCGCTGTGCACCGCCGTACGTGCCGCTAACGGGTCGCCGAAGCCGGTCGCTTGAACATCCGCGTCGCCGTGATCTCGCTGTGCGCCGCCTCCCCGGCGGGGATCTGCTGGGGCAGACCGGGCCGCAGGTGTTCCTCGACGCTGATGTACTTAAGGCCCGCTCGCAGGTCGGCGTCGTTACGCAGCCGGATCACCAGCGGGAACTCCGCGAGGGCGGTGGTGTCGAACAGGCCGGTGGTGTACAGCAGCTGCACGCCGAGCGCGTCCGAGACCGCCCGCTGGAGCTCCAGCAGATACGTGGCGTTGGCGCGGCCGATGGGGTTGTCGAGGAAGAGGGTGCCGGCGTGCCGGTGCTTGTCCCGGCCCCGGTCGTTGGACCGCAGCGCGGCCATGGTGCAGTACAGCGCGATCGCGGCGGTGAGCAGCTGGCCGCCGGAGAAGACGTCGCCCATCTGCCCGACCGGCACCCGCTCGGCGCGCAGCACGGCGTCCGGCTTGAGGATCTCCACGGCGACGCCCTTGGGCTGGAGAGCCGCCGCCACCCCGCGCAGCAGCAGGGACATGCCGTCGCGGCGCAGGTCGGAGTTCTTCTTCACGGCCGCGCGGGTTGCCTCGTCGATGACCTCACCGAGGCGCTCGGTGAGGGTCGCCTGGTCGGGCTCCTCGAAGCGGATGCGCAGGAACTCCTGCCCGGACCACTCGCCGAGCCCCTCGGGCAGCCGGGACAGCCGCTGGGCCGAGCGCAGGGTGGCCAGCGCGGTCTCCACCAGGCCGCGCAGCCGGTCCACGATCGAGTCGCGGTTGCGCTCCAGCTGGGCCAGCTCGTCGGTGAGGACGCGCAGGCGCGGGGCGAAGGCGTCGGCCCACTTCTGGGCGTGTTCCGGCAGCGCGGAGGCAGGCAGTTCACGGATCTGCTGACGGGCGGGGGTGCGGACCTGCTCGTAGCGGGTGGAGTTGGCGTGCCGGACGAGGATGTCGCTCGCCTCGCGGACGGCGCCCTCGGCGGCGGACAGGTCGGCGGCGCAGCCGCGCAGTGAGCGGCGGGTCTCGGCGGCCGCCTGCCGGGCCTCCTCCAGCGTGCCGGGGTACGGGTCGGGCTCCTCCTGCTCCTCCTCGCCCGCGTGCTCGCGCAGCAGGTCGCGGAGCATCGCGGCGAGTTCCTCGAAGCCGCCGACCGCGTCCTCGGCGGCGCGGTGGGCCTGGAGCAGCTCGGCGTGCGCGTCGCGGGCCTGGGCCAGGGCCTCGGTGCGGGAGGCGAGTTCGGCACTCGCCGTGCGCAGCAGGGCCTGCGCGTGGTCGGCGTCGCGCGGGAGCATCTCATCGGGCAGTTCGGTGTGGGCCTCGCCGTCCTCGGGGGCGTGCCGTTCGGCCTCGCCGCGCAGCCGGCCGAGCTGTTCGCTGGCGCTCGACATGCGCGTCTCCAGGAGCTGCACCAGCTCCTCGGCGCGGGCGGCGGCCGCCTGCCGGGACGGTCCGTCGGAGCCGTCGGGGGATTCCAGCAGCTGCTCGGCGCGGGTGCGGACCTTGTTGCTGAGCCGGTCAAGTTCGGCGCGGGCGGCGCTCTCGTCGCTCTCGGCGCGGGCCTGTTCGGCGCGCAGGTCGGCGCCGACACCGACCTTTTCGTACAGCTGGGAGGCGGCCCGGTAGGCCTCGCGCAGCGCGGGCAGGGACGTCTTGGGCGTGTCCCCGCCCGCCTCCGGTACGTCGTCGGGGGCGCCGGCGATCTCGGAGCGCTCGGCGCGCAGCGCGCGTGCGGTGCGGCGGGAGTCGTCGGCGGCGCGCTGGGCGGCGCGGCGGTCCTCGTCGGCGGCGCGGGCCCGCTCCAGGCACGCCTGGGCGCGGGCCTCGGACTCGGTGGCCTCGTCGGCGAGTTCGCGCAGCCGGGCCTGCCAGCCGGCGCGTTCACGCAGCCGGAAGGCGAGTCCGGCCAAGGCGTCGGCGGCGCGGCGGGCCTTCTGTGCGGTCTCCTGCCGCTCGTCACGGACGCGGACCGCCTCGGCGGCGGTCTCCTCGGCCTCGGCGCGGGCGGTGCGTGCCTCGGCCAGTTCTGCCTCGGTCTCCTCGGCGAACGCGCGTGCCTCGCGGGCGGCTTCGGCGAGTTCCACGAGCCGTCCGGGCGGGCAGCCGGTGCGCCAGGAGGCGAGCCGGGCGGCCAGCTCGCGGTCCTTGCCGAGGCGGGCGGCGAGGGCGCGGATCTCCTCGTCGCGCTCGGTGGCCCGGGCCCGCAGCGCCTGCCGCTCCTCGTCGGCGGCGTGCTCGTCGTGCATGGCCGGGTTCGGCGGGACGAGGAACACCTCCCCGGTGTCCGTCCCGGCGGCCGGGGTGGGGGCGAGCAGAGCGGCAGCCGTGCCGACCGCGACGGCCGAACGGGGCAGCAGGGCCGCCTCACCGAGTGCCTGACGCGCGCGGGCGTGCGAGTCGGGATCGGTGATGATCACGCCGTCGACCAGTTCTGGCCGGGCGGCCAGTACGCGGGCGTGGTCGGCGGGGTCGATGGCCTGGGCGAGGTAGCGCCAGCCGGGCAGGGCGGGGATGCCGTGCTCGCCGAGGAACTCGACGGTGGCGAGCACGTCCGGACCGGGCGGCAGCAGCCCGCCGTCACCGAGCGCGCCCAGGATGCGGGCGTCGTCGGCGGCGGCCGTACGCAGGTCGAACAGCTGGCGTTCGGCAAAGGAGACGGCGTCGTCGAGGAGTTCGCGCAGCTCGTCGGCGCAGCGGTCCAGCTCCTCCGGGGTGAGGGCGCCGCGACCGCCGTCGTCGTCGCCCTGCCGGGGCTGCGGGATGGCGGAGCGCGCGTCGGTCAGGCCGAGCAGCTCGGCGAGCCGCTCCTCGCGGGACAGGGCCTCGGCGGTACGGCGCTCGCCGTCGTAGGAGCGTTCGGCGGCGGTGGCGGCGTCGGCGGCGCGTGCGGCGGTCAGTTCGGCGCGGGTCTCTGCGGCTGCCGCTTCGCGCGCGTGCTCGGTGGCCCGGCGGGCTGCCTCGCGGGCGGTGTCCCAGGCGGCGACCGCGGTCTTCTCGGCATCGCTGGCGGCGAGGGCGGCGCGGGCCGGGTCGGCATCCGGCGTGCTGTCGTCGAGCCAGCCGGCGCGGACGGCCTCGGCGGTCTCCTGCTCGACCTCGGTGAGGCGCTGGCGCAGATGCCCGACCTCGCTGCGGGCGCGCTGCGCCTCGGTCGCGGCGGCCGTGGAGTCCCGGTGGGCCGCGTCGCTGACCTCCTGGAGCTGCGCGGAGCGCTCCTCCTCCTCGTTGGCGAGGTTCTCGGCGTTCTCCGCGGCCGCGTGCAGGGCCCGGACGAGGTCGACGGCGGCCTTGGTGCGCGCGGCGAGCGCGGGAGCCGCGTCCCGCTCCGCCTCCTGGATCGCGGCGGACACCCGGGCGACCCGGTCGGCGGCCGCGCGGTGGCGCAGAACGACCTCGGCGGCCTGCCAGGCGGCGTGCAGGGTACGGGCGTCGGCCAGCTCACGCTTCTGCGCGGCGGCCGCCTTCTCGGCGGCGGTGAGCGCCAAGGACGCGTGCCGGTAGGCGAGTTCGGCCGCGATGAGGGCGCTGCGCTCGCGGGCGCCCTCGGCATGTGTGACGGCGTAGGCGGCGGCCGTGACCCGCTGGGCGAGGTCGGTGGCGCGGGCGCGCTCCTGCACCGCCCGTGCGGAGAGCCGGCGGGCCAGGGTGCGGGTGCGGCGTTCGGCGCCGGTGTGGACGTCACGCGCGCGTGCGCGGGCGTCGGCTGCCTCGACGATCCGGCCGAGCAGGTCGACGGAGCCGGCGGTGAAGTCGCGCTCGGCGATCAGCTCGGCGCGCCGGCCGAGTTTGTTGCCGAAGCCGCCGACCAGGTCGGCGAGCCCGTCGGTGTCGCGAGTGTCGGTGACCGCGCGCAGCAGCAGGTCGGTGAAGTCGGAGTCCTTCTTCACCGCGAACAGGCCGGCGGCCTCACCCTCGTCGGCGTTCATCTCCCGCTGATAGCGGAAGAGTTCGGGATCGAGGCCGAGGTCGCCGAGGTGCTCGGTCCAGCGTTCGTGGATCTCCTCCCAATGCACCTCCAGGTGCGGGTACGCCTTGCCGGCCTCGGTGATCGCGTCGCGAAAGCCCTTCATGGTGCGGCGGCGGCCCTGCGCGCCGGACTGGCCCTCGACGGGCGGGCGTACGGCGGTGGACTCGGCGACCGGCAGGTTGTCCAGGCTGAGTCCGGGGCCGGGCCGGAAGGAGTACCAGGCCTCGGCGAACTTGCGCGGGTCGTTGGAGACCTGGCGGCCACGCCACTCGCTGACCTTGCCGACGACGACGCACTCGCCGGTCTGCACGTGCTGCCACTCCAGTGCGACGTGCCCGCAGTCGTCGGCGAGCAGGAACTTGCGCAGCACGCCGGAACTGGCACCGCCCAGGGTGTTGCGGTGGCCTGGCAGCATCACCGAGAAGATCAGCTTGAGCAGGACGGACTTGCCGCCGCCGTTCTCCAGGAAGAGCACGCCGGCCGGTGCGGGCCGACGCGGCGGGCCGACCGGCTCCTCCTCGAAGAACTCCGCCTGGGCGGGCGCGGGGTCGGGCACCGGCTCGCCCACGCCTCGCAGGTCAAGCACGGTGTCGGCGTAGCGGGCACCGGCGGGACCGATGGAGTAGAGGCGGACCCGGGACAGCTCGTACATGGCGGACTCTCGTTAAGTCTTCGAAAAAGGTGCGGTGGTTCGGCGGGTGCGGGTCAGGAGTGGAACGGCAGCCCGGCGTCGGCCACCAGGTCCAGGTCCTCGGTGTCCTCGGCGGGCAGCAGCGTCGGCGTGCCGTCGGTGACCGGGACGACGCCCAGTTCCAGCAGCTCGGCCATGGCGGCGCTGCCGGCCATGTCGCGCACCTGGAGCTGGTAGCGGGCCGTGGTGCGGTAGGTGCCGCCGTTGTCGTCACCGGTGCGCTGCAGGAATCCGGAGTCGGTGAGGAAGGCGACGGCCTTGGCGACGATGCCGGTGGTCGAGCCGGCGAGCCGGCGGGCGTCCTTGGTGGCGCCGGTGGCGCTGCGTCTGGCCCAGATCCGCCAGGCGGCCTCCAGGCCGGGTGCGTCGGTGACGGGGTCGGTGTTCTCGCCCTGTTCGGCGGCCCGCTCCTCCAGACGGCGGCAGGCCTGCCGGACGAAGGCGTCGACGCCGTTGACGGTGACGCGGCCGATGTAGCCGTCGTCTGCGAGGTCCTCGGGACGGGGGAAGGCGAGGGCGGCGACGGCGAGATGGGCGAGGCCGTGCAGGAAGCGGTCGCCGGAGTCGGCGGAGGCGCGACGCGCGTAGTCGCCCATGCGGACGGCGAAGACGGAGTCCTCGGCGGCGGTCACGGCCATGCCGGCGCGCGGGGACACCTCCAGCACCACCAGTCCGAGCCCGGCGGCGACGGCGTCGGCGAGCCGGGCGAACGGCGGATCCTCGCGGTAGCGGCGCAGCAGGTCGGCGTACTCCTGGTCGCGGGCCGGCTGGAGCTTGGGCTGCAGGCCGAAGGCGACGAGCCGGGCCGCGTCGGCGGCGTCGGCGGGGGTGACGGCGGCGGTCGCCGGGGCGGGTCCGGCTTCCGGCTCACTCCACTCGACGTGCTCGGTCACGGCTGTCGCTCCTTGTCGTGCGGGTCCTGCTGGTCGTGCGGGTCCCTCGGGTCGTGCCGGCAGTCCGGGTCACGCGGGTTCTGCCGGCGCTTCGGGTCGTGCGGGTACTGACTCATGCCGCTTCCGTCCGGTCCGCGGCCATCCCCGCGGCGTCCAGCAGCGCCGTGCCGACGATGAGGTCGGCGCCGCCGAACTCCGGGTCGTCCAGTTCGGTGCCGTCGTCGACCGCGAACAGCAGCTTCTCCTCGCCCTGCCGGTACGCGGTGCCGAAGGGCGGGCTGGCCGCGTGAACGGCCAGCAGGGCGACCAGGTAGGGCAGGTCGGGGTCCTTGCCGCGGGCCTCGGCGAGCAGGCCGGACAGCCGACGCGGCGCGTCGTGCGGCAGGTCCAGAAGCTCCTGCGCGGCGGCCATCTGTTCCTCGCTGAACCGGCTGTCGTCGGGCGTGGCGACCAGGTCGGGCTCGGGCATCTCCGCACCCAGGTGCTCCCGTTCGACGGGCGGGGTCAGCAGTATGTCGATCAGGTCGCCGACCCGCACGGCCATCGGGGTGCGCAGGCCGGTGCCGCGGTGGAAGAACGCGTCCGTCACGCGCGTGGCCTGTTCCAGCGGCAGCGGCAGGGTCGGCGCGAGGAGGTGGCCGTACAGGTCGAGTCCCGAGGTCGTCAGCGGTGTGGCGAAGGCCTGCCGGTCCTGTTCCGCGCGGAAGAGGGGGCCGGCCTCCAGCAGGCGGGACTGCAGCTGGGTGTGGCGGCGGATGCAGTCCTTGACGATGTCGACGAGTTCGGCGGCGCGCCGCTTGTGCTCGGGGTCCTCGGACTCGTCGCGGGCCTTGCGGATGTTGGTGAGGATCGCGTTCTCGTGGCGGTAGCGCTCGGCGACGTGGTCGAGGGCTTCGGCGATCATGTCGGGTACGGCGTTGAGCCAGTCCACCGCGCGGACGTTGCGCCGGGTCGCGTCCAGGGCGCGGCGCAGGGTCTCGGAGTACTGCACCGTCCGGTAGCGGGCCTGCTCGGCGGCGAGCTGGGCGTCGGCCAGCCGGCCGCGGCTGATCAGGACCTCCAGCTTGACCTCTGCGGCGATCTGGGCGCTGGTGACGTCGGTGTCGAGGGCGCCGACGAGGACGTTGACGGCTTCGTCGGTGGTGCGCAGATAGACCGTGCCGCCGGGGCCGGGGACCTCTTCGATCAGCTTGAAGTCGTAGTCCCGGCGGATGTAGGAGCCGTCGGCGGCGAAGGTGCCGTAGACCGCGCGGAAGCCGCGGTCTACGCTGCCGACGTTGATCAGGTTCTCCAGGACCCAGCGGGCCACCCGCTCGTGCTCGGCGGCCGGGCGCTGCGGGGCCTGCGCGGCGATGCGCGGGATCAGCCGGGCGACGATCTGCTCGTGGTCGGCGCCCGTGTCGAAGTCCATGTTGAGTGTGACGAGGTCGATCGCGGCGAGGGCGATCTCCGCCATGCCGTACACCGAGTACTCACCGGCGAGATTGGCCTTGCGCGCGTCGAGGTCGTGGATCGGCGCGGTGCAGGCGAGCGCGCGCAGCCGGCGCGCCAGGCCCTCGTCGGCGGCCGGGCCCGGTGCGGGGCGCGGCCCCGCGCTGAGCTGGGGCGGAGCGCTGTCCGTCGATGCAGGCGAAGTCACGGTGCACAGACTAGGTCCTTGGTCTGACAACAGCCCAAACGGGCGGCTCCGCCGGTTTCGCCGGGTGGGCTCGGGGGGCTCGTGTGGTCTTGCGGGTGCGGACCGCCGTGGGTTGCTCGCGCAGTTCCCCGCGTCCCCTTGGGGGCGCACAGCCGCCAGCCGGGAAGCGCCCTTCGTCTGCGGCCGCCGTCGGCCAGGGGGTTACGCCTCGTCTCCGACCCGTCGTCGGTACACCTCGACCACCCGGTCCAGGGAGTCGCGCAAGTACACGGCGAGCAATTGCTCCGCACCCGCCTTGTCCCCGTTTCGCAGCGTTTGCAGGATTTGCCGGTTGCGCACCAAATACGGCTCATGGAGCTGCCGCGGGTCGTCCACCACGTGGAACGCCAGGCGGAGTTCGGCGAAGACGCTGCGCATGACCTCGTCGGTGCGTTCACTGCCGGCCAGGGCGACCAGTTCCTGGTGGAAGTGGATGTTCGCCGTGCCCAGCGATTTCCAGTCGTTCTCGGCACCGGCCCGTTCACCCTCGGCCACCGCCGCGGCGAGCCCGTCGAGGGCGTACGGCGGGTCGCCGAGGCCCCGCACGACCGCGCACTCGACCAACGTGCGCGTGCGGTAGATGTCCTCCACATCCTCGACCGTCAGGACACGGACGAACACACCCCGGTTGAGTTCGTGGACGAGCAGGCGCTCATGGGTGAGCAGCCGGAACGCCTCGCGCAGTGTGTTGCGGGACACACCGAGCGCGCCGCCGATGCTGTCCTCCGACAGCCGGGTGCCGGGCGGGAAGAAGCCGTCGGCGATCCGGCTCCGGAGGATGTCCGAGACCCGCTCGGCCGTGCTGGTGCGGCCCAGAAGGGCACGGTCGTCGGCCAGTGACGCCAGCTGCTCTGCCATGCCCGGAATTCAATCGCAGATACAGGGACGAGACAACGGGGGTATTGAAGGATCGTTGAACGATCCTCTACGGTGCTGCGCACGGCTCTTCCCGACGCCCCTCCGTCACCCTTTAGCGAGGTGTCCATGAGCACGACCCCTCCACCCCGGGCAGCCACTGCCGAAGCACCCTCCGCCACGGCCGAACCCGGCGCCGCCGAGGGCGCGTTCGGCTGGCTGCGCGCCCTCGGCCCGCGCGGCCGGCACGCCTTCGCGGGCGCGTTCGGCGGCTATGCGCTCGACTCCTACGACTACTTCACGCTCCCGCTGAGCATGGTCGCGCTGTCCGCGTACTTCGGCCTGGACAGCGGCCAGACCGGCCTGTTCACTACGGTCACCCTCGTCGTCTCTGCCGTCGGCGGCGCCCTCGCCGGCGTGCTCGCGGACCGGGTGGGCCGGGTGCGGGCGCTGCTGCTCACCGTGATCACCTACGCGGTCTTCACGGTCGCCTGCGGCTTCGCGCCCAACTTCGAGACCCTGCTCCTCTTCCGCGCGTTGCAGGGCCTCGGTTTCGGCGGCGAGTGGGCGGTCGGCGCCATCCTGGTCGCCGAGTACGCGAGCGCCCGGCACCGCGGCCGCACGCTGGGCGCCGTGCAGAGCGCCTGGGCGGCCGGCTGGGCGCTGGCCGTGATCGTGTACACGCTGGTGTTCTCGTTCGTCGACGACGCTCTCGCCTGGCGTGTGATGTTCTGGACCGGCGCGCTGCCCGCCCTGCTCGTGCTCTGGGTGCGACGCCGGGTGCACGACGCTCCCGAGGCCGCCGCCGCACGTGAACGCAGCGGCGAGAAGGGCTCCTTCACGGCCATCTTCAAGCCGGGCCTGCTGCGCACCACCGTCTTCGCCGGGCTGCTGTCGACGGGTGTCCAGGGCGGCTACTACACGCTGGCCACCTGGGTGCCGACCTATCTGAAGTCCGAGCGCGGTCTGTCCGTCGTCGGCACCGGCGGATACCTCACCTTCCTGATCTCCGGCGCGTTCATCGGCTACCTCACCGGCGGCTATCTGACGGACCGGCTGGGGCGACGGCGCAACATCTGGCTGTTCGCGCTGCTGTCGGCGCTGTGCATCGCGGCCTACGCAAACATCCCAAGCGGCGCCAACACCCTGCTCCTCGTGCTCGGTTTCCCGCTCGGGTTCTGCATGTCGGCCATCTTCAGCGGCTTCGGCTCGTATCTGAGCGAGCTGTACCCGACCGCCGTGCGCGGCACCGGACAGGGGTTCACCTACAACACCGGCCGAGCCGTGGGCGCCGTCTTCCCGACCAGCGTCGGGTTCCTGGCGGACAGCTGGGGCGTGGGCGGCGCGCTGGTCTTCGGCGCGATCGGCTACGGGCTGGCTGCCCTGGCCCTGCTGGGACTTCCCGAGACGCGCGGGAAGGAGCTGGTGTGAACCGTACGGACGACAGCGCGGCCCTCCATGCCGCCACCGACCGCCCGGTCATCCTCGTCGACCCGCACGCGCACGCGTGGAGCCCGTCGGCCGCACGCGCCCGCTTCCGGGCGGGGCTGTCCGGCCCGACCGCCGGTGTCGCCGCCGGCCACACCCAGGTCAACCTCGTCTCGGTCCCGGCCGACTGGGCGTACGAGACGCTGTTGTTCTGCACCCGCAATCCCAAGCCCTGCCCGGTTCTCGACGTCACCGACGCGGGCTCGTGGACGACCGTGCTCGCCGAGGGGGCCGACCTGCGCACCGATCTGCCGCGCTACCGGGTGTGGGAGCACGGCCGGCTGGTGGACGAGCCGGCCGATGTGCGGGCGTACTGGCGCGACGACCTGGTGTCGTTCCTCATCGGGTGCAGTTTCACCTTCGAGTGGGCGCTGACCGCGGCCGGTGTGCCGCTGCGTCACCTCGAGCAGGGTCGTAACGTCCCCATGTACACGACGAGTTGGCAGTGCCGTCCGGCGGGGCGGCTGCACGGCCCGCTGGTGGTGTCGATGCGCCCGGTGCCGCCTGGGCACTTGTCGGCGGCGATCCGGGAGAGCGGGCTGCTGCCGGCCGTGCACGGCAGCCCCGTACACTACGGCGATCCGTCGGTGCTCGGCATCGACGACCTCGGCCGTCCCGACTTCGGCGATCCGGTCCGTCCGGAACCGGACGACATCCCGGTGTTCTGGGCCTGCGGAGTGACCCCGCAGGCCGCGGTGACGGCCTCCCGGCCGCCGTTCGCCCTCACCCACGCACCGGGACAGATGTTCCTCACCGACGCCCGCGACGAGCAGTACCGCGTGGCCTGAGCATCCGGGAAGAAACCATGACCTCGATCGATCTGAACGCCGACCTCGGCGAGGGCTTCGGCCGCTGGGAGCTGACCGACGACGAGCAACTGCTGTCCGTCGTCACCAGCGCGAACGTGGCCTGCGGCTTCCACGCCGGGGACGCGGCCACCATGCGCCGGGTGTGCGCGCTGGCGGCCGAGCGAGGGGTGCGGATAGGCGCGCAGGTCTCCTACCGGGATCTGGCCGGGTTCGGGCGGCGCGCGATGGATGTGCCGTCCGCCGAACTGGCCGCCGAGGTCGCGTATCAGATCGGCGCCCTGGAGGTGTTCGCGCGGGCGGCAGGGGCGCGCGTGGCCTACGTCAAGCCGCATGGCGCCCTGTACAACCGGGTGGTGCGTGACGAGGAGCAGGCGCAGGCGGTGGTCGACGGGGTGCTCCTCGCCGACGCGGCGCTGCCGGTGCTGGGGCTGCCCGGCTCGCGGCTGCTGGAGAGGGCGGAGAAGGCCGGGCTTCCCGTCGTCACCGAGGCGTTCGCCGACCGCGCCTACACCGACGAGGCCACCTTGGTGCCGCGCGGCCGGGACGGCGCCGTGGTCACCGATCCGGAGGCGGTGGTGGAGCGGTCGCTGAGCCTCGCCCGTTCGGGCACGATTGCCGCGCACTCGGGCGCGCGGATCGAGGTACACGCCCGTTCCCTGTGCCTGCACGGTGACACGCCGGGCGCGGTGGAACTGGCCCGCCGGGTGCGCCGGCGGCTGGAGGATGCCGGTGTGCGGGTGGAGGCGTTCGCGTGAGGGCGCTGCCCGTGGGCGACGACGCCCTGCTGCTCGAGGTGACCTCCGGTGAGGCGGCCGAGGCGCTGCACGCGGAACTGGTGCGCCGACGTGCCGAGGGACTGCTCACCGTGCGCGAGATCGTCCCTGCGGCGCGCACGGTCCTGCTCGACGGACTGTCCGACCGGGACCGCGTGGCCGGCGAACTGGCCCGCGCCGACATCGCTCCGGCGCCCGCACGCGCGCGTGAGGTCGTCGAGATACCGGTGCGTTACGACGGCCCCGACCTGGCGGAGGTCGCGGCGCACTGGGGCGTCGGCGCGGTGGAGGCGGCGCGGATCCACGCGGCGACCGAGTTCCGGGTGGCGTTCTGCGGGTTCGCCCCCGGCTTCGGCTACCTCACGGGCCTGCCGTCCCGTTACGACGTGCCGCGCCGGGGCACTCCGCGCACGGCCGTCCCGGCCGGTTCGGTGGCGCTGGCCGGCCCGTACACCGGCGTCTACCCGCGCTCCTCCCCGGGCGGCTGGCAGCTGATCGGCACGACGGACGCCGTGCTGTGGGACCCCACGCGCGTACCGGCCGCACTGCTCGCGCCGGGCACGCGCGTGCGGTTCGTGCCCGTGGGCGGGGTGGGTGCCGTATGACGGACCGTGCGCTCGCCGTCGTACGCGCCGGGGCGCTCACCACCGTGCAGGACCGTGGGCGGCCCGGGCACGCGCATCTCGGGGTGCCCCGGTGCGGGGCGCTCGACGCGGCCGCCGCCGAGTTGGTCAACCGCCTGGTCGGCAATCCGCCGGAGGCGGCCGTCCTGGAGACGACGTTGAGCGGCTGCGCGCTGCGGCCGCGCCGCGCGGTCACCGTGGCCGTCGGCGGCGCTCCCTGCCGGGTCACCGTGGACGGGCGGCCGGCCGCCTGGGGAGCCCCGGTGCGGGTGCCTGCCGGGGCGTTGCTGGACGTCGGCCCCGCGGTGCGCGGCGTACGCAGTTATGTGGCGGTTTCCGGCGGCGTCGCCGTCGAACCGGTCCTCGGCAGCCGCTCCACCGACCTGCTCTCCGGGCTCGGCCCGGCGCCGCTCGCCGACGGCGCGGTGCTCCCCCTGGGCCCGGAGACCGGCCCGGAGACGGCACCGTACGCGCGCGTGGACGTGGCCCCGCAGCCCTGCCCGCCGGACGAACTGGTGCTGCGGGTCACCCTGGGGCCGCGCGACGACTGGTTCACACCGGAGGCGGTGCGCGTCTTCACCACGCGCGCGTACCGGGTGTCCGCCGCGAGCAACCGCATCGGCCTGCGCACCGAGGGGCCTTCCCTGGAACGCGCGCGGCCGGGTGAACTGCCCAGTGAGGGCATGGTCCTTGGGGCCGTGCAAGTGCCGCCCGACGGACGCCCCGTGGTCTTCCTCGCCGATCACCCGACCACCGGCGGCTACCCGGTGATCGGCGTGGTCCGCACCGCCGACCTCCCGGCCGCGGCCCAGGCGGTGCCGGGCACGCCGGTGCGATTCGTGGCGGTACGCCGCCGGTAGGGCGCCGCTTCGGCCGGCTGCGGACTCCGTTCGGCACAAGACTGCTTGGCCGAATCCGGACTCCCGCGGGTAGAAGGCCGCATCGGCCGGTCGCGAACTCCCGTCGGCAGCGGGCGGCGTCGGCCGACTCCGGCCCCCGCCGGTAGCGGGTCGCTTCGGCCGGCCGCGAACTCCGGTGCGGCCGGCCGGGCGGTCGGCAGGGTGGTCCCATGCGACTCACCAAGTCCGCTCACGCGTGTGTGCGGTTGGAGAAGGATGCCCGGGCGATCGTCGTCGATCCGGGTGTGCTGACCGAGGAGCCCGAGAGGTGCGAGGGGGCCGAAGCCGTGCTGGTCACCCACGAGCACTTCGACCACTTCGATGCGGACCGCCCGCGCGCACGCGCCGCGTCGGGCAGGATCACAGCGCCAGGACGGCGGCCCCCGACGGTCTCACCGTGCCCGGACAGCGACCCGCGTCCGGCGGCCTCCCACACCCGCAACGGCGGCCCGTGCCGGATCTCCGCATGCCGGACGGACAGCGGTCCGCATCGGGACCGTGCGACCCCGGACGGGCTCCCCGCCCTCCCCGTCTCCCGGTGTCACACCGCCGACGCGTCCGGCCCGATCCGGCTCCGTACCGCCATCTGGACCTCGTCCTCCTCCGCCGGGTCCGCGGCCAGCCGGCGCAGTCGCTCCACCACGCGCGCGTCGCCGGTCTCGGCGTGCCGGGCGGCGATCTCGCGGGTGGTCTCCTCGCAGTCCCACAGGCACTCGACGGCGAAGCCGGTGGCGAAGGAGGGGTCGGTGGCCGCCAGCGCGCGGGCGCAGCGGCCGCGCAGATGCGAGGAGGCGGTCTCCCGGTAGACGTGCCGCAGGACGGGTGCGGCGCAGGCGATGCCGAGGCGTCCGGCGCCGTCGACGAGGGTCCACAGGGTGGGCGCGTCGCAGCCCTCGCCGCGTACGGCCTCACGCAGGACGCCGAGGACGAGGTCGCTGTCCTGGGCGCCGCCCCGGCAGGCGAGGACGCGTCCGGCAGCGCCGCCCAGCGCGTCGGGCCGGCGGGCCCAGCCGCGGGCCCGATCGACCGCGGCGACGCTGCGCATGCGTTCGAAGGCGTCGACGGCGGCCTCGACGACGGGCGCGGTGCCGCCCGCGACGGCTGCCTCGATCAGGTCGAGGACGTGGGGGTCGTTGCTGTCGGCGAGGTAGCGCAGAGCGGTGCACCGGGCTCCCTCGGTGCCGTCCAGCGCGGCCCGTACGATCTCCGGCCGGTCCTCGGGACCCGCTACGGCGGCGAGGCAGCGGGCGGCCGGGACATGGAGCGCGGCGCCGCGTTCGACGCCCTGCTGGGCCCATTCGAGGACCGCGGCGACACTCCACCCGGGCCGCGGGCCGGCCGGGCGCATCTGCCGCTGCCAGCGGTCGAAGCAGCCGGTCTCGTGGGCGGCACGTACGCGTGCCGCGATGTCGGCACGCGGGTCCTCGGCCCACAGCCGCCACGGCCGGGGTTCGAAGGCGTCGCGCACGACGGCGGCCAGCGCGGCCTCACCCTCGGCATCGGTGGTGAAGCGGGCGAGGACGGGCACGGCGAGGGCGCGCAGCCCGGCGTCGTCGTCACGCAGGGCGAGTTCGTCGAGCGCCCAGGCCCAGTTGGAGCCGGTGGCCGCGTAGCGGCGCAGCAACTCCAGGGCGTCGCGCCGGCCGTAGGAGGCGAGGTGGCCGAGCACGGCAAGGGAGAGTCCGGTGCGGGACTCGTCGGTGTGGAAGACGTCCTCGACGTCGAAGAGGTGGGCCTCGATCTCGTCCAGCTCGCCGCCCAGGTCGAGGAAGAGACGGGCGTAGTAAAGGGAGCGGTTCTCCACCTGCCAGTCGTGGCGGGGGTCGCGCAGGACACACTGGTTCAGCGCCGCGAGGGCCTCGGCGCGGGGGGCGGTGAGCGCGTGCAGTGTTCCGTCGCCGCGGCCCCGCTGGAGCAGGCCGAGCAGCGTACCGCTGGGCGCTATGACCGGATCGAACATGGGAAACAGCCTCACATCAAGCGTCGACGCAACCGGGGACGTGCATTACCTGGCCGCGTGACAACACGTCGGGGCGCCCGCCGTTTCCTGCTTGCTGTAGACCATTTCTCTCTGCCTCTCGTCGGTGGCCCATGCGGGCCGCATCACGGCCCGCGCGGTGCGGCACTACCTGCCCGGCCATCACGTCCGTGAATCACGACGTCATGATGACCCGGCGGTTCTGCCCACCGCGACCGAAATTTCCGGCGGCCTGTTACCGCCTCCCCCGTGGTCGGTGTCCTATCTGGTCAAAACCCTTGTTCCCGCTGATCAAAGCGGGTGTGTTCAGGCCGCGCCGAACAGCTCGAGCAGCTCGGCCTTGCCGAACATGCGTGCCGTGTCGACGGCCGACGGGGTGCCCGCGGCCGGGTCGGCGCCGCCCTCCAGGAGGGCCCTGATGACGGCTTCCTCACCCTTGAAGACGGCGCCGGCGAGCGGGGTCTGACCGCGGTCGTTGGCGCGGTCGGCCTCGGCGCCGCGGGTCAGCAGCGCACGGACGGTGTCGGCGTGGCCGTGGTAGGCGGCGAGCATCACCAGGGTGTCGCCGCGGTCGTTGGTGAGGTTGGCCGGTACGCCCGCGTCGACATAGGCCACGAGCGGCTCCGTCTGCCCCTGCCGGGCCAGATCGAAGATCTTGGTCGCCAGCTCCACGACCTCGGGGTCGGGGGCTTCAGTCATCGGCCGGACCGCCTCTCACTGCGTTCTTGGGGACTGCTGTTGCCGGGCGCCGCCTCCGCGGCCGCGGGAGCGGCGTACGACCGCGAGCGGTGCGGCCGTACGAGTGAATCGCCAGGGTACTGGCTCGTCGGTCACCTGTCGGGCGCCGCAAACGGCAAAAGATCACCGACAGGCCTGTTCAACGCCAATTGTCCTGCTCGGACAGCGCAGCCGACGGTCCGCCGAGCGGGGGAAATCATGGGAATTTCCCCCGTTTGCACCTTTAATCGTATAGATACATCCTGTGAGCCTGGAAGTACTCATGGTGACTGTCCCCACCGAACACCAGGAGAGCTCAAATGATCCTGTCCATCTCAGGCGTCGTCCTGCTCGGCATCGTCGTGTTCGTCTTCTTCCGCAAGGACGGCCTCAAGGCGTCGCACGCCCTGATCTCGGCGCTGTTCGGCTTCTACCTGGCCAGTACGGCGATCGCGCCGAGCATCAAGGCCGGCGGCGAGAGCCTGGCCAGTCTCCTCGGCGGCATCAGGTTCTGACGCCGTCCTCCCCACCCGTACGCACCGCAAGGAGGCAGCAGTGGCCCGGCGCCCCCTCCCCCGCATCCTCAGCACAGGCAGCGCGCAGATCGCCCGGAGCCGGGAGCTGGCCCGGACGGCGGCGGACAGCGCCACCGACGTCCTCCATCCGCTGATCACGATCACCCGCGGTCTGCGCCGACTGGCCTCGGCCGGGCGGCGCAGGTGGGCCGAGACCCCGAAGGACAAGCGCGGCCAGCTGCTGTTCATGGTGGCCGCGGTGATCCTGGCCGTGGCCCTGGTTCCGTACGGCCTGCTGCTCGCCGTCATCACCCTGATGGCGGCGGCAGCCTGGCAGGGCCGTGACCGCACGCCCCCGGAGCCCGAGGGCCCGGACGAGTCGCAGACGCAACGGCTGAAAGCGCTGTACGAGGCCCTCGTGCCGTACTTCTCCACCGCCGAGGACCCGGCGCCGCTGTACGCGCACGGCGGTGAGTGGGAGAAGGCCTTCCCGGCGCACGAGTTCGACGGCTCCGGCCGGATCACCCACCTTCAGATCCGCTACCCGGCGTACTTCCCGGACGGCCGGGCCGAGGCACGCGCGCGTGTCGAGCAGCTGCTCACCGCGAAGTCGGGCCGCGGGCGCGAGTACCGCTTCGCGTGGGACGAGGAGGGCAACGAGCTCACGGTGAGCGTGCTGGCGCCGCTGCCCACGGACATCGCCGCGCAGCGGTTCGTCACCACACCGGGCGAGACGGTCCTCGGCTTCACGGACTCCCTCCAGGTCCAGCGGACCCTCCCGCTCTCCTTCGGTGACGAGCAGCGCGACATGCCGCCCGTCGTCTGGCGCACCGGCATCCGCTCCACCGAGCCGCACCTGCTGGTCATGGGCCAGCCCGGCAGCGGCACCTCGACCCTGCTGCGCTCGATCGCGCTCCAGGCCCTCCCCTACGGCGACGTCCTGATCGTCGACGGCGGAGGCACCGGCGAGTACGCCTGCCTGACCGGCCGGGACGGTGTGCTGGCCGTGGAGTGCGGGCTGGGCGGGGCGCTGGCCAGCCTGGAGTGGGCGGCCACCGAGACCGAGCGCCGGCTGATCGCCGCCAACCGGGCCCGCCAGGAGGGGCACCCGCCGCCGGACGACACCCGGCGCCCGCTGTGGGTCCTGCTCGACCGGCCGACCGCGTTCGCGCCGCTGGCCGCCGCCGACGGCCGCAAGGACCCGGAGGCGCTGCTCCAGGCACCGCTGCGGCACGGCCGCGCGGCGAACGTCACCGTGGTGATCGCCGAGCAGTTCGACAGCCTGGACGCGCTGAGCGATCCGGTACGGCAGCACACGCGCGCGCGTGTCGCACTGGGCCCGGCGACGCCGGCCCAGCTGGAGGCCGTCCTGGGCGCGCCGCCGTGCACCACTCCCCTCGCCCACGTCCCGCCCGGCCGGGGCTACGCCCGCCTGGGCAGCGGCCCGGTGCACCGGCTGCAGGTGCCGGCGACCCCCGACCCGTACGACGACGCGACCAGTGAAGCGCACCGGCAGGCCGTACTTGACCTCCTGCCGCCGCGTACGACCCCCGCGGACGGTGAGAAGGTTCCCATGGACAAGGACGTCCCGGAGGAGCCGCTCACCACGGAGGCCGCGGTCGTGGAACAGGCGTAACCCCGGGGCATCGCCTGCCGGAGGCGCCGCACGCCACGCACGCGTGCGGCGCCTCCGTCCGCGCGCTCACGCCACGAAGGTGCGCGGTGCCTCCGCGCCCCCCGCCCCGCCGCTGGCCACCAGCCGCGCCGCCGACGCGAGCCGTGCCGCCGCCTCGTCGGCGACCGCGCCGCCGACGGTGAACGGCAGGCGGACGAACCCTTCGAATGCCCCGTCGACACCGAAGCGCGGCCCCGACGGCACCCGTACGCCGACCCGCTCGCCCGCCTCGGCGAGCCGCGACCCGGACAGTCCCCCGGCACGCACCCACAGCGTGAGGCCACCTTGCGGCACCTCGAACTCCCAGTCCGGCAGCTCCCGGCGCACCGCGGCGACCAGGGCGTCCCGGTTCTCCCTGGCCTGGGCGCGCCGCAACCGCACGGCCTCCTCCCAGCCGCCGGTGCTGAACAGCCAGTTCACCGCCAGCTGCTCCAGCACGGGGGTGCCCAGGTCGGCGTACGCGCGGGCGGCGACCAGGCTGCGGATCACATCGGGGGCGGCCCGCACCCAGCCGATGCGCATCCCCGCCCAGAAGGCCTTGCTGGCCGAGCCGACGGTGACGACGGTCGAGCCGGCGGGGTCGAAGCCGCACACCGGCCGCGGCATGGTGCCCTCGAGGTCGTCCTCGAGCCACAGCTCGGTCATCGTCTCGTCGGCCACCAGCACGGTCCCCGCCGAGCGGGCCGCCTCCACCAGCCGCCGCCGCTGCTCCTCGTCGGCGAGCGCGCCGGTGGGGTTGTGGAAGTCGGCGACGACATAGGCGATGCGGGGCGCGGCCTCGCGCAGCACCTGACGCCAGCGGTCCACGTCCCAGCCGGACAGCCCCTCGGCCATCGCGACCGGCACCAGCCGCGCCCCCGCCTCCCGCATCAGCTGCAGGATGTTGGCGTAGGACGGTGACTCGACGGCGATGCGCTCGCCGCGGCCGCCGAAGAGATGGCAGATGGCGTCGATGGCGCCCATCGCACCGGTCGTCACCATGATCTGCTCGGGCATCGTCGGAATGCCGCGTGCGGTGTACCGCTCGGCGATCATCGCCCGCAGCGCGGGCAGTCCGGCCGGGTAGTCGCCGTGCGTGTGGGCGTACGGCGCCAGCTCCTCCAGGGCGCCCTGCACGGCCCGGGTCAGCCACGGTTCGGGCGCGGGCAGCGCGGCGCAGCCGAGGTCGATCATCGAGCCGAGCGCCTCGGGCGGCAGCGGCTCCAGACCGCGGGCGGGGAGCGGATTGCCGGCCGGGACGGCGGTCCAGCTGCCGGCGCCGCGCCGGGACTCCAGGAAGCCCTCGGTGCGCAGTGCCTCGTAGGCCGCCGCCACCGTCGTACGGCTGACGGACAGGGCGAGGGCCAGCTCGCGTTCGGCGGGCAGGCGGGCGGCCACCGGGACGCGGCCTTCCAGGACCAGCAGGCGGATACCGTCGGCGAGCGCGCGGTAGGCGGGGGGCCGGCGCGTACCGGGGCCCGCGGGACGGTCCTGCTGCGACTTGAGCAGCCGGGCGAGCTGTGCCGCGCCCACCGCAGAGGTCCACTGGGCCATACAGATCAGTCCACCTTCCCCGAATTGGCCATGGATGGCTCTTCTTCTCAAGCCACAGAGTGTCATGCGTCAGGCCACTCACACCACCCAGGGGGACCCCAGTGTCCACACCACGCCGGCTGACCCGGCGGCTGATCCAGCTCTACGCCGGCCTCGCCCTCTACGGGGCCAGCTCCGCGCTCCTCGTCCGCTGCGGGCTCGGTCTCGAGCCGTGGAACGTCCTGCACCAGGGCCTTGCCGAGCGCACGGGCCTGTCGATCGGCGTGGTGCTGACCATCGTCGGCGCGACGGTGCTGCTGCTGTGGATCCCGCTGCGTCAGCGGCCCGGCCTCGGGACGATCTCGAACGTTCTGGTGATCGGCCTGGCGATGGACGCCTCGCTGGCGGTGCTGCCCGATGCCCGTGGCCTCGCGGCGCGCATCGCGCTGCTGGTGACCGGGATCGTCCTCAACGGCGCGGCGACCGGTCTGTACATCGCGGCGCGGTTCGGGCCGGGGCCGCGCGACGGGCTGATGACGGGTCTGCACCGGCGGCTGGGTCTGTCGATCCGCGTGGTGCGCACGGGCATCGAGGTCTCGGTCGTGCTCACCGGCTTCCTGCTGGGCGGCACCGTCGGCGTCGGCACCCTCCTGTACGCGGTGTCCATCGGCCCGCTCGCCCAGTTCTTCCTGCGGGTGTTCGACGTTGCGCAGGCACCGCAGGGCAGCACGGTCGTTGCCACGGGGTCACCCACTCGGGCGATACTGCGTCCGTGACGACGTCCATACGCCACCCGTATCTCGACCATCCGGGCCCGCTGGCCTTCGCGCACCGCGGCGGCGCGGCCGACGGCCTGGAGAACACCATGGCCCAGTTCCGGCGGGCGGTGGAGGCCGGCTACCGGTACATCGAGACCGACGTGCACGCCACCAAGGACGGCCGGCTCGTCGCCTTCCACGACGCCACGCTGGACCGGGTCACGGACGGTGCGGGCCGGATCGCCGACCTGCCGTGGACGCAGGTGCGGCACGCGCGCGTGCAGGGCACCGAACCGGTGCCGCTCTTCGAGGACCTGCTGGAGGCTTTCCCCGAGGTGCGCTGGAACGTCGACGTGAAGGCGGAGGCGGCGCTGCACCCGTTCCTGAACCTGATCGGTCGGACGAACACCTGGGACCGGATCTGCCTGGGATCGTTCTCCGAGGCCCGCGTGGTGCGCGCCCAGCATCTGGCGGGCCCGAAGCTCGCCACCTCCTACGGCACCCGGGGCGTGCTCAACCTGCGGCTGCGCTCCTGGGGCGTACCCGCCGCGCTGCGCCGCTCGGCGGTGGCCGCGCAGGTACCGGAGGTGCAGTCGGGGATCCAGGTGGTGGACCGGCGCTTCGTCCGCTTCGCCCACGCCCACGGGCTGCAGGTGCACGTGTGGACGGTCAACGAACCCGAGCGCATGCACCGGCTCCTGGACCTGGGGGTCGATGGCATCATGACCGATCACATCGACACACTGCGCAAGGTCATGGAAGAACGCGGCGTCTGGGTCTGACCCGACCGGCGCCCGGCCGGCCGGCGCGCGGCACCTTCAGCGGGGAAGCGAGGGCACGGGTGGGCATCGACACCGTGCGCACGGCGGGGGCGGACGAGACCGCGGACCGCAGGCGCGAGCAGCGCGGCTGGTATTTCTACGACTGGGCGTGCTCCGTCTACTCGACGAGCGTGCTCACCGTGTTCCTGGGCCCGTATCTGACCTCGGTCGCGAAGTCGGCCGCGGACGCGGACGGGTACGTCCATCCGCTGGGCGTCCCGGTCCGGGCCGGCTCCTTCTTCGCCTACGCGGTGTCCCTGTCGGTGATCGCGGCGGTCCTGGTGATGCCGCTGGTCGGGGCCGCCGCGGACCGCACCGGCCGCAAGAAGCCGCTGCTGGCCGCGGCCGCGTACGTGGGAGCCGCAGCGACGACGGGGATGTTCTTCCTCTCCGGCGACCGCTATCTGCTCGGCGGTGTGCTGCTGGTGGTGGCGAACGCGGCGCAGTCCGTCGGGATGATGCTGTACAACTCCTACCTGCCGCAGATCGCCGGGCCCGAGGAACGCGACGCGGTCTCCTCCCGGGGCTGGGCCTTCGGATACGCGGCCGGCTCTCTGGTGCTGATCGCCAACCTGGTCCTCTACTCCGGCCACGACAGCTTCGGCGTCTCGCAGACCATGGCCGTGCGGATCTGTCTGGCCTCGGCCGGGCTGTGGTGGGGCGCGTTCACACTGATCCCGCTCGCGCGGCTGCGCGACCGCCGCTCGGCGCAGCGCGAGGCCGCCCTGCCGGGGATGCGGCAGCTCGCGGCGACGGTCCGCGACATGCGCCGCCACCCGCTGACCGTGGCCTTCCTGCTCGCCTACCTCGTCTACAACGACGGCATCCAGACGGTGATCTCGCAGGCGTCGGTGTACGGCTCGGAGGAACTGGGCCTGGACCAGTCCACGCTGATCACGGCCGTGCTGCTGGTGCAGGTGCTCGCGGTCGCGGGCGCGCTGGCGATGGGCCGGCTGGCCCGGACCTACGGGGCGAAGCGCACGATCCTCGGCTCGCTGATCGCCTGGACGCTCACCCTCGGCGCGGGGTACTTCCTGCCGGCCAAGGCGCCCCTGTTCTTCTTCGTGCTGGCGGCCGGGATCGGCCTGGTCCTCGGGGGCAGCCAGGCTCTGTCCCGCTCCCTGTTCTCCCACCTGGTGCCCCCGGGCAAGGAGGCCGAATACTTCTCGGCGTACGAGCTGAGCGACCGCGGGATGAGCTGGCTGGGCCCGCTGCTGTTCGGTGTCACCTACCAGCTGACCGGCAGCTACCGGTCCGCGATCATCTCGCTGGTGGCGTTCTTCGCGATCGGTTTCGTGCTCCTCGCGCGCGTGCCGGTGCGGCGGGCGATCGGTGACGCGGGCAACCCCGTTCCCGAGAGGATTTAGCACTCTGGGTGAAAGGGCGGTAGTGTACGCGTTTGGCCTGCCAGGCGTACCGTTACTGCGCGTCAAAGGCGACGAAGCGCTAGGTGACATCTCCGAGCAGACGTGACAAACCGGGCGTCGGTGGGTACTGCACTGGTTGACAAGGCTGCGGCACGACGGCGACGCATGACCCGGAACGGGACATCGGAACGGGAATCTTATCCGCCGACCGGACGTTGACCGGATGACGACGACAGCGACACCTGTCCTGTGGGCGACAAGCCCGGGAGGCACGATTCATGAGTGAGCGAGCTCTTCGCGGCACGCGCCTCGTGGTGACCAGCTACGAGACGGACCGCGGCATCGACCTGGCCCCGCGCCAGGCCGTGGAGTACGCATGCGAGAAGGGGCATCGATTCGAGATGCCCTTCTCGGTCGAGGCGGAGATCCCGCCGGAGTGGGAGTGCAAGGTCTGTGGAGCCCAGGCACTCCTCGTGGATGGCGACGGCCCTGAGGAAAAGAAGGCCAAGCCCGCGCGTACGCATTGGGACATGCTGATGGAGCGGCGGACCCGAGAGGAACTCGAAGAGGTCCTCGAGGAGCGGCTCGCCGTTCTGCGCTCCGGTGCGATGAACCTCGCGGTTCATCCCCGGGACAGCCGCAAGTCCGCTTAGTCCCTGCGGGGCTCGGACCGGTTCACAGCGCACATTACTGACCGCGGGCGCCGTACGTTTCGACGTACGGCGCCCGCGGTCTGTTGTGCGTGCGCGCCCGCGCAGGGGCTGCCCCAGGGCTCAGTGCGTCAGCGGCGGGCGGCGTTCCTGCGGCGTGTCGCCCGGCTCGTCGTGCTGGATGACCTCGCCCTGGACGACCTTGCCGTCGGGGCGGTGGATACGGGCCTGCTGGAAGACGTCACCGAAGCCGCCCGTGCCCGCGGCGCGCAGGGTGCGGTCCACGGTGCGCTCGGCGTAGTGGCCGACGGCCTTCTGTACCGGCGGGACCAGCAGAAGCAGGCCCACCGCGTCCGAGATCAGCCCTGGAATCATCAGCAACAGGCCGGCCAGCATGAGAAAGCCGTTGCCGCTGCGCTGCGCCGGGGAGCCGCCCCGCTGCAGGGCCTCGTTGAGGTTCTGGAAGGCGCGCCGCCCCGCCTGCTTGACCACCGCGGCACCGGCCACGACGCCGGCGAGCAGCAGCAGGAGGACCACCAGCCCGCTCGACGCGCCGGCGACGACGGTCAGCAGCCAGATCTCCAGCACCAGCCACGCGGCGATCCCCAGCGGCAGGACGGCGCGCAGCCGCGAGCGGCGGGGCCGGCCGGAGGGGCGGGAGGAGGAAGAGGTCGGAGCGCCAGTCGTCATGTCTCCAGTGTGCCTGGCCCCGGCTCAGCTCCGGATAAGAGCCTGATCAGGCGTTCCCGCCCGCAGGAGGCTCACCCGGCTCACCCGCCGACGGCCTGGCAGGCTTCGCCTTCCCCGTGAGCTTCTCGACGCGCTCCCCCACGCCCCACGCCGTGACCCGCCACAGCGCCTCGACGAGGATGTCGCGGCTCATCTTGGAGTCGCCCAGCTCCCGCTCGACGAAGGTGATCGGCACCTCGACGACGTGGTAGCCGGCCTTGATCGCGCGGCGCGCCAGGTCCACCTGGAAGCAGTAGCCCTGCGAGGCCACCTCGTCCAGGCCCAGCCCTTCCAGGGTCTCGCGGCGGAAGGCCCGGTAGCCGCCGGTGATGTCCCGCAGCGGCAGGTCGAGCGCGAGCCGCGAGTACAGGCTGCCGCCGCGGGAGATGAACTCGCGGGACTTCGGCCAGTTGACCACGCGGCCGCCGGGCACCCAGCGCGAGCCGAGGACCAGGTCGGCGCTCTTGAGCGCGGTGAGCAGGCGGGGCAGTTCCTCGGGCTGGTGGGAGCCGTCGGCGTCCATCTCGACCAGCACGCCGTAGCCGTGCTCCAGCCCCCAGCGGAAGCCCGCCAGGTAGGCGGCGCCGAGGCCCTCCTTGCCCTTGCGGTGCAGCACGTGCACGTGGTCGTCCGCGGCGGCCAGCTCGTCCGCCAGCTTGCCGGTGCCGTCCGGGCTGTTGTCGTCGGCCACGAGAACGTGCGCCTCGGGAACCGCCTGCCGCACCCGGCCGACGATGCTCTTGATGTTCTCCGCCTCGTTGTAGGTCGGAATGATCACCAAGGCCGTGCCGAGCGGACCGAACTTCCTCCCCTGGGCCTTCGCCTCGAAAGTCCCGTCGCCGTCGTTCACTGCTGCCCCTTCATGTCCGTACGCAGAGGACCACCATAGTGGCCGCGGCCTGCGATGACGTGACAGGACGTTCGTATGGTGGTGTCCAAAGAGGAAACTCGGGGTAGAAGCGAAGGTTTCGGGGCCGTCGGCACGCGCGCGTGCGGCGGATGGGGGCCCGGCGCCCTTCGGGCCGACCTGGGACCCGCTGGCTGCGGATCGACCCAAAGCCGTTGTCTACTGAGCGCCCGGGCCCCACCCGGGTCACACCTCCCCGGTGCGGCCAGAACGTTCCCTCGCCGGCGCCGCGCTGAGCCTGGCTCCCAGTGGCGGTGCCCCCGATCCGGGTGCACCGTCCCTGACCCAGCGGCGCTGCGGCACGTGCGTGAACGTTTCCCGCTCCGGGCGTCCGGTGGTGGACTCCGCCGAACCTATCGGCCCCGGGGCGCCGCCTGTCAACAGCCGTTCGACCTGCGGTGACGGCGTCAAAGCGCAGGTCAGCCCACGACAGACCGGCGGTGAGGCGATGGCTGCGGTCCGCCGCCCGGCCGCCGTAGATCACTCGCCCGGCCGTACGTACACCGTGCGGCCGCCGACCACCGTCCGCAGGCAGACGGGCAGGTCACGGCCCGGCGTGAGGTCGGGCAGACCGGGGGTGCCCGAGCGCGGGTCGGTGGACCAGCGGGCGACGCGGTCGTCGGGGGCCTGGACGACGAGCGCGCCGGTGCGCCACACGGCGTAGTCGGCGGGTGCGCCCGGCACCAGGACGCCCGCGTCGTCGCGTCCGATCGCCCGCCAGCCGCCGCGCGTATGGGCGGTGAAGGCGGCGCGGACGGAGACGCGGTGCTCCGGAGTGCGGTGGAAGGCGGCGGCGCGGACCGTGCCCCACGGGTCCAGCGGCGTGACCGGGCTGTCCGAGCCGAAGGCCAGCGGGACGCCGGTGCGCAGCAGCGCGGCGAAGGGGTTCAGCGTGCGGGCCCGCTCGGCGCCCAGGCGCCGGGCGTACATACCGTCCTCGCCGCCCCACAGCGCGTCGAAGGCCGGCTGCACGGAGGCGGTCAGGCCCAGCTCGGCGAAGGCGGCGATGTTCTCCGGGGTGAGCATCTCGGCGTGCTCGACTCGGTGGCGCGCGGCCCGCACACGGGCCAGGCCGACCTTCTCCGCGGCGACGCGCACGCCCTCGACCACGGCGGTCACCGCGGCGTCGCCGATGGCGTGGAAGCCCGCCTGGAGGCCCGCCTCGGTGCAGGCGACGACATGGGCGGCGACCGCGTCGGTGTCGAGGTAGGCGGTGCCGGTGTGGGCGGCGTCGGCGTACGGCTCGTGCAGGCAGGCGGTGTGCGAGCCGAGGGCGCCGTCGACGAAGAGGTCCCCGGCGGCGCCGAGCGCCCCCAGCTCCCGTGCCTTGGCGACGTCCACCTCCGCCCAGTAGCCGACGACCCGCGGGCCCGGCTCCTCGGCGGCGAGCCGGAGCAGGCCGGTGAAGTCGTCCTCGGAGGAGATCTCGGGGCCGCCGCACTCGTGGACGGAGCCGATGCCGAGGGACGCGGCGTGCGCGAGGGCGGCGCGCTGGGCCTCGGCACGCTGCCCGGACGTGATCGCGCCGAGGGCGGTGGCGCGCACGGCGTGGTGGGCGTCGGCGGTCAGCGGACCGTCCACGGCCCCGAGGCCGGGGGTCAGCTCCAGCAGGGCGGTGGTGACGACGGCGGAGTGGACGTCGATGCGCGACAGGTACAGCGGGCGTCCGCCGGTCGCCTCGTCCAGCTCCGCGCGCGTGGGCGGGCGGCCGTCGGCCCAGCGGGCGGCGTCCCAGCCGTGCCCGAGCAGCACCCGGTCGTGCGGCCGGGCGGCCGCGAACTCCCGTACGGCGGTCAGGGCCGCCTGCAGCGAGGGCGCGCCGGACAGGTCCAGGCCGGTGAGCGCCAGGCCGGTGGCGGTGGTGTGCACGTGGGCGTCGGTGAACGCGGGGGTGACCAGGGCGCCGTCGAGGTCGACCACCTCGTCGACGCCGTCCGCGAAGGCGTCGGCCGCGCCCTCGGAACCCACCCAGGCGACCTGGCCGCGCTCGACGACCATGGCGGTGGCGAAGGGGTCGGCGGGGGTGTGGACCTCGCCACGGCGGAGCAGGACGGTCTGCGGCTCGGGGGTGCGCTCACTCATGGGGAACAGTCTCGCGCCTGGCCCGGACCGCTTCGCACCCAGGTGGGGTCAGATGCGCGGCGGCCGTGCCTCGTACGGCGTGGACAGCACCACCGTGGTGCGGGTGGACACGCCGGCCAGCGAGCGGACCCGGGCGAGCAGCTCCTCCAGCTCGTGCGGGGTGGCCACGCGCACCTTCAGGATGTAGTTCTCGTCGCCGGCGACGCTGTGGCAGGCCTCGATCTCGGGGACGCCGGCCAGCCGGTCGGCGATGTCGTCGGGCGCGCTGGGGTCGAACGGTTTGACCGAGATGAACGCGGTCATCGGCAGCCCGACGGCCTCCGGGTCGACGACGGCCGCGTAACCGCGGATGACGCCACGCTGCTCCAGCCGGCGCACGCGCTGGTGCACGGCTGACGTGGACAGGCCCGTGGCCTTGCCCAGGTCGGTGTAGCTCATCCGCCCGTCCTTGACGAGCAGCTGCACGATCTGACGGTCCAGCTCCTCCATGACGCAGAAACCTACAGGGCGGGTGATCTCCTCGGATACCTCCCAAGCCCAGGTCATACCCGGTTCGTGACCTCACGGTCGGCCGTCCGTGCGCCATCCGGGCGGCACACGGCCCGCTCCCGGTCAGCCGCATACGGCATGTGACGAACGCCACACGCTTCGAACGGTTCCCGTGATGGTCTCGTGATTACCCCCCGGAGCGGGCGGGAAGTGCTTGCTGTGGTCGAGGCCGCAGCGCCTTCACGGCCCAGCCCGAGGGGGAGAATCCCATGCAGAGTCTTAAGCGCCCTGGTCGCTCCGTGCCCAAGCGTCAGCAGATCGTCGTCGAGCCCGAGCCGGAGGGCGTCGAACCCGACGCCTTCGACGACGGCGAGGAGTTCGACGCCTACGACACCTTCGAGATGTACCGGGTGATCTGCCCGGACTGCGCGCAGCCCATCGCCCTGCTGGCGGACGAGGAGGTCCTGCCGGAGCACGCGCTGTGCGCCTCGCCGTGGAACCCGTTCGGGCTCACGGTGTGCGCCGGCACGGGTCGCAGGGCGTCCGACGCCCGGCCCGCGGACGAGTCGTTCGCGCCCCAGGAGCAGGACACGGCCCTGCTGTTGACGCTCCCTCAGGGGCTTGACTGGCGGACGCAGCCCTTCTCGCACGTCGGCGGCCCGGGCTCGCGCCCGATGCGCGTCGCGACGATGCGGCGCGCCGCCTGAATTCACCCGTCCCGACCTGCGTCACGGCCGTGAGAGCGCCGTGGCGCTGGTCGGTGTGCGGTGACCCGAGCGGTTGCGGGTCTTCGCCCGGCAGCGGGCACCTACGGCGGCCGTTCGGTCAACGCACATTGGCCGCATGGATGTTGGCGGTCACTCACGTGACCACGATGGACGGCGCCCCGCGCGAACTCACGCCCGATTCCGTAGGCCGGTGACCTGGCGGACCGCCGCCGCGTTGCCCGGGTATGACTCGCACGTACGCGACGACCGGGCATGAGCGGCGCCTCTTCGTGCCGCCACCCGCAGAATCGGTTCCTCTGGCGCCGCCGCAGCATCCGAACCCGCCCATCTACCGCGCCGTGCTGCGCGTGTGGGCGGAGGGCGGCCGCACCCTGCCGGGGCGCCACGACCCGGAATGGGCCAGGCTGGCGGCCCCGCTGGTCCGGCCGGGCCAGTTCGGCGGCTCCCGCGGCCCGGGCGACCCGGGCTGAGCCGGCGACGGGGGCAGAGGGAGCCGGGCTCAGCGGGGCTCGCCGAGCCGGCGCGCAGGGGCCATGCGGCCTCGCCGAGCCAGGGCTCAGCAGGCCCATCGGTCTCACCGAGCCCGAACCGGCGGGCCCGCGGCTTTCAGTGAACCCCGGCGCGGTGGGCCACGCGGCCTGCACCGACCCCTGGCACCGGAGGGCACGCGGACACCGTCCCCCGGCACGGGAGGCGACCGGGCAAGACCGAACCGGGTCCCGCCAGGGCACGCGGCCTTTACCCGAACCCGAACCGGGACCCGGCAGGCAACGCGGCGTTCACCGGACCCGACCACGGACCCGGTCCCGCCCGACCACGTGGCCGCCCCGTCGACCCGGCGCTCAGCGGGTTTCGGGCCCCGCGACGTGACGGGCGATGACCATGCGCTGGATCTGGTTCGTGCCCTCGACGATCTGCAGGACCTTGGCCTCCCGCATGAACCGCTCGGCCGGGAAGTCGGCCGTGTAGCCGTAGCCGCCGAGGATCTGGACGGCGTCGGTGGTGACCTTCATCGCCGTGTCGGTGCAGTGCAGCTTGGCCATGGCCGCCTGCTTGGCGAACGGCCGGCCGGCGTCCTTCAGCCGAGCCGCGGTCAGGTACAGCGCCCGGCCCGCCTCGATCTGGGTCGCCATGTCGGCGAGCATGAAGCGCAGGCCCTGGAAGTCGGCGATCGGCTTGCCGAACTGCCGTCGCTCGGTCGCATAGGTCACCGCCTCGTCGAGCGCCGCCTGGGCCACGCCGATGGCGCAGGCCGCGATGCCGAGCCGGCCGGAGTCCAGGGCCGACAGGGCGATGGTGAAGCCCTGGCCCTCCTCGCCGATGCGCCGGTCGTCGCCGACACGGACGCCGTCGAAGTGGACCTGGGCGGTGGGCGAGCCCTTCATGCCCATCTTCTTCTCGGGCGCCGCGGCGCTCAGCCCCTCGGCGTTCCCCGGAACCAGGAAGGCCGTGATCCCTCGCGGGCCCTCCTCGCCGGTGCGGGCCATGACCGTGTAGAAGTCGGCGACCCCGCCGTGCGTGATCCAGGCCTTGGTGCCGGTGATCACCCAGCCGTCGCCGTCCCGGACGGCCTTGGTACGCAGGGACGCCGCGTCGGACCCGGAGGCCGGCTCGGACAGGCAGTAGGCACCGAGCAGCCCGCCGCCGAGCATCGCGGGCAGGTGCTCGACCTGCTGCTCCTTGCTGCCGAAGGTCGCGAGGGCGTGACAGGAAAGGGTGTGCACGCTGACGCCGAGGCCCACGGTGAGGCGGGCCGCGGCCAGCTCCTCCAGCACCTGGAGGTAGACCTCGTACGGCTGGTCGCCGCCGCCGTACTCGGAGTCGTAGGGCAGGCCGAGCAGTCCTGACTCGGAGAGGAGGGAGAAGACCTCGCGGGGGAAGCGTCCGGCGTCCTCCTCCTCGGCCGCCTTCGGGGCGATCTCGCGCTGCCCTATGTCACGGACGAGCGAGATCAGATCCCGGGCCTCCTCCGTGGGCAGCAGACGGTCCACCGGCTGCGGGGCGCGGTCGGGCATGGCGACGCTCTCCTCCCTGTCGGGCACATCGGCGGACGTGCGCCCGGGGTTGGGGGCGGCTCCGCCGGGTCTTCCTGGTGCCGGTCGGGGCGGGCGTTTCCGGGTCTCGGAACCGTGCTGACCAGCGGCTGTGCGCTGTGAGTATGCCCGATTCAAGGGGTCGCGTCACCAGTTAACGACCGCTTACTTCAAGAAAAATCCGGGACCCTCCCGCGGGGCCGGAAAACGGGGCGCACCGCCGCCGGCGTCAGCCGTCGCAGCGGGCGGGCTGGGGGGCCGGGCAGGCCGGCTCGATCTCCTCGATGGCGCGCAGGGCGCCCCCCAGCGTCCTCACCAGCAGGTCGCGCATCACGTCCCGGGACAGCTCGGGGCGATCGACCCAGTCGAGTGTGGCGCCTTCGACGCCGCACACCCAGGACAGCAGGCCCATGCGGGCCGGCGGGGCCAGGTCGGTGCGGCCGTAGGCGCCCTCGGCGATGGTGAGGATGATCGCCTCGCGCATCGAGTCGCGTATGGCGTGCACCTCGGTGTCGAAGCCGACGCCGCCGCTGACGATGGTGCGGTAGGCGGCCTGGTTCTGCTCGGCGTAGCGCAGATAGCCGTCGATGGTGCGGTGCACCCGGTCCACGGCGGGCAGGTCGGCGCCGCTCGCGGCGAAGGCGACCAGGTCGGCGACCGCGTCCTGGACGATGGCCAGGTAGTAGCCGCGCTTGGACCGGAAGTAGTAGTAGATCAGCCCCTTGGCGACGTGGGCCTGGCGGGCGATGTCGTCCATCGACAGGGCGTCGTAGGAGGTGTCGGCGAACAGCCGGCGCCCGATGGCGATCAGTTCGGCGCGACGCGCCAGCGAGCGCTCCGTGCCGCGGGGTCCCGGAACGGTGGCAGCAGCGGGCTGGTGGCTGAGGTTCAAGGTCGACCCTGGGTTCCTGCGGGCGGCGGACATGCCGCAGTATGGCAGGTCGGGTATGCCTCAGATCACACTCGTCCGAGCCGCGAGAACCCTTGGTGCGACGGTCGGTTCAGAGCAGTCCGAGCTGGGTGACGAGCATCGCGAGCACGACGACGAGCACCCAGCCCATCGCGTGTTCCAGGATCGTGGGGCCGTCGTCGCGGGGGCCGCCGGTGCGGGCGCGGGGGGCGGTGGCCGTGTGTGCGGTCATGGCGTCGTCTCACTGTGGTCGTCCGTGCGGGTTCGTCCCCCGCCGATCGTCCACCATGCCACCGAACGACCGCTTTGTGGCGGAGAGGTTGGTCACAGCATTCGCCGGTACGACGGCCCCCGGGAGGCTCCCCGGGGCCGTCGAGGGCGGCTCAGCGCACGCCCACCGCCGCGAGCGCGGCCCGCTGCCGCGGGGTCGGGCGGGCCGGGAAGTACAGGTAGCAGACGCCTCCGGTGCCGGAGGCGACCTTGCCGGAGGCGTTGTACCGCTTGGTCCGCAGCCAGATGTTCTCGAACTCCCGGCGCAGGTAGACCCGGCGTACCGCCGCGTCGTCAGGCGAGGCCGGGTCGTTGGCGATGACGTCGCCGTCGGCCGTGAAGCCGATGACCGTCATCAGATGCCCCGACGTGCCGTAACCGGCCCCGGTCAGCTCGCTCTTGAGGAAGGACTGGGACGTCATGGCCGGAATGCCGGCCGCGATCAGCGTCTCCAGCTCGGTGAGCGACGCGAGCCGGGTGACCACGCCCTGCAGGTCCGGGAAGGTGGCCGCGTAGGCGGCGTTGAAGGGCCAGTTGCCGCAGCCGGCGTACTGGTAGTCATAGGTGTACCGGGCCGCGTGGCAGACCTGCGGATCGGCGTACGACGGATCGACCCATGCCAGCTGCTCCGGGGAGAGCCGGCCGCCCCAGTACTCGATGATCATCTGCGAGGAGGTGGGACTGCACCAGGCCTCGCCGCCGTTGTCGTACTCCGGGTACTGGCCCTTGTGGATCTCCTGCGAGTAGCGCGGGACGGCCAGTTCGCGGGCGATGGCCGGGCTGGACGCGGGGACCGTGAAACGGTCGGGGATGTCGGAGCCCATGACGCCGAGCCGCCACACCGTCGGCGTGGCCTGCAGCCCCGGGCGGCGGTACAGGGTGAGCCGGAGCCGGTAGGAGGCCAGCCGCAGGCCGGAGGCGGGGTCGTCGATCGAGAAGGTGTCGGTCCAGATGCTGCTCCTGCCGTCCGTCTGGCCGTCGACGGAGGTGCGCCGGATGTCCTGGTCACCGGCCGCCCAGCGGCCCATGACGTACCAGGGTGTGGCGGTGCCGTCGGAGTACGTGCCCTGCAGTTCGGTCTGGATCCAGGTGCCGGCGGGGGTGCGGGCGTTCCAGGAGGCGACGGCCTCGGTGGCCGGGACGGCCGGCCGGTGGACCGGGGAGGTCCAGGTGGCGTACTCCCAGCGGGAGGTGGTGCCGGTGTGCGGGTCGGTGTAGTCGGTGGTTCCGGCCGCCTCGCCGATGACCAGGCCGGGGCGGACGCCCGCGACGGCCCGGGTGCCGCGGTCGGTGCCGCCGCGCCAGTCGGTGTACGTGGTCCAGGACCGGTGGTCGATCGGCCGGCCCGGGATGGCGCGACCGGCGGCGGACGCGCCGCCGGCGGCCAGGACCGGGGCGGCACCACCGGCCACCGCGGCGGTGACCGCGGCGGCCAGCAGGGTTCTGCGGGAAGGCTGTTCGGCTCTGCTCATGGGCGGAAGACCCCCAGGGATGCGAGTCGGGGCAGGCAGGTCCGTGCGGCAGTGGGCCCCACTATGACCGCAGCGGGCGGCACTGGCCAGCACCCGACGGGCATGCCGCGGCACCAATATTGGTCCACACCCCTGGCATGACCTGGGCGGCGGCGGCCGTACACTCTCCCCGCCACCGCCCCAGCCCCCGAACCACCACCGGACGATGCCCGACACCCTGCACCAGCTCGCCGCCCATCTGCGCCGGCTCCCCCCGTCCTGCGGCCCGGTGCGTCTGGTCGGCGTCGACGGACACGCCGGCTCCGGCAAGTCGACGTTCGCCGGCCGGCTGGCGCGGGCCCTGGACGATGCCCCGATACTGCACCTGGACGACATCGCCAGCCACGCGGAACCGTTCGCCTGGACGGACCGGCTGCACCGCCAGGTGATCGAACCGCTCGGCCGGGGCGAGACGGCGCACTACACGCCCTATGACTGGCGCGCCCGGCGCTTCGGCGCGCCGCGGCCGCTCGCACCGGCCCCGCTCGTGCTGATCGAGGGAGTCGGCGCCGGCCGCCGCGTCCTGCGCCCCTACCTCGCGTGCCTGCTGTGGCTGGACCTGCCGCGCGAGGAGGCGTGGGAGCGCGGCAGGCAACGGGACGGAGCGGAGCAGGAGGACTTCTGGAGCGGATGGGTCGAGGCAGAGGAACGGCACTTCACCCAGGACCCCTCCCGGCCTCACGCGCACCTTCTGGTACGTCAGTTGGCCAAGGGATACGAGGTGCTGCCGGGGCCTGGTACGACGGCCGTCAAGGACCATGACATCACGCACAGCGACGGGCCATCTGCGATGTGGTGAACCCGTGAAAACCCTTGCGCGGGAACTTGTCCGAGCGCCTCAACTCCGCTTGACCGGCGGACCGTACAGGACTTACGTTCTCAATGTGCGGCAAACGAAGCCGCCCTTTCGACGCGAAGCCCCTGGTTGTTCCCCCGTGACCGGGGGCTTCGTTCTGCCCTCACACCCGCGCGCGGCCGCAGTGAGGCGCCGTTCACTCACTCTCGGTGACCGGCCCGCGTGCGCCCAGTGTGCTCCCACCTCCCCAAACAGCCGGTGCCATACCCTTCGGCCCACCACCGACCCATGGGTACGATGCCCTCGGTGCGCCCTACGGACGCTGCTTCGCGCACCTGCAACTCCGGTCCGCGGCACAGCGGTTCGAACCAGGCATCGGCGGGGGCACGGTTTGTGGGGGACGTGATGGACTTCGGCACGCAGGGCCCCGAGCCCCCGGCCGACCTCGCCTGGCTGCGAGGCGTGGACGCCTACACCATGGGCGCCTACCCGCAGGCGGAGGAGGAGTTCCGCACCGCGGTGCGGATCGATCCCGGCATGGCCGACGGCTGGCTGGGCCTGCACGCGCTGCGCGTGGACACCACCACCGCCCTGCTGCGCATGTACCGCCACCGGGACCGCTTCGGCGAGCAGCGCACCCGGCACGGCCGTACCCTCAACTCCTGGTACTGGCTGGGCTGGTGGGTGCAGCCCGTCCTGGAAACCCCCCGCGACCTCCTCCTCGCCCACGCCTCGCACTGGCTGGACGGCCGCCACGTCCCCGAACTGGACCGCGCCCTGGCCGGCCTGCCCCCCGTGGACACCGACCCGCAGGTCCGCTTCCTGCACGCCTGCCGCGCCTATCTGGTCAAGGACTGGGAGGAGCTGGTCCGCCACACCGACCCCCTCCTGGACGACCCGCTCCTCGGCATCGAGGCGGGCCTGTTCGGCGGCATGGCGAGAGTGCGCCTGGAGATGTACGGCCAGGCGGAACCGCTCCTGTCGACCGCCCTGATGCGCTGCCGCAGCGAGCAGCCGCAGCGCAAGGAGCTGCGCTACTGGCTGGCCCGCGCCCATGAGGGCACCGGTCGCTCCGCCGCCGCGCTCCCCCTGTACCGGGCCGTGCACCGTGTCGACCCGGCCTTCATGGACACCTCGGCCCGGCTGGCGGCGATCGCCGAGGGCGACGGCTACGACGTCACCACCGACCCGGCCGACCTCGCGGCGGTCACCCTCACCGGGACCGGCCAGGACGGCGCGGACGGCCCCGACGGCCTGGACCCGCTCTTCGGCACCGAGGGCCGCGACCTGAGACTGACCGACCTGGACGTGCCCCCGGTGCCGTCGGCGGTGAACCCGGTGGTGCGCCACAAGACGACCGTGTCGTCGCCCCTGCCGGCCGGCCCGACCGACCCCGCCTTACTGGAGGAGGCGCTCGCCGAGCTGGAGCGCATGGTGGGCCTGGAGCCCGTGAAACGCCAAGTCAAGGCGCTTTCGGCGCAGTTGAACATGGCCCGGTTGCGCGCCGGGCAGGGCCTGCCGGTCCAGCCGCCCAAGCGGCACTTCGTCTTCTCCGGCCCCTCGGGCACCGGCAAGACCACCGTCGCCCGCATCCTCGGCCGCGTGTTCTACGCCCTGGGCCTGCTCGGCGGCGACCACCTGGTGGAGGCGCAGCGGGCGGACCTGGTGGGCGAATACCTCGGCCAGACGGCCGTAAAGGCCAACGAACTGATCGACTCGGCCCTCGGCGGCGTCCTCTTCGTGGACGAGGCCTACTCCCTCTCCAACTCCGGCTACGGCAAGGGCGACGCGTACGGCGACGAGGCGCTCCAGGTCCTGCTGAAGCGGGCGGAGGACAACCGCGACCACCTCGTCGTCATCCTCGCGGGATACCCGGAGGGCATGGACCGCCTGCTCACGGCCAACCCCGGCCTGTCCTCCCGCTTCACCACGCGCGTGGACTTCCCCTCCTACCGGCCCCTCGAACTCACCGAGATCGGCAAGGTCCTCGCCGCGGAGAACGGTGACCTGTGGGACGAGGAGGCCCTCGACGAGCTGCGCTCGATCGCCGGGCACGTGGTCGAACAGGGCTGGATCGACGAACTCGGCAACGGCCGCTTTCTGCGGACGCTGTACGAGAAGAGCTGCGCGTACCGGGATCTACGGCTGTCGGCCTACGCCGCCCCCCTGTCCCGCGACGACCTGGCCACGCTACGCCTCGCGGACCTGATGCAGGCGTACGGCGAGGTCCTCTCGGGCCGCGGCCCCCAGGACCCGTCGGCCCGCTAGCCGCCGCCAGGACGGCCCACGCACCCGGCGCGCCCGGTCCGCGATCGATGGGGGGTGCGGCTCCGACTCGGGGTCGGGATATTCGCTGGTCGCCGTGTGTGATGGTGGTCATACTGCCGCGATGGACCCAGTGACTCTCGAGACCCACCGTCTGGTGCTGCGGGCCTTCACACCTGCCGATGTGGACGCGGTGTACGAAGCCTGCCAGGACGCGGACATCCAGTTCTACACCCCGGTGCCGGTGCCGTACCGGCGTGCGGACGCGGAGGAGCTCGTCGGCGAGAAGCTGCCCACTCAGTGGGCCGAGGACAGGGACTACACCCTCGGCGCCTTCCGCAAGGACACCGGCGCCCTGGTCGGCTCGTACTGCCTGACCCTCGTCAGCCGCGGCGTCTGGGAACTCGGTTACTGGGCGGTCAAGGAGCAGCGCGGACGCGGGTACTCGGTGGAGGCCGCCCGGGCCCTGTGCGACTGGGGCTGGGCCACGCTCGACGTGCACCGCATCGAGTGGTGGGCCATGGCCGGGAACACCGGCTCGCGTGCCGTCGCCGAGAAGCTCGGCTTCACCGTCGAAGGGACGCTGCGCAACCGCGGCATCGCCAACGATGGCAAGCCGCACGACTGGTGGGTGGGCGGACTGCTGAGGCCCTGATGCGGCCGGTGCTCCGCGCACACCCAAACCTCAATCGCGGACCAGGTCGTAAGCCAGATGACGGCCGGCAGCCGCCCGCGCGGGAAGGGGACAGGGTGGGGGGTGTCCGCCCGCAGCGGCCGGCACCGAGACACAGCACCGCCGACGGAAACGGCCGGCCGGACCGAGGTCGGACACCCCCCCACCCCGGCCCCGACCCACAACGCACCGCAGGCGCAACAGCAACCGGCCACCGGACAGCAACGGGCCGCCGCAGGCCTGAAAGGGGCGCGGGGAACGGCGCGAGCAACCACAACGAAACCCGCAGACGACCACGCAGCCTACGACGCCAACACCTGCTCCGCCGCCGCAGCGCGATGCGCCGGATCCCGCACCTCCCCCACCAGCAACTCGAGCACATCCTCCAGGGCGACCAGCCCCAGCACGCGCCCCGAGCCGTCCGCGACCTGCGCCAGATGCGTGGCCGCCCGCCGCATCACCGTCAGCGCGTCGTCCAGCGGCAGCTCCGCCCGCAGCGTCGTCATCGGCCGCCACACCTGCTGCGGCACGGCCCGCTCGGAGTCCTCGAGATCGAGCACGTCCTTGACGTGCACGTACCCCATGAACACCGACCCCCGCTCCGCCGCCACCGGGAACCGCGAGTACCCGGTCCGAGCGGTCAGCTCGACGATCTGCCCCGGCGTCACCGACGGCGGCACCGTCACCAGCAGATCCCGCTTCAGCAGCACGTCGGTCACCGGCCGGGACCCCAGCTCCAGCGCGTCCTCCAGCCGCTCCTGCTCCTCCGGATCGAGCAGTCCGGCCTGCCCCGAGTCCTCCACCAGCCGGTTGAGCTGCTCACTGGTGAACACGGCCTCGACCTCGTCCTTGGGCTCCACTCGGAACAACCGCAGGATGCCCTTCGCACAGGCCCCCAGCGACACCGTGATCGGCTTGCACAGCCGCGCGAACGCCACCAGCCCCGGGCTCAGCCACAGCGCGGCCTTCTCCGGCGCGGCCATGGCGAGGTTCTTCGGGACCATCTCCCCGATCACCAGATGGAAGAAGACCACCGCCGCCAGCGCGATCACATACCCGAGCGGATGGATCACACCCTCCGGCATCCGCACCCACGCGAACACCGGCTCCAGCAGATGCGCAACCGTCGGCTCGGCCACCGCGCCCAGCGTCAGCGAGCACACCGTGATCCCGAACTGCGCCGCGGCCATCATCTGCGGCAAGTGCTCAAGCCCGTACAGCACCTGCCGGGCCCGGGCGGTACCGAGCGGTTCGATCTGGCTGCGGCGCACGGAGACCAGCGCGAACTCGGCGCCCACGAAGAACCCGTTGGTCAGCACGAGCAGCGCCGCGAACAGGAGTTGGAGAAGGCTCATCGCACGGCCTCCATCACGTTCACGGCCGGCGTGGTCCGTACCAGGCGCACCCGCTCGGCCCGGTAGTGCCCCACCTGCCGCACGGACAGCCGCCAGCCGGGCAGCTCCGCCTTGTCCCCCGGCGCCGGAATCCGCCCGAGCAGGTCGGCGACCAGCCCGGCGACGGTCTCGTACGGCCCCTCGGGCGCCTCGAAACCGACCCGCTGCAGCACGTCGACCCGGCAGCTGCCGTCGACGTCCCAGGCGGGCCGCCCGTCCTCCGGCGGCGCGGGCGCCAGCTCCGGCAGATCGTGCACGTCGTGCTCGTCGCGGACCTCGCCTACGAGCTCCTCGACGATGTCCTCCAGCGTGACCACCCCGGCCGTGCCGCCGTACTCGTCGACGACGACCGCGATCGGCTGCTCGCTGCGCAGCCGGGCCAGCAGCGGCTGCACCGGCAGCGTCTCCGGCACCAGCAGCGCGGGCCGCGCGATCCGGCTGACCGGCGTGCGCAGCCGGTCGTGCACCGGCACGGCCAGCGCGTCCTTCAGATGCGCCATGCCGACGATTTCGTCGATCTTCTCCCGGTAGACGGGGAACCGCGACAGCCCGGTCGCCCGGGTGAGGTTCACGACGTCCTCCGCGGTCGCCGACGCCTGCAGCGCGCTCACCTTCACCCGCGGCGTCATCACGTGCTGCGCGGTCAGCTCGCCGAGGGACAGCGTCCGGACGAACAAATCGGCCGTGTCCTGCTCCAGCGCTCCGGCCTGAGCGGAGTGCCGGGCCAGGGAGACCAGCTCCCCGGGGGTGCGGGCGGAGGCCAGCTCCTCGGTGGGCTCGACGCCCAGGGCCCGTACGAGCCGGTTGGCGACGGTGTTCAGGGCGGCGATCACCGGCCGGAACAGGCGCGAGAACACGTGCTGCGGGCCGGCGACGAACCGCGCGACCTGCAGCGGGCGCGAGACGGCCCAGTTCTTCGGCACCAGCTCGCCGATCACCATCTGCACGGCGGAGGCGAGCAGCATGCCGACGACCACCGCGACCCCGGGGACGGCGCCCTCGGGAATGCCGATCGCGGTGAAGGGACCGCGCAGCAGCCGGGCCAGCGCCGGTTCGGCGAGCATGCCGACGACGAGGGAGGTGATGGTGATGCCCAGCTGGGTGCCGGAGAGCTGGAAGGACAGTTCCTTCAGGGAGTCGACGACCGTACGGGCGCGCTTGTCGCCTTCGGCGGCGGCCTTCTCGGCCTCCGGACGCTCCACGGTGACCAGGCCGAACTCGGCGGCCACGAAGAAGCCGTTGGCGAGGATCAGCAGAAACGCGGCTGCCAGGAGCAGCAGGGGGGTGGTCATGATGCCGCCACCTGCGGGTGCCCGTGGCGCGGGGCCGCGGTATGTCGGCAGGGGGCGGCGCAGGTACTACAGGACGATCCGTCCATCGCCGGAGAGGGTCACTCCTCGGATAGCAGGGGCCCCGGACGCCGGGCGGCGTGCAGGGGCGGGGCGCAGCGAAAAACGCCTCCGCCCCCAGATTAATCAAGAGGTGGGGCACTACGGCAGGGTGGACGACCCCGAGTTGGCCCCTGATCTTCGCCCGAACGGTCCCCCGACCGGACTCAGAGCCGCCCGTCGGCGTCGCCGGAGGCGTCGGGGTCGGTGATGGACCGGGCCTCGACCAGCGCCCGCAGGGTGTTCGCGTCGGCGATGGCGCGCTGCTTGTTGATGCCGGGCTGGATGCCGAGGGCGGGCAGGCTGGTGCCGTCGCTGAGGTTGAGGAACACCCAGGGGTCGCCGGTGCGCAGGTTCACCTTGAGGATCTCCGCCCACTCCAGGCGGCGGGTGCTGGCGAAGTTGACCACGGTGACGCCGGACTCGTCGGCGACGACCTTGGGCCGCGACAGCCAGACCAGAACGCCGAGGAGCAGCGCCCCGGTGACCACGAAGCTGAGTTTCTCCCCCGGGCTGAGCTGCTCCAGCAGCAGAGCGACCGTGGAGATCACGACGAAGATCACGACACCGGCGGTGAGCAGGACGACCCGGGTGCGGGCCGGCCGGAAGGTGACGGGAAGGGAAGGCAGATCGGACATGTCAGGAAGATCCCACACAGGCGACGGGTGCGGCCGCCGCTCAGAGCCGGCAGGCGTGGATGGCCGTGGTCAGGATGGCCCGCGCGCCGATGGCGTACAGGTCGTCCATGATCCGCTGGGCCTCCTTGGTCGGCACCATGGCGCGGACGGCGACCCAGCCCTCGTTGTGCAGCGGCGAGACGGTCGGACCCTCCAGGCCGGGGGTGACCGCGACGGCCTCCTCGAGGTGCTCGGCGCGGATGTCGTAGTCCATCATCACGTAGGTGCGGGCCACCAGGACGCCCTGGAGGCGGCGCAGGAACTGCTGGACCTTGGGCTCGTCGGCGTCGGCGCCGGTGCGGCGGATGACGACCGCCTCGGACTTCATGATCGGCTCGCCGAACACCTCGAGGCCGGCGTTGCGCAGCGAGGTGCCGGTCTCGACGACGTCGGCGATGGCCTCGGCGACACCCAGCTCGATGGCGGTCTCGACGGCGCCGTCGAGGTGCACGACGGCCGCGTCGACGCCCTGGTCGGCCAGGTACTGGGAGACGATTCCCTCGTAGGAGGTGGCGACGGTCTTGCCCTTGAGGTCCGCGAGGCTCGCCACCGCGCCCGGCTTGGCGGCGAAGCGGAACGTGGAGCGGGCGAAGCCCAGCGGCAGGATCTCCTCGGCGTCGGCGCTGGAGTCGATCAGCAGGTCACGGCCGGTGATGCCGATGTCGAGCATGCCGGAGGAGACGTAGATCGCGATGTCGCGGGGCCGGAGGTAGAAGAACTCGACGTCGTTCTCCGGGTCGACGATGCGCAGCTCTTTGGACTCGCGGCGCTGCTGGTAGCCGGCCTCATGCAGCATCTCCGCCGCAGGGCCGGACAGTGAACCCTTGTTGGGGACGGCGATGCGCAGCATGAGGTCGGCTTCCTTTGTGTGAAGGGGTTTGTAAGCGGTCTTACGGCTCTGGCGGCGATCCGGCTCACAGATGGGCGTAGACGTCGTCGAGGGAGATCCCCCGGGCGACCATCATCACCTGGAGGTGGTACAGCAGCTGGGAGATCTCCTCGGCCGCCGCCTCCTTGCCCTCGTACTCCGCGGCCATCCAGACCTCGGCGGCCTCTTCGACGACCTTTTTGCCGATGGCATGGACGCCCTTGCTCACCAGCTCGGCGGTGCGGGAGGTGGCGGGATCGCCGTGGGCGGCCTTGTGCTGGAGCTCGGTGAAGAGCTCCTCGAACGTCTTCTTGGACATGGTGCCGCCCACTCTACGCGGTGTGCCGCACGGCCTAGTGCCACGGTTCAGATACTGAGCGCAGCGTGGCCGCGGTGGCGACCGCCGCCGTCACCGCCTCGTGCCCCTTGTCCTCGCTGGAGCCCTCCAGGCCGGCCCGGTCCAGGGCCTGCTCGTCGTTGTCGCAGGTGAGCACGCCGAAGCCGACGGGGACGCCGGTGCTGACCGACACCTGGGTCAGGCCCTGGGTGACGCCCTGGCACACGTAGTCGAAGTGCGGGGTGCCGCCGCGGATGACGACGCCGAGGGCGACGACCGCGTCGTAGCCGCGTTCGGCCATGACCTTGGCCGCCACCGGCAGCTCCCAGCTGCCGGGGACCCTGAGCAGGGTCGGCTCGTCGATGCCCATCTCGTGCAGGGCGCGCAGGGCGCCGTCCACCAGGCCGTCCATCACCTTCTCGTGCCACTGCGCCGCGATGACGGCGACCCGCAGGTCACCCACATTGCGTACGGACAGCTCCGGTGCGCCCTTGCCGCTCACGTCTCTCCTCAGTGCCGTTTCTTACTGGTTGCCGCAGGTGGTCGCGGGTGCCGTGTCCAGCCAGGGCAGGTCGTGCCCCATCCGGTCCCGCTTGGTGCGCAGATACCGCAGATTGTGCTCGCCGGCCGTCACGGCCATCGGCACCCGGCCGGTGACCTCGATGCCGTACCGCTGCAGCGCGTCGGTCTTGTCGGGGTTGTTGGTCATCAGGCGGACGCTCCGCACGCCCAGGTCGGTCAGGATCTGCGCGCCGGCGGCGTAGTCCCGGGCGTCGGCGGGCAGTCCGAGTTCGAGGTTGGCGTCCAGGGTGTCGCGTCCGCGTTCCTGGAGTTCGTAGGCGCGCAGCTTGGACATCAGGCCGATGCCGCGGCCCTCGTGTCCGCGCAGGTAGACGACGATGCCCCGGCCCTCGCTGTGGATGCGCTCCAGGGAGGCCTCGAGCTGGGGGCCGCAGTCGCAGCGCTGCGAGCCGAAGACGTCGCCGGTGAGGCACTCGGAGTGGACCCGGACCAGGACGTCCGTGCCGTCGCCGATCTCGCCGTGGACGAGGGCGACGTGTTCGACGCCGTCGACGGTGGAGCGGTAGCCGTAGGCGGTGAAGGCGCCGTGCGCGGTCGGCAGGTGGACCTCGGCCTCGCGGCGGACGGTGGGCTCGCTGGAGCGGCGGTAGGCGATCAGGTCCTCGATGGAGATGATCGTCAGGCCGTGCTTGCGGGCGAAGGGGATCAGCTCGGGCAGGCGGAGCATGCGCCCGTCCTCGCCGGCGATCTCGACGATGGCGCCGGCCGGGCGCAGACCCGCGAGGCGCGCGAGGTCGACGGCGGCCTCGGTGTGGCCGTTGCGGACCAGCACACCGCCGGACCGGGCGCGCAGCGGGAAGACATGGCCCGGACGCACCAGGTCGGTGGGCTCGGCGGTGCCGCTCGCCAGCAGCTGGAGCGTGGTGGCTCGGTCGGACGCCGAGATGCCGGTGGTCACGCCGTGGGCGCCGGAGGCGTCGACGGAGACGGTGAAGGCGGTCTTCATGGACTCGGTGTTGTCCTGGACCATCTGCGGCAGTTCGAGCCGGTCCAGTTCGTCGCCCTCCATGGGGGCGCAGATCAGGCCGCGGCACTCGCTCATCATGAAGGCGACGATCTCCTCGGTCGCCTTCTCGGCGGCGATGACGAGGTCGCCCTCGTTCTCGCGGTCCTCGTCGTCCACGACCACGACCGGGCGGCCCGCGGCGATGTCGGCGATGGCCTGCTCGATGGGGTCGAGGGAGAAGTCCTCGACGCCGTCGGTGGAGTACAGGATCGGTGCGGTGCTCATGCCGGCGCTCCTTCCAGGGCGGGCTGCGCGTTCCGGCGGGAGCGCAGCCACCAGTCGCGCATGCCCCACAGGACGAGCGCGCCGTAGATGACGTAGACGAATCCGGAGAAGGCGTAACCGTTGGCGAAGTTCAGGGGGACGCCGACGAGGTCGACGAGCAGCCAGGCGAACCAGAACTCGACCATGCCCTTGGCCTGGGCGTACATGGCGACGATCGTGCCGACGAAGATGTAGGCGTCGGGCCACGGGTCCCAGGAGAGCTGGGGGTAGGCCGTGAAGAGCAGGGCTACGGCCACGGTGCCGGCGGCGGCCGCGGCGAGCATCGCGCCGCGCTCGCTCCAGGTGGCGAACCGGACGGCGATCCGGCCGTCGTCGCCCTTGTCCCGGTCGCGCTGCCACTGCCACCAGCCGTACAGGGCGACGACCATGACGACGACCTGCTTGCCAGCGCTGCCGGTGAGGTGGCCGTAGAAGGCGCCGAAGAGGACGAGCCCGGACAGGAACTGCACCGGCCAGGTCCACACGAAGCGGCGCCAGCCGAGGGCGAGGGTGATCAGACCGAGGATGTTGCCGACCATGTCCGACCAGATGATGTGCTGACCGAAGAGGGTGAAGGCCTCGGAGTTCATCCAGTTCATCGGCCGGCCCCCGGCAGGCGGTCGCCGAGCATCCGCTCGACGTACTTGGCGACGACGTCCACCTCGAGGTTGACCGGGTCGCCAGGCTGCTTCAGGCCGAGCGTGGTCAGGGCGAGGGTGGTGGGGATGAGGCTGACGGTGAAGTAGTCGGGGCCGGCGTCGACGACGGTGAGGCTGATGCCGTCGACGGTGATGGAGCCCTTCTCGACGACATAGCGGGAGAGGTCGGCGGGGAGGGAGATCTTCACGATCTCCCAGTGCTCGGAGGGCTTGCGGTCGAGGATCTCGGCGGTGCCGTCCACGTGGCCCTGCACGATGTGACCGCCGAGGCGGTCGCCGACGGCCATGGGGCGTTCGAGATTGACCCGGGAGCCGACGGTGAGGGCGCCGAGGCCGGAGCGGCTGAGGGTCTCCGCCATGACGTCGGCGGTGAACTCGTCACCCTCGTGCTCGACGACGGTGAGGCAGACGCCGTTGACGGCGATGGAGTCTCCGTGCTTCGCGCCCTCGGTGACGACGGGCCCCCGCAGCCGGAAGCGACAGGCGTCGTCGAGGGTCTCGACGGCGGTGATCTCGCCCAGCTCTTCGACGATTCCGGTGAACACTTCCCGGGTCCTCCTGCCTCATGGGGCACGGACTCCGGGGCTGTCGATGACGACAGAGACCACGGGCAGGGACACCGGGGGCGACGCCGGACGGACTCGTCCGCGTGGACGAGCTGATACGGCGGCGCGCATGGATGCCCGCCCGCCGCGCACTGCCTCCCATCCGGACTTTAACCGTCGGTCCAGGAATTTCACCTGGTCAACCGGTCACTGGAGGTGACCGGGTCGCGGACTGTAACCGCCGGTTCGGACTTTCACCGACCCCGGAGTGCGCTGCTTTAGGTACAGGGCCAGTGTGCCACGGCTGGTACTCGTCCATGCGGGTGAGGTGTGTGGAGTGGCTCACAGGACGACCGGACGACTCATTGGCCCATACCTGTTGACACATTGGTCTAGTCCTCCTTATGGTCGGCGCAACTTCCCGGCAGCCGGGCCGCGTTGCCGCCGTCGGGACCGGCCCGGCCCAGGACCACGGGCCCGCCGGGTCGCCCCCACAGACGGGCCCGGCGGTGGTGACGACGGCCCTTGCCCGCCGCCGGGTCCTCCCGTGTCCGGGCGGCGGGCCGTCTGGCAGGGTGAGGGCATGTCGACCGCGCTCGCCGAGGAGTTCGAGACCCACCGCCCCCGTCTGTTCGGTCTGGCCTACCGCATGCTCGGGTCCGCCGAAGAGGCCGAGGACACCGTCCAGGACGCCTACCTTCGGTTCAGCGGCGCCGACCGCGCCGGGATCACGCATCCCGGGGCCTGGCTCGCCAAGGTCGTCACCAACCTCTGCCTCAACCGCCTGACGTCCGCCCGGGCGCGGCGCGAGAGCTACGTCGGCACCTGGCTGCCGGAGCCCGTCGTCACCGTGGACGGCACCCTCGGCCCGCTGGAGTCCGCCGAGCAGCGCGACGCGGTGTCCGTGGCGCTGCTGGTGCTGCTGGAGCGGCTCACGCCGACCGAGCGGGCGGTGTACGTGCTGCGCGAGGCGTTCGGCTACGGCCACCGGGAGATCGCGGACGTACTGGACCTGAGCGAGGCCAACTGCCGTCAGCTGCACCGGCGGGCGCTCACGCGGCTGGAGTCGGCCGAGAGCCGGTTCCGGCCGGCGCCCGACCGGCAGCGCGAGCTGGTCGCCTCGTTCCTCTCCGCCGCCCGCAACGGTGACCTCGCAGGGCTGGAGAAACTGCTCGCCGACGAGGTGACCTGGTGGAGCGACGGGGGCGGCAAGGTCAGGGCGGCCCTGCGGCCGGTCCAGGGCCGGGAGAAGGTCCTGCGCTTCCTGCTGGGCATCCACCAGAAGTACGGGGCGGATCTGGACTTCGCGGTCGCCGAGATCAACGGCGCGGACGCGGTGCTCCTGCGGGCCGGCGACACGCTGTACGGGGTGGTCGCCTTCGAGTACCGCGATGGCCTGATCAGGGAAGCGTGGACGGTGATGAACCCGGACAAACTGGAATTCGTACGTCGTCAGCTCGGCCGGTCGTAGGAGCCTGTCACATTCTCGCGGGCTGTCCGGTCCCAGCTGGTGAGGGGCGCTCCGCTCGGGAGCGCCCGGCGCCATGAAGGAGCTGAACAGCATGACCACGATCCTGGTGACCGGCGGTACGGGTACCCTCGGCCGGCTCGTCACCGAGCGGCTGCGCGCGGGCGGCCACGAGGTGCGGGTGCTCAGCCGGCACACACAGCCGTACGCCGCCGATCTGCGCGAGGGCGGTCCCGGACTGGACGCGGCCGTGGCGGGCGTGGACACGATCGTCCACTGCGCGACCAGCCCGCGCGGCGACGAGCGCGCGGCCGGGAACCTGATCGCGGCGGCGCGGCGGGCCGGTGTGGGGCACCTGGTGTACATCTCGATCGTCGGTGTCGACCGGGTGCCGTTCGCCTACTACCGGTCCAAGCTCGCGGTGGAGAAGCTGGTGGAGGAATCCGGCCTCGGGTGGACGATCCTGCGCACGACGCAGTTCCACGATCTGGTCGTGCAGGTGCTCCGGACGCTGGGGCGGTCCCCGGTGATGCTGATGCCCGCCGCGGTGAGCGACCAGCCGATCGAGGTGGCGGAGGTCGCCGACCGGCTGACCGAGCTGGCCCTCGGCGCGCCGGCGGGCCGGGTCGCGGACATGGGCGGCCCCGAGGTGCGCACCCTGGAGTCGCTGGCCCGCGCCTGGCTGAGGGCGACGGGCCGGCGGCGGCTCATGATTCCGGTACGGCTGTGGGGCGCGGCGTACCGGGCGTTCCGGGCCGGTGGTCACCTGGCGCCGGAACAGGCCGTGGGCGAGGGCACGTTCGAGGCGTACCTGGCGAAGCGATTCGGCGACGCGCCGGCCCGCTGAGGCGGTCCCGTTCCGGCCGGGCCGGGGACCACCCACTGCGCCGCGCCCCGGCCAGCAGCTGTCCCTGCGGCCCAGCGAATCCCGCGGGCCGGCGGACGAATACCTCTGCGGTCCGGCGAGCGACTACCCCTGCGGCCCGGCGAACAGCTCGTCCTGTGCGCGTTCCCGGGCCGTCAGCAGCGCGCCGCGCAGCACGGCGCCGCCGCCGAGCGTGCTCGGCCGGACCTGGGTGGGCAGCGGTGACATCGCGTCCAGCCGTTCCTGCACGCGCCGCGCCAGGGCGTCCCCGCCGGCCTGCCCCAGCTCACCGCCGAGGACGAGGCACCCGGGGTCGAGGACGGCCACGACGGAGGCGGCGCCGATAGCGATCCGCCCGGCGAGCGCGTCGAGGAAGCGGTCGGCGTCCCCGGGGGCGGCGGCCTGCCGGGAGACCGCCACCGCGGCGCGCACCACCGCCGCGCCCACCGGTTCGCCCTCCCGCGGAGTGCCGCTCAGCCCGTGCTCCGCCGCCAGCCCGGCGACCGCCGCCGCGCCCGCCAGCGAGTGGAACCCTCCGTCGCAGGCCGTCGCCGACGGCAGTCCCGCCGTTCCCGGCACCGGCAGGAAGCCGATCTCCCCGGTGCCGCCGGAGGCGCCCCGGCGCAGGGCCCCGTCGAGGACCACGGCGGCGCCGGTGCCGTGGCCGAGCCAGAGCAGGACGAAGGTGTCCCGGTCACGGGCGGCGCCGTCGCGCTGCTCGGCCAAGGCGGCGAGGTTGGTCTCGTTCTCGACGCTGACGCGGGCGTCGGGCAGGCGCTCCTGGAGGGCGGCGACCAGGCGGCGGTGCCATGCGGGCAGGCCGCTGGAGTCCCGGAGTTCACCGGTGGCCGGGTCGATCAGGCCGGGCGCGCCGATGCCGACGGTGTGCAGCCGGTCGGCGCCCGCCTCCTTGACCGTGCGCTCGACGAGGGCGACCGCCTGCTCCACCGCCGGGCCCGTGCCGCTCTCGCCGCCGATCGGCGCGGACGCCTCGGCGAGGACGCGGCCCACCAGGTCGGAGACGAGGACGGCGACGCCCTCGGTGCGCACGTCGAGCGCGGCGAGGTGGGCGCGGCCGGCGACGATGCCGTACAGCTTGGCGTTGGGGCCGCGGCGTTGCTCCCCGGCCTCGCCGACGACGGTGATCAGGCCGGAGGCCGTCAGGCGCTCGACGAGGTCGGCGACCGAGGGCCGGGACAGGCCGGTCAGCTCCTTCAGCCGGCCGGCCGTGAGCGGGCCCTCGTGCTGAAGCAGCCGCAGGGCGAGCCGGTCGTTGATGGCCCGGGCAGTGCGCGGTGATGCGGGCATGGGCGCATCTTATCCGCTATCTATCAGGCAGGGTTCCTGATAGTTTGCTGCGGCACGACCGCGGCACCGCTGCCGCGCGGCGGGGCGACGACGCATGTCCGGGAGGGGCGGGAGAATGAAGGCAGTGTCCTACGACCAGCGCGCCGTGCGGCGGGCCCGGTACGCCGTGGCCGCCGTGTTCGCCGTGCACGGCGCGGTGACCGGCTCGTTCGCGACGCGGGTGCCGTGGATCCAGGAGCATGCCGCGGTGAGCGCGGGCCAACTGGGCCTCGCGCTCGCCTTCCCGGCGCTCGGCGCGTCCCTGGCCATGCCGCTCGCGGGCCGCATCAGCCACACCCTCGGCGCCCGCAACGCGCTGCGCGGGCTGATCGCCCTGTGGACGCTGTCGCTCACGCTGCCGTCCCTCGCCCCGAACCTGCTGACGCTGTGTCTGGCGCTGTTCGTCTTCGGCGCGACCGCCGGCATGGCCGACGTGGCGATGAACGCGCTCGGCGTCGAGGTGGAGAACCGGCTCGGGCGCTCGATCATGTCGGGGCTGCACGGCATGTGGAGCGCGGGCGCGCTGGTCGGCTCGGCCGCGGGGACGCTGGCCGCGCACCTGGGCGCCGACGCCCGGCTGCACCACACGCTCGCGGCGGCCGTGCTGACCGTGCTCGGGATCGGGGCCTGCACCTGGGTGCTGGACCTGCAGCCGGCCGAGGACGAGGAGCCGCCGCCGCGGTTCACGCTGCCGCCGAGGTCCGCGCTGCTGATCGGCGCGGTCGGGTTCTGCGCGGTGTTCGCCGAGGGGGCGAGCCTGGACTGGTCGGCGGTCTATCTGCGGGACCGTCTGGAGACCTCGGCCGGACTCGCCGCGGCGTGCACGACGGGCTTCACTCTGACCATGGCGGTGGCCCGGATCGCCGGCGACAAGGTCGTCGACCGCTACGGCTCGGTGCGCACGGTCCGGGCGGGCGGTGTCCTCGCCGTGCTCGGCGGGCTGCTCATCGTCGTCTCCCGCCAGCCGGCCGCGGCGATGGCCGGGTTCGCGCTGATGGGCCTCGGCATCGCGGTCGTCGTACCGCTGTGCTTCGCCGCGGCGGGCCGCAGCGGCCCGAATCCGAGCCAGGCCATCGCGGGCGTCGCGACCATCACCTACACCTCGGGGCTGGTCGCGCCGAGCGCCATCGGCGGGCTGGCCCAGGCGACCAGCCTGGTGGTGTCGTTCGGTCTGGTGACCCTGCTGGCCTGCGGTCTCGCCGCGTTCGCCGGAGTGCTGCGGGCGGGTGACCGCAACCGTCCGACGGTCAGCCGTCCGTCGGACGCAGCAGTTCCCGACCCGCGGCCCTGAACGTCTCGCTCCACGGCGCCGGGCGCAGCGTGTCCGCGTCGAGCCGGACCAGCACCCGGCTGCCGTGCGCGTACGTCGTCGCCCCGTCGGCCGAGCAGAAGCGGAAGCCGTACGTGAGGCCGGTGGTGCCGAGCCGCTCGAGCCAGAGGTGGACGGCGTAGGTGCCGGGCCGGGTGACCGGGGCCTCGTAGGTGATGCGCAGTTCCCTGACGGCGTTGCAGGCGTCGCCGGCCGCGGCCCAGTCGCCCTCGAAGCGGAAGCCGTACTCCTGCCACAGCTCGGCCCAGGCCCGCTCGACCATCAGCGGGTAGCGGGCGTTGTGCAGCAGTCCGAGCGCGTCCAGGTCGTCGAAGTGGACGGTGACGGGGATCAGCCGGCCGTACGACAGGGCGGGGGCGATCGGGGCTTCTGCGGTCACGGGTGGGTCTCCTGTGGTGGACGGTTCAACCATTCCATCCTAAGCGGACGCTCAGCACCTCTCGTGACCGGGGACAATGGTCGGTGGCCCCCACCCCCACGACGAAAGCGAAAGCCACCATGGATCTCGGCGTCCGCTGGAAACTGCACGGCGACGGACGCACCCCGGCCCCCGGAGCGGTGGTCCGGCCCGACGAACGGCTCTCCTGGCCGCGCACGATCGGCCTCGGCGCCCAGCACGTGGTGGCGATGTTCGGCGCGTCCTTCGTGGCGCCCGTGCTGATGGGGCTCGACCCGAACCTGGCGATCATGATGTCGGGCATCGCGACCGTGGTGTTCCTGCTCGCCACCCGCGGCCGGGTGCCCAGCTACCTCGGCTGCTCGCTGTCGTTCGTGGGCGTCGCCGCCGTCATCCGCGCCCAGGGCGGCACCAGCGCCACGGTCACCGGCGCAGTGTTCGTGGTCGGCGTCCTGCTGTTCCTGGTCGGGCTCGCGGTGCAGAAGTTCGGCGCACGGATCATCCACGCGGCGATGCCGCCGATCGTGACCGGCGCGGTGGTGATGCTGATCGGCTTCAACCTCGCCCCGGTCACCGCCTCGACATACTGGCCGCAGGACCAGTGGACCGCGCTGCTGGTGATGCTGTTCACCGGTCTGGCCGTGGTCGGCCTGCGCGGCTTCTGGTCCCGCGTCGCCATCTTCCTCGGCCTGGTCTTCGGCTACGGCATCTCCTGGCTCTTCGACCGGATCTTCGGCAAGATCCACTCCGTGGACGCGAGCGGCAGGCTCACCGACCACTGGCGTCTGGACCTCTCCGGCGTCCACAAGGCGGACTGGGTCGGCCTGCCGTCCTTCCACGGCCCCACCTTCCAGTGGTCGGCGATCCTGGTCGCGCTGCCGGTCGTCATCGCGCTGGTCGCGGAGAACGCCGGGCACGTCAAGGCGGTCGGCGAGATGACCGGCGAGCGGCTCGACGACAAGCTGGGCACCGCCATCTCCGCCGACGGCATCGGTTCGATGCTGTCCACCGCGGTCGGCGGCCCGCCCAACACCACCTACTCCGAGAACATCGGCGTGATGGCCGCCACCCGCGTCTACTCCACGGCCGCCTACTGGGCCGCCGCCGGCTTCGCCCTGCTGTTCGGCCTGTGCCCGAAGTTCGGCGCGATCGTCGCCGCGATCCCCGGCGGCGTGCTCGGCGGCATCACCGTCATCCTGTACGGCATGATCGGCCTGCTCGGCGCGCAGATCTGGCTCAACGCCGGGGTCGACCTGCGCAACCCGCTCAACCTCGTCCCGGCCGCCGCGGGCATCATCATCGGCGTCGGCAACGTGACGATGAAGTTCACCGGCACCTTCTCGCTCAGCGGCATCGCGCTCGGCACGCTCGTCGTCATCACCGGCTACCACGCGCTGCGCGCCTTCGCCCCCGCCCACCTCAAGAGCCGGCAGCCCCTGCTCGACGAGGGCACCAGCTCCTACGACACCGAGGGCCACGACGACTCTCAGCGCGCCGAGTCGTAGGCGTACGACGGGAGGAACGTGCGCGGGGTGGGCATGCGGCCCGGCGCGCGGTGAGCCGCCGGCACATGAGCCGGGGACATGAACCGGGCGCGCTTCTCCGCGGCCGCTCCCCCGCGGCAGGCGCGCCGTGCCCGGCGGGCCCGTTCCCCCGTTCTGGGGAAGCAGCGGCCCGCCGGCGCTCCGGCGGGCCCAGGACTGGGACCCTGCCTCCATGGCGCAGTTGGAACAGTTCACCACTCCCGTCGACGCGGTGGTCTCCCGCATGCGCGCCCTGGACGCGGCCCTGCCCGCGTGGGACGGCGTGGGGGTGTTCAACCGCGTCTACCTCGCCGTCACCGAGGAGGTCGACCGGCGGATCGACACCGGTGTCTTCCCGGACCGGCGAGCCGCGGTCACGCTGGACGTGCTGTTCGCCGAGCGGTATCTCACGGCGGTCGAGGCGGACGGACCGGACCGCCGGGCACCGGCGTGCTGGCGCCCGCTGCTGCAGTTCCGCCGCCATCCCGGGGTACGGCCGCTGCAGTTCGCCCTCGCGGGCATCAACGCGCACATCGGCCACGACCTGGCGCTCGCCGTGGTGGACGCCTGCCGTGGCCTCGGCTGCGCTCCGGCCGAGCTGGAGGACGAGTACGACCGGGTGGGTGATGTCCTCGTGTCGCTGGAGGAGCGCATCCGCGAAGAGCTGATGCCGGGCCCCGACCTGCTGCAGATCGCCGACCCGCTCACCCATCTGCTCGGCTCCTGGAGCCTGGAGCGGGCCCGGGACGCCGCGTGGTCGGCGGCGCGAGCCCTGTGGGCGCTGCGCCTGCTGCCCGAACTGGCCGGGGAGTTCGCCGACCGCCTCGACGCGGGGGTGGGCTTCGCGGGCCGCATGCTGCTCACCCCGCTGCCCGCCTGAGCGTGGCACGACGGGGGTACGGCCCTCCCGGCCGAGCGTGGCCTGACGGGTGTGGGCCCGTCGGCCGCTGTACGTTGGCCGATGGGGCCCGATCGCGAAGGAGCAATCAGTCATGGCCATCCGACTCGGACTCGGTCTTCCCCAGCACCGGCAGTACGACCTCGCCAAGGACGTCACCGACGTGGCGCGTACCGCCGAGCAGATCGGATACGACAGCCTGTGGGTGTACGAGCGGGCCCTGGTCCCGGAAAACCCCACCCAGGGCCTGTACGGCATCCCCGGCCTGCCCTGGCCCGACTTCTACCGCGGGATGGCCCACCCGCTGGTCACGCTGACCCTGGCCGCGGCGGTCACCGAACGGGTCCGGCTGGGCTCGGGCATCCTCGTCGCGCCACTGCACGGACCGTTCCAGCTCGCCAAGGCCCTGGCCTCGCTGGACGCGGCGAGCGGCGGCCGGGTGATCGCCGGCCTCGGCACCGGCTGGTCGACCGACGAGTTCGCCGCCGCGAGCGTACGGCCCTACGAGGAGCGCGGCCAGGTGCTGGACGAGGTGATCGACGTGTGCCGGGCGGTGTGGGGCCCGGACCCGGTGAGCTACGACGGCCGGATCACCAAGCTCGACGGGGCCGTCGTCGGCCCCAAGCCGGCCCGGCCGATCCCGATCCTGGTGGGCGCGGCCACCAAGAAGGCACTGACGCGGGTCGTGGACCGCGCCGACGGCTGGATCCCGGTCGCCATGGGCGTCGACGCCTACGCCACCGGGTGGAACCAGCTCCAGGACATCGCCGCCGAGCGGGGCCGCAGCCAGCCGATCCTGCGGGTGCCGCGGGTGAACGCGATGTACAGCGCCAAGGCGTACGACGGCGACGACCGCATGCCCTTCCAGGGCAACGCCGAGCAGATCGTGACCGACCTCGCGGCGTTCGCCGAGGTCGGCATGGACGAGGTCCTGATCGACCTGCAGACGACTCCGCGCGACGCCCGGGAGCTGAAGGACGTCGCCGCGGAGGTCTACGAGAAGGCGCGGGCGGCCGGGCTGTGAGTCCGGCCGTGAACCGCGCTCAGTCCTCGGGGAGTTCGACGGGAGCGATCTCGTCGTAGACGTCGCCCGGGCCGGGGTTCGTCGCGTCCGTCGTACCGCCGAAGTGGTGCATGACACCCCAGACCGCGTTCAGCGCGGTCTGGACGGCGCCCTCGGCCCAGCCTGCCGTCCAGGAGATGTCGTCGCCGGCGAGGAAGATGCCGCGCTTGTCCTCGGGCAGCCGGTCCTGCATGAAGTGCGTGAACAGGCGCCGCTGGTAGCGGTAGTGGCCGGGCAGGTTGGCCTTGAACGCGCCCATGAAGTAGGGCTCGTTCTCCCAGGAGACCGTCACCGGGTTGCCGATGATGTGCTTCCTGATGTCGACCTTCGGGTAGATCTCGCCGAGCGACTTCAGCATGACCTCCATCCGCTCGTTCGCGGACAGCGGCAGCCACTTCAGGCTGTCGTCGCACCAGGTGTAGGACAGGCAGATGACGGCGGGCTGGTCAGGACCGTTGTCCAGCAGGTAGGTGCCGCGGGTCATGCGGTCGGTGAGCGTCATCGACATGACGTCCCGGCCGGTCTCCTCGTCCTTGTCCAGCCAGAACGGCCGGTCCACGGGCACGAAGAGCTTGCTGGACTCCATGTAGTGGGTGCGCTCGATCGCCGTCCAGTGGTCGATCGGGAAGAGCGAGTCGTCGCAGGCGATCTTGGACAGCAGCATCCAGGACTGGGCGGTGAAGATGGCCGCCTTGTAGGTGCGGATGTCGCCGTTCGCGTCCGTGACGGTGATCTGGTTGCCCGCGGTGCGGTGCAGCCGGGTCACGGCCGGGCGGGGCTCGCCGTCCACGTGGAGCGACTTCAGCGAGGTGCCGTACGGCCAGTGGACGATCTTCTCCGGCTCGCGCTCCCAGAGCCTGACCGGGAGCTGCTGGCTGCCGCCGACGATGCCGCGGTGGTGGTCGTCGGCCTCGGTGTAGACGACGCGGAGGATCTCCAGGATGGAGTTCGGGAAGTCGGTGTCCCAGCCGCCGGTGCCGAAGCCGACCTGGCCGAAGATCTCGCGGTGCCGGAAGGACTTGAAGGCCTCCGAGTCGCAGAGGAAGCCGTAGAAGGTCTGGTTGTCGAGCTTCTCGACCAGCTTCGCCCAGATCTCGCGGATGCGCGGGACGTCCCGCTCGCGCATGGCGCGGTTCATGTCGGAGAAGTCGGCGCCCTCTTCGAGGCACTTGTTCCAGGCCTCGGCGACGTCACGGTAGACCTGGGGCAGGTCGTCGATCGTCTGGGCGTAGTGCGACTCGCCCTTGAGGTCGACGACGGTGGAGGGAGTGGCCTCGGCGAGCGGGTTCGGGAACGGCCTCGTCTCCAGGCCGACCAGGTCGATGTAGTGCTGCAGGGCCGTGGAGGACGGCGGGAAGCGCATCGCGCCCAGCTCGCAGTTCAGCGACTCGTCGCAGCCGTCGAAGCCGACGGTGCGCAGCCGGCCGCCGAGCTGGTCGGCCTCGTAGACGACGGGCTTGAGGCCCATCTTCATCAGCTCGTACGCCGCGACGATGCCGGACAGGCCGCCGCCGATGATCGCGACCTCGGTGCCGTGCTCGGTCGCCGGGACCTGGCCGAGACCGGCCGGGTGGGCCAGGAAGTCGTCGTAGGCGTAGGGGAAGTCCGGGCCGAACATGGTGATCGGCGGCTGCTGCTCGTCGGTGTGCTCGACGGCGTTGGGCACCGTGGACGTCATGGGGTACGGACTCCTTGCGCGGGGTGTAACTGGGGGAGGCTCGGGGGGTTCGGTTCGACGGGGGGCTGTGCGTCGGCTCAGACGAGGGACCCGTACAGGTCCGGGCGGCGGTCCTTCAGGTACGGGTTGTTCTCGCGGGAGGCGGCCAGGAACGCGGGGTCGGCGTCGGCGAACACCAGCTGCTCGGTGCGGCCGGCGCGGGCACGGGCGACTCCGTCGGGGCCGGCGAGGGTGGAGAGGCCGACGAACTCGAACTCGTCCTCCTGGCCGACCCGGTTGACGTACGCGACGTACATCTGGTTCTCGAAGGCCCGCACCGGGATCATCGACTCGGCGACGAACTGGAAGGGGTGCATCTGTGCCGTCGGGACGAGGAGGAGGTCGGTGCCGGCGAGGGCGTGGGCGCGGACGTTCTCCGGGAACTCGACGTCGTAGCAGATGAGCAGGCCGACGGTGAGGCCGTTCAGCTCGGCCTGGACGAGCTGCTGGTCGCCGGGGGTGAAGTGGTCCCGCTCGAAGCAGCCGAAGAGATGGGTCTTGCGGTAGTTCGCCCGGCGGGTGCCGGTGGCGTCGATCAGCTGGGCGGAGTTGTGGACGGTTTCGCCGTCGCGCTCCGGGTAGCCGTAGGCGATGGCCAGCCCGTGCCGGGTGGCGATCTCCGCGATCGCGTCGGCCGAGTCGCCGTCGGCGGGCTCGGCGAGGCGGGCGATGTCGTCGCCGATCGCGTAGCCGGTCAGGAACATCTCCGGCGCGGCCAGCAGCCCGGCTCCCGCGGCGGCGGCGCGGCCCGCGGTGTCGTCGAGCACCTTGAGGTTCTCGGCGACGGATCCGGGGCGGCCGGAGCTCTGGAGCAGGGCTGTGCGCATGCGTGTTCCTCACCGGTACGGAGGGGGTTGGGGGCCTTCTAGACGGTACGGTCGGCTGCGCGGGCGGGACAAGATTGAGCCGTTGCGCGCCGGTGAGCGGATTGTTGCGTGGGGTGGGGGGTGGGTGGCGAATCGTTGCGTGGTGCCGGCCGGCGGTTGGGTGCGTTTTTCGTCCGCGGGTTTCGTTGTGGCTGGTCGCGGGTGCCTGCGGCCGCCGGGTCGTGTGTCGGGTGCGGGTTTCGTTGTGGCTGGTCGCGCAGTTCCCCGCGCCCCCTTTTTTTGCCTGCGGCGGCCCGTTGCTGTCCGGTGGCCGGTTGCGGTCGCGCCTTCGGCCGTGTGTGAGTCGGGGACGGCGCGGGCGGGCCGGCACCGACACCGGGTACAGGTCAGCGTCGTGCCGGGCGGCGCCACAGGAGCGCTGACGTGAGGAGGTACGGCGTCGCCAGCGCCGTGAACGCCAGGGCGTGGTGTGTCTCCCCCGTCGTCAGTGCCGCGTACACGCCGTAGACCGCGATCGTCGTCAGGTCGGTGCCCAGGCCCGCCAGGGACGTCACCGTCGCGCGGGTGGTGTCGTCCAGGCGTTGCTGGAGGCGGGCGTCGGCCAGGACCGTCGTCAGTTGGAAGGCGCCGAAGGCGAGGGCGATCAGGGACAGGGCGGCCGGTGTGCCTGCGGTGGCGCCCACGGCAAGGCAGAGAGCCCCCGCTGCCAGTACCGTCGCCAGGCCGCCGGAGGCCAGGCAGGCGCACGGGCCGGCGAGCAGGCCGCCCGCCGTGGCTCCCGCCCAGATCAGCAGGAGGAAGAAGGGCGCCGTCTCGTCCGGGACCCCCGTTTCGCGGACCAGCAGCGGCGTGTACTCGTCGAGCGCACCCCAGATCGCCGACACCGCCGGGACCAGGAGCACCGCTGCCCGGACCCGGTGGTCGGCACGGACCGTCGCCACGCCGGAGCGCAGGGTCGCCGACCAGCCTTCCGCACGCTCGGCGGCCGGCGGCCGGTGTTCCGTGAAACCCGTGGCGACGGCCGACGTCAGCAGACAGGCGAGGACGCTGGCCGCGCCGACCGCCGGATAACCGCCGGCCCCCAGCACCGGTCCGGCCAGAGCTGTCGCGGTCATCACGCCGAGCAGTCCGGCCGCCCGGGCGCGGCCCATCAGCCGGGGATAGCGTTCGGCCGCGCCGAGCCGGTCGAGTTCGTCGTGTATCAGGGCTTCCAGCGCCCCGGAGGCCAGGGCGCCGCGGGTGCCCCACAGGACGAAGCCGAGCGCGAAGGACCAGTACGCCGGGTACAGCACCCAGAGGGTGAAACCGGCCGCCGTCAGCAGCGGGCCCAGCCACAGCAGAAGGCGTCGGGAGACCGCGTCGGCCCACGCGCCGGAGGGGACCTCCAGCAGGACGCCGGTCGCCGACCAGAGCACGAACAGGGAGGAGACCTGGCCGACCGACAGGCCGGTGTCGGTGAAGAGCAGGGCGTAGACGGGGTAGAGCAGGACGCAGTCGTCCAGGAATGCGTAGGCGTAGAGGGTGAGTGCAAGCCGTTGCGCACGTGAGTGAGTCATGAGGCCTTCCCGCAGGGACGGATCGGACGCCGGACGTGCGGCGTCCGAGGCGGCCCTCGGGAGGCGCGGCGGGGGGATCAATGTCGCCAGGTCATGGCAATGATGGTAGGCCGGGTGGGCTCGGCCGTGCAGGTGATTACCGGGGAGGAGGCGTCCGGCCCGCGTCTCCGCCGTGCGGGCGAGCGCGTCCGTCCGGCGGAGGAGGCGCCGCGCGGGGGCACAGCGGGAGACTGCCGGGGAGGAAGCGACCGCCATGCGAAGGGGCCCTGTGATGGAGCACGCCGAGATTGTCGCTCTGCCGTTCGTCGACGAGCACACGGCGCTCGTCGACGCGGAGCCGGACGTCGTCTGGCGCGCGCTGGGCGACGTACTGGAGGGTTCCGGGGGGCGCTGGGGCCGCGTCGTCCGGCTGCTCGGGTGCGCCGACCGCACGGCGTCCGGGGCCCGGCCTCTGGCCGAGGGGTCGGCCCTGCGCGGCTTCCGGGTGGCCGTCGCGGACCCCGGCCGGGAGCTGACCCTGGTCGGCCGGCACCGCTTCGCGTCGTACGCGCTCGTCTTCCGGCTGGAGGCGGTCGGTCCGGAGGTGACCCGGGTGCGGGCCGTGACGCGGGCCCGGTTCCCGGGTCCCGCGGGGGCCGTCTACCGGCGGTTCGTCATCGGTTCGGGCGGACACGCCGTCGTCGTACGGCGCATGCTGTCGACCGTGCGCACCCGCGCCCCCGAAGGGGCGCGGGGAACTGCGCGACCGGGCAGGAGGTAGCCGCGGCGCTACCAGCGGAGCGTCACGTCGGCGAGCCCGACGAGAAGCGGCGCAGCAGCGGGGAGAGGACCAGGACCGACTTGGTGCGTTCCACGAACGGCTCTCCCGCGATGCGTTCCAGGACGCGTTCGAAGTGGCGCATGTCGGAGGCGAAGACCTGGGCGATCGCGTCCGCGTCGCCGGTGACGGTCGACGCGGCCACGACCTCCTGGTAGCGCTCCAGGCCCCGCTTGATGGTGTCCGGCGAGGTGTTGCGCCGGCAGTGGATCTCGACGAACCCCTCGGTCTCCCAGCCGAGGGCCGCCGGGTCGACGCGGACGGTGAAGCCGGTGATGGCTCCGGTGGCCCGCAGCCGGTCCACGCGCCGCTTGACGGCCGGCGCGGACAGGCCGACGATCTGCCCGATGTCCGCGTAGGAGCGGCGGGCGTCCTCGGCGAGGGCGTGCACGATGCGTTCGTCGAGATCGTTCAGCACGGCGGGTTGTTCACTTCACTTCTGGTCAGGCACGGCGAGTCGGGAGCGGCGGTAACCGTAACTGAAGTAGAACACGAGCCCGACCGCCATCCAGACACCGAAGACCACCCAGGTGACGGCGGACAGGCTGCCCATCATCCAGAGGCAGAACAGGAAGCCCAGGGCCGGGAGCACCGGGGACAGCGGGACGCGGAACGTGCGGTTCATGTCCGGGCGGGTCCGGCGCAGCACCACGACCGCGATGTTGACCAGAGCGAAGGCGAAGAGGGTGCCGATGCTGGTGGCGTCGGCGAGCTGGCCGAGCGGGATCGCCGCGGCGAGGACGCCGCAGAACAGGGAGACGATCACCGTGTTGGCGCGCGGGGCGCCGGTCTTCGGGTGGACCTTGGAGAAGATCTTGGGGACCAGGCCGTCACGGGACATGGCGAAGAGGATGCGGGTCTGGCCGTAGAGCACGGTCAGCACGACGCTGGCGATGGCGATGACGGCGCAGAAGGCGAGCAGGGTGCCCCAGAAGCTCTGTCCGGTGACGTCCGTCATGATCTGGGCGAGCGCGGCCTCGGAGTCGTTGAACTTCCGCCACGGCTTCGCGCCGACGGCGACGGCGGCGACCAGCACGTACAGCGCGGTCACGATGACCAGCGACAGGATGATCGCGCGGGGCAGGTCGCGTTGGGCGTTCTTGGCTTCCTCACCGGCGGTGGAGGCGGCGTCGAAGCCGATGTAGGAGAAGAAGAGGGTGGCGCCGGCCGCGCTGACGCCGGCCATGCCGAGCGGCATGAAGTTGTGGTAGTTGCCGGACTTGAAGCCCATGAAGCCGATGGCGCAGAAGAGGATCAGCGCGGCGATCTTCACGCACACCATGATGGTGTTGGCCCGCGCGGACTCCTTGGCGCCGCCGAGCAGGAACACCATGGCGAGGACGACGACGATCAGCGCCGGCAGGTTGAAGATGCCGCCGTCGACGCCGGGCGGGTTGGCGAAGGCGGCCGGGATGGTCACGCCGAGGGTGCCGTCCAGCAGCTCGTTGAGGTACTCGCCCCAGCCGACGGCCACGGCGGCGACGGAGACGCCGTACTCCAGCAGCAGGCACCAGCCGCAGACCCAGGCGATCAGCTCGCCCATCGTGGCGTAGGCGTAGGAGTAGGAGGAGCCGGCGACCGGGATGGTGCCCGCGAGCTCGGCGTAGGACAGGGCCGAGAAGAGGGCCGTCAGGCCGGCTATGACGAACGACAGGGTGACGGCCGGTCCCGCCTTGGGGACGGCTTCGCCGAGGACGACGAAGATGCCGGTGCCGAGGGTGGCACCGATGCTGATCATGGTCAGCTGCCACAGCCCGAGGGAGCGGCGGAGGCTGCCTCCCTCTCCCTGGCCGCCCTCGGCGACCAGGCGCTCCACGGGCTTGCGGCGCATGAGGCCGCCCAGCGGGGACACGGGGGCGGTCTGGGTGGTGCTGTTCTGCGGGGGTGCGCCTTGGTCGAGCACGCGCGGCTCCTTATCGCTGCCGTTCAGGGGGCGGGGACCGGCGGCACCCCATCCCACGGGAACCGTCGAGCGGGGTCCCCGCCACACCACGTACAGCGCGACACTCTATGAGGCCGGGCATTGCCGCTGTAATGCAGCAACCTTGCGCGCATCCGCATGATCATTGCGTTGCCGCGGGTCAGACGGGTTTTCGTTGCGCGGCAGGTTTCGACCATTGCACATGCACCCGTTTCAGCAGGTCGGAAGCCGCTTGACGAGGAAGGTGCAGGGGTCGACCTGCTCGTGGGTCGCGCCGTCGTCGTCCTGGTACGTCCAGCGGTCGAGGTAGTCGGTCAGCGGGCGGTAGCCGAGCCGCGCGTACAGGGCCGCCGCGCGCGGGTTGTTCCGGGCGACGCCCATGCCGGCGCGGGGCAGGCCGCGTTCCCGGGCGAGTTCCTCGGCGGCCCGGATCAGCGCGCTGCCGATGCCCCGGGAACGCAGGTGTTCGGGCCATACGGCCAGCCCGTTGAGCTCAGGGCAGCCCGGCGCCGCCCGGCGCACCTCGGGGGCGCCGCAGCCGATCCAGCGCATCTCCGCGTGCCCGACGGGCCGTTCGTCGAGCCAGGCGACGAGATAGGTGCTCTGCCCGGCCCGCTGGCGTGCGTAGCGCCGGGCGTGGAACGAGGTCGCACCCCGGGTGCCGAGGTGCTCGTCGAGGAGGGCCACGTCGGCGGCCCGGCAGACGGTGATCTCCATATGACGACGGTACGGCCCGGGAACGCCGACGGCCCCCGGTTTTCGACGGGGGCCGTGTGCGGGGGAGTTGGCGGATCAGCTCCAGCTGGCGTGCAGCGGCTTGCCCTCGGCGTAGCCGGCCGCGCTCTGGATGCCGACGATCGCGCGGTCGGCGAACTCCTCCAGGTTGGAGGCGCCGGCGTAGGTGCAGGAGGAGCGGACACCCGCGATGATCGAGTCGATCAGGTCCTCGACGCCCGGGCGGGCCGGGTCGAGGAACATGCGGGAGGTGGAGATGCCCTCCTCGAACAGCGCCTTGCGGGCACGGTCGTAGGCCGACTCCTCGGAGGTGCGGTTGCGCACGGCCCGCGCGGAGGCCATGCCGAAGGACTCCTTGTAGGCACGGCCCTGGGCGTCGTGCTGGAGGTCGCCCGGGGACTCGTAGGTGCCGGCGAACCAGGAGCCGACCATGACGTTGGACGCGCCGGCCGCGAGGGCCATGGCCACGTCGCGCGGGTGGCGGATGCCGCCGTCGGCCCACACGTGCTTGCCGTACTTCTTCGCCTCGGCGGCGCACTCCAGCACGGCGGAGAACTGCGGCCGGCCCACGCCGGTCATCATGCGGGTGGTGCACATGGCGCCGGGGCCGACACCGACCTTGATGATGTCCGCGCCGGCGTCGATGAGGTCCTTGACGCCCTCGGCGGCGACGATGTTGCCCGCGGCGATGGGCACCTGCGGGTCGAGCGCGCGCACCAGCCCGACGGCGCTGATCATCGACTCCTGGTGGCCGTGCGCGGTGTCGATGACGAGGGTGTCGACGCCCGCGTCCAGCAGCTGCTTGGCCTTGCCCGCGACATCGCCGTTGATGCCGACGGCGGCGGCGATGCGCAGCTTGCCGTTCGCGTCCACGGCCGGGGTGTACAGGGTGGCGCGCAGGGCGCCCTTGCGGGTGAGGATGCCGGCGAGGCGCCCGTCCTGGTCCACGGCCGGGGCGTAGCGCCGGTTGTGGTGGTCCAGGGTGTTGAAGGCCTCGCGCGGGTCGATGTCCGCGTCGAGCAGCAGCAGGTCCTTGGACATGACGACCTCGAGCTGCGTGAAGCGGTCCACGCCGGACAGGTCGGCGTCGGTGACGACACCGAGGGGCCGCTGCTCCTCGTCGACGACCACACCGGCGTTGTGCGACCGCTTGGGCAGCAGGGCGAGGGCGTCGGCGACGGTCTGGTGGGGGGCCAGCACGATCGGGGTGTCCAGCACCAGGTGGCGGCTCTTGACCCAGGAGACGACCTCGGTGACGACCTCGATCGGGATGTCCTGCGGGATCACCACGAGGCCGCCGCGGCGGGCCACCGTCTCGGCCATGCGGCGGCCGGCGATGGCGGTCATGTTGGCGACGACGAGCGGGATGGTGGTGCCCGTGCCGTCCGGGGAGCTGAGGTCCACGCCCTGACGCGAGCCGACCGCGGAGCGGCTCGGCACCATGAAGACGTCGTCGTACGTCAGGTCGTACGCGGGCTGGATGTCGTTGAGGAAACGCACGTGCTGCACATCCCAGTCGTTCAGAGGTGACCCCCTGGCAGGTGTGCCAAGGGGAAAGAGCACGTACTTCATTCTCCCACGCCGACCGGATCCCGGGGCACAGTCGGTTCGTCCAGGCTGGTCAGGGGGGCCGTTGGAGGATCATCCGAGAACGAGTGCCACGGTGACGGCGGTGGCCTGTGAGAACACCTCCCGGGCCGTCTCCCACTCGTCGGGGCGCGCTTCGGCATACGCCCGCCAGTTCCGTACGACGACCAGCGGCTCGGCGTCCTTGGACCACACGTCCGGATCGGAGAGGACGTCGGCGAGGGCGTCCCAGTTGCGGCCGAAGTAGTCCGGCAGCGGCAGGTCCCGGGCGCAGCGGTCCATCAGGGCCGCCTTGTCCGTGACCCCGCCGAGGTCCAGGCCGAGCACGGCTCGCGTCATCTCAGTACCGCCCTGAACGAGTCGTAGTGGTCGTCGGTGTAGTACGTCTCGCCGCCCTGCCCGGTGACCAGGCGCCGGGCCCCGCGGTCGCGCGAGCCCGGAGTCGGGACGGTGTACTCGTGGTAGTAGCCGCGCGGGTGCCGGGGCAGCCGCCCCTCGACGTTCCCGAAGACGGCCCCGTCCCTGGTGTACGGGAAGGGGCCGCCCCGGTCGACGAGGGCGAGTGTGCGCCGGGCCTCGGCCGGCAGGTCGGCCTCCTTGACGGTGGCCATGCCCTTCGCCCAGGGCGGGCCGGTCGAGGTGCCCTGGGTGGAGGAGCACCCGACGAGCAGGGCGAGGACGCAGAGCAGCACCCGGGGGACGCACCGCAGCAGCATGCGTCCGATGCTGCCACGGCCGCTCCCGGCGCACGCGCTGTCAGACCCCGTCGGGGTCCGCCCGGTTGAGCGCCGGCTTCGGCGTCGGGCCCGCGGTCATCAGGTAGTCGGCGGCCGAGGTGTCCGTCACCAGACTGGTGACGAGCCCGGACCGCAGCACCGCGTCGATCGCCGACGCCTTGCGCTGCCCGCCCGCGATCGCCACGACCTCCGGGATACGGCGCAGCTGGTCGGCCTTGACCGTGATGCACCGCTCTCCCAGGTCCCGGCCGACCCGGCGGCCGTCGACGTCGAAGAGGTGCGCGGACATCTCCGCGGCCACGCCGAGCGAGGCGTAGTGGGCGCGCTCCTCCTCGGAGAGCATGTCGTGCACCGTGGAGATGCCCGGCTCCCAGGAACCGATGGAGACGCAGGCGACCGTGACCTTGTCGAAGTACTCGAAGGCCCGGGCGATCCCGGTCTGGTTGCGCAGCGCGACCGCGGTGGCCGCGTCCGGCAGCAGCATCGGCGCGTAGATGGGGTGGGCGTCGCCGCCGGAGACCTGCGCGGCGCGGCGCACGGCCTCCACCGAGCCGCGCTCGGCGGTCCCGGCGTCGTACACGCCCGTCAGCTGCACAACCGTGCAGGGCGGCAGCCGGTCGAGGGCCGCGGCCATGTGGATGGTGGACCGGCCCCAGGCCAGGCCCAGTACGTCCCCCTCGTTGACGAGTTCGCCGAGCAGGTCGGCGGCGACCTCGCCCAGGTTCTCCGGGTCGGGGGTCTCCTCCGACTCGGGCGGGGACTCCACCACGACGGCGTGCCTGAGGCCGTAGCGGGCACGGAGCGCGTCGGAGCGCTCGGCGTCCAGTTCGGCCGGCACACGGATCTCGATGCGTACGAGGTCCCGTTCGAGGGCCGTCTCCAGGACCCGGGCCACCTTGAAGCGGCTGACGCCGAACTCCTCCGCGATCTGGATCTTGGACTTGCCCTCGAGGTAGAAGCGGCGGGCCATGGCCGCCGCCTGCACCAGCTCAGCGGGTCCCATCCGCATGGCTGACCGGCCCGCCGACATACCCGACACGGCGATCTCCTCACTGCTGTTCACACTCTGGATTCGCCGTTCATCCTTGCAGATCCGGCGCGGTCGATCAGCCCTGATGGCGGGCGTTCACATTCCTGTCGGTCAGTGGTCGCACGCCCAGCTCGCCTTGGCGGTGGCCGACTCCGCCTGGTGGCGCAGGGCACGGACCGCGTCGGCGGGGTCGTTCGCCCCGTAGACCGCGGACCCGGCGACGAAGACGTCGGCGCCCGCGTCCGCGCACCGCTCGATCGTGGAGGCCGAGACGCCGCCGTCGACCTGGAGCCAGAGCTGCAGGCCGTGCTTGCCGATCAGCTCACGGGTACGGCGGATCTTCGGCAGCATGATGTCCAGGAAGGCCTGCCCGCCGAAGCCCGGCTCGACCGTCATGATCAGCAGCATGTCCAGCTCGGGCAGCAGATCCTCGTACGGCTCGATCGGCGTCGCCGGCTTCAGCGCCATGGACGCGCGGGCGCCCTTGGCGCGGATCTCCCGGGCGAGCCGGACGGGCGCGGCGGCCGCCTCGACGTGGAAGGTCACCGACCCGGCGCCCGCCTCCACGTACTGGGGCGCCCAGCGGTCGGGGTCCTCGATCATCAGATGGCAGTCCAGCGGGGTGTCCGTCGCACGGGCCAGGGACTCCACGATCGGCACGCCGAGCGTGAGGTTGGGGACGAAATGGTTGTCCATGACGTCGACGTGGAGCCAGTCGGCTCCCTCCACCGCCTTCGCCTCGTCCGCGAGGCGGGCGAAGTCGGCGGACAGGATGCTGGGGTTGATCTGCACGGCCATGTGCCTAAGCCTGCCATGCCCGGGCACGGTTGTTCGCCCCCGGTCCAGGACCGGACACCGCTTCGAATGGTCCCGCGGACCCCTCGGTGCCATGCTGGATGACTGACCCGCACGGTGCAGCACCTCCCGGGGGCGCCATGAGGCAGCTCGCAGCCTGGAAGCAGTCGGCGATCGCGTTCGTGTGCGGACGCCGGTCCAAGTGGGTCGTGGTCGGACTGTGGCTCGTCGTCCTCGTGATCGCCGTTCCCCTCGGAGCGAGGCTCAACGACGCCCAGGACAACGACGCCCAGTCCTGGCTGCCCGGCTCCGCGGAGTCCACCCAGGTGCTGAACCTTTCCGAGGACTTCCGCCCGGAGCAGATCCCCGCCGTCGTCGTCTACGCCCGCGACGGCGGCCTCACCGCGCAGGACCGGCGGCAGATCTCCCAGGACACGGCCGAGCTGCGCACGCTGCACGAGCACGGCGTGCGCGGGGCGGAGACCCGTGGCCCGGTCTTCGACCGGCCGGTCGCGCCGCGGGCCGCACAGGTCCAGGTGCCGATCACGATGGACGCCTCGGGCTGGCAGCGGATCTCGCCGGCGGTCGACTCGATCCGTGACCGGGTGGGCGACGCCGGCGCCGGTCTCGCCGTGCACATCACCGGTCCCGGCGGCACGTCGGCGGACTTCGCCGAGGCGTTCGCGGGCATCGACTCCACGCTGCTGTTCTCGGCGATGGGCGTGGTGATCGTGATGCTGCTGCTCACCTACCGCAGCCCCGTCCTGCTCTTCGTGCCGCTGCTCGGCGTGGTCGTCTCCCTGTTCACCGCCCAGGCCCTGATCTACCTGTTGGCCCGGCATGCCGGCCTCACCGTCAACGGGCAGAGCGCGGGCATCCTGACGGTGCTCGTCTTCGGCGCCGGCACCGACTACGCGCTGCTGCTGGTCGCCCGCTACCGGGAGGAGCTGCGCCGCCACGAGGACCGGCACGAGGCGATGCGCCGCGCCCTGAACCGGGCGGGCCCGGCGGTGCTGGCCTCCGGGGCGACGGTCGTGCTGGGCATGCTCGTGCTGCTGGTGGCCGAGATGAACTCCACCCGCGGCCTGGGACCGGTGGCGGCGATCGGCGTGCTGGTCGCAATGATGGCGATGCTGACCCTGTTCCCGGCGCTGCTGGTCTGCCTGGGCCGCTGGATCTTCTGGCCGGTGATCCCCCACGCCGGCTCGGCCGACCCGGCCGAGCGAGGGGTGTGGGCCCGGATGGGCCGCCGTATCGCGCGCCGCCCGCGCCTGGTGTGGAGCGTGACGGCGGCGGTGCTGGCCGCCGTGTCGCTCGGGCTGTTCCAGCTACGGGCGTCGGGCATCCCCAACGCGGACGCCTTCACCGGAAGACCGGACTCGATCGCCGGCCAGGTGGTGTCGGCGCGCTACTTCCCGGCCGGCGCCGGTGATCCCCTCGTGATCGTTTCTCACGCCGCACAGGCCGAGCGGGTGGGCCGCACGGTCGCCGCGGACCCCGCCGTCGTCCCCACCAGCATCGGGGTGCCGCCGGGTGCCGCGCCGGTGCACGACGGCAAGGTGCTGTTCGAGGCGACCATGCGGGATCCGGCCGACAGCGCGGCGGCCAAGGCGACCGTGGAACGGGTGCGCGACGCCGTGCACGCGGTGCCCGGCGCCGACGCGCGGGTGGGCGGCGGCACGGCGGCCCTGCTGGACATGGAGCATGCCCAGACGCACGACAACCTCCTGGTCATCCCGCTCGTCCTGGCCGTCGTCCTGCTCGTGCTCGGCATCCTGCTGCGCGCGCTGGTGGCCCCGCTGCTGCTGGTCGGAACGGTGGTGCTGTCGCTGGCCGGCGCGCTGGGCCTGAGCGCGCTGGCGTTCCGGCACGTCTTCGACTACGCGGGCGAGGACGTGGCCTTCCCGCTGTTCGTCTTCGTGTTCCTGGTGGCGCTCGGCATCGACTACAACATCTTCCTGACCACCCGCGTCCGCGAGGAGGCGATCCGCCGGGGCACCCGGCCGGGCGTGGTGACGGCGCTGTCCGCCACCGGCGCCGTGATCACCTCGGCGGGCCTGGTCCTCGCGGGCACCTTCGCGGCGCTGGGCACCCTGCCCATGGTGGGCTTCGCGGAGATCGGCTTCGCGGTCGCCCTCGGCGTCCTGCTGGACACCTTCGTGGTGCGGTCGGTCCTGGTGACCGCCCTGTTCCTGGACGTGGGCAGGAAGGTCTGGTGGCCGCACCGCCTGGCGCACCGGGACGGCGCCCCGGTGCCCGAGCGGAGCGAGGTCAGCCGGTCCGGCGGATGAGCGCCAGGTACATCGCGTCCGTGCCGTGGATGTGCGGCCAGAGCTGGATGTCCGGGCCGTCGCCGAGGCTGGGGACGCCGGGGAGGAGGGGCCGGGCGTCGAGCAGCTGTGTTTCCGGGAACTGCTTGAGCACGTCGGCCACGACGGCCCTCGTCTCGGCCAGGTGCGGGGAGCACGTGGCGTAGCCGACGACGCCGCCGACGCGTACCGACTCCAGGGCCGTGCGCAGCAGGCCGCGCTGGAGGGGTGCGAAGGCGTCGAGGTCCTCCGGGCGGCGGCGCCAGCGGGCCTCGGGGCGGCGGCGCAGGGCGCCGAGGCCGGTGCAGGGGACGTCGACGAGGACCCGGTCGAAGCTGCCGGGGCGCCAGGGCGGCCGGGTGCCGTCGGCGGCGATGACCTGGTACGGCCCCGGATTGCCGGCCAGTGCCTTGGCGACCAGCCCGGCGCGGTGCGGCTGCTTCTCGGAGGCGAGCAGCACGGCGTCCCGCTCGGCGGCGAGGGCACCGAGGAGGGCGGCCTTGCCGCCGGGGCCCGCGCAGCCGTCCAGCCACAGGCGGTCGCGCCCCTCGACGGGCGCGTTCGCCAGCGCGAGCGCGACCAGCTGGCTGCCCTCGTCCTGCACGCCCGCGCGCCCCTCGCGCACGGCCTCCACGGCCCCCGGCTCGCCGCCCTCGGTGAGGCGTACGGCGTACGGCGACCAGCGGCCCGCCACCGCGGCCTCCTCGCGCAGCAGCTCCTCGGCGGTGGACCGGCCGGGCCGGGCGACCAGGGTGACCTCGGGCCGCTCGTTGTCGGCCGCCAGCAGCCGCTCGATGCCCTCGCGGCCGCCGCCGAGGGAATCCCACAGCGCGGAGACGACCCAGCGCGGATGCGCGTGCACGACGGCGAGATGGTCCTCGGGGTCGTCGTCGTAGGGCGGGGCGACCTCGGCGAGCCAGGCGTCGAGGTCGCGCTGGGCGACCTTGCGCAGGACTGCGTTGACGAACTTCGCCCGGCCGTCGCCGAGCACCACCCGGGCCAGCTCCACCGTCGAGGACACGGCCGCGTGGGTGGGGATGCGGGTGCCGAGCAGCTGGTGCGCGCCGAGGCTCAGCACGTCCAGCACCGGCGGGTCCACCTCGCGCAGCGGCCGGTCGACGCAGGCGGCGATGACGGCGTCGTACGTTCCCTGCCGGCGCAGCGTGCCGTAGACCAGCTCGGTCGCCAGGGCCGCGTCCCGTGCGTCGAACCCCTCGGACCCCTCCTTCTCCCGGGCCTTGCGCAGCAGCGGGGGCAGCACGAGGTTGGCGTAGGCGTCGCGCTCGTCCACCGCGCGCAGCGCCTCGAAGGCGAGGATGCGCACGGGGTCCTTCTGGGGACGGCGGTAGGGCTTGGCGGGCCTGCGCGGCCTGCGGGAGGTGCCGGGGGTGTCGCTCACGGAAAAGGTGCTCCGGAATGTCAGAACGGGCTGTCCGTCCAGCCTACGTCCCGCAGGTGCCCGCGTTACGCGCCGAGGGTCTCCCCCGCGGCGATCCGCACACCGCGCGCCCAGTCCGCCGCGCGCATCGGCTTCTTGCCCTGGGCCTGCACCCACAGCAGCTCCACGGCGTGCGAGCCGGTGCCGACGTGGACGTGGTTCTTGCCGATGTCGAGGCTGCCGGGGGCGAGGTCGGTGCGGTCGGTCAGCAGCGCGACCTGAATGAGCTTCAGCCGCTCGCCGCGGAACGTGGTCCAGGCTCCGGGGGCCGGGGTGCAGCCGCGCACGACCCGGTCGACGCGCAGCGCGGGCGCGGACCAGTCGACGCGGGCGTCCTCGACGGTGATCTTCGGGGCCAGGGTGATGCCCTCACCGGGCTGCGGTACGGCCTTCAGCGTGCCGTCCTCGATGCCGTCCATGGTCGCGGCGAGCAGCCCGGCACCGGCGAAGGCGAGCCGGGTGAGCAGGTCGCCGCTGGTGTCGGTGGGCCGGATCTCCTCGGTGACGGTGCCGTAGACGGGACCGGAGTCGAGTCCCTCCTCGATGAGGAAGGTGGACGCGCCCGTGATCTGGTCGCCGGCCATGAGGGCGTGCTGCACGGGCGCGGCACCGCGCCAGGCGGGCAGCAGCGAGAAGTGCAGGTTGACCCAGCCGTGGGCGGGGATGTCGAGCGCCTCCTTGGGCAGCAGGGCGCCGTAGGCGACGACGGGGCAGCAGTCGGGGGCGATCTGCCGCAGCCGCTCCAGGAATTCCGGATCGCGCGGCTTGGCGGGCTTGAGCACCTCGATCCCGGCCTCCTCCGCCCGCTCCGCCACGGGCGACGCCACCAGCCTGCGCCCCCGCCCGGCCGGCGCGTCGGGCCGGGTGACGACGGCGGCCACCTCGTGGCGCCCGGAGGCGAGCAGAGCGTCCAGAGCGGGAACGGCGACCTCGGGGGTGCCGGCGAAGACGAGCTTCATGGGCGGGTTCGGACCTCTCGGACGACAGACGGGCGACGGGCAGCGCACCAGTCTATGACCACGCCGGGGAAGCCGCCGTGGCTGATCGGCCGCGGAAGGAGGGGCCGTCCTCCAGGGGCGCAGTCATATGCCCGCACGCCCCCACTGCGTGACCCGCGGAGCGATCCCGCGTTGGTCAAGAAAGAGTTGACCCCCTTGTCTTCATCGCCGGTTCGAGAGGCTTGTTCATGGCCGACCACGCAACCCACGACGCCCAGGCCCGGGCCAGCCTGCACTTGCTGGTGCGGGACATCGAGCGGGTCCGCCGGCAGGTGGACGCCCTGCGCACGCTCACCGCTCAGCTGGGCAACGTCTACCGCCCGCGCCGCTCCGGCCCCTCCACGGGGTTCGTCGTCTACGGACGCGCTCCCGCCCCGACGGTCCGCCTCGCCCAGGAGCTGCGGGACAGCGTCGAGACCCTGGTGACGGCCGCCGTCGACTTCGACCGCTCGCTCGGCTTCTCGTGGGACGCGGTCGGCTCCGCGCTCGGCGTCACCAAGCAGGCGGTTCACCGCCGTTACGGCGCGCGCCGAGCCCCCGCGCAGGCCGCCGCCGAGGCCGAGTGCACCCCGGAGCCGTCGGGCGGGCGCGCGGTGAACGTGGGCACGGGCATCCCGGTCGTGCCCACGGTCCCGGCCGCCCGTTCCATGCCGACCCAGCCGACGGCGAGCAGCACGTCCCTGCGCGACGACGCCAGGCCGACGGCGTTCCCGGCCCCGCGCAACGGCTGACCGCCCGCGCACGGCCGCGTGAGGTGACACACCGTCAACTGCCCTCCCCGAGGTCTCCGGGAGGGCAGACGTCTGTCCACGGCCGCGAGGCTCAGCCGATGTCCGGCGGGTCGATCCGCACCCAGACCGGCTCCCCCGCCCCGCGCGCCATCCGCGCCGCCTGCGCGGCCTTCAGCGCGGCGGCCAGCGCCGCGCCCCTGCCCGGCGGCACCCGGATCAGCGCCCGCTCCCAGTGCTCCCCCGGCGGTGGAGCCCCGGGCCGCCGCGGCCGCCCAGGTGCGGTGACCGGAACCGGGACTGGACCCAGCACCTCCGCTTCCCCCGGCAGGTCCACCGCGCCGAGGAAGTCCGTCAGCGCCGCCGGCGCTCCGGACACGGACGCCATCCGCGACACGGGCGGGAAGCCCAGTTCGGCCCGGTCGGCCAGTTCGCGCACCGCGTGCCCGACGGGATCCCAGCGCACCAGTGCCTGCACGGGCCGGGCGGTGGCCTCGGCGACGACGGCGACGGTCCCGCCGGCGCTCTGCGGCCGTACCAGCGCGGCGGCCGCGATCCAGCGCCGCAGGGCGTCCTCCTCGGCCCGCAGGTCGGGCCGGCCCAGCATGGCCCAGCCGTCCAGCAGCAGCGCGGCCGCGTAGCCTCCTTCGGCGACGGGTTCCGCGCCGGGCGTGCTCACCACGAGCGCGGGCGTGGCCGGCACGGTGTCCAGGACGTGCTCGCGGCCCGAGGTGCGCACCGGGACCGCGGGGAACGCCCGGCCCAGCTCCTCGGCTGTACGCCGCGCCCCGACGACCTGGGCGCGCAGCCGGAAGGAACCGCACTCGGGGCAGTGCCAGCCTGTCTCGTCGCGTCCACACCAGCCACACCACAGCGATCCGCCGCCGTCCGCACCGTCCCGCGCCTCCAGCGGTCCCGAGCAGTGCCGGCAGCGCGCGGGCTCGCGGCACTGCGCGCAGGCCATGCGGGGCACGTATCCGCGGCGGGGCACCTGCACCAGCACCGGCCCGTGCCGCAGCCCCTCCCGCGCCACCTGCCACGCGAGCGTCGGCAGCCGGGCGGCGCGGGCCGCCTCGTCCCGGGCGAGGTCGCCGTCGCCGACGGTCCGCACCAGCGGCGCGGCGGCCCGCACCTGCTCCCTTACCGCGACGATCGGCCGGGCCCAGCCGCTCTCCACCAGCTGCGCGGCCTCGACGGTGCAGCTCCAGCCGCCGAGCAGGAAGGCGCACTTGTCCTGGGCGGCGCGCAGCAGCAGCACCTCGCGGGCGTGCGGCTGCGGGGCGTGCTGTTCGCTGTGGCTGTCGTCGCCGTCGTCCCACAGGGCGACCAGGCCCAGGTCCTGCACCGGCGCGAACATGGCGGCGCGGGTGCCGAGCACGGCCCGTACGGACCCGCGGCGCACGGCGAGCCACTCCCGGTAGCGCTTCTGCGGGCCGGCGTCGGCGGTGAGGACCGCGTGCCGTCCCTCGCCGAGCAGGGCGGTCAGGGCGGCGTCGACGCGGGCCACGGCCCGGCCGTCGGGCAGCACGACGAGGGCGCCGCGTCCGGCGGCCAGCGTGGCGGCGACGGCGCGGGCCAGCTCGTCGCTCCACTGCGGTCCCGGCAGCGCGTTCCACACCGCGCGCGGCGCGTTCCCGGCGGCGAGCGCCTCCAGGAAGGCCGCCCCCCGCTCGTAACGGGCCCAGGAGCCCGGCTCCGGGGCCTGTGGCGGGGGCAGCGGCGCGGGCGAGGGCCGCTGCTCGGCCCGCGCGCTGCGCGGCGGTACGGCGAGCTGCAGGACGTCGGCGAGGCTGCCGGCGTACCGGTCGGCGACGGCCCGGGCGAGGGCGAGCAGCTCGGGGCCGAGCACGGGCTCGGGTGAGACGACCTGGGCGAGCGCGGCGAGCGGCCCGGAGTAGTCGGACTCGGGGAGCCGCTCGATGAGGAAACCGTCGATCAGTCCGCCGCCCTCGCGCCGCCCCTCGCGCACCCGGTGCCGCCCGGCCCCGAAGCGGACCCGCACCCGCACGCCGGGCTGCGCGTCGGCGTCCAGCTCGGCGGGCACGGCGTAGTCGAAGTACCGGTCGAGGTGCAGCACACCCTTGTCGACGAGCACCCGCGCGACCGGCAGCGTGGGCGCGAGCGCGGCGCCCCGCCAGGTCCGCGGTTTGGCCCGCGGCTCCTTGGCCTTGCGCACGCTCTCCCGGATGAGCGCGAGCTGCTCCGGCGGCGCCCCCTCGGCGCCCCCGCCACCCGTCCCGTTCTCGCTGCTCACGCTTGCATTCTTACCAAACCCCACTGACAGCGACGCCGCCCGCGCACCCGGGGCGCCTGCCGACAGACCTGCCGGACGACGCGCGAAGGCCCGGCTCCCCCACGGGGGAACCGGGCCCAGGTGAAGCCGGACGCCGCTTACAGGCCGGCGGCCTTGCGCAGCGCGTCCACGCGGTCGGTGCGCTCCCAGGTGAAGTCGGCCAGCTCGCGGCCGAAGTGACCGTAGGCGGCCGTCTGGGCGTAGATCGGGCGCAGCAGGTCCAGGTCGCGGATGATCGCGGCCGGACGCAGGTCGAAGACCTCGTCGATGGCCTGCTCGATCTTCTCGACGTCGACCTTCTCGGTGCCGAAGGTCTCCACGAACAGACCCACCGGCTCGGCCTTGCCGATCGCGTACGCCACCTGCACCTCGCAGCGGGAGGCGAGACCCGCGGCGACGACGTTCTTCGCGACCCAGCGCATCGCGTACGCCGCCGAGCGGTCGACCTTGGACGGGTCCTTGCCGGAGAAGGCGCCGCCACCGTGGCGGGCCATGCCGCCGTAGGTGTCGATGATGATCTTGCGGCCGGTGAGGCCGGCGTCGCCCATCGGGCCGCCGATCTCGAAGCGGCCGGTGGGGTTGACCAGCAGTCGGTAGCCGTCGGTGTCCAGCTTGATGCCCTCGTCCAGCAGGGCCTTCAGCTCCGGCTCCACGACGAACTCGCGGATGTCGGGAGCGAGCAGGGACTCCAGGTCGATGTCGGAGGCGTGCTGGGAGGAGACCACGACGGTGTCGAGGCGGACCGCCTTCTCACCGTCGTACTCGATGGTGACCTGCGTCTTGCCGTCCGGGCGCAGGTAGGGGATCGTGCCGTTCTTGCGCACGTCGGACAGGCGCTTGGACAGGCGGTGCGCCAGGAAGATCGGCAGCGGCATCAGGGTCGGCGTCTCGTCGGACGCGTAGCCGAACATCAGGCCCTGGTCGCCCGCGCCCTGCCGGTCCAGCTCGTCCTCGTCGCCCTCGACCCGGGTCTCGTAGGCCGTGTCCACGCCCTGTGCGATGTCCGGGGACTGGGCGCCGATGGACACCGACACGCCGCAGGAGGCGCCGTCGAAGCCCTTCTTGGAGGAGTCGTAGCCGATCTCGAGGATCTTGCTGCGGACCAGAGTGGCGATGTCCGCGTAAGCCTTGGTGGTGACCTCGCCGGCCACGTGGACCAGGCCGGTGGTGATCAGCGTCTCGACGGCGACCCGGGAGGACGGGTCCTCGCGCAGGAGCGCATCGAGAATGGTGTCGCTGATCTGGTCAGCGATCTTGTCGGGGTGACCCTCGGTCACGGACTCCGAGGTGAACAGGCGACGGGACACAACGCTCCCTGGGGTTGCAGCGGCTGCTGGCTGATCGGTGGCGGACGGGTCGGGGGCTGCGCCCGGCGTCGTCCGCGAACAGTTTATCGGTCGGGCTCGGCCGCAGGGCCACGTGTCTCGCCCCTCGGGAGCCTTGTGACCTGCGGCACGGGCATTCTGCCCAATGACGAGCGGGCTTGGCCAGGGCGGCTTCGCACCCGATGGGGTGGGTCAGGGCCGCCAACCGGCCGAACGCGGGCTCACTCGAGGCGCTCGGCCACGAGGTCCCACACGGTGTCGGCGAGTGCTTCCTTGGGGCCGTGCGGTACGGGCGTTTCGCTGCCGTCGGCGCCGAGCACGACCGCCTCGTTCTCCTCGGAGCCGAAGGTCTTGCGCTCCCCCACCTCGTTGACCACGAGAAGGTCGCATCCCTTGCGGCGCAGTTTGGTGCGGCCGTTGGCCAGCACGTCGTCGGTCTCGGCGGCGAAGCCGACGACCACCTGACCGGGCCGGGCGCGGTCGGCGGAGATCTCCGCGAGGATGTCCGGATTGCGCACCAGGACGATCGGCTCTGGCTCCTGGCCGTCCTTCTTCTTGATCTTCCCGGAGGCGTAGGTCCGGGGCCGGAAGTCGGCGACGGCCGCGGCCATCACGACGGCGTCGGCGTCCGCGGCGGCCTTGACCACCGCCTCGCGCAGCTGCACGGCCGTGCCGACGGGGACGACGTCCACGCCGGCCGGGTCGGGCAGCGCGTCGGTGTTGGCGGCGACCAGGGTGACCCGGGCGCCGCGCGCGGCGGCGGTGCGCGCGAGGGCGTAGCCCTGCTTGCCGGAGGAGCGGTTGCCGAGGAAGCGGACCGGGTCGAGGGGCTCGCGGGTGCCGCCGGCGCTGACCACGACGTGCCGTCCGGCGAGGTCGGGCTCGCGCACCCCGCGGGCCAGGACACGGCGGCACACCTCGAAGATCTCGGCGGGGTCGGGCAGCCGGCCCTTGCCGGTGTCGACGCCCGTGAGCCGGCCGACGGCGGGGTCGATGACGACGGCGCCGCGCCGGCGCAGCGTCGCCACGTTCTCCTGGGTGGCGGGGTGCTCCCACATCTCGGTGTGCATGGCGGGCGCGAAGACCACCGGGCAGCGGGCAGTGAGGAGCGTGTTGGTCAGCAGGTCGTCGGCGAGGCCGTGGGCCGCCTTGGCGAGCATGTCGGCCGTGGCGGGCGCGACGACCACCAGGTCGGCCCGCTGGCCGATGCGCACGTGCGGGACCTCGTGGACGGCGTCCCAGACCTCGGTGGAGACGGGGTTGCCGGACAGCGCCGACCAGGTGGCCGCGCCGACGAAGTGCAGCGCCGACGCGGTGGGGACGACGCGGACGTCGTGGCCCGACTCGGTGAACCGGCGCAGCAGCTCGCACGCCTTGTAGGCGGCGATGCCGCCGCTGACCCCCAGAACGACCTTCGGCTTGTCCACCGTCACTCCCCGGACCTTGGATAACGTCTGACCCCCATGAGACACCACAGGCCCGGCAGCATGACTGCCGGGCCTGTGGAAAAACCCACTGCGGTGTGCAGATATGACTTACTGGCCCGGGCCCTCGACGGCCTCGGAGGTCAGCAGACCCGCGTTGATCTCACGCAGGGCGATCGAGAGCGGCTTCTCGTGGACGTGCGTGTCCACGAGGGGACCGACGTACTCGAGGAGACCCTCGCCGAGCTGCGAGTAGTACGCGTTGATCTGGCGGGCCCGCTTGGCCGCGTAGATCACGAGGCTGTACTTCGAGTCGGTGGCCTCGAGGAGCTCGTCGATCGGCGGGTTGATGATGCCCTCGGGCGCGGAGATGGAAGAGGACACGCTCTACCTTCCGATGGATGGGAAAAAACAGTCAGGGTGACCAGTTCCGATCACACTCAGTTCTGATCACACCGAGGTGACCAGTTTTGATCACACAACGTCCATCAAGGCTAGCAGCTCGCGCGCCACGTCCTCGACGGAGGTGTTGACCAGGGTCGTATCGAACTCCGGTTCGGCGGCCAGCTCGGTCCTGGCGACCCCCAGGCGGCGCTCGATGACCTCGGGCGGTTCGGTGCCGCGACCGGTGAGCCTGCGCACCAGCTCCTCCCAGGAGGGCGGGGCCAAGAACACCAGCTGGGCGTCGGGCATCGACCCGCGCACCTGGCGGGCGCCCTGGAGGTCGATCTCCAGCAGGACCGGCTCACCGTTCTCCAGCCGCTCCAGCACGGCCGCACGCGGCGTGCCGTAGCGGTTGCCGGCGAACTCGGCCCACTCCAGCAGCTCGCCGTTGGCGATCAGCTTGTCCATCTCCTCGTCCGTGACGAAGAAGTAGTGGACTCCATGCTGCTCGCCGGGGCGGGGCTTGCGGGTCGTCGCCGACACCGAGAGCCAGACCTCGGGGTGTTCTTTGCGCATATGAGCGACGACCGTGCTCTTGCCGACCCCCGAGGGGCCGGAGAGCACGGTCAGCCGCGGACGGACGTCCGGGGGCTCGGGGGTCGTCCCCCGGGGTGTTACAGCCATGCAGCGATTATTCCAGCAATCCCGGAGTGCCCGGGACTCCCTTCCCGCCGACGACCCGGTTCAGGAGCCCGTGCTGCCGAACTCGCGCTCCAGGGAAGCGATCTGGTTCGAGCCGAGCCCGCGCACGCGGCGGCTCTCGGAGATACCGAGTCGCTCCATGATCTGCTTGGCGCGGACCTTGCCCACGCCCGGCAGGGACTCCAGCAGAGCGGAGACCTTCATCTTGCCGATGACGTCGTTCTCCTGGCCCTGCTTGATGACCTCGTGCAGGGAGGCGCCGGAGTGCTTCAGTCGATTCTTGACCTCGGCCCGCTCCCGGCGAGCCGCGGCGGCCTTTTCGAGCGCGGCTGCGCGCTGTTCGGGGGTAAGGGGCGGAAGAGCCACGCCTACGTCACCTCGGATGTCGAACTGTCGGATACGGACCGGTGAGGAACCTAGTACGCCCCACACCTGGGGAGCCACGAGCAACACGCTCGCCCGTTCTCCCCACAGTCTTGGGGGCGTGGGTGGTGCCCCCACACGTCGGAGACTAGCGGTCAAGTCCGCCAGAGTCAGCGAGAACAGCGGAAAAGTCCTGGTCAGCCTCCGTCAGGACGGACATTTAGGACATATTGCCCCGGATTTGAGACTGTATCCAGACTCAAGGCGCCCCGGAAGTCCTCGCCGGACCCCTCCGACGAGACCTCTGGTCCCCCTCCGCTCTCAGGCGGCCGTCACGGCGGCACGGACCTCGTCTGCGAAGCGTTGCGCCGCGTCACGCAGAGCGACGACGTCGGGGCCGTGACGCAGCACACCCCGGCTGACGTTCGGCACCACGTTGCGCACCGCGCCGCCGAAGACCTGCGGAAGGTCCGCCGGGGTGGCCCCCTGGGCGCCGATGCCGGGCGCGAGGAGCGGCCCGTTGATGTCGAGGTCGTACGAGGACAGGTCGCCGAGCGTGGCGCCCACGACCGCGCCGAAGGAGCCCAGGGGCTCCTCCCCCGCGTTCTCGGCCGCCAGGTGCGCCAGCATGGTCGCGCCCACGCTGCGGCCGTCGGCGCGCACCGCGTGCTGCACCTCGCCGCCCTCCGGGTTCGACGTCAGCGCCAGCACGAACAGGCCGGCGCCGCTCTCCCGGGCCAGCGCGACGGCCGGGCTGAGCGAGCCGTAGCCGAGGTAGGGCGAGACGGTCAGGGCGTCCGAGAACAGCGGGGAGTCCCTGTGCAGGAACGCCTCCGCGTACGCGGCCATGGTGGAGCCGATGTCGCCGCGCTTGGCGTCCATGACGACCAGCGCGCCGGCCGCCCGGGCCTCCTCGACGGCCTTCTCCAGGACCGCCACGCCCCGGGAGCCGAACCGCTCGAAGAACGCCGCCTGCGGCTTGAGCACGGCGACCCGGTCGGCAACGGCCTCGACGACCGTGCGGCTGAACCGCTCCAGGCCGGTCACGTCGTCGTTCAGGCCCCACTCGGCGAGCAGGGAGGCGTGCGGGTCGATGCCGACGCACAGCGGGCCGCGCTCGTCCATGGCCCGGCGCAGGCGGGCGCCGAAGGGCTCCAGAGCACTCATGCGGACTTCCTCACGTCGGCGCCGACCGCGTCGGCGAGGGTGGCGTACGGGCTGGTGCGCAGGCGCGCGGCGAGTCCCTTGTGGACCGCCCGCATCCAGAAGGGCCCCTCGTAGATGAAGGCGCTGTAGCCCTGGACGAGCGTGGCGCCGGCCAGGATGCGCTGCCAGGCGTCCTCGGCGTTCTCGATGCCGCCGACGCCCACCAGGGTGATGCGGTCGCCCACGCGCGCGTACAGGCGCCGCAGGACCGCGAGGGAGCGCTCCTTGAGCGGGGCGCCGGACAGGCCGCCGGTCTCCTTGACCAGGGAGGGCTCGGAGCGCAGGCCGAGGCCGTCGCGGGCGATGGTGGTGTTCGTGGCGATGATGCCGTCCAGGCCGAGCTCCACGGCCAGGTCGGCGACCGCGTCGATGTCCTCGTCGGCGAGGTCCGGCGCGATCTTGACCAGGAGCGGGACGCGGCGCGCGGTGACCGCGCGGTCGGCGGCCTCGCGCACGGCGGTCAGCAGCGGGCGCAGGGCCTCGGTGGCCTGGAGGTTGCGCAGGCCGGGCGTGTTGGGCGAGGAGACGTTGACGACGAGGTAGTCGGCGTACGGCGCGAGGCGCTCGGCCGACTTCACGTAGTCGGCGGCGGCCTCCTCCTCGGGGACGACCTTGGTCTTGCCGATGTTGACGCCGACGACGGTCCTGAAGGCGGGGTCGCGGGAGGCCAGGCGGGCGGCGACGGCCAGCGAGCCGTCGTTGTTGAAGCCCATGCGGTTGAGCAGTGCCCGGTCCTTGACCAGGCGGAACAGCCGCTTCTTGGGGTTGCCGGGCTGCGGCTCGCCGGTGACCGTGCCGATCTCGACGTGGTCGAAGCCGAGCATCGCCATGCCGTCGATGGCGACGGCGTTCTTGTCGAAGCCGGCGGCGAGCCCGAAGGGGCCGTGCATGCGCAGGCCCAGGGCCTCGGTGCGCAGCTCCTTGTGGCGGGGGGCGAGGGCGGCGGCGACGAAGGTGCGCAGCACCGGGATGCGGGCGGCGAGGCGGATCCAGCGGAAGGCCAGGTAGTGGGCCTGCTCGGGATCCATGCGCGCGAAGAAGAGCTTGAAGAAGATCTTGTACATCGGTGTCGGTGTCCTCATGACGAGGGGGACACCGCTGATCCGGTGTCCCCCTCGTCGGCTGCTAGTCGCGGGCCGCGGTCAGGTGTTCGGCGTGTTCCTGCAGGGAGCGCACGCCCACGTCTCCGTGGTTGAGGGCGTCGATGCCCTGGACGGCGGCCGCGAGGGCCTGGACCGTCGTCAGGCAGGGCACGGAGCGTGCCACCGCCGCCGTACGGATCTCGTAGCCGTCGAGGCGGCCGCCGGTGCCGTACGGGGTGTTGACGATGAGGTCGACCTCCCCGTCGTGGATGAGCTGGACGATGGTCTTCTCGCCGTTCGGGCCCTCGCCCTCGGACTGCTTGCGCACGACCGTGGCGTTGATGCCGTTGCGCTTGAGGACCTCGGCGGTGCCGGAGGTGGCCAGCAGCTCGAAGCCGTGGGCGACCAGCTCGCGCGCCGGGAAGATCATCGAGCGCTTGTCGCGGTTGGCGACCGAGATGAACGCGCGGCCCTTGGTGGGCAGCGGGCCGTAGGCGCCGGCCTGCGACTTGGCGTACGCCGTGCCGAAGACGGAGTCGATGCCCATGACCTCGCCGGTGGAGCGCATCTCCGGGCCGAGGACGGTGTCCACGCCGCGGCCGGAGGTGTCGCGGAAGCGGCTCCACGGCATCACGGCCTCCTTGACGGAGATCGGCGCGTCCAGCGGCAGCTCGCCGCCGTCGCCGGTCCTGGGCAGCAGGCCCTCGGCGCGCAGCTCGGCGATGGTCGTGCCCATGGAGATGCGGGCGGCGGCCTTGGCCAGCGGCACCGCGGTCGCCTTGGAGGTGAACGGCACGGTCCGGGAGGCGCGCGGGTTGGCCTCCAGGACGTAGAGGATGTCACCGGCCATCGCGAACTGGATGTTGATCAGGCCGCGTACCCCGACGCCCTTGGCGATCGCCTCGGTGGAGGCGCGCAGGCGCTTGATGTCGAAGCCGCCCAGCGTGATCGGGGGCAGCGCGCACGCCGAGTCGCCGGAGTGGATGCCGGCCTCCTCGATGTGCTCCATCACACCGCCGAGGTAGAGCTCCTCGCCGTCGTAGAGCGCGTCGACATCGATCTCGATGGCGTCGTCGAGGAACCGGTCGACCAGCACCGGACGGGTCGGGCTGATCTCGGTGGACTCGGCGATGTAGGTGGCCAGGCGGGTCTCGTCGTAGACGATCTCCATGCCGCGGCCGCCGAGGACGTACGAGGGGCGGACCAGAACCGGGTAGCCGATCTCGTCGGCGATCGCCTTGGCCTCGTCGAAGGTGGTGGCGGTGCCGTGCTTGGGAGCCGGCAGGCCCGCCTCCTTCAGCACCCGGCCGAAGGCGCCCCGGTCCTCGGCCGCGTGAATGGCCTCGGGCGGGGTGCCGACGATCGGCACGCCGTTGTCCTTCAGCGCCTGCGCCAGGCCCAGCGGGGTCTGGCCGCCGAGCTGGACGACGACACCGGCGACGGGGCCGGCCTGCTGCTCGGCGTGGACGATCTCCAGCACGTCCTCGAGCGTCAGCGGCTCGAAGTACAGGCGGTCGGAGGTGTCGTAGTCGGTGGAGACGGTCTCCGGGTTGCAGTTGACCATCACCGTCTCGTAGCCCGCGTCGCTGAGCGCGAAGGAGGCGTGGACGCAGGAGTAGTCGAACTCGATGCCCTGGCCGATGCGGTTCGGGCCGGAGCCCAGGATGATCACCGCGGGCTTCTCGCGCCGCGCGACCTCGTTCTCCTCGTCGTAGGAGGAGTAGAAGTACGGCGTCTTCGCGGCGAACTCGGCGGCGCAGGTGTCGACCGTCTTGTAGACCGGGCGGATGCCGAGGGCGTGCCGGACCTCGCGGACGACGTCCTCGCGCAGGCCGCGGATCTCGGCGATCTGCTGGTCGGAGAAGCCGTGCCGCTTGGCCTCGGCGAGCAGTTCGGAGGTCAGCTCGGGGGCCTCGGCCAGCTCGTCCGCGATCTCCTTGATCAGGAAGAGCTGGTCGACGAACCAGGGGTCGATCTTCGTGTAGTCGAAGATCTCCTCGGGGGTGGCGCCCGCGCGGATGGCCTGCATGACCGTGTTGATCCGGCCGTCCGTGGGGCGCACGGCCTCCTCGAGGAGGGCGGTCTTGTCGCCGGGGTCACCCACGAAGGTGAACTGGCTGCCCTTCTTCTCCAGCGAGCGCAGCGCCTTCTGGAAGGCCTCGGGGAAGTTGCGGCCGATGGCCATGGCCTCGCCGACCGACTTCATGGTGGTGGTCAGCGTGGAGTCGGCCTGCGGGAACTTCTCGAAGGCGAACCGCGGGGCCTTGACCACGACGTAGTCGAGGGTCGGCTCGAAGGATGCCGGGGTCTCGGCGGTGATGTCGTTCGGGATCTCGTCCAGCGTGTAGCCGACGGCCAGCTTGGCGGCGATCTTGGCGATCGGGAAGCCGGTGGCCTTGGACGCGAGCGCCGAGGAGCGGGACACGCGCGGGTTCATCTCGATGACGATCACGCGACCGTCCTCGGGGTTCACCGCGAACTGGATGTTGCAGCCGCCGGTGTCGACGCCGACCTCGCGGATGACGGCGATGCCGACGTCGCGCAGGATCTGGTACTCGCGGTCGGTGAGCGTCATCGCCGGGGCGACGGTGATGGAGTCACCGGTGTGCACGCCCATCGGGTCGAAGTTCTCGATGGAGCAGACGACCACGACGTTGTCGTGCTTGTCGCGCATCAGCTCCAGCTCGTACTCCTTCCAGCCGAGGATGGACTCCTCCAGGAGCACCTCGGTGGTCGGGGAGAGTGTGAGGCCCTGGCCGGCGATGCGGCGCAGCTCCTCCTCGTCGTGCGCGAAGCCGGAGCCGGCGCCGCCCATGGTGAAGGAGGGGCGCACGACGACCGGGTAGCCGCCGAGGGTCTCGACGCCCTTGAGGACGTCGTCCATGGTGTGGCAGATGACCGAGCGGGCGGACTCGCCGTGCCCGATCTTCTTGCGGACCTCCTCGACGACCTCCTTGAACTGGTCGCGGTCCTCGCCCTTGTGGATGGCCTCGGGCTTGGCGCCGATCAGCTCGACGCCGTACTTGGCGAGGACGCCGTTCTCGTGCAGCGAGATGGCGGTGTTCAGGGCCGTCTGGCCGCCCAGGGTGGGCAGCAGCGCGTCGGGGCGCTCCTTGGCGATGATCTTCTCGACGAACTCCGGGGTGATCGGCTCGACGTAGGTGGCGTCGGCGATCTCCGGGTCGGTCATGATCGTCGCCGGGTTGGAGTTGACGAGGATCACGCGAAGGCCCTCGGCCCTCAGCACGCGGCACGCCTGGGTGCCGGAGTAGTCGAACTCGGCGGCCTGGCCGATGACGATCGGGCCGGAGCCGATGACCAGGACGGACTGGATATCGGTGCGCTTAGGCACGCTGGCCCTCCATCAGGGAAACGAAGCGGTCGAACAGGTAGGCGGCGTCGTGCGGGCCGGCAGCCGCTTCGGGGTGGTACTGGACGGAGAAGGCCGGCTGGTCGAGCAGCTGGAGCCCCTCCACGACGTTGTCGTTCAGGCAGACGTGGGACACCTCGGCGCGGCCGAAGGGCGTCTCGCTGACCTGGTCGAGCGGCGCGTCCACGGCGAAGCCGTGGTTGTGGGCGGTGACCTCGACCTTGCCGGTGGTGCGGTCCTGGACCGGCTGGTTGATGCCGCGGTGGCCGTACTTCAGCTTGTAGGTGCCGAAGCCGAGGGCGCGGCCGAGGATCTGGTTGCCGAAGCAGATGCCGAAGAGCGGGGTCTTGCGCTCCAGCACGGCCTGCATCAGGGCGACGGGACCGTCGGCGGTGGCGGGGTCGCCGGGGCCGTTGGAGAAGAACACGCCGTCGGGGCTGACGGCGTAGACGTCGTCGGCGGTGGCGGTCGCGGGCAGGACGTGCACCTCGATGCCGCGCTCGGCCATGCGGTGCGGGGTCATGCCCTTGATGCCGAGGTCGATGGCGGCGACGGTGAACTTCTTCTCACCGACCGCCGGGACGACGTAGGCCTCCTTGGTGGCGACCTCCTCGTACAGGCTGGCGCCCTTCATGTGGGGCTGCGCCTGCACCAGGACGAGCAGCTCGTCGTCCGACTTGACGGCCTCGCCGGAGAAGATGCCGGCGCGCATGGAGCCGCGCTCGCGCAGGTGGCGGGTCAGGGCCCGGGTGTCGATGCCGGAGATGCCGACGACACCCTGGTTGACCAGCTCGTCGTCCAGGGAGCGCTTGGCGCGCCAGTTGGACGGCACGCGCGCGGGGTCGCGCACGACGTAGCCGGAGACCCAGATGCGGCCCGACTCGTCGTCCTCGTCGTTCCAGCCGGTGTTGCCGATCTGCGGGGCGGTCGCGACGACGATCTGCCGGTCGTACGAGGGGTCGGTGAGGGTCTCCTGGTAGCCGGTCATGCCGGTGGAGAACACGGCCTCGCCGAAGGTCTCCCCCACGGCCCCGTAGGCGCGGCCGCGGAAGATCCGGCCGTCCTCCAGGACGAGTACGGCGGGAACCTTCTCGGTTCCCCTTGTGGAGGTCGTCATCGTGCGCCTTCCGTCTTGTTGATCATGTCGTTCAGGGTGTCGACCCATTCGGTGTGCTCGGCCGCGTGGTCGGAGCGGAAGCCGGAGTCGATCAGTTTGTCGCCGTGGGCCCAGGTCAGCACCAGCAGTCCGCCCTCGGTGAGGACCTTGCCGGCGATGCCCTTGTCCAGCCGGGCCCCGCGCAGCTGCGCGGCCGGGACGAAGAAGTCGCGCGCGCCGGGGCGTACGACGTCCAGTCCTTCGTCCGTCAGGGTGAGCTCGGCCCGGCTGCGGGTGCCCAGGCCGTGCGCCACGATGCGGTCGAGCCACTGTCCGGCGGTGGTGGAGCCGTGGTAGCGGCCGCTCATGCTCAGTTTCGCCGGGCCGGTCCTCTCCGGCGCGCTGGGCAGTTCGGGCAGGTCGCCCTGGAGAGTGCCGCGCCACTTCCAGCCCTCGCGCATCAGCCAGTAGACGAGCGCGATGAAGAGGAGGAGGCCGATCACCCAGCCGAGGCGGGCGGCCCAGTCGGTGACCGGTGCCGACTTCTCTGCGGCTGTGAGCAGTGGTGCAGGTGTCACGTGAGCTTCCCGTCGACGAGCGTGGCCTTGCCCCGCAGCCACGTGTGCGTCACACGGCCCGGCAGCTCACGCCCCTCGTAGGGGGTGTTGCGGCTGCGCGAGGCGAAGCCCGCGGGGTCCACCTGGCCACGGTATTCCGTGTCGACGAGGGTGAGGTTGGCGGGCTCACCAGCCGAGACGGGACGGCCGTGCCCGGTGGCCTGTCCGATCTGCGCGGGCTTGACGGACATCCGGTCGGCGACGCCGGCCCAGTCCAGCAGGCCCGTGTCGACCATGGTCGCCTGGACCACCGACAGCGCGGTCTCCAGGCCGACCATGCCCATGGCGGCGGCGGCCCACTCGCAGTCCTTGTCCTCGTGCGGGTGCGGGGCGTGGTCGGTGGCGACGATGTCGATCGTGCCGTCGGCGAGGGCCTCGCGCAGCGCCATCACGTCACGCTCGGTGCGCAGCGGCGGGTTGACCTTGTAGACCGGGTTGTAGGTGCGCACCAGCTCGTCGGTGAGGAGCAGGTGGTGCGGGGTGACCTCGGCCGTGACCTGGATGCCGCGGGACTTGGCCCAGCGGACGATCTCGACGCTGCCGGCGGTCGACAGGTGGCAGATGTGCACCCGGGAGCCGACGTGCTCGGCGAGCAGCACGTCCCGCGCGATGATCGACTCCTCGGCGACGGCCGGCCAGCCGCCCAGGCCCAGCTCGGCGGAGACGACGCCCTCGTTCATCTGGGCGCCCTCGGTGAGCCGCGGCTCCTGCGCGTGCTGGGCGACGACACCGCCGAAGGCCTTCACGTACTCCAGGGCGCGGCGCATGATCACGGCGTCGTCGACGCACTTGCCGTCGTCGGAGAAGACGGTGACGCCGGCGGCCGACTCGTGCATGGCGCCCAGCTCGGCGAGCTTCCTGCCCTCGAGGCCGACGGTGACGGCGCCGATGGGCTGCACATCGCAGTAGCCGTGCTCCTTGCCGAGCCGCCAGACCTGCTCGACGACACCGGCGGTGTCGGCGACCGGGAAGGTGTTGGCCATGGCGAACACGGAGGTGTAGCCGCCGCCGGCCGCCGCGCGCGTGCCGGTGAGCACGGTCTCGGAGTCCTCACGGCCGGGCTCGCGCAGATGGGTGTGCAGGTCGACCAGGCCCGGGAGCAGCACCTTGCCGGCCGCCTCGACGACCTCGGCGCCCTCCGCGGACAGGCCCTGGCCCACCGCGGCGATCTGCGAACCGTCGATCAGGACGTCCTGCGGCTCGCCGCCGAGCACCTTCGCACCACGGATCAGGATCTTGCTCATGTCTTACTTCTCCTCGATGCGGGTGTGGGTGACGGCGGGCTCGTTGCCGCCCAGCAGCAGGTACAGGACGGCCATCCGGATGGAGACGCCGTTGGCGACCTGCTCGATGGCGGTGCAGCGGCCGGAGTCGGCGACCTCGGCGGTGATCTCCATGCCGCGGACCATCGGGCCGGGGTGCATCACGATGGCGTGCTCGGGCAGCTTGGCCATGCGGTCGCCGTCGAGGCCGTAGCGGCGGGAGTACTCGCGCTCGGTGGGGAAGAAGGCGGCGTTCATCCGCTCGCGCTGGACGCGCAGCATCATCACCGCGTCGCACTTGGGCAGCGTCGAGTCGAGGTCGTAGGAGACCTCGCAGGGCCAGGTCTCGATGCCGACCGGCACCAGGGTGGGCGGCGCGACGAGGGTGACCTCGGCGCCCAGGGTGTGCAGCAGGTCGACGTTGGAGCGGGCGACCCGGCTGTGCAGGACGTCGCCGACGATGGTGATCCGCTTGCCGGCGAGGTCCTGGCCGAGCCCGGCGTCCCGGCCGACCAGCCGGCGGCGCATGGTGAAGGCGTCCAGCAGGGCCTGAGTGGGGTGCTGGTGGGTGCCGTCGCCGGCGTTGATGACGGCGGCGTCGATCCAGCCGGAGTTGGCCAGGCGGTAGGGGGCGCCGGAGGCGCCGTGCCGGATGACGACGGCGTCGACGCCCATCGCCTCCAGGGTCTGGGCGGTGTCCTTCAGGGACTCGCCCTTGGAGACGCTGGAGCCCTTGGCGGAGAAGTTGATGACGTCCGCGGACAGCCGCTTCTCGGCGGCCTCGAAGGAGATCCGGGTGCGGGTGGAGTCCTCGAAGAAGAGGTTGACGATCGTGCGGCCGCGCAGGGTCGGCAGCTTTTTGATCGGCCGGTCGGCGACCCGGGCCATCTCCTCGGCGGTGTCGAGGATCAGGACGGCGTCGTCGCGGGTGAGGTCGGCGGCCGAGATGAGATGACGCTGCATCTGTCAGGCTCCGTAAGGCAGTTCAATTCGGGAGGATGTGCGCACATCGGCGCGTGTGCGGGCATGCCGAAGCGGCCCGGCGCGCGAGGTGCTACTGGTCGGCCGTCACACCGAGCAGCACGGTGTCGCGACCGTCCTCCTCGGCGAGCAGGACCTTGACCGTCTCCCGCAACGACGTGGGGAGGTTCTTGCCGACGTAGTCGGCGCGGATCGGCAGTTCCCGGTGGCCGCGGTCGACCAGGACCGCGAGCTGCACCGCGCGGGGGCGCCCGATGTCGTTCAGGGCGTCGAGGGCGGCGCGGATGGTGCGGCCGGAGAACAGCACGTCGTCGACGAGGACGACGAGCTTGCCGTCGATGCCGTCACCGGGGATCTCGGTGCGGGCCAGCGCACGCGGTGGGTGCATGCGCAGGTCGTCGCGGTACATGGTGATGTCCAGCGAGCCGACCGGCACCTTGCGCTCGGTGATCTGCTCGAGCTTGGCGGCGAGCCGCTGGGCGAGGAAGACGCCCCGGGTGGGGATGCCGAGGAGCACCACGTCGTCGGCGCCCTTGGCGCGCTCGACGATCTCGTGGGCGATGCGGGTCAGTACCCGCGCGATGTCGGGGCCTTCGAGAACGGGCCTCGCATCGGACGCTTGCGTGTCCATACGAAAAGGACCTCCTTCTCCGCCTCACGGGACGGACCTTAAAGGACGTCGGGTTTGCGTCATCCACGGTAGCAGGCCGCGGCGGCACCCGGGTGACCACCCCCGCGCCGCCCGGGACGACACCCACGGGATCGCCCCGGCACGGTCCGCGACGCGCCGGGGCGCCACCCGCCCGGCCCCCCGTCACCACCCGTTCGGCGTAGTCGGTGGCCACTACCACGGAAGAGTCGGTGTGGACCATTCGGCTTGACGCAGGAGAATCACGCTGCGTAACCTCACAGTGAGTTACCAGCCGCGCGGCATGGACGAAGCCAGTCGCGTCGACACAGTGCCGGGGAGCTATATGTCCAGCGAATACGCCAAACAGCTCGGGGCCAAGCTCCGGGCCATCCGCACCCAGCAGGGCCTTTCCCTCCACGGTGTCGAGGAGAAGAGCCAGGGACGCTGGAAGGCGGTCGTGGTCGGTTCGTACGAGCGCGGCGACCGTGCCGTGACCGTGCAGCGCCTCGCCGAGCTGGCGGACTTCTACGGCGTTCCGGTGCAGGAGCTGCTCCCGGGCACGACCCCCGGCGGTGCCGCCGAGCCCCCGCCGAAGCTCGTCCTGGACCTGGAGCGCCTGGCCCACGTCCCGGTGGAGAAGGCGGGCCCGCTGCAGCGCTACGCGGCCACGATCCAGTCCCAGCGCGGCGACTACAACGGCAAGGTGCTCTCCATCCGCCAGGACGACCTGCGCACACTCGCCGTCATCTACGACCAGTCGCCCTCGGTCCTCACCGAGCAGCTGATCAGCTGGGGCGTGCTGGACGCGGACGCGCGTCGCGCGGTCGCCCACGAGGAGAGCTGAGCGCTCGGGGCGCCCTCAGCAGAAACGTCACTACCAGGGGCGGAGCCGCACGGCTCCGCCCCTGCTGCGTATCCGCCCGCTCGCCGCATCCAGACCGGTGCGCTCGTGGACCGTCCCGTTACCCCTTCGGGGCGCGGCCCTCTGTGCCACGATCCTGGCGAGCGGATCGTCGAGGATGCCGGGGGGCGGCCATGTCGGTGAACGGCCAGCAGGACGAGGCGTTGGACGCCCTGGTGGATCTCGTGCGGGACATCCACGCGGGTCATCTCAGCGAGGAGGCTGCCGAGCAGCGCATACGGTCCACGCCATGGCCGCTGACCGAGGACGAGGCACGTCATCTGGTGGCTTTCGGCGCGCACCAGGTCCGGGCCGGTGCCCTCGCCACGGGTTATCTGGTGGCCCGGCTTCTCATGGCGCTGTCCGAGCGGCGCTGGGGGCGGGGCCGCTCGTCCCCCTGGTGGCCGGCCGCCGACCTCCTGGTGGAGGCCGTACGGCTCGACCTCGTGGAGCGACCCAGCGGCGCGCGGCTGCGGCTGGCCTGCGCCGTCGCCGACGAGCAGATCGAAAACCTCCGGAAGGCCGGGGAGCTGGAGGAACTGGCCGAGACCATGTACGCGGCGGGGATCCTCCGGGTCCATCCCCACATCGCCGCGCCGGTGCTGGACGACGCCCTCGCCGTCCGGGAGCGGCAGAACCGCGGCCTCGTGCACGGCCGTCTGTTCACCCCCGACTCCGCCGCAGAAGGGGGAACGGACGAGGACCCGGCCGTCCCCGAAGGCCTGCCCCACCCCGTGGACGCGGCGCTGGAGGCGCTGCCCTACCTCTACGGTGCGGTGGGCCTCAGCCACGGCCACGAACGCGCCCGCTGTCTGAACGCCGTGAACGAGGCCCTTGCCGTCCTCATGCAGGACCCCGAGGCCGGGAACTGGACGATGGACTCCTGGCTGTCGAACTACCGCAGCGCGGCGGCCCTGATCGACCCGGCACGCGACCCCGTCAACGCGATACGGCTGCGGCGGATCCTGGCGCACTACGACGGCGAGCCCGCGCCGGACACCCTCCGGGAACTGCTGCCGCTGCCGCTGTCCGAGCTGGTGAGAGCCCTGGGTGAACGGGAGACCTGGGCCGTGCTGGACCAGGCGCTGCATCTGCTGCGGGAGACCGGACGACGCGATCTGCTGCGGGAGTTGGTGACGACCGTCCACACCGACTTACCCGAGCCCAGGGACCGGGAGCAGCTCTGGGAGGTGTGGCACAGCCACCTCCATGTGCTGCCCGGCGACCCGACGCCCTGCCCCGCCGACGACACCGAGGAGGGGATCAGGCGCGCGTTCGCCCGGACGATCACGGACGCTCCTGCCCACCCCGCGACCCTGGTGCATCTGGCGGCGCACTTGTACCAGGCCGGGCATGCCCGGGCCGCCCGGGCGCTGCTGGACGGGTTCCGCGACGATCTCCCGGATGCGGGACCCGAGGCGGAGGCCGCCCTTGGCTGCCTGCTGGGCAGCGCCTCGGCCGCGGCGGCCACCGCCTGCGAGGAGGAGCGCCGGTGGGCGGACGCGATCGACCTGCACACGCAGGCTGCTCGCCATTACGCCGCGCTGGGCCTGCGGGGGCAGGCTCTGCGGGAAGTGGGCCTGATGGTGCGGTGCACGGACTCGGGCGACGCCGACGAGGTCACGCGCGCGGCCGTCATGCTCCGCATGGGGGCGGCGCCGCGTCTGCAGGCCGGCCTGCACGAGAAGTCGGCCTTCGCCCTCGTCGCGGCGACCCAACGGCTCGGCAGCCGCATGGCGGAGGGCCGGCAGTCGGCGGGCGCCGTGTGGATGCTGCAAACGGCCGCCAAGGGCCTCGACTTCTCCGGCGCGCTTCTGGCGCCCGGCCCCCGCCGGCCCCTGCCCCTGCTCGTGGAACTGCGGCGCCGGGTCGAGGAACTCGAGAACGGGCTCGGCGAGTCCGCGCCGCCGCGGCTGTACGAGATCGCCGAAGACCTGGAGATGCTCTGCTACGCCGGCCCCCAGGAACACGCGCCCGGGCACGGCGAACGCGAGCTCCTGGGCAATCTCCGGCGGTCCTTCGACCGTCAGCTCTCCCGCAGCCTGTACGCGCCGGGGCTGGTGGCGGAGGGCTCCGCGTACCCGGACCTGCGTGATGTCGTGGCCGCGCTGCCCTCGGACACCGTGCTGATCTCGATGTGGATCGCGCAGCAGCCCCGGGGGATGGAAGCGGCTGGCCCGGACGGTCAACCCGCCGCCGCGGTGCACCTGATGACGATCACCGCGGAGGGGGTCAGGGACATCCGGGTGCTGCCGTTCGGCGGCATGCCGGGCGCGGTGCTCCAGGTGAGCAAGGACGGCTACCGGCAGACCATGCATCCCCTGGCCCAGGACGTGGCCGAGGTGCGCGAGGTGGTCCGTACCGACCCTCTGCACGGTGAGGTCACGAGGATCGGCCGGGAGCAGCTGGACTTCAGCGGGTTCTTCGGCGATCTGGGCGAGGTGCTGACCCGCCTGCACGGCGAGGGAAAACGGCACCTGTGCTTCTGGGCCCACGGTCCCCTGCACTTCCTGCCCTTCCCGCTGCTCCGGCTGGCGGGACGTCCGCTGGCCGACGACTGGACCGTGACCACCGTGCCGAGCCCGGTCTGTGTCACCGGCGCCCAGGACGTCGGGCCGCGCACCGGGGAGGGACTCGTGTCGCTGGGTGCCGCGCTGGGCGGCACGCCCTGGGGACTGCGGCCGGAGCCGGCGCTGGACGAGCACGCGGCGACGGTGGCCACCCTCGCGGGCGGTGTCACGCTGGTCGGCCCGGAGGCGGCACCGGCGTCCTTCCTGGCCCGCGCCGAGGGCGCCCGCTATGTGCACGTGGCGGCGCACGGGGCGCACAGCCAGGACGCCTCCTGGTTCCAGTGCCTGTACCTCAACCCACCCGGGGAGGGAGCGGACGGCCGGCTCTTCGGGCATCAGGTCCTGACCCATGACCTGCGGGGCGTGGATCTGGTCACCCTGGGTGCCTGTGAATCGGCCCTCGGACGCTTCGACCTCGCCGACAACCCGCGCGGGCTGCCCGCCGCGTTCCTGCTGGCCGGGGCGCGCGCAGTGGTCGGCTGTCTGTGGCCGGTACGGACCGACTCGGCGACCTGCTTCTTCGGTGAGCTGTACGGACATCTCACCGCTCACCACGACACCGTGGGCGCCTTCCGCCACGCCCAGACGGTCACCCGCGCCCGCTTCCCCCAGTACCGCGACTGGGGGGCCTTCGCCTATCACGGCGGCTGGACGCGCCCCGACGAAAGGACCGGCTGATGTCTTACGAACTGCCCCCGCTCACCACGTACGACGTCGATCTGGTCGTGCCCGCGACGCTCCAGGGGAACACCACCGAGGAGCGCATCCGCCGTCGGCTGACCGTCACCGAGCCCTATGTCGTCCGGCAGACCATCGAGCAGTTGCACGAGCGCGGGGTGAACCCGGCCCTGCTGGCGGCCTCCTCGCCGCACGACGACTACTTCCTGCTGATGTTCGGCTGCGCGTTCCGGCCGGACCCGGACGGCGATTCCGTGCCGTTCAAGGACGCGCACATCGGCATCCGGCTCGAATCGCCCGGCGGCGGACGGCAGCCCGTGGCCCTGGCCATGTCCCCCGACACGGCGAGCGCCGCGAGCGGGAACAGCTTTCGCATCGCCGTGTCGTTGCCGCTGCTGGGCGTGGCGGAGCCGTCCGTGGAGTACGCGGGGGACGGGACGAGGGAAGAGCAGCACACCACCGCCTACGGCCTCGGCAGCAGCAATCCGGAGTGGCTGCTGCGCGAGCTGCCGGGCCACCCGCTGACCGGGGTCTGGCTGACGGTGGCGGTGTGCGCGCCCACCGGGTCCCCAGTCGTGGCCGAGGTGATCGTGGCGGCCTCTCTGCGGAGGATGAAGGTACTGCGCAGCCGGGCGGAGCTGCCGCCACGGCTGCACACCATCGATCTCACGTCGATCGCCCAGCCGCTGCCCGGCGGCCCGTCCGGGGCGCTGCCGCACGGAGCGGGCGGGCAGTGACTGGGGAACGCCAAGGGCCCGCGGACGGATCCGCGGGCCCTCGGGCATGGCATGAACAGCGGGCGTCAGGCCTGGTCCCGGCGCAGCGACGGCTTGAGCTCCTTGAGCCGGCCGAGCAGACCGTTGACGAACGACGGCGACTCGTCGGTGGAGAACTCCTTGGCCAGCTGCACCATTTCGTCCAGGACGACGGCGTCCGGGGTCTCGTCGACCCAGATCAGCTCGTAGGCGCCCAGACGCAGGATGTTGCGGTCGACGACCGGCATCCGGTCCAGCGTCCAGCCCACCGCGTACTGCGCGAGCAGCTCGTCGATGCGCCGCGCGTGCTCGGCGTAGCCCTCGACCAGCTGCATCGTGTACTCGCTCACCGGCGGCTGCCGGGTGTCGGAGCGGGACAGCCGGACCCAGTCCGCGAGGACCGTCAGAACGTCGGCGTCGCGCTGGTCGCCCTCGAAGAGGATCTGGAAGGCGCGCTTGCGGGCCGTGTTGCGGGCAGCCACGGTTAGCTGTTCACCCGGCCGAGGTAGTCGCTGGTGCGGGTGTCGACCTTGATCTTCTCACCGGTGGTGATGAAGAGCGGGACCTGGATCTGGTGGCCGGTCTCCAGCGTGGCGGGCTTGGTGCCACCGGTGGAGCGGTCACCCTGGACACCCGGCTCGGTCTCCTGGACGGTCAGCTCGACGGCGGCCGGCAGCTCGACGAAGAGCACCTCGCCCTCGTGCTGCGCGACGGTGGCCGTGAAGCCCTCGATCAGGAAGTTGGCGGCGTCGCCGACGGCCTTGCGGTCGACCATCAGCTGGTCGTAGGTCTCCATGTCCATGAAGACGAAGTACTCGCCGTCCATGTAGGAGAACTGCATGTCGCGCTTGTCGACGGTGGCCGTCTCGACCTTGACGCCGGCGTTGAAGGTCTTGTCGACGACCTTCCCGGACAGCACGTTCTTGAGCTTGGTGCGCACGAAGGCCGGGCCCTTGCCGGGCTTGACGTGCTGGAACTCGACGACGGACCAGAGCTGGCCGCCTTCGAGCTTGAGCACCATGCCGTTCTTGAGGTCGTTCGTGGAAGCCACGGTTGCGGAATCTCCTGGACTGACGTGGACGACCCCGGGGCACGCACCTGCCTAGAGGGCGAGCAGCTCCTTGGTCGTGATGGTGAGTAGCTCGGGTCCGCCGTCCGCCTCGGGGCGGACGACGAGCGTGTCATCGATCCGGACACCGCCCCGGCCCGGGAGGTGGACCCCAGGTTCGACGGTGACCGGCACGCAAGCGTCCAGTTTACCCATGGCCGAGGGACTCAACTGAGGGTCCTCGTCGATTTCGAGTCCGACACCGTGCCCGGTGAGCGGCAGAAGGCGCTCGGAGTGGCCCGCGGAGTCCAGCACCTGGCGGGCCGCGCGGTCCACGTCCCGGTACGCGGTGCCCGGCGTCAGGCTCTCCCGGCCGGCCCGCTGCGCGGCGAAGACCAGGTCGTACAGCTCGATCTGCCAGTCGGCGGGCGAGGTGCCGATGACGAAGGTGCGGCCGATCTCGCAGCGGTAACCACGGTAGGTCGCGCCCAGGCAGACGGAGAGGAAGTCGCCCTCCTCCACCCGGCGGTCCGTGGGCCGGTGCCCGCGCCGCCCCGCGTTCGGGCCGGTGGCCACGGAGGTGGCGAAGGCGGGCCCGTCGGCTCCGTGGTCGACCAGGCGGCGCTCCAGCTCCAGGGCGAGGTGCCGTTCGGTGCGGCCGACGAGGATGGACTCCAGCAGCTCACCGAGGGCCTGGTCGGCGATCTCCGCGCCGATGCGCAGACAGGAGATCTCCTCCTCGTCCTTGACCACCCTGAGCTGCTCCACCGCGCCGCCCAGGTCGGTCAGCCGCAGCCGGGGCGCCACCGAGCGGATCGCCCGGTGCCGGGCGACGGTGAGGTGGTGCTCCTCCAGCGCGACGGAGTCCAGGCCCGCGGCCTGCGCCAGTCCCGCGGCCGCGACGGCGGCGTCACCGCCGGGACCGGACAGGGTGTGGACGCGCACCCCCTCGTCGGGGCGGCCCTCGGCGGGCCGGTCCTCGAGCGGATCGGCGCACACCAGGACATCGTCGTCCTTGCTCAGCAGCAGTGCGGCACCCTGCGGGGACGCGCCCGCCAGGTAGCGGATGTTGGCGGGACGGGTCACCAGGGCGGAGGGGCTGCCGCCCACGTTGCAGCGTTCTCTCAGCCTGGCCCGGCGGGTCGCGTACACCTCTGACATGAGACGAGCGTAGGAGCGGTGGCCGGATTGTGCCGGTTGGGAAGGGCCGATGGGGGTGCCGCCGAGGGGGTGGCCCGGCTACGCCGCGGGCGGCGCCGTCACCACTGCGGCGGACTCGCTATCGCCCTCGCCAGGACGTCGTCCAGCAGCTTCGCCGTCTCCGGGACGTCCAGCTGGGAGTTGTCGATGATCGGCAGGCCCGAGCCGTACCAGCCGGCCATCCGGCCGTGGATACGGGCGACCTCCTCGTCGGTGAGGCGGCGGTTGCCGCTGCGTTCGGCGTTGCGCTCCAGCACGATGTCGAGTCCCGGCAGCAGGACGACCGGGAGCAGGCCGGGGCCCACATGCCGTTTCCAGCCACCGAGCCCGACGACCGGGCGGTCGGGGAAGACGGCGTCGTCGAGGATGCAGGAGATGCCGTTGGCGAGGAAGTTGCGCGCGGCGAAGCCGCAGGTGCGGCGGGCCAGGCGGTACTGCGCCTCCGAGTGGTCGTTCCAGCCCGACTGGGGGTCGGCGAAGCCCGAGCGCACCCATTCGCGCACGTCGTCGAGGCTGATGTGGGCCGTGGGCACCCCTCGGTGGTCGGCCCAGTAGCGGGCGACGCTGGTCTTGCCTGCCCCGGCCGGGCCGATCAGCAGGACGGCGAGGGTGGTGGTCGCCGGGTCGGGCGTGACCGGGGAAGGCGGGGCCATGGGCACGCCGACCGGGCCGCCCGGGGGCAGCGCGACATGGCCGGTGGTGTCGGGGGGCGGGGGCGCGGAGAGGTGCGGCGGCATCGCCTGGGGCGGTGCCGCGGGGTGCGGCGGGAGCGGGCCGGAGGGCGGCGCTCCGGTGAAGCCCGGAGGCGGCGGGGGCACGGGCCCGGAGCCCTGCGGTGCGCGGGCCGGCCCCTGGGGGGCGCCCGGGTGGTGTGCGGCCGGTGACCAGCCGACGGCCGGTCCGTGCCCCGGCTGGTGGGGCGGCGGCAGCGGAGAACCCACTGCATGCTGCATCCGGTGCCACTCCGTCTCGTACAGAAGATTGACGCTGGCCAGCGGGTGCGAGCCCCGCCCTACCGAACGGTACCGCCCCCGGCCGCTGATTGGTGAACGGCCGGGGGCGGTGTGAAGTGCCCGCTGTGGATGGTGAATCGGACGGATGGGACCCCGCGGCAGTTACCGTCCCGCTTCCCCGTACGCGCCTACTGCCCGACTTCCCCGTACGCGGCGAGCAGCACCGCCGGGTCCGGGCCCTCCAGGACGGTCGGCTTGGCCAGGCCGTCCAGGACGATGAAGCGCAGCAGGTCACCGCGGGACTTCTTGTCGACCTTCATCGTCTCCAGCAGCTTGGGCCACTGGTCGTAGCGGTAGTGCAGCGGCAGCCCGACCGCTTCGAGGACCGTGCGGTGACGGTCCGCCGTGGCGTCGTCCAACCGGCCCGCCAGCCGCCCGAGTTCGGCGGCGAAGTGCATGCCGACCGCGACGGCCGCGCCGTGCCGCCACTTGTACCGCTCGTTCTTCTCGATGGCGTGGCCGAGGGTGTGGCCGTAGTTGAGGATCTCCCGCAGGCCCGACTCCTTCAGGTCGCTGGAGACGACCTCCGCCTTCACCCGGATCGAACGCTCGATCAGCTCGGCCGTGTGCGGGCCCGCCGGGGTGCGCGCGGACTGCGGGTCGGTCTCGATGAGCTCCAGGATCGCCGGGTCGGCGATGAAGCCGGCCTTGATGACCTCGGCGAGGCCGGAGACGTAGTCGTTGACCGGCAGGGAGTCCAGCGCGGCCAGGTCGCACAGCACGCCGGCCGGCGGGTGGAAGGCACCCACGAGGTTCTTGCCCTCGGCGGTGTTGATGCCGGTCTTGCCGCCGACGGCCGCGTCCACCATGGCCAGGACGGTGGTCGGGACGGCGATCCAGCGCACGCCCCGCAGCCAGGTCGCGGCGACGAAACCGGCGAGGTCGGTGGTGGCGCCGCCGCCGACGCCGACGATGACGTCGGTGCGGGTGAACCCGGACTGGCCGAGCGCCTTCCAGCAGTAGGCGGCGACCTCGGCGGTCTTGGCCTCCTCGGCGTTCGGCACCTGGATCGCGACGGCCTCGTAGCCCTGTGCGGCCAGGTCGGCGCGCAGCGCGTCGCCGGTCTCGGCGAGCGCCTCGGGGTGGATCACCGCGACCCGCTTGGCCCTGCTGCCGATCAGCCCGCCGAGTTCACCGAGCAGCTGACGGCCCACCAGGACGTCGTACGGCTCGGTGCCGGCCGTGCCGCCGACGTGGATCCGCGTGACCGACTCGCTCATGCTTTCTTCAACTCCACTGCGTCCAGGGCGGCTTGGGTGACCTCTTCGGGGGTGCGCCCGTCGGTCGGCACGACCGCGGTGGCGACCTCCTCGTACAGGTGCCGGCGAGCCTCCATCAGCTCGCGCCACTGCTTGCGCGGGTTGACCGCGAGCAGCGGGCGCGCGGCGTTCAGGCCGGTGCGCTTGACGGCTTCCTCGACGTCCATCGACAGGTAGACCACCTGGTGGCCGGCGAGGAGCGCGCGCGTGTCGGCGTCGAGGACGGCGCCGCCGCCGAGCGCGAGGACGCCCTCGTGCTCGGCCAGGGCGCGGTGCACCGCCTGCTTCTCGATCGCGCGGAAGGCGCTCTCGCCGTCCTCGACGAAGATGTCCGCGATCGTGCGGCCCTGTCCGGTGACGATGTCGTCGTCCGTGTCCCGGTAGCCGACGCCGAGGCGCTCGGCGAGCAGTTGCCCGACGGTGGACTTGCCCACGCCCATCGGGCCGACCAGGACCAGCAGCGGCCCGCTCATCGGATGTGCAGGTTGTCGAGGTAGGAGCGAACGTTGCGGCGGGTCTCGGCCACCGAGTCGCCGCCGAACTTCTCCGCCACCGCGTCCGCCAGCACCAGCGCCACCATGGCCTCGGCGACGATGCCGGCTGCCGGGACCGCGGAGACGTCGGAGCGCTGGTGGTGGGCCTGGGTGGCCTCGCCGGTGGCGACGTCCACGGTCTGCAGGGCGCGCGGCACGGTCGCGATCGGCTTCATCGCGGCGCGCACCCGCAACAGCTCACCGGTGGACAGGCCGCCCTCGGTGCCGCCCGCACGGCCGGAGACTCGGCGGATGCCCTCGGGCGTGCCCACGATCTCGTCGTGCGCCTTCGAGCCGGGCACCCGGGCCAGCTCGAAACCGTCGCCGACCTCGACGCCCTTGATCGCCTGGATGCCCATCAGGGCACCGGCCAGCCGGGCGTCCAGCCGGCGGTCCCAGTGCACGTGCGAGCCCAGGCCCACCGGCACGCCGTACGCCAGGACCTCGACCACGCCGCCCAGGGTGTCGCCGTCCTTGTGGGCCTGGTCGACCTCCGCGACCATCGCCTTGGAGGTGTCCGCGTCCAGGCAGCGCAGCGGGTCGGCGTCCAGCCTGTCGACGTCGGCCGGAGTGGGGTACACCCCCTGCGGGGCCTTCACGGAGCACAGCTCGGTGACGTGGCTGACGATCTCGACGCCGGCCGTCTCCTTCAGGTACGACCGGGCGACCGCGCCCAGCGCCACCCGCGCCGCCGTCTCACGGGCGGAAGCGCGCTCCAGGATCGGGCGAGCCTCGTCGAAGCCGTACTTCTGCATGCCCGCGAGGTCGGCGTGGCCGGGACGGGGCCGGGTCAGCGGCGCGTTACGGGCCAGCTCGGCCAGCTCGGCCGGGTCGACCGGGTCGGCGGCCATGACCTTCTCCCACTTCGGCCACTCGGTGTTGCCCACCATGATCGCGACCGGGGAACCCAGGGTGAGTCCGTGCCGGACGCCACCGAGGAAGGTGACCTCGTCCCGCTCGAACTTCATGCGCGCACCGCGGCCATAGCCGAGCCGCCGCCGCGCGAGGTGGTCCGCGACCATCTCGGTGGTGATCGGCACGCCGGCGGGAAGGCCCTCCAGCGTCGCGACAAGTGCGGGACCGTGGGACTCACCCGCGGTCAGCCAACGCAGCCTGCTCAACGATGCTCCTCAGTGCTCGCGCCTGGTTCTGCTCCGCGTACACGCACGCACGCGTACGTCGACGACGCGACCGGGTGCGCGGCCCGGGCCCGCCACCTCCGATCCTCCCACGTCCGGGCCCGAGCTCCGGCCGCCGGTCCAGCAGGCGGACGCCGACGCGGACCTCGGACGCGCACGGGCGGCCACTTCCGGCCACCTGGGCGCCGTCACGGACAGGCGCCCGTCTCGTGCACCGCCGCCCGGCGAGAAACCGCCCGCCCCGCCGTGGACGTCAGCGTTCGGCCAGGGCCTTCTCGCCCGCCCGGCGCATCGCCTCCAGCGGGGCCGGAGTGTGCCCGGTCATCTGCTCGACCTGGAGGACGGCCTGGTGCACGAGCAGGTCCAGGCCGCTGACCACGGCCCCGCCGAACATCGACCAGCGCGCGGCCAGCCCGGTCGGCCACGGGTCGTACAGCACGTCGAAGAGTGTGGCGGGCCGCTCCGGTACGGCGGCGGCCAGGGCGTCGGTCGTCCCGGCCGGTGTCGTCGCGATCACCAGGGGCGCGCGCAGGGCCTCGGCCGCGTCCGCCCAGTCGGCGGTGCGCACCTCGACGTCGAGCCGCTCGCCCCACTGGCGCATCTCGGCGGCGCGGGCCTCGCTGCGCACATAGACGACGACCTCGCCCGAGCAGACCCGGGACAGCGCGGCCAGCGCGGAGGAGGCGGTGGCGCCGGCGCCGAGCACCGCGGCCGTGTCGACCTGCTCGATGCCGTGCTCGCGCAGCGCGGCGACCATCCCGGGGATGTCGGTGTTGTCCCCGACCCGGCGGCCGTCCTCGGTGAGGACGACCGTGTTGACGGCCTCCACCGAGGACGCGGTCTCGCTGATCTCGTCCAGCAGCGGGATCACCGCCCGCTTCAGCGGCATGGTCAGCGACAGCCCGGCCCACTCGGCACCCAGCGTGTCGAAGAAACCGGGCAGACCGGCCTCGTCGACCTCGAAGCGGTCGTAGCTCCAGCCGTCGAGGCCCAGCTCCGCGTAGGCGGCCCGGTGCAGCACCGGGGAGAGCGAGTGCGCGATGGGCGAGCCGAGGACGGCCGCCCGGCGGGCGTCAGTTGCCCGAGCTTTCATTGAACTTGTCCTTGAGCTTGTTGAACTCGGCCAGCGTCCTGGCGAATTCGGTGTTGCTCACGCCGTCGGTCGCCACGAAGTAGATCCAGCCGTCGTGCGTCGGATTCAGCGCCGCCTTCATGGCGTCGTCACCGGGGTTGCCGATGGGGCCGGGCGGCAGACCCTTGTTGGTGTACGTGTTGTAGGGGTCCTTGTTGCGGTAGATCTCGCGTGTGGCGATGTGGATGTTGCTCTCGCCCTTCAGATAGTTGAAGGTCGAGTCGAACTGCAGGAGCTGGTTGGTCTCCGTGTTCGTGGGCTTGAGGCGGTTGTAGACCACCTCGGCCATCTTGCGGTAGTCGTCGTGGGTCTTGCCCTCGGCCTGGACGAGGCTGGCCACCGTGACGAGCTGCAGCGGGTCCTTCAGCCCCAGGGACGCGGCCTTGCCCTTCAGGTCGTAGCGCCCGTAGACCTCGCTGGCCTGGGTGACCATGGCCTTCAGCACCGTCTCCGGCTTCATGCCCTTGGCCGCCGGATAGGTGCCCGGGGCGAGGAAGCCCTCCAGCGGGTCCTTGATGTCGCCGTTGTTGTTCGCCCAGCTCGGCAGGCCGAGGCTCTTGTACTGCTCCTCGGCGGTGTCCTTGGTGGTGCCGGTGGACAGGCCGAGCTTCTGGTCGATCGCCGCGTAGACGCGCGCATTGCGCTCACCGGGCGTGACCATGATGTTGTTCTGGCTCTTCGGGTCGAGCATCATCTCGACGGCGCTGGCGGCCGACATCTGCTTGCGCAGGATGTAGGCGCCGGCCTGGATGGAGTTGCCCTTCGGGTTCTGCTGCTGGGCGGAGACGAAGGCGTCGACGCTCTTGACCACGCCCGCCGCCTTGAGCCGGCGCCCGATGTCGTAGCCACCGGCGCCCTTGGGGATCTCGATGGTCACGGTCTCGCCCGTTCCGTCGCCCGCGTAGTCCGGGGAGGAGCCGAAACGATTTTGGTAGAAGGTGTAGCCGACGTAACCGACCCCGGCCAGTCCACCGCCGAACACGAGCACGACCACCAGGCAGGCGATGCCGTTACGGCTCTTCTTCTTGCCGCCCTTGCCGCCCTTGCCCCCTTTGCCGGCGCGCCGGGCCGCACGCCCTCGGAGGTCGGCGTCGTCCTCGGGGTCCTCGTCCGGGTCACCGCCCGCAAAGAAGGCGTGCTCGCCCTGGTCGGGGCCCGGGTCCCAGTCGGTCTCCTGCCGCGGCTCCGGCTCGCCGCGGCGGCGGGCGGGCGGCTCCGGCGGCGGGTAGGCGCCCTCGGACTGGTAGAAGTCGGGCTGCTCGCCACCGTAGGAGACCGTCTGCGGGGCGTAGGGGTCGCCCGGGTCGGGCGGGTACGGCACGTGCGCGTGCGTGCCCGTGGTGTCCCAGCCGCCGTCCTGCGGGTGCTGCTGCTCGCCGTAGTACTGCTGCTGCTGTTGCTGCTGGTACTGCGGCTGCTGGTACTGCTGCTGGTCGTACCCGGACTGCTGCTCGGGGCCCCAGTCGCCGTAGCCCTGCTGCTGAGGGTGCTGGTCGTGCTGCGGCTGCTGCGGGTGGTGCTGCTGGCCGCCGTAGGCAGGCTGATGGCCCACGTGGGGCTGCTGCCCCTCCCATCCGCCGTCCCCGTACAACGGGTCCTCCGGATGCCACGGTTCGGAGCCTTGGCCCCGGCCATACTCAGTCATCGATCCCCTAGAGCCGCGAGGCGGCGGTCACGCGGCTGGTGGCTCCGGCTCCGTCCCGCCTCTTGTTGTGCGGCAGCTGTTCGAACACCGCCGCATCGCGCGGAACGTTACCGTATCGCGATCAGATGACCACTTCGACGCCCTCGCCCGGGGCTTTGCCTGACACCCGTTCGGATTCGAGCGCCTGCTGCAGGATGATGACGGCGGCCGCCTGGTCGATGACCGAACGGCCCTTCTTGGCCTTCACCCCCGAGGCGCGCAGCCCCTGACCGGCCGTGACCGTGGTCATCCGCTCGTCCACCAGGCGGACCGGCAGCGGCGTGATGCCCCGGGCCAACTCCTGTGCGAAGGCGCGGACCTTGACGGCGGCCGGGCCCTCGCCCCCCTTGAGGGAGCGAGGGAGACCGACGACGACCTCGATCGGTTCGTACTCCTCCACCAGCTGCCGCAGGCGGCGGTGTGCGGCGGGGACGTCCCGGCCCGGGACCGTCTCCACCGGGGTGGCGAGGATCCCGTCGGGGTCGCACGAGGCGACCCCGATCCGGGCGTCCCCGACATCGATCGCGAGCCGACGTCCTCTGCGCATGATTCCGACCGTTTCCTTACTCAGCCTTCACTTCCGTCACTTCGCCGTCTCGGCCACGAGACGCTCGACGGCGTCGACGGCCTCGCCGACGGCGGCCGGGTTCTGCCCGCCGCCCTGGGCGACGTCCGGCTTGCCGCCACCGCCGCCGCCGAGGGTCTTGGCGGCGGTGCGGACCAGGTCACCGGCCTTGAGACCGCGCTCGCGGGCGGCCTCGTTGGTGGCGATGACGGTCAGCGGCTTGCCGTTGTTCACCGTGAACAGGGCCACGACGGCGGCGCGCCCGCCCTGGATGCGGCCCCGCACGTCGAGGACCAGCTTGCGCAGGTCGTCGGGGGTGGTGCCGTCCGGGACCCGACCGGTCACCACGGCCACGCCGCGCACGTCCTTGGCGGACTCGGCGAGACCGGCGGCGGCCTGCAGCACCTTCTCGGCGCGGAACTTCTCGATCTCCTTCTCGGCGTCCTTCAGCTTGCCGAGCATGGCGGAGACCTTCTCCGGCAGCTCCTCCGAGCGGCCCTTGAGCAGCTCGGTGAGCTGGTTGACGACCGTGTGCTCGCGGGCGAGGAAGTGGTAGGCGTCCACGCCGACCAGGGCCTCGATCCGGCGCACACCCGAGCCGATGGAGGACTCGCCGAGCAGCTTCACCAGGCCCAGCTGGGCGGTGTTGTGCACGTGGGTGCCGCCGCACAGCTCCTTGGAGAAGTCGCCGATGGTCACCACGCGGACCCGCTCGCCGTACTTCTCGCCGAACTCGGCGATGGCGCCCTGCTTCTTGGCCTCGTCGATGCCCATGACGTCGGCGCGGACGTCGAGGTCGCGGGCGAGCACCTCGTTGATCTTCTGCTCGACGTCGGTCATCACGGCCGTCGGAACGGCGGACGGGGAGCCGAAGTCGAAGCGGAAGCGGCCGGGCTGGTTCTCGGAACCGGCCTGGGCGGCCGTCGGGCCGAGGGCGTCGCGCAGGGCCTGGTGGGTCAGGTGGGTGGCCGAGTGGGCGCGGGCGATGGCCTTGCGGCGGCGGGCGTCGATGGAGGCGTGGGCCTTGGCGCCGACCGTCACCTCACCGACCTGCACGACGCCCTTGTGGACGTAGACACCCGGGACCGGCTTCTGGCAGTCGCGGACCTCGATGACGGCACCGGAGTCGACCTTGATCTTGCCGGTGTCGCCGATCTGACCGCCGCCCTCGGCGTAGAACGGGGTGCGGTCCAGGACGACCTCGACCTCGTCGCCCTCGGTGGCGGCCGGCGAGGAGACGCCGTCGACGAGCAGGCCGACGATCGTGGACTCGGCGTCGGTGTCGGTGTAGCCGATGAAGTCGGTCGCGCCGGCGGAGTCGGCGATCTCGCGGTAGGCGCCCATGTCGGCGTGGCCGGTCTTCTTGGCCTGGGCGTCGGCCTTGGCGCGCTCCCGCTGCTCCTTCATCAGACGGCGGAAGCCGTCCTCGTCCACCGACAGGCCCTGCTCGGCAGCCATCTCGAGGGTGAGGTCGATCGGGAAGCCCCAGGTGTCGTGGAGCAGGAACGCCTTGTCGCCGGAGAGGACCGTGCCGCCGGCCTGCTTGGTCTCGGTGACGGCGGTGTCGAGGATGTTGGTGCCGGCCTTCAGCGTCTTGAGGAAGGCGTTCTCCTCGGCGACGGCGACCTTCTCGATGCGCTCGCGGTCGGTGATGAGCTCGGGGTACTGCTGCCCCATCATGCGGATGACGACGTCGATCAGGTCGTGGACGACCGGGCCGGTGGCACCGAGCAGGCGCATGTTGCGGATGGCGCGGCGCATGATGCGGCGCAGGACGTAGCCGCGGCCCTCGTTGCCGGGGGTCACGCCGTCGCCGATCAGCATCGTGGCGGTACGCATGTGGTCGGTGACCACGCGCAGGGAGACGTCCGAGTCGTGCGCGTCGCCGTAGGCGACACCGGTCAGCTCGGTGGCCTTGCTGATGACGGCCATGGACGTGTCGATCTCGTACATGTTCTGCACACCCTGCAGAATCATGGCGAGCCGCTCCAGGCCGAGGCCCGTGTCGATGTTCTTGCTCGGCAGGTCCCCGAGGATCTCGAAGTTGTCCTTGCCGATGCCCTCGCCACGCTCGTACTGCATGAAGACGAGGTTCCAGATCTCCACGTACCGCTCGTCGTTGACGGCGGGGCCGCCCTCGACGCCGAACTCGGGGCCGCGGTCGTAGTTGATCTCGGAGCAGGGGCCGCACGGGCCGGGGACGCCCATGGACCAGTAGTTGTCCTTCATGCCGAGGCGCTGGATGCGCTCCTTCGGCACACCGACGACCTCGTGCCAGATGCGCTCGGCCTCGTCGTCGTCCTTGTAGACGGTGATCCAGAGGCGCTCGGGGTCGAGGCCGTAACCGCCCTTGTCCTGGGGGCTGGTGAGCAGCTCCCAGGCGAGCTTGATGGCGCCTTCCTTGAAGTAGTCGCCGAAGGAGAAGTTGCCGCACATCTGGAAGAACGTGCCGTGCCGCGTGGTCTTGCCGACCTCTTCGATGTCGGGCGTGCGCACGCACTTCTGCACGCTGGTGGCGCGCGGGAACGGCGGCTTGACCTCACCCAGGAAGTAGGGCTTGAAGGGCACCATGCCGGCGGGGACGAGGAGCAGAGTCGGGTCGTCCGCGATGAGCGACGCCGAAGGGACGACGGTGTGCCCGCGCTCCTCGAAGAAGCTCAGCCAGCGGCGGCGGATCTCAGCCGACTCCATCAGTGGTCCTCATTCCGGTTGTACGAGTACGTCGGGTTCTCGGCGTACTTCGGGTTGCTGCGGTTGTTCTCGATGGCGGCGTACCGCGCGCGGGCCGCCAGTTCCGGGTTCTCGTGGATGCCCAGGGCCTCCCCGAGCTCGGCCTCCCGCTGGGCCATGTTGTCGCGGACGTCGAGCGCGAAGCCCACGGCGCGGTCCTTGAGCCGCTGTCCCGTCTCGAGCGCCTTGTTCGCCGCGGTCGCGGCGAGGCTCTCCGGGGTGAGCTGCTTCAGCTTGCGGTTGACCTTGGTGGTGGCCCACACACCGGCGGCGACGCCCGTGCTGAACCAGAACGTACGGCGGAACATCGCTCGGTCTCAGTCCTTACTTCCGCTTGCCCCGTCGTGAGGCCGGGACGGTGCGGCCCACGATCACGGTACGCCTCGCCTCCTCGGCGGGCACTTCACCCTTGCGCCCGCCCAGCGCCCGGCGGACGCCGTAGCCGAAGGCCGCGACCTTGACCAGCGGGCCGCCGAAGGTGGAGGCGACGGTGGTCGACAGGGCGGAGGCGTTCGACGTGACCTCCTGGACGTCGGAGGCGATCGCGTCGACCCGGTCGATCTGGGTCTGCGCGGAGCGCACCGCCTGGGAGGCGTCGGCCAGCAGCGGGACGGCCTGGTCGGTCACGTCCGCCACGAGCTTGGTCGTCGCCTTGAGCGTCTGGGCCAGCCTCGCGAGAGCCACCGCGAGGAAGGAGACCAGGATCGCCCAGAAGACGGCCACCAGGATCCCGGCCACCTCTCCACCGGACACTGTGCGCACCCGCTCCCTGAAACGTGCCTGAACATCGAGAAAGTCGTGCACCGAGCCTATCGCGCCGGGGCTCGGGCTCCGTACCGGATTAGGGGGGCGTGGAGGGCGGGAGTTCCGGGAAGCGATTGTACGCAGTGATTACGGTTCAGTACGCTCCGTGTCCCATGCGAGATCATCAGCGCGCAGGCACACCCGCGGGGGGCCATCTGCCCGCCGAATCGAACGCGTTCGTCGGCCGGGCCGGCGAACTGGCCGAGCTGGCCGAGGCCCTGCGCGGCTCCCGGCTGGTGACCGTGACCGGCCCCGGCGGGGTCGGCAAGTCGCGGCTGGCGGCACGGGCGGCGGCGCGCTGCGTGGCCCCGCACGGGGTGTGGCAACTGGATCTGGCCCCGCTGCGGGACCACGGACTCGTCGCGTACGCGCTCGTGGAGGCGCTGGGGCTGACCGACCACACCTCCCGGGCGCCGCGCGAGACGCTGCTCGCGCATCTCGCCGGCCGTGAACTCCTGCTGGTCCTCGACGGCTTCGAGCATCTGGCCGAGGCGTGCGCCGCTCTGGTGGCGGACCTGCTGGCCCGGCTCCCGCAGCTGCGGATCCTCGCGGTGGGCCGGTGCCCGCTGCGGCTGGCCGGTGAACGGCTGCTGCCGCTCGCGCCCCTGGGCGAGGACGAGGCGGTGGAACTGTTCACCGACCGGGCCGCCGCCCAGGGCGTGCCCGTCGGGGACGGCGCCGAGGTGCGCGAGCTGTGCCGGCGTCTCGACGGCATCCCGCTGGCCCTGGAGCTGGCGGCCGGGCGGCTGCGGGCGCTGTCGCCGACGCAGCTGCTGGAGCGGCTGGACGACCGGTTCCGGCTGCTGACCGGTGAGGTGCGCGACGCGCTGCCGCGCCATCGCACGCTGCGCACGGCGATCGGCTGGAGCCACGAGCTGTGCACCCCGGCGGAGCGGCTGCTGTGGGCGCGGCTGACGGTGTTCGCCGGGCAGTTCGACCTCGATGCCGTGGAGTACGTGTGCAGCGGGCACGGTCTGCCCGCCGACGACGTGCTGGACGTGCTGACGGAACTGATCGCACAGTCGGTCGTGACCCGCGAGGAGACCGCCACGGGCGTGCGCTACCGCATGCTCGACACGATCCGGGCCTACGGCGCCGACTGGCTCGCGGCGACGGGGGACGCGGAGCGGATGCGGCGACGCCACCGGGACTGGTACATGGGGCTGGCGACCTGGTGCGAGCTGGACTGGTTCTCGCCACGGCAGGCGGAGGTGGCCGAGCGCATCGAGGCCGAACTGCCGAATCTGCGCTGTGCGCTGGAGCGCTGTCTCACCGAGCCGGGCGAGGCGCATCTGGGCCAGTATCTGGCCGGCTCACTGTGGTTCTACTGGGTGGGCTGCGGGCGGCTGGCGGAGGGGCGGCACTGGTTGCAGCGCAGCCTCGAGCTGGAGACGGAGGGCGGTGCGCGCAGCGCGGGCGAGCATCCCCGGCTGAAGGCCCTGTGGGTGCTGGGCTATGTCACGATCCTGCAGGGCGATCCGGTGCCCGCCCTCTTGGCGCTGACGGACTGCCGTGCGGAGGCGGAGCGGCTGGGCAGTGCGACCGGTGTCGCCTACGCCGAGCACCGCACCGGATGTCTGGCGCTGGTCACGGACGACATGGCGCGCGCGGAGCGGCTGCTGCGCTCGGCCCTGGAGCGCTACCGGGAGATCGGCGAGCTGAACAGCAACGTGCTGATGGGCCAGGTCGAACTGGCGATGACCCGGGCGTTCCAGGGCGATCTGGCGGACGCGGTGCGGTTGTGCGAGGACGTGCGCCAGGTGTGTGAGGACCATGGCGAGCGGTGGGCGCTCGGCTACGCGCTCTTCGTCTTGGCGTACGCCGCCTGGGCGGAGGGGGACGCGGCCCGCTCCCGGGCGCTGCTGACCGAGTGCCTGGGCGGCGCGCACGGGTTCCGCGATCTGCTCGGCTCGGTGCTGTCGATGGAGCTGCTGGCGCTGGTCACCGCGGCGGAGGGGGACGCGGCGGAAGCGGCGGTGCTGCAGGGGGCCGCGGCACGGATGTGGCCGTCGGTGGGGCTGCCGCTGTTCGGGTCGGCGTACTACAACGGTCCGCACGAGCTGTGCGAGGCGACGGCCCGGGAGCGGCTCGGGGACGCGCGGTACGAGGAGTGCGTACGCCAGGGGCGGCGGCTCGGGTGGGCCGAGGCGGTCGCGCGGGCCCTGGGGCGAGGGCGGGCGCTGACGTCCGTCCCGGCGCCGCGCAGATCGCAGCGGGGCGGCCCGGGAACGCGGCAGCCCGCCGCCTCGCCCACCCGGAAGGGCGGGGAGACGGCGGGCTGAGGGAGTGCTACCGCCTGCCGAGGATCAGCGGGCGTAGTACTCGACGACGAGCTGCTCGTCGCAGATCACCGGGATCTCCTTGCGGTTCGGCTCGCGGTCCAGGCGGAACGCCAGGGCCTTGAGGTTCACCTGCAGGTAGCGCGGGGTCTCACCGTCGGGGGCGAAACCACCCTCGCGGGCGATCTGGAAGAGCGTCTTGTCCTTGGAGCGGTCGCGGACCTGGATCACATCGTCGGGGCGCACGACGAAGGACGGCTTGTCGACCTTCTTGCCGTTGACCTGGATGTGGCCGTGGACGACCATCTGGCGGGCCTGGTAGATCGTGCGGGCGATGCCCGAACGCAGGACCAGCGCGTCGAGGCGCTTCTCCAGCTCCACGATCAGGGCCTCACCGGTCTTGCCCTGGACCTTGGAGGCACGCTCGTAGGCGCGCACGAGCTGGCGCTCGGAGATGTCGTACTGGGCACGCAGACGCTGCTTCTCGAGCAGACGGACCTTGTAGTCCGAGTTCTGCTTGCGGCCACGGCCGTGCTCGCCCGGCGGGTAGGGGCGGGCCTCGAAGTACTTGACGGCCTTCGGGGTCAGCGCGATGCCGAGGGCACGCGACTTCTTGACCTTGGGGCGGGACTGGTTCGCCACTGTTTCTCTTTTCCTTGTTCCGGCTTGTCAGGGTTGCGGGAGGTCGCATCCGCAGCCGGGGAAACCCGTCGGGTCCGCGTGGGACCTGCCGGGCAGCCGCTCCCCTGGTCTGGGCACATACGTGCAGCACGCGAGTGGCCCACCGACCTCTCCCGGAACTCCGGGTGGTGGTGGGCTGCCCGCGACACCGTTCGACGGTGCGCGACGCTCCTGGAACCCACTGGGGGTTCCGGCCGGCTGTCCCGCTCTGACTGCACGGAACTCGGCACTTCGGGGCAGTCTACAGGGCGCTCAGGACCGCTTGCGACCGAGGTGCTTGCGGGTCCACTCCACGGCGTCCGCGTAGCGGGCCTCCGCGCCGTGCCGGGTCGGCGTGTAGTACTCGCGGTCCTTGAGGACGTCCGGGGCGTACTGCTGCGCGGCGATGCCCTCGGCCAGGTCGTGCGGGTAGACGTACCCCTGGCCGTGCCCGAGTTTGGTCGCGCCCTTGTAGTGGCTGTCGCGCAGATGCGCCGGGACCGCTCCGGCCAGTCCCTTGCGTACGTCGTCCAGGGCGGCGCCGATCGCGGTGGTGGCGGCGTTGGACTTGGGGGCGAGCGCGAGCGCGATGGTGGCGTGGCTGAGGGTGAGCGCGGCCTCGGGGAAGCCGATCATGGCGACGGCCTGGGCCGCGGCGACCGCGATGGGCAGGGCGTTCGGGTCGGCCAGGCCGATGTCCTCGCTGGCGGAGATCATCAGGCGGCGGGCGATGAACCGGGGGTCCTCGCCGGCCTCGATCATGCGGGCCAGGTAGTGCAGGGCGGCGTCGACGTCCGAGCCGCGGATGGACTTGATCAGGGCACTGGCGACGTCGTAGTGCTGGTCGCCGTCGCGGTCGTACTTCACCGCGGCCCGGTCGACGGTCTCCTCCAGGGTGGACAGGGAGATCTCCGGCTCGCCCTTGTCGAGGGCGGCCCCCGCGGCGGCCTCCAGGGCGGTCAGCGCGCGGCGGGCGTCACCGCCGGCGATGCGCAGCAGGTGGTCCTCGGTGTCCTCGGGGAGGGCGACGGCGCTCTTCAGGCCGCGCTCGTCGGTGAGGGCGCGCTTCAGCAGGCTGCGGATGTCGTCGTCGGTGAGGGGTTCGAGGGTGAGCAGCAGGGAGCGGGAGAGCAGCGGAGAGATCACCGAGAAGTACGGGTTCTCGGTCGTGGCCGCGATCAGGGTCACCCAGCGGTTCTCGACGGCCGGGAGGAGGGAGTCCTGCTGGGCCTTGCTGAAGCGGTGGATCTCGTCGAGGAAGAGGACGGTCTCCTGGCCGTAGCCGCCGCTGGCGCGGCGGGCGCCGTCGATGACCGTGCGCACCTCCTTGACGCCCGCGGTGATCGCGGACAGCTCCACGAAGCGCTTGTTGGTGGCCTTGGAGACGACGTAGGCGAGCGTGGTCTTGCCGGTGCCGGGCGGCCCCCACAGGATCACCGAGGACGGCCCCGCCGGACCCGTCGCGCCCTCGCCGACCAGGCGGCGCAGGGGTGAGCCCGGCTTGAGCAGGTGCTGCTGTCCGACGACCTCGTCGAGGGTGCGCGGACGCATCCGGACCGCGAGGGGGCTGGTCGTCGGGTCCTTCTCCTGGCGTTCTTCGGCTGCGGCGGTGAACAGGTCGGGCTCCACGTCAGAAACCCTAAGCCACGGCACTGACAACACGGCCGGCCGCGTCGACGGCCCACCGCGTCGACGCGCCCCAGGGACGGGACCCCGTGGGGCCGGGCCGGGGCCGGGACGCGGGCTCCGCGGCTTCCGGCGGCCGATGACGGTACGCGGCCCTCAGGGGCGGGAAGCCCCCGGCCGGGGCGGGCTCAGCTGGTCCAGAAGTCCCACCAGCGGGTCAGGACCAGCATGCCGATGATGCCGATGTGGAGCACCGGCATGACCCAGGTGAACTCGCCGAAGAAGCTCTTGAGCCAGCGCGGGGCGGGCAGCAGGTCGTTGCGGATGTTGAAGGACGTCACGTACCAGAACATGATGATCGTGGCGACCCAGGCCAGGCTGCACCACAGGCAGAGCGCGTTGATCCGGTACAGCGACTGGAACTGCAGCCAGGCGCAGAAGCCCACGCCGAAGAGCGTGCCGAAGTTGAAGGTGAGCCAGTACCAGCGCGGGAAGCGGGCGCGGCCCAGCAGGCTCATGCCGACGCAGACGACGATGCCGTAGGCGACCAGGCCGAGCATCGGGTTGGGGAACCCGAAGGCGGCGGCCTGCTTGGACTCCATCACGCTGCCGCAGGAGACGACCGGGTTGAGGCTGCAGCCGGGCGTGAACGTCTTGCCCGCGACCTTGGCCTCGAGGATCTTGAACTTGTCCAGGGTGATGACCCAGGCGGCGAGCAGTCCGGCCGCGCCGGTGATCACCAGCAGCACGCCGAAGGCACGGCTGCCGCCCACGGTGCGCGGCGCGGCGGCCCCGGCGTCCTGCGGCTCGGGGTCGGTGGAGACGTCCTTCACTGTCGTCTTGCTCATTCCGCCGGTTCCGTCACTTGAGAGTTGGACCTTCTTCGGGCACGGCCATTGTGCCGCACGCGTCCCCCTGCCCACCGTTCGATGGACATAAGGATGTACGCGTACGGGGCCCCGAACGTTCGGATCCGGCCGCTGATCGCAGGCCTCCACGCGCGTGCGGCGCTCCCGGCTCGAAAATCCCCTGGCGGTGCGACATCGCGGGCGCCGGGTTGACGACGGAGGGCGCCGGGATCACCCCGGCGCCCTCCGTCGCTGTCATCGGTCGTCAGCCGCCGAGCCGGGCCTCGAGCTCCGCCACGATCTCGTTCACGCCGACCGGCGCCTGCTCGCCGGACTCCATGTCCTTGAGCTGGACGACGCCCTCGGCGAGGTCGCGCTCGCCGGCCACGATCGTGTAGCGGGCGCCGCTGCGGTTGGCGTTCTTCATCGCGCCCTTGAGCCCCTTGTGCCCGAAGGAGAAGTCCGCCGCCACACCCACCTTGCGCAACTCGGTGACCTTGGCGAACAGCACGCGGCGGGCCTCGTCGCCGAGCGGCACCGCGAAGACACTGGTCGCGGAGGGCAGTTCGAGCTCGACGCCCTCCGCCTCCAGCGCGAGCACCGTGCGGTCCACGCCGAGCGCCCAGCCGACGGACGGCAGCGCGGGGCCGCCGATCATCTCCGACAGACCGTCGTAGCGGCCGCCGCCGCCCACCGCGGACTGCGAGCCGAGGCCGTCGTGGACGAACTCGAAGGTGGTGCGGGTGTAGTAGTCGAGGCCGCGCACCAGCTTCGGGTCGTCCTCGAAGGCCACGCCCGCGGCCGTGATCAGCTCGCGGACCTCCTCGTGGTACGCCTTGCAGGCGTCGCACAGGTAGTCGCGCAGCAGCGGGGCACCGGTGAGCTGCTTCTGCACCGCCTCCCGCTTGTCGTCCAGCACGCGCAGCGGGTTGATGTCGATCCGGCGACGGGTGTCCTCGTCCAGGTCCAGGCCGCGCAGGAAGTCCTGCAGCGCGGCCCGGTACACCGGCCGGCACTCCTTGTCGCCCAGCGAGTTCAGCAGGATGCGGAAGTCGCGCAGACCGAGCGAGCGGTACGCCTGGTCGGCCAGGATGATCAGCTCGGCGTCCAGCGCCGGGTCCTCCGCGCCGATCGCCTCGGCGCCGACCTGGGAGAAGTGGCGGTAGCGGCCCTTCTGCGGGCGCTCGTAGCGGTAGTAGGAGCCGGAGTACCACAGCTTGACCGGGAGGTTGCCCGCCTTGTGCAGGTTGGCCTCCAGCGCGGCGCGCAGCACGGAGGCGGTGCCCTCGGGGCGCAGGGCGAGCCGGTCGCCGCCCTTGGTCTCGAAGGCGTACATCTCCTTGGTCACGATGTCGGTGGACTCGCCGACACCGCGCGCGAACAGCTCGACACTCTCGAAGCCGGGGGTCTCGATGTAGCCGTAGCCGGAGGCGCGCAGCGGGGCGGCGATCGCCTCACGCACGGCCAGGTACTTGGCGGAGTCCGGCGGGATCAGGTCGTACGTGCCCTTGGGGGCCTTGAAGGTGCTCACGGAAGGTCTCTCGTCACATTCCTCGTCGGGGAGCGCGCGGGGCGTCCGCTCCCTGGCCGGCGGCCACCTGCCGCAGATACGGGTTGGTGGCGCGCTCCTGGCCGATGGTCGTCTGGGGGCCGTGTCCGGACAGCACCACGGTCGAGTCGTCGAGCGGCAGGACCACGCGGGCCAGGGACTCGAGCATGTCGTCCATGGAGCCACCGGGGAAGTCGGTGCGTCCGATGGAGCCGGCGAACAGCAGGTCGCCCGAGAACAGGATCGGCGGGATCTCCGCCGCCTCGGGCAGGCCGAAGGTCACCGACCCCTTGGTATGGCCGGGCGCGTGGGACACGGTCAGCTCGAAACCGGCCAGTTCCAGCTTCGCGCCGTCGGTCAGCTCCCTGACGTCGTCCGGCTCCCCGACGGTCAGCTCGCCCATCAGCGGCATGCCGATGGTCCGGCCGAGCGCCTTCTCGGGGTCGCTCATCATGAACCGGTCGTCGGGGTGAATCCAGGCCGGTACGCCGTGCGCGCCGCACACGGGGACGACCGAGGCCACATGGTCGATGTGGCCGTGGGTGAGGACGACGGCGACGGGCTTGAGCCGATGCTTCTTCAGCGCCTCTTCGACGCCGGGGGCCGCCTGGTGGCCCGGGTCGATGATCACGCACTCCTCACCGGCGGCGGGGGCGACGAGGTAGCAGTTCGTCCCCCAGGCCCCGGCGGGGAACCCGGCAATGAGCACGATCGTCCTTCGTTGTGGCGGTTGTGGTCGGTATGGGGGCGGCGTCTCGCGCTCGCGCCCGCGGTCAGAGCCTACCGGCGCTGCCGATTCCTCAGCGAACCCATATACGGTACGGGGCACACGCAGGCGATCGCTTCATCGGACGCACGCGCCCCCAACCGACGTACAACAGGCATGAGGAGTAACCCCGGTGGTCAGCCAGGAGCAGCGGCGGCGTCAGCTCGCCCGGGAGAAGTTCTTGCGGCAGCAGCAGCGGCGCACCGACGCGCGGCGCAAGGCGCGGGTCCGTAATTCCGTGATCGCCTCGGTGCTCGGTGTGGTCCTGGTGGGCGGCCTCGCGGTGTACACGACCGGGGTGTTCAAGGACGACGGCAAGTCGAACGCGAGCGCCGAGGTGACGCCGTCCGCCAAGCCGAAGGACCCGTGCGCGAAGCCGGCCGCGGGCTCGGTGAAGAAGCTGAAGTTCGGCAAGGAGCCGGCGATGTCGATCGACACGTCGGCGAAGTACACGATGAAGCTGGACACCACGTGCGGCGAGATCGACGTCGCGCTGAAGGCGTCGGCGGCCCCCCACACCGTGAACTCGTTCGCCTTCCTCGCGGGCAAGGGCTACTTCGACCACACCAAGTGCCACCGTCTGACCGACTCCGGCATCTACGTGCTGCAGTGCGGCGACCCGACGGCCACCGGCATGGGCGACCCGGGCTACAAGATGAAGGACGAGAACCTCAAGGACAAGAGCCTGAAGGGCAACGTCTACCCGGCGGGCACGGTCGCGATGGCGAACTCCGGCCCGAACACCAACGGCAGCCAGTTCTTCCTCGTCTACCAGGACAGCCCGCTGCCGCCCAGCTACACACCGTTCGGTACGGTGTCGCAGGCGGGCATGCAGGTGCTGAAGAAGGTCGCCGCCGCCGGCGCCCAGCCCGCCGATCCCGCCACCCAGAACACCGCGCCGAACGCGACGGTGGTGATCGACAGGGCGACGGTCACGAAGTCGTGACGCCGCGAGGGCGTCTTCCGTGGCCAGATGGGGAATTTCGGTCGCGCTGGATGCGGACAGGCAACCCGCTGGTCGCCTATGTTGGCGGTGAACAAACTGTGGACGATGCCCGGGGGAGCTCGAAGGCCCCTCGCAGGCATCATGTGGAGGAGGCGCTGTGAGCAGCGACCCGTGGGGCCGCGTCGACGAGACGGGGACCGTGTACGTGCGGACGGCCGACGGCGAGCAGGTCGTCGGTTCCTGGCAGGCCGGCTCCCCCGAGGAGGCGCTGGCCTACTTCGAGCGCAAGTACGAGGGCCTGGTTGTCGAGATCGGCCTCCTCGAGAAGCGAGTGCGCACCACCGATCTGTCGGCCAAGGACGCGATGGCCGCGATCGACCACCTGCGCGAGCAGGTCGACGCACACCACGCGGTCGGTGACCTGGACGCGCTGCGGCAGCGCCTGGACAAGCTCGTGCAGACCGTCGAGTCGCGCCGCGAGGAGCGCAAGGCGCAGCGGGCGAAGCAGGCCGACGAGGCCCGCCACGCCAAGGAGTCCCTGGTCGTGGAGGCCGAGGAGCTGGCGCAGTCCGACCAGTGGCGGGCGGCCGGCGAGCGGCTGCGTGCCCTGGTGGACACCTGGAAGGGTCTGCCGCGACTCGACCGCAAGTCGGACGACGAGCTGTGGCACCGCTTCTCGCACGCCCGGTCGGCGTTCTCCAAACGGCGCAAGGCGCACTTCGCGCAGCTGGACGCGCAGCGCGAGGAGGCCCGCCGGACCAAGGAGCGCCTGGTCGCCGAGGCCGAGGCACTGTCGGGCTCGACGGACTGGGGGCCCACCGCGGCCCGCTACCGCGAGCTGATGGCGGAGTGGAAGGCCGCGGGCCGCGCCCAGCGCGAGCACGAGGACGACCTGTGGAACCGCTTCCGCGGAGCCCAGGACGTCTTCTTCGCCGCGCGCAGCTCGGTCTTCGCCGAGCGTGACGCCGAGCAGGCGGAGAATCTGAAGCTGAAGGAGGAGCTGGCCGAGGAGGCCGAGAAACTCCTGCCGGTGACGGATCTCAAGGCCGCGCGGGCCGCGTTCCGCTCGATCAACGAGCGCTGGGAGGCCATCGGTCATGTGCCGCGGGACGCCCGGCCGAAGGTCGAGGGCCGGATGCACGCGGTCGAGCGGGCGATCCAGGACGCCGAGGAGACCGAGTGGCGCCGGACGAACCCGGAGGCACGCGCGCGTGCCGAGGGTCTGACCGGTCAGCTCCAGGCCGCCGTCGACAAGCTCAGGGGCCAGATCGAGCAGGCGCGCGCCCAGGGCAACAACGCGAAGGCCGACAAGCTGGAGCGTGAGCTGGAGGGCCGCCAGGCCCTGCTGGACCAGGCGCTGAAGGGCCTGGAGGAGTTCGGCGGCTGACGCCCAGTCCCGACGACAGCCGGAAGCCCCCGTACACACGGTGTACGGGGGCTTCTGCGTGCCCTGTGCGGGCCTTACGACGGCCGACGGGCCGAGGTGACGCGGTAGACGTCGTAGACGCCCTCGACGCCGCGTACGGCCTTCAGGACGTGCCCCAGGTGCTTGGGGTCGCCCATCTCGAAGGTGAACCGGGAGGTGGCCACCCGGTCGCGGGAGGTCTGCACGGCCGCGGAGAGGATGTTGACGTGCTGGTCCGACAGCACGCGCGTGACGTCGGACAGCAGCCGGGAGCGGTCCAGGGCCTCGACCTGGATGGCGACCAGGAAGACCGAGGACTGGGTGGGCGCCCACTCGACCTCGAGGATGCGCTCCGGCTCCCGCGACAGTGACTCGACGTTGACGCAGTCGCTGCGGTGAACCGATACGCCGCTGCCGCGCGTGACGAAGCCGATGATGGGGTCGCCTGGCACCGGCGTACAGCAGCGGGCCAGCTTGACCCACACGTCGTCGACGCCCTTGACGACGACACCGGGGTCGTTGCTGCTGCGGCGCTTGCGGGCGCGGCCGCGGGTCGGGACGGTCTCGTCGATCTCCTCGGTGGCCGCTTCCTCGCCGCCGAGGGCCTGCACCAGCTTCTGCACGATGTGCTGCGCGGAGACGTGGCCCTCGCCGATCGCCGCGTACAGCGCGGAGATGTCGGAGTAGCGCATCTCGTGCGCGAGCGTGACCAGGGAGTCGCCGGTGAGGATCCGCTGGATCGGCAGGTTCTGCTTGCGCATCGCCCGCACGATTGCGTCCTTGCCCTGCTCGATCGCCTCGTCGCGGCGCTCCTTGGAGAACCAGCCCCGGATCTTGTTGCGGGCGCGCGGCGACTTGACGAAGCCGAGCCAGTCACGGGACGGTCCGGCACCGGCTGCCTTGGAGGTGAAGACCTCGACCAGGTCGCCGTTGTCGAGGGTCGACTCCAGCGGAACGAGCCGGCCGTTGACGCGGGCTCCTATGGTGCGGTGACCGACCTCGGTGTGCACCGCGTAGGCGAAGTCCACCGGGGTGGCGCCGGCCGGGAGCGCGATGACGTCGCCCTTGGGTGTGAAGACGAAGACCTCGTTGCGGGACAGGTCGAAGCGCAGGGACTCCAGGAACTCGCCCGGGTCCTCGGTCTCCTTCTGCCAGTCCAGCAGCTGGCGCAGCCACGCCATGTCGTTGAGGTGGTCGTCCTTGCCCTTGCCGGCGGTCTTCGGCGCGTCGTTGCGCACCTTGGAGGCGCCGGCGACGGCCTCCTGCTTGTACTTCCAGTGCGCGGCGATGCCGTACTCGGCGCGGCGGTGCATGTCGAAGGTGCGGATCTGCAGTTCGACCGGCTTGCCGCTGGGTCCGATGACCGTCGTGTGCAGCGACTGGTACATGTTGAACTTGGGCATCGCGATGTAGTCCTTGAACCGCCCGGGAACGGGGTTCCAGCGGGCGTGGACGGTGCCCAGCGCGGCGTAGCAGTCGCGGACGGTGTCCACCAGGACGCGGATGCCGACCAGGTCGTAGATCTCCGCGAAGTCACGGCCGCGGACGATCATCTTCTGGTAGACGCTGTAGTAATGCTTCGGGCGGCCGGTGACGGTGGCGCGGATGCGGGCGGCGCGCAGGTCGCCCTGGACCTCGTCGATCACCTTGGCCAGGTACTCGTCGCGCTTGGGGGCACGCTCGGCGACGAGGCGCACGATCTCGTCGTACATCTTGGGGTAGAGGATCGCGAAGGCGAGGTCCTCCAGCTCCCACTTGATGGTGTTCATGCCCAGGCGGTGGGCGAGCGGCGCGTAGATCTCCAGGGTCTCGCGCGCCTTCTTCTCCTGCTTCTCGCGCTTGAGGTAGCGCATGGTGCGCATGTTGTGCAGGCGGTCGGCGAGCTTGATGACCAGGACGCGCGGGTCCTTGGCCATGGCGACGACCATCTTGCGCACGGTCTCGGCCTGCGCGGCCTCGCCGAACTTGACCTTGTCCAGCTTGGTGACGCCGTCGACGAGCAGGGCGACGACGTCGCCGAAGTCGCGGCGCAGGTCCTCCAGGCCGTACTCGGTGTCCTCGACGGTGTCGTGCAGCAGGCCGGCCATCAGGGTGGCCGGATCCATGCCCAGCTCGGCGAGGATGGTGGTGACGGCGAGCGGGTGCGTGATGTACGGGTCGCCGCTCTTGCGCTTCTGGCCGCGGTGCCAGCGCTCTGCGACCTGGTAGGCGCGCTCGATCTGGCGCAGCGTGGAGTTCTCGATCTTGGGGTCGTTGCTGCGGACTATCCGCAGCAGCGGTTCCAGGACCGGGTTGTAGGGGTTGGCGCGCTGGACGCCGAGGCGGGCCAGACGGGCGCGGACGCGGTTGGAGGAGCCGGAGCGGGCGGGCGGAGCCGCGGGCGTGCGGACCACGGGAGCGTTGATGGGCTGCTCGGGGGGCGCGGGCTTGGGGCGGGTCTCCTCGGCCGGCTTGTCGACGGGCGCCGACTGGGCGTGCTGGACCGGCCCGCGGGTGTCGTTCTTCGCGTGCGGCGCGGTCGGCGCGGGCTGCGCCGCGGATCCCGGGACGGGCTCGGGCTTGGCGGCGGTCAGGTGCTGGGCCTCGTCTGGCAAGAGGACTCCTCGTGCGCGATCCGGGTCCCCCGGTCAGGCTCCGGAGTCCCCATCGTAGCGAGCCTGGGCTCCAGGATCGCCTGCAGGCCACTGTGCGACCCGTGTACCCCGAAAACACAAGGGGCGGGCGCCGGATTCCTCCGGGCCCGCCTCTCGGGTGAACGACAGGTCGCTCAGACGGTGAGCAGCGCCTCCAGCGGGGCCTCGCCGAGGGCGGCCTGCAGCCGCGGGCGGCCCTGGAGGAAGCTCAGCTCCATCAGCACCGCGGCGCCCGTGACCCGGGCACCCGCCCGCTGGATCAGATGGACCGCGGCCTCGGCGGTGCCGCCGGTGGCGAGGACGTCGTCGACGATCAGGACGCGGTCGTCGGCGGTCAGGTCCTCGGCGTGCACCTCGATCTCGGCCGAGCCGTACTCCAGGTCGTAGGACTGGCCGAGGGTGGCGCCGGGCAGCTTGCCTGCCTTGCGCACCGGGATGAAGCCGAGGCCCGCGCGGACGGCGACGGGGGCGCCGAGGATGAACCCCCGCGCCTCCAGGCCGACGATCTTGGTGGCGCGGGTGCGCTCGGCGATCTCCGCGAACGCGTCGGTGAGCGCGGTGAACGCCGCCGGGTCTGCGAGCAGCGGGGTGATGTCCTTGAACATCACGCCCGGCTCCGGGTAGTCGGCCACGTCCCGGATACGGCTGAGCAGCAGCTCTCGCATCTCCGTCATCGGCGCTTCCCCGAGGGTCGGCCACGGCCGCGGTTGCGGGCGGCGGACTGGTCGCGGGGGCCGACGACCGCCGGTGCGGCGTCGTCGGAGTCGGCGGCGCCGGTGCGGGCGCCGGCGAACTCCTCCTGGGAGCCGGCCTGGGCCCGCTTGGCCAGCACGCGCTTGCGCAGGGCCTTCATCTGCGGCTCGCGCTCCTTGAGGTCGGCGACGAGCGGCGTGGCGATGAAGATCGAGGAGTACGCACCGGCCGCGAGGCCGACGAACAGCGACAGGGAGATGTCGTTGAGCATGCCCGCGCCGAGGAAGCCGCCGCCGATGAACAGCAGGCCCGCGACCGGCAGCAGCGCGACCACCGTGGTGTTGATGGAGCGGACCAGGGTGCCGTTGATGGAGCGGTTCGCGACGTCGCTGTAGGTCCACCTGGTCTGCTTGGTGATGTCCTTCGTCTGCTCCTTGAGGCTGTCGAAGACGACGACCGTGTCGTAGAGCGAGTAACCGAGGATGGTCAGCAGACCGATCACCGTGCCCGGCGTGACCTCGAAGCCGACGAGGGCGTAGATGCCGGTGGTGATGGTGATGTCGTGGATCAGGGCGACGAGCGCGGCCACGGCCATGCGCCACTCGAAGGCGATCGCCAGGTAGATCACGACGAGGACCATGAAGATGCCCAGACCCTGCCACGCCTTGTTGGCGATCTGCTCGCCCCAGCTGGGGCCGACCAGGTCGGCGTTGATCTTCTCCGCGTCGACCTTGAGGTCCTTGGCCAGCTCGTTCTTGATCTTGGTGGCGTCGCTGGTCTCGATGCCCGCGACCTGGATGCGCAGGCTGCCGTCACCGAGCTTCTGGACGATCGCGTCGTGGCCGGAGGCCTCCTGCGCGTAGTTCTCGGCGCTCGCGACCGAGACGGACATGTTCTTCGGGGTGGTGAAGACGGCACCGCCCTGGAACTCGATGCCCATGTTCAGGCCGCGCACCGCCAGGCCCAGGATGGCCGTGATGGTGATCAGGATCGAGACGCCGTACCAGATCTTGCGCTTGCCGATGAAGTCGTAGCCGATTTCGCCACGGTGGAGCCGGGCGCCGAGGTTGCCGAGCTTCGACATCTCTCACGCCTCCTTCGGGTCGACGGGGCCGGCGGCCGAACGGGAGGAACGACGAGTGCTGCGCAGCGGCGGCTTGGCGCCCAGGCTCTTGGGGTCGAGTCCGGACCACTTGTGGCCGTCGGCGAAGAACTTCCGGCGGGCCAGGAGCGTCAGCAGCGGCTTGGTGAACAGGAACACCACGACGACGTCGAGCACGGTGGTCAGACCGAGCGTGAACGCGAAGCCCTGCACCTTGCCGACCGTCACGATGAACAGCACCGCGGCGGCGAGGAAGGAGACGAAGTCGGAGACGAGGATGGTGCGCCGGGCACGCGGCCAGCCGCGCTCCACGGCGGGGCGCAGCGAGCGGCCCTCGCGGATCTCGTCCCGGACCCGTTCGAAGTACACGATGAACGAGTCCGCGGTGATGCCGATGGCGACGATGGCACCGCAGACGGCCGGCAGGTTCAGCGCGAAGCCGATGGCCGGACCGAGCAGCGCCATGATCACGTAGGTGAGCGCGGCGGACACCAGCAGCGAGGCGCAGGCGATCAGCGCCAGACCGCGGTAGTAGACCACCAGGTAGATCACGACCAGGGCGAGACCGATCGCGCCGGCGATCAGACCGGCCTTGAGCTGCTCACCGCCGAGCGCCGCGGTCACCGTGGTGACACTGTCCTCCTTGAAGGTCAGCGGCAGGGCGCCGTACGACAGCATGTTGGCCAGGCTCTGCGCCTCTTCCTGGGAGAAGTGGCCGGTGATCTCGGCGCTGCCGCCGGTCAGCGCCTCGCGGACGAACGGGTCGGAGACGACGTTGCCGTCGAGCACGATCGCGAACTGGTTCTGCGGGGTCTGCTGCTGGGCCAGCTTGCCGGTGATGTCGGCGAACTTCTTCGCGCCCTTGGAGGTGAACTCCATGGTGACGGTCCAGCCGGAGGCGTTCTGCGTGTTGAAGACGGCCTGCGCCTTCTTCACGTCGGTGCCGTCCACGCCGGCCGGGCCGAGGATGTACTTCTGCCACTGGCCGCTGGAGTTGCCGCAGGCCAGGGTCGGGTCGCCGGGCTTGGCACCCTTGCCGGCCGCGGCGCGCTGGTCCGGCTTGGAGCAGTCCAGAGCGGCGAACCGCGCCTGGAGCTTGGAGGTGGCGTCACCGGGAGCGCTGCTCGACGGCGAGGGAGACGGCTTGGAGCCGCCGGAGCTGCTCGCGGACGGCGTGGCGTCCGCCTTCAGCGCGTCGGAGACGGCGCGTCCCTGGGAGGTGGCGTTCGCCGACCGGGGGGCGGACGGCGAGGACGATCCCTTGCCGGTCGCCTCCGGCTTGTCCGAGGCCTTGCCGTTGGCCTTGCCGCTCGGCGACGCCGAGGGGTTGCCGGTGCCGCTCGGCGTCGGGGTCGCCGTGCCGGGGCCGGAGAGCTCGGTGGCCAGGACGGGGCGGAAGTAGAGCTTGGCGGTGGTGCCGACCTGCTGGCGCGCCTGCTCGGAGTTCGTGCCCTTGGGGATGTTGACGATGATGTTGCGATTGCCCTGGGTCTGGACCTCGGACTCCGACACACCAAGACCGTTGACGCGGCGCTCCATGATCTCGACCGCGGTGTCCATGTTGGTCTTGTTGATCGCGGACTCCTGGCCGGCCTCGGGGACCGCCCGGAGCGTGATGCTCGTACCGCCGGCAAGGTCGATGCCCAGGCGCGGGGTGGTGTGCCCGGAGGCGAACATCCCGCCGGTGAGCGCCACGATGGCGATCAGGATCAGGGCCAGCGCGCGCCACGGCTTGCTCTGGGCGCTCGCGCTCCGGCCCTTTCTAGGTGCTGCCACCTTCTCGTACTCCCTCTCGGGCCGCCCCGCGCCGGGTCAGCGCTGCGGCGGCCATGACATGGTTGGGACCCCCTGCGAGAAGCGCACGTCGCACAGGGCACGCGCGACGGTCGTGGCGCGTGCTCCGGGGACGCGACTACTTCGCGTCGGTGTCGCCCTCGGACTTCTTCGGCTCTTCGTCGGCCTGAGCCTTCGCCTCGGCCGCGTCGGCCTTGTCCTCGGCGGCCTTGATCGCGTCCTCGCCTCGCTCGGCGGCGTCCTGCTTACCGAGGTCGATCTTGCCCTCGGAGGCGGCAGCGGCGGACTCGTCGTCTTCGGTGAGGGAGGACGCGTCGTCGGGGACGATGTCGGCGTCGGACTTCAGGTCGTGCTCGACGCCGTGGACGATGCGGTTGTACTCGTCGTCGCTCAGGACGGCGCCGATCGAGTTCTTCGCGAAGAGGAGTTCGACACCGGGACCGGCGTCAAGGAGGACCGTCTCCTCGTTGACCTCCTTGACCGTCGCGTACATGCCCCCGATGGTGCGGACGCCGGAACCGGGTTGCATGTGGTTCCGCATGTCCGCGGCCTGCTGCTGCTTCCTCTTGGCGGAGCGGGTCATCAGGAACATGGCCCCGATGAGCACGATGAACGGGAGGAGGGTCACGAGACTCACGGGTCGGTACTTCCTTCACACGACCGCGATGGTGAGCGGCCTGATGGCTGGGGGGTGTATGGGGGCTGCCGTCACAGGCGGCATCGGCGGAGTCTAAGCGAGTCCGCGCGCAAGGAACAACGCTCAGCATGGCACCTGGGTTCCTGCGCCCGCCAATCCCTCGCCGATGTCCCTCCGTCATGCACCGTCTCCTGCTGTCATGCCCCGAACAGATCTGCTTGTCCGTTTCCGGCCGTCGAAGAGCGGGGCGGGGTCAGGCCGAGGTGGGCCCAGGCGGCCGGCGTGGCGACACGGCCGCGCGGGGTGCGGGCCAGCAGGCCCTCACGTACCAGGAAGGGTTCGGCCACCTCCTCGACCGTCTCCCGCTCCTCCCCCACCGCGACCGCCAGGGTCGACAGGCCGACGGGGCCGCCGCCGAAGAGCTTCAGCAGCGCCTGCAGCACGGCCCGGTCCAGGCGGTCCAGGCCGCGCGCGTCGACCTCGTAGACGGCGAGGGCGGCGGCGGCGATGTCGCGGGTGATCAGGCCGTCGGCCTTGACCTGCGCGTAGTCGCGTACCCGGCGCAGCAGCCGGTTGGCGATACGGGGCGTGCCGCGGGAGCGGCCGGCGATCTCGGCGGCGCCGTCGGAGTCGATCTCGACGTCCAGCAGCTGCGCCGAGCGGTGTACGACGCGCTCCAGCTCGTGCGGCTCGTAAAACTCCATGTGCGCGGTGAAGCCGAAGCGGTCGCGCAGGGGTGGCGGCAGCAGGCCCGCGCGGGTGGTGGCGCCGACCAGGGTGAAGGGAGGCAGTTCGAGCGGGATGGCGGTGGCGCCGGGACCCTTGCCGACGATCACGTCGACGCGGAAGTCCTCCATGGCCATGTACAGCATCTCCTCGGCGGGCCGCGACATGCGGTGGATCTCGTCGAGGAAGAGCACCTCGCCCTCCTGAAGGGAGGACAGGATCGCGGCGAGGTCGCCGGCGTGCTGGATGGCGGGTCCCGAGGTGATGCGGATGGGGGCGCCCATCTCGGCCGCGATGATCATCGACAGGGTGGTCTTGCCGAGTCCGGGGGCGCCGGAGAGCAGCACGTGGTCGGCGGTGGCGCCGCGCGCGCGGGCGGCGCGCAGCACCAGGTCGAGCTGTTCGCGCACCTTTTCCTGGCCGATGAACTCGCCCAGGTCCTTGGGGCGCAGGGCGGCCTCGACGGCCTGGTCCTCACGGTCGGCGACAGAGTCCACCAGCCGGTCGGGGGCGGGGGTGTCGGTGGCGTCGTCCCAGTTCATGTGGTGTGCCTTCGGCTATCGGGGTCAGCGGGCGCGATGCGGTCAGCGGGCGCGGTTCAGGGTCTGCAGGGCGGCCTTCAGCAGCTGCCCGACCTGGGGCGTGCCGCCCGCGGCCTCGGCCTGGGGTGCGACGGCGGTCACCGCCTCGTCGGCCTCCCTGGTCGCGTAGCCCAGCCCGATCAGGGCGGCGTGCAGCTGGTCGCGCCAGCCCTGGGAGACCGGGGCGCCGACGGCGGGCGCCCCGACGGGCTCGCCGAGCCGGTCCTTCAGCTCCAGCAGCAGCTTCTGGGCGCCCTTCTTGCCGATGCCGGGGACGGCGGTGAGCGCCTTCTCGTCACCGGTGGCGACGGCGCGGCGCAGCGCGTCCGGGGTGTGCACGGCGAGCATCGCCTGGGCCAGGCGCGGTCCGACTCCGCTCGCGGTCTGCAGCAGCTCGAAGACCTGGCGCTCGTCGTCGTCGGCGAAGCCGTACAGGGTGAGGGAGTCCTCGCGGACGACGAGGGACGTGTGCAGCTTGGCGGGCCGGCCCATCCGGAGCGTGGACAGTGTGTTCGGCGTGCACTGGACGGCCATGCCGACCCCGCCGACCTCCACCACCGCGGCGTCGGGGGCGAGCGCGGCGACCGTGCCGCTGACGAAGGCGATCATGCCGTTCGGCCTTTCGATACGGGGACGGTGTGCCGGGCGACGGCCTGCTGGAGCCGGTTCTGGGCGGGGGCGCGCCAGATGTGGCAGACGGCGAGCGCGAGGGCGTCGGCGGCGTCGGCGGGCTTGGGCGGCGAGGCGAGTCTGAGCAGCCGGGTGACCATGGCCCCGACCTGCGCCTTGTCGGCGCGGCCGCTGCCGGTGACGGCGGCCTTGACCTCGCTGGGGGTGTGCAGGGCGACCGGGATGCCACGGCGGGCGGCGCACAGCATGGCGACGGCGCTGGCCTGGGCGGTGCCCATGACGGTGCGTACGTTGTGCTGGCTGAAGACGCGCTCGACGGCGACGAACTCCGGCCGGTGCTCGTCCAGCCACTGCTCGATGCCCTGCTCGACGGCGAGGAGGCGGTGGCTGAGGTCGTCGTCCGCCGGCGTGCGGACGACTCCGACGCCGAGCATGGTGAGCGGCCGGCCCGCGACCCCCTCGACGACGCCGACACCGCACCGCGTCAGTCCGGGGTCCACCCCCAATACGCGCACCGCACCCCTCCCTCGGATCCCTCGATCACCTGTTTGTGCAGGCTATCGGGTCCCACTGACAATGACGGCGGGCCGGTGGACGTGTCCCACCGGCCCGCTGCCATTCCGCTCGTTTCAGCGGAGCGTCACGCGTCGACCTTCTCCATGATCTCGTCGCTGACGTCGAAGTTGGCGAAGACGTTCTGCACGTCGTCGCTGTCCTCGAGCGCGTCGATCAGCTTGAAGATCTTCTTCGCGCCCTCCTCGTCCAGTTCGACCTGCATGGTCGGGACGAAGTTGGCCTCGGCGGAGTCGTAGTCGATGCCGGCGTCCTGCAGGGCGGTGCGCACGGCGACCAGGTCGGTGGCCTCGCTGATGACCTCGAAGGTCTCACCGAGGTCGTTGACCTCCTCGGCACCGGCGTCCAGGACCGCGCCGAGGACGTCGTCCTCGCTCAGCTCACCCTTGGGGACGATCACCACGCCCTTGCGGTTGAACAGGTACGACACCGAGCCCGGGTCGGCCATGGAGCCGCCGTTGCGGGTCATGGCGACGCGGACCTCGGAGGCGGCGCGGTTGCGGTTGTCGGTGAGGCACTCGATGAGCACCGCGACACCGTTCGGGCCGTAACCCTCGTACATGATCGTCTCGTAGTCGGCGCCACCGGCCTCCAGGCCCGCGCCGCGCTTGACCGCGGAGTCGATGTTCTTGTTCGGGACCGACGACTTCTTCGCCTTCTGGATGGCGTCGTACAGCGTCGGGTTGCCCTCGGGGTCCGCGCCGCCCGTGCGCGCCGCGACCTCGATGTTCTTGATCAGCTTCGCGAAGAGCTTGCCGCGCTTGGCGTCGATCACGGCTTTCTTGTGCTTCGTCGTGGCCCATTTAGAGTGGCCGGACATCTGCCTGTCTCCTTCGCGTAACCAATCTCTGTACGAACGCCTGGAATCCTACAAGGACTACGGCGTCCCGTTCGCGCGCACCATGTCGACGAACAGCGAGTGCACGCGGTGGTCGCCGGTCAGCTCCGGGTGGAACGACGTGGCGAGCGCATTGCCCTGACGCACGGCGACGATGTGGCCCTCGTGCTCGGCGAGCACCTCGGCGCCGGCGCCGACGGACTCCACCCAGGGGGCGCGGATGAAGACTCCCTCGACGGGAGCGCCCTCGACGCCCCTGACGTCGACCGACGCCTCGAAGGACTCGTTCTGGCGGCCGAAGGCGTTGCGGCGCACGATCATGTCGATGCCGCCGATCGTCTCCTGGCCCGAGCGCGGGTCGAGGATCTTGTCGGCGAGCATGATCATGCCGGCGCAGGTGCCGTAGACGGGCATGCCGGCACGCACGCGTGCGCGCAGGGGCTCCATCAGGCCGAACAGGACGGCCAGCTTGGAGATGGTGGTGGACTCGCCGCCGGGGAGGACGAGACCGTCGACCTCGGCGAGCTCTTCGGGGCGCCGCACCGGCCTGGCCACGGCGTCGGCCGCGGCCAGGGCGATGAGGTGCTCCCGGACGTCGCCCTGGAGAGCCAGGACGCCGATGACAGGAGTGTTCATGAGTGGCTTACCTGTAGTGGCGTGACCGGGGTGCTCACCAGCCGCGGTTGGCGTAGCGCTCGGTCTCGGGGAGGGTGTCGCAGTTGATGCCGACCATGGCCTCGCCGAGGTTGCGGGACGCGTCCGCGATGATCTTCGGGTCGTCGTAGAAGGTGGTGGCCTTCACGATGGCGGCGGCGCGCTTGGCCGGGTCGCCGGACTTGAAGATGCCGGAGCCGACGAACACGCCCTCGGCGCCGAGCTGGCGCATCAGGGCCGCGTCGGCCGGGGTGGCGACGCCACCGGCGGAGAAGAGGACCACCGGGAGCTTGCCCAGCTCGGCGACCTCCTTGACCAGCTCGTAGGGGGCGCGCAGCTCCTTGGCGGCGGCGTACAGCTCGTTGTTGTCGTAGCCGCGCAGGCGGGCGATCTCGTTCTTGATCTGGCGCAGGTGGCGGACGGCCTCGACGACGTTGCCGGTGCCGGCCTCGCCCTTGGAGCGGATCATCGCGGCACCCTCGGCGATACGGCGCAGGGCCTCGCCCAGGTTGGTGGCGCCACAGACGAAGGGGGTGGTGAAGGCCCACTTGTCGGAGTGGTTGACCTCGTCGGCCGGGGTGAGCACCTCGGACTCGTCGATGTAGTCGACGCCGAGGGACTGCAGGACCTGGGCCTCGACGAAGTGGCCGATGCGGGACTTGGCCATGACCGGGATGGAGACGGCGTCGATGATGCCCTCGATCATGTCCGGGTCGGACATGCGGGCCACGCCGCCGTCCTTGCGGATGTCGGCCGGGACCCGCTCGAGGGCCATGACGGCGACGGCGCCCGCGTCCTCGGCGATCTTCGCCTGCTCCGGCGTGACGACGTCCATGATCACGCCGCCCTTGAGCTGCTCGGCCATGCCGCGCTTGACGCGGGCGGTACCGATCTCGGGAGCCTGGTTCTCGGTGCTGGACACGGGTGACCTCACTGAAGGAAAAGAGGGGTTACTGCAGCACTGAGGAAACGTGACGGGACCAGTCCACTGCAAGGGCCAATGAAAACCCGGTGGCTCCTTTTGGCCGGAAGCGGTCTGTCCGGAACGGAATCGTATGCGGAGGGCGGTGCGCGCTGCGGGGGCCGGCCGGGTCAGGCGGAGCGGTCCGCCAAGGGGGCCGGAGGCTCGTCGTCCATTTCGAAGGCCATCGGGAACGGGGCGTGGCCGGCGAGGCGGAACCAGCGGACCTTGCGGTGCTCGCGCAGGCGGCGGGCCGCGCCGACCGCGTCGTTGTGGAAGCGGCGGGCCATCGGGACGCGGCGCACGGCCTCCGTCAGCTCGTGGGCCGCCTGCTCTCCCCCGGGCGCCTCGCGGACGGCCTCCAGCTGCTCGCGTTCGGCGAACACCGCGCGCAGCGCCTGGCTCAGATCGCTCTCGGCGACCTCGCGCTGCTCCTCCTCGGCCTGCCGGGCGGCGTGCGCGGCCTCGTACAGGACGATCGACGCGGCCGGGTCCAGCACACCCGAGGTCGCCACCTCCTGCGCCACCGAGGCCCGCCGCAGCAGCTGGGCGTCCAGGGAGGCGCGGGCGGCGTCGATCCGCGCGTGCAGCCGGTCCAGCCGCCCCGCGGTCCAGCTCAGGTACAGGCCGATCGCGACAAGGACGACGAGGGTCCAGATGAGGGTTGCGGTCACGGGCGGCCACCTTACCGGCGCGCCACCCGCGAACCTCCGGCCCGCACGGCCCCGCGGGCATCAGCGGGGCCTGCCGCCGGCTGCCTCGTTCCGGCGCGGGGAAACCAGCCCCGCAAAGGCCCTCTCAGTCCCGCGCCAGCCCCCACCGGGCCCGCAGTCCCGTCGGCCCCGTGTCCTCCGCGGCCACCGCGGCCGCGCCGGCCGTCACCGTCTCGTACACCGACAGGATGTCCGCGCCGACCGTGGACCAGTCGAAGCGCCGGACGTGGGTGCTGCCGCGCTCGCGCAGTTCCGCCAGGCGCGCCGGGTCCTCCAGCAGCCGTACGGCGGCCTCGGCGAGCGCGTCGGCGTCCTCGTTGGCGAACAGCTCGCCCGCCTTGCCCTGGTCGAGCACCTGGGCGAAGGCGTCGAGGTCGGAGGCGAGCACGGGCGCGCCCGCCGACATCGCCTCGACCAGGATGATCCCGAAGCTCTCGCCGCCGGTGTTGGGCGCGACGTACAGGTCGACGGAGCGCAGGAAGCGGGCCTTGTCCTCGTCGCTGACCATGCCGAGGAACTCCACCCGGGAGCGCAGCTCGGCCGGCAGCGAGGCCACCGCCTCCTCCTCGTCGCCCCGCCCGGCGACCAGCAGCCGGGTCTGCGGCCGGACGGCGAGGATCTTGGGCAGCGCCCTCATCAGCACCGGCAGGCCCTTGCGGGGTTCGTCGATACGGCCGATGAAGCCGAGGGTGTCGCCCTGCCACGCGGGGTTGGGCTCGGCCTTGGCGAAGAAGTCGACGTCCACGCCGTTCGGGATGACGACGGCGTCCCCGCCGAGGTGCTCCACCAGCGTGCGCCGCGCGTACTCGCTCACCGCGATCCGCGCGCTGATCTTCTCCAGCGCGGCCTGCAGGATGGCGTACGCGGCGATCATCGCCTTGGAGCGCGGATTGGAGGTGTGGAAGGTGGCGACCATCGGACCGCGCGCCGCCCAGCAGGTCAGCAGCCCCAGCGACGGCGAGGTCGGCTCGTGGATGTGCACGACGTCGAACGCGCCGTCGTGCAGCCAGCGCCGCACTCGCGCGGCGGACAGGAAACCGAAGTTGAGGCGGGCGACGGAGCCGTTGTACGGCACCGGCACCGCACGCCCCGCGGAGACGACGTACGGCGGCAGGGGCGTGTCGTCGTCGGCCGGGGCGAGCACGGACACCTCGTGGCCGAGCCGGATGAAGTACTCGGCGAGGTCGCGGATGTGGAACTGGACGCCGCCGGGCACGTCCCAGGAGTACGGGCAGACGATGCCGATCCTCACGCGGTCCCCTTCGACGGGTCGAGATCAGCGAGCCACAACCGCTGCAGCATGTGCCAGTCCTCAGGATGGTCGGCGATCCCCGTGGCGAAGGCGTCGGCCAGCGCCTGTGTCATGGAGGACGTCTTCTCGGCGCGCGTGCCTGACTCGGGGACGTCGATCGGGGGATGCACCCGGCCCCGCATGACCGGCGAGTCGTCGTACCACAAGGTCACCGGCAGCAGCAGGGCGCCGGTCTGCTGGGCCAGCAGGGCGGGCCCGGCGGGCATCCGGGCCGTGTCGCCGAAGAAGTCGACCTCGACCCCGGAGGAGGACAGGTCGCGGTCGGAGACCAGGCAGACCAGGCCGCCGTCGCGCAGCCGGCGCGCGAGCGTGCCGAAGGCGGAGCCGCCGCTGTGCGGCAGGACCTCCATGCCCAGGCCCTCGCGGTAGGCGACGAAGCGGTCGTAGAGCGTCTCCGGCTTGAGGCGCTCGGCGACCGTGGTGAACGGGATGCCGAGCTTCGTGGTGACCCAGGCGCCGGCCAGGTCCCAGTTGGCCAGGTGCGGCAGGGCGAGTATCACGCCCTTGCCGGCGGCCATGCCCTCGGTGAGGTAGTGCAGGTCCTTGGGGTCGAAGCCGGCCTTGATGCGCTCGGCGCTCCAGGCCGGCAGCCGGAAGGACTCCATCCAGTAGCGCAGATAGGAGCGCATGCCCGCGCGGGAGAGCTCGGCGAGCCGTTCCGGGCTCGCGCCGGGCACCACGCGCGCGTAGTTGGACTCCAGCCGCTCGACGCCCTTGCCGCGCTGCTTCCAGGCGAGGTCGGCGACGGTCCGGCCGAGGCGCACCGCGGCCGGCTCGGGGAGTTTCTTCACGGTGCCCCAGCCGAGGCCGTACAGGGCGTCGGTCAGCCGCTCCTGGGCGCTCACTTCGCCGTCTCCCTCCCCTGCGGCTCACCGGGCGTCGCGGCGGCCGCGGCCTCCGCCTCCGCCGACTCGCGGCGCACGGTGACGACCCGCTGGATCAGCGTGACGAGGCTGCCCACGGCGACGATCCACAGCGCGACCGGCAGGAGGTACTGGATGCCCGCCACCCCGAACTTGTGCAGGCCCGCGAAACCGGCCGCGACCAGCGAGATCACCAGCCGCTCGGCCCGCTCGACGAGCCCGTTGACGGCGACCGGCAGCCCGATCGACTCGCCGCGCGCCTTGGTGTAGGACACCACCTGACCGCTGGCCAGGCAGAAGATCGACACCGCGCACAGCACGTTGTCGTCGCCGTGTCCGGCGTACCAGAGCGCGAAGCCGCCGAAGATCGCGCCGTCGGCGACCCGGTCGAGCGTGGAGTCAAGGAAGGCGCCCCAGCGGCTGGAGCGGCCCAGCTGGCGCGCCATGTTGCCGTCGACCAGGTCGGAGAAGACGAAGAGCGTGATCACGACCGTGCCCCAGAAGAACTCGCCCCGGGGGTAGAAGACCAGCGCTCCGGCGATCACTCCGGCGGTGCCGATCAGCGTGACCGTGTCGGGGCTGACCCCCCGGCGGATGAGAAACGCGGCGAACGGCGTGAGAACACGCGTGAAGAAAGCACGCGCGTACTTGTTCAGCATGGCCTTCCCGACTGGTCGGTGTCGCCGTGCGGCCCCTGCTGGCCCCCGGCTGGCCCATCGTAGCCACGCGCGCGTACGGGCGAGGGCCGGGCACCCGCAGCCGTGTCACACATCGCGCACGCCGGGCGCCGCCGCGCTCGCGTCCCTCGTATGGACGCGGCGTTACGGGAGTGGAAAGCTCGAAGGACGCGGGCGTCGCCGGAGCCGCCCACACGCGGCCTCCCGCGTGTCCGCGCCCACAGTGACCTCACCGTGCACGGGAGGCAGGATCATGGGCGACAAGGCACAATCCCACCCCGGAGCCGCCGGCAGGGCTACGGCGGCCGACCACCCCGCGTCCATTCGGAATGTGGTGCTGGTCGGCCACTCCGGATCGGGCAAGACGACTCTGGTGGAGGCTCTCGCGCTGACCGCGGGAGCGGTGAACCGGGCGGGCCGCGTGGAGGACGGCGGCACCGTCTCCGACCACGACGACATCGAGCACCGCCAGCAGCGCTCGGTGCAGCTGTCCCTGGTACCCGTCGAATGGGACGGCATCAAGATCAATCTGCTGGACACCCCGGGATACGCCGACTTCGTCGGGGAACTGCGGGCCGGTCTGCGCGCGGCGGACGCGGCCCTCTTCGTCGTCTCGGCCTCCGACGGGGTGGACGGCTCGACGCGCATGGTGTGGGACGAGTGCGCGGCCGTCGGCATGCCGCGCGCGATCGTCGTCACGCACCTGGAAGCGGCCCGCGCGGACTTCGAGGAGATGACCCGGATCTGCGCCGAGGCGTTCGGCGGTGACGACCCCGACGCCGTGCTGCCGCTGTACCTGCCCCTGCACGGCTCCCAGGGACCCGACGGGCACGCGCCCGTGACCGGTCTGGCCGGGCTGCTGACGCAGAAGCTGTTCGACTACTCCTCCGGTGAGCGCAAGGAGTCCGAACCCGGCGAGGACCAGCTGTCGGACCTCACCGAGGCCCGCAACCGGCTGATCGAGGGGATCATCGCCGAGAGCGAGGACGAGACCCTCATGGACCGCTATCTCGGCGGCGAGCAGGTCGAGCTGAAGACACTGATCCAGGATTTGGAGCGGGCCGTGGCACGCGGCACGTTCTTCCCCGTCCTGGCCGCCGCCCCGGCCGCCGAGGGCGCCAAGCAGGGCATCGGCACGGTGGAGCTGCTGGAGCTGATCACCGGCGGGTTCCCGACCCCCTTCGAGCACCCCACACCCGCGGTGACCACCATCGACGGCGCGCCGCGCGAGCTCAAGCCGTGCGACACCGACGGACCGCTGGTCGCCGAGGTCGTCAAGACCTCCTCCGACCCCTACGTCGGCCGGATCTCCCTGGTCCGCGTCTTCTCCGGCACCCTGCGCCCCGAACAGACCCTCCACGTCTCCGGGCACGGCCTGGCCGACCGCGGCCACGAGGACCACGACGTCGACGAGAAGATCGGCGCCCTGTCCGCCCCGTTCGGCAAGCAGCAGCGGCCGGTGGCGCACGCCGTCGCGGGCGACCTGGTGTGCGTGGCCAAGCTCACCCGCGCCGAGACCGGGGACACGCTCTCCGCCAAGGACGATCCGCTGCTGATGGAGCCCTGGCAGATGCCGGACCCGCTGCTGCCGCTGGCCATCCAGGCGCACAGCAAGGCCGACGAGGACAAGCTGTCCCAGGGCCTGGCGCGGCTGGTCGCCGAGGACCCGACGATGCGCCTGGAACAGAACCAGGACACCCACCAGGTGGTGCTGTGGTGCCTGGGCGAGGCGCACGCCGACGTCGCGCTGGAGCGGCTGCGCAGCCGCTACGGAGTCCAGGTCGACGTCGTACCGCACCAGGTGTCGCTGCGGGAGACCTTCGCGAACAAGTCGGCCGGGCGCGGCCGGCACGTGAAGCAGTCCGGCGGGCACGGGCAGTACGCCATCTGCGAGATCGAGGTGGAACCGCTGCCGGGCGGCTCGGGCATCGAGTTCGTCGACAAGGTGGTCGGCGGGGCCGTCCCCCGGCAGTTCATCCCGTCGGTGGAGAAGGGTGTGCGGGCGCAGGCGGCCAAGGGGGTCGTGGCCGGCCACCCGCTGATCGACGTGCGGGTCACGCTGCTCGACGGCAAGGCGCACTCGGTGGACTCCTCCGACGCCGCGTTCCAGACCGCCGGCGCGCTCGCCCTGCGGGAGGCCGCTGCCGACGCGAAGATCCATCTGCTGGAGCCGGTGGCCGAGGTGTCCGTGCTGATCGGCGACGAGTACGTGGGCGCCGTGATGAGCGACCTGTCCGGCCGGCGTGGCCGGGTACTGGGCACCGAGCAGACCAGCGGCGGGCGCACCCTGGTGCGGGCCGAGGTCCCCGAGATCGAGATCGGGCGGTACGCCATCGATCTGCGGTCGATGTCCCACGGCACGGCGCGCTTCGACCGCCGCTACGTGCGGCACGAGCCGATGCCGGCGCAGGTCGCCGAACGGATCCGGGAACAGGAGCGCGCGGCTTCATAGTTGGCACCGCCCGCGCACAACCGGCGTGCGGGCGGGGCTCTTCCGGCTCGGCGGGCGGCTCCTTCAGCCGTCCGCCGACGGATGTCAGTGTGTGCGGATACGCTGATGACCTGATCAACAGGTGTGCGCAGGACGGAAGTCGGGAAGGCCGCAGAAGCGAGCAATGCGGCGACCGGGGGTGGGGATGAGCGTGGACGGCGGTTACGCGGACTTCTTCGGGCCACAGGTGCCGCGCACCGGCGATGCGGGCCAGACGGCGACGTTCGCGCTGGCCTCCGCGGCCTACCGGGACAACCCGATGGAGGAGATAAAGAAGGCCGACAACGAGTGGCACCAGTCGGAGGTGAAACCCGGCAAGCTCGCGCTGTTCCGGCCGAACCTGGGCGAGGCGTTCGCCCGCGCGGTCGTGGACCGCATGATCGGCGAGGGCCGCAAGCCGCTCATCCAGTCCTTCGGCGCCGAACCGCAGGTGGTCGTCGAGCACTGCCTGGCGGCGAACAACATCCGCCGGGACCGCGACAACCGGCTCACCGCGGCGATCATGCTGTGCGGAGTGCTCTTCCTGCCCGGGTTCCTGGTCTGGCTGCTGGTCTTCCAGATCCGTACCACCATCGACAAGACGGACAACAGGCGTGCCTCGGCTCTGGCGACCACCCTGCTCGTCGCGGTGGCCGCGCTCGCCGTGGTCTTTCTGCTCCGCATGCCGTTCAGCGGCTTCTGGGGCTGGTACGCCCGAGCCGCCGTGGTGATGCCGGTGGTCGGCTGGTTCTGGGCCCGGCGGATCTGCGAGCGCACCGCCGTGGACCTCCGGGAGCGCTGGAACAGCCTGCTGTCGGGCAGCAGCGTCGGCGCCAAGGTGCCCGAGGCCGTGCCCACCGGCCCCCGTGAGACCGCCGCCGAGCAGCTGCGCCAGTCCCTGGCCCGGCTCGGCGCCGAGCAGCAGTCGAACTCGGTCTTCTACGCAGGCCCCAAGGGCATCCTCGGCATGGGCACCCGCTGGGGCTCGTGGCAGCTCGCCGAGGAGCTGGTGCCGGCCGATCCCGGCCGGGAGATCCACCCCTTCCGCAGCTGGGACGTGATCCGCTCGATCCACGACCAGCTGCGCATGCTGGAGCGCGGCCCCCTGAACACCGGCGGCTTCCCCGCCCCGTCCCTACGGCACTGGATCGTCACGCCGATCGGTGAGAACGCCAAGGAGGTGGCCCGGCCGTCGGGCACGGACGTCGAGGCCTACCAGGTCAAGTCGCACGCGATACAGGACATCTGCAACAAGCAGCAGTTCGGCGCGGGTGACCGGCACTACCTGGGCGTGCAGTGGACGCTGTGGGACGGGCAGCTGGTGATCACCATGCTGATCACCGTGACGGTGCTGCACGCGACGCTGCGCATCGAGGTCACCGGGCATGCGCTGGGGCCGGTCAATCCGCTGTTCACGACCAAGCCGGAGGCGCCCACCAAGGAGGTCGCCAAGTCCTTCAAGCCGTGGGAGACCCGCAAGATCAACCTGCCCCTGGTCACCACCGACGAGGTGGTCCGGCTGGCGGTGCGGGCGCCGCTGACCTGGTATCCCCCGGCGCTGAAGTGGCTCGGCGGCACGATAGGGCTGCCGGAGCCGTTCGGTCTGCGGCACGCGTGGGCGGACCAGCCGTGGCGGCACCGCTTCATGGCGGACGACGCGCTGCGGGCGGCGACGCCGGTCCTGCGCGTGGTGCACGCGGCGGCGATCAAGGTGCTGGAGGAGAACGGGGCGGACACGGAGAAGTTCGGCACGCGCTCGGCGTTCCTCAGCACGGCGGTCCAGGACGTGTCGCCGAAGAAGGCGGACGTCTACGACGCGTGAGCGGTGCCCGCAGCCACGCAGGCTGCGGGCAGCCCGGTCACATCACGCCGCCGGCCAGGCCTCCGCGAGCATCTTGCGGGTGTCGGCCAGGAGCTGCGGCAGCACCTTCGTGTGGCCGACCACCGGCATGAAGTTGGTGTCGCCGCCCCAGCGGGGGACGATGTGCTGGTGCAGGTGGGCCGCGATGCCCGCGCCGGCCACCGAGCCCTGGTTCATGCCGATGTTGAAGCCGTGCGCTCCGGAGGCGGTGCGCAGCGCCGTCATGGCCTGCTTGGTCAGCTCCGCGAGCTCCGCGGTCTCGGTCTCCGTGAGGTCGGTGTAGTCGGCGACGTGACGGTACGGCACGGTCATGAGGTGGCCGCCGTTGTACGGGTAGAGGTTGAGCACCGCGTACACCTGCTTGCCCCGCCTGACGATGAGCCCGTCCTCGTCGGACTTGGCCGGGAGTGAGCAGAAGGGGCAGCCGTCGTCCGCCCCCGGGCCGGTCGGCTTGTTCTCGCCCTGGATGTAGGCCATCCGGTGGGGCGTCCACAGGCGCTGGAACGCGTCCTGCGTCCCCACTCCGATCTGCTGTTCCGGCTCACTCGTCATGCGTGCAGCATATGGCGTCCGGGTGAGGGACAGGGCAAGGCCCCCGGCGACATCGAGTCACCGGGGGCCTGCTCACAGCGGGGTCAGATCTGCGCCCGCTCCTCGACGACCTTCATGATCTTCGCGATGGCCTCATCGAACGGGATGCCGTTCTCCTGGGAGCCGTCGCGGTAGCGGAAGGACACCGTGTTGTGGCCCATGTCCTCGTCACCCGCGATGACCATGAACGGCACCTTCTGCTTCTGGGCGTTGCGGATCTTCTTCTGCATACGGTCGGAGGAGGAGTCCACCTCGACCCGCAGGCCCTTCTCCTTCGCGGCCTTCGCCCACTGCTGGAGGTAGTCGACGTGGGCGTCGCCGATCGGGATGCCGATCGCCTGGACGGGAGCGAGCCAGGCCGGGAAGGCGCCCGCGTAGTGCTCCAGGAGCACCGCGAAGAACCGCTCGATGGAGCCGAACAGCGCGCGGTGGATCATCACCGGACGCTGCTTGGTGCCGTCGGCGCCGGTGTACTCCAGGTCGAACCGCTCGGGCAGGTTGAAGTCGAGCTGGATGGTCGACATCTGCCAGGTGCGGCCGATGGCGTCCTTGGTCTGCACGGAGATCTTCGGGCCGTAGAACGCGGCGCCGCCCGGGTCGGGAACCAGGGGCAGGCCCTGCTTCTCGGCGACCTGGCGCAGCGTCTCGGTCGCCTCCTCCCAGGCCTCGTCCGTCCCGACGTACTTCTCCGGGTCCTTGGTGGACAGCTCCAGGTAGAAGTCGGTCAGGCCGTAGTCGCGGAGCAGGCCGAGGACGAAGGTGAGCGTCTTGTCGAGCTCCGACGACATCTGCTCGCGGGTGCAGTAGATGTGCGCGTCGTCCTGCGTGAAGCCGCGCGCACGGGTCAGACCGTGCACGACACCCGACTTCTCGTACCGGTACACGGTCCCGAACTCGAAGAAGCGCAGCGGCAGTTCACGGTACGAACGCCCGCGCGCGTCGAAGATCAGGTTGTGCATCGGGCAGTTCATGGGCTTGAGGTAGTAGTCCACGCCCTCGTCGAGCTGCATGGGCGGGTACATGCCGTCGGCGTACCAGTCCAGGTGGCCCGAGGTCTCGAAGAGCTTCCCCTTCGTGGCGTGCGGGGTGTAGACGAACTCGTAGCCCTCTTCCTCGTGGCGGCGCCGCGAGTAGTCCTCCATGACCCGGCGGATGATGCCGCCCTTGGGGTGGAAGACGGCGAGGCCGGAGCCGATCTGCTCCGGGATGGAGAACAGGTCGAGCTCGCTGCCCAGCTTGCGGTGGTCTCGCTTCTCGGCCTCGGCGAGGAAGTCGAGGTGGGCCTTCAGCTCGTCCTTGGAGGGCCAGGCGGTGCCGTAGATGCGCTGCAGCATGGGGTTCTTCTCGCTGCCCCGCCAGTAGGCGGCCGCGTTGCGCATCAGCTTGAACGCCGGGATCAGGCGGGTGGAGGGCAGGTGCGGACCGCGGCAGAGGTCCTTCCAGCACAGCTCGCCGGTCTTGGCGTCCAGGTTGTCGTAGATCGTCAGCTCGCCGGCGCCGACCTCGACGTCCGCGCCGTCGTCGCTGGAGGCGGCACCCTTGAGGCCGATCAGCTCCAGCTTGTAGGGCTCGTTCGCCAGCTCCTCGCGAGCCTGCTCGTCGCTGACCACGCGGCGGGCGAACTTCTGCCCGCGCTTCTGGATCTCCTGCATCTTCTTCTCGATGGCCTTGAGGTCATCGGGATGGAAGGGCTTCTCGACGTCGAAGTCGTAGTAGAAGCCGTCCTTGACGGGCGGGCCGATGCCGAGCTTCGCCTCGGGGAAGAGCTCCTGCACTGCCTGGGCCATCACGTGCGCGGTGGAGTGGCGCAGGATGTCGAGGCCGTCCTCGGAAGAGATCTCGACGCCCTCGACGGTCTCGCCGTCCTGGAGGACGTAGGTGAGGTCCTTCAGCTCGCCGCCCACGCGCGCGGCGATGATCGAGCGCTCGCCGGCGAAGAGGTCCGCGGCCGTAGCGCCCGTCGTCACCACGCGTTCTTCCCGCTCGGAATCGCGCTGGATGATCACACGGACGTCTGACACCGGTCTCTCCTGACTGAAGGTGGGGATGCGGCGCCATACCGGAGCGCACGCACGAGTAAGGATCGTACCGACCCGATGCCCCCGGAGGCGAAACCGGTGCGGGGAGCGAGCCAGGGTGGGCTCGTGACCGAGGGTGAGTGCGGCCCGCCCAGGGGCGCGGGGAACCGCGCGACCGGCCGCCACGACGCACCCGCACAGGCGCCGCAGGCGCCCGCGACCAGCCGCCGGCAGGCATCCCGCTCAGTCCCCTCCGCACGCCTCCTCGAAAAAGTCCAGGTTCTCCTGGAGCGACTTGATCAGCCGGTCCCGCTCCGCCTCGTCCACCTCGACCGGCACCACCCCCGACACCCCCGTGAGCCGGCGGAAGCCGCCCCGCCTCTCCAGCCGTCCGTGGACCCGGACCGGCAGCCCCACCAGATGCGCGTGCCCGGCGATGCGGTAGTCCTCCTCGTCGAGGGTCAGCCGTACGTGCGGAACCTCCGCGCCGGCGAGGACGCGCAGCCGTATCGTCCCCTCGCCGCGCGGGGCGGCGCGGCGCATCCGCACCACGGTCCCCGTCAGAACCACCGGCACCGCGGGCTCGGCACGCAGATAGCGCGCCCCGGCCTCCCGCAGCACCGTCAGATCCCCCGGCGAGAACTCCACCGGCTCCCCGTCCGCCGCGCAGCCCTCCGGAATCCCCGCCCCCGGCGCCCACTGCACCGCGACCCGCGCCCCCTCCGTCCCCTCCACGAGCGCGATCAACGCCTCGGTGAACTCCCGGCTGACCCCCGCCTGCACCGCGCCGTCGAACGCGTCCATGCCGCCCGTGGCGCGCTGGTAGTCGACGGCCTCGCGCGCCGCGTACAGCGCCTGCTGCAGCCGCACGGCCAGCGGACGGGCGGAAGCGACCGGCGCGAACGCGGTCAGGCCGGTGCCGTCGCCCCCTGCCCCGACCAGCACGTGGTCCAGCAGCGCGGCGGCCGGCCGGCGGTGCCGGGCCCCGTGGTACCCGGCCCGCGCCCGTGTGGCCAGCGCCGCCGCGAGCAGCATCCGCCGGGCGGCGCCGCGCAGCCGCTCGTCGGCGGTCCAGGCCGCGCTGCCGGCCGGTCCCGCGGGCGGGGCGTCGCGCCACCAGCGGATCTCGTCGCTCGGCACGGCGAGGGAGACGAGCACCTCGCGCGCGGACGGCGTACCGCTGCGGGCCAGCGCGTCGAGCGCCTCGCCGAGCAGGTCGTCGCTGTCGGGGAAGGCGCGGCTGACCGGCACGAGCAGGCTGGTGCCGGCCCCGCCCGGCCCGGGCGGTGTCCAGCGGCCGTAGCGGCCGGGGGCGCCGCCGCGGCGCTGCCAGCCGTGCCGGTGCAGCAGGGCGGTGAGGACGGCCGGGTCGACGTCGCCGGGCGCGGGCGGCCGCTCCGGGAAGATCTCGGGGTGGGCCCGCGGGACGTCCCGCAGTGGGCGGTGGGTCATGGTCTGCCTCCCGTCCCGACCCGCGTCATGATCTCGCACAGCGCCCGGTCGTCGAAGATGCGCGAGGTCGGGATCCGCACGGTGGTGCGGTTCCGCCCGGTGATCGGGTGCCCGGCGAGGTTGACCCAGTAGCAGCAGTGCCGCAGGTCGAGCCGGTCGTGGCCGGCGCGCAGCCACTGGTCCTGGGACCGCGGGACGATCATGACGACGAGGATCTTGTGCACGGAGACCGGTGTGCGGGCGAGCTTGCGCAGGTGGTCGTTGTCGAGCGTGAAGGAGAAGGAGCGGCCCGGCGGATGGGGCGCGACCTGGTACGTGGCCTTCAGCTGCACCTTGATGGTGACCTCGTCGTCCACGGTGTGCCCGGGCGAGCCATGGCTGACGTGCCAGTCGATGCCGTTGTCCGGGAACGGCTGGGACAGCGAGCACCCCGCGGCCGCCGCGACCGCGTGCAGATAGCCCACCTGCAGTGTCTCCATGCAGGCGGTGGTGGCGAGTGTGCCGCGAAGGGTGGCCGTGCGATCGGGCAGCAGCCCGCCCCGCTCGGGCTGCGCTATCGCCATGGCGAACAGCCTTCCACGCAAAGTGATTCCCCGCTGCGGGCCGCTGAACTGCAAAGACCCGTACTCCTGTTGTCTCCTTCCGGCGTACGGCGCAAACAGCCCGGGTATCACCGAAACGGGCAGAAGACGATGCGTCAACTGCCGACGGTGAACGAGGGGTTGTTGGGTATGGCGTGCTGGTACGAGGGGCCCCTGGCCGCTTTCGACACGGAGACCACGGGTGTGGACGTCGAGACCGACCGGATCGTGTCGGCTTCCCTCGTCGTCCAGGACGGTCCGGGCTACCGGCCGCGGGTGAGCCGCTGGCTGGTCAACCCGGGCGTTCCGGTGCCGCAGGAGGCGACGGCGGTGCACGGACTGACGGAGGATCATCTGCAGCGCAACGGCCGCTGGCCGGCGCCGGTGATGTACGAGATGGCCGAGCATCTGGCCGAACAGGCGCTGGCCCGCCGCCCGCTGGTGGTGATGAACGCGCCGTTCGACCTGACGCTGCTGGACCGTGAGCTGCGCCGGCACCGGGCCTCCAGCCTGGACCGCTGGTTCGAGCGGGCCCCGCTGCTGGTGCTGGACCCACGGGTGCTGGACAAGCATCTGGACCGCTACCGCAAGGGCCGCCGCACGCTGACCGACCTGTGCGCGCACTACGGCGTCACGCTGGACGAGGCGCACGACGCGGCGGCGGACGCGCTGGCCGCGCTGGAGGTCGTACGGGCCCTGGGCCGCCGGTTCGCCGCGCGGCTGGAGCGGCTGACCCCCGCCGAGCTGCACACCCTGCAGGCGACCTGGCACGCGGCACAGGCCCGCGGTCTGCAGGCGTGGTTCGCGCGCAGCGGTTCGGAGGAGGAAGTGGACCCGGCATGGCCGCTGCGACCGGAGTTGCCGGCGGCGGCGTGAGAACGCGGAAGGCCGGCCCGCTGCTGCGGACCGGCCTTCCTCCCGGTGGGCGATACTGGGTTCGAACCAGTGACCTCTTCGGTGTGAACGAAGCGCTCTCCCACTGAGCTAATCGCCCGGGAACGCACTGAACAATACAGGTGTCGGCGCGCTTCCTTCAAACCGTTCCGAGATACGCCACTAGTCCGCGCCGCCCGGCGCGCATCATCAGCCGGTGGTTGGCGCGGAACAGCGGCCGTCCGGGCACGGCCAGGCGCCTCAGCAGCGGCTTGTTCACCTCGACGACCTGCTCGTAGTGGGCGAGGCTGCCGGGGCCGGCGGGGGTGACCGTCCAGCGCGCCCAGCCGTCGATGTCGCCGGACATCGCGATCTCCAGCACGCCGGCCGCCGCGTCGCGGCGCACCGACCGCGCGGTGAACGTCATGGCGTACGGCAGCCGGGAGCGGATCGTGATCACGCCCGTCGCGTCGTCGAGCCGGGTCACCGTGCGCACCTGGGGCCACCAGCGGGGATAGTCCTCGGCCCGCTCCAGGGCGGCGAGGACGGCGGCCGGCGGGGCGGGCAGGGGCCACTCGCTGAGGAAGCGGTAGTGCGTCCAGTCCATACGCCGAGTCTGCCCGCCCGGGGCCCCTGACCGGGACCTGAGTACGTTCTGAGTACGTGCGCTCATGCCGTACGGCGTGACACGGCACACACTCCGAACCATGACACACCTTCCGCCACCGGCCGAGGAGCTGCGGCTCATCGACGCCGAGCTGTGGCAACTGGACGCCCGACGGGCCCAGTTGCTCGCCCGCCGCGCCTGGCTGGTCGCCCGTCTGCCCTCGCTGCCGCCGCCCGGCCCGGTGCCGCAGGCGGCCACACCCGCGCAGCCCCGCCCGGAGGCCTCCGCCCCGCGGGTGCAGAACCTGCTGCTGCTCCTCGGCGGCCTGCTGCTGACCATCGCGGCGATCGCGTTCACGCTGGTCAGCTGGGGACACCTGGGGCTCACCGGCCGCTCGCTGGTGCTGGGCGCGGTCACGGTGGCCTCGCTGGCCGCCCCGCTGCCGCTGCTGGGGCGCGGCCTGCGGTCGACGGCCGAGGCGGTGGCGGGGCTCGCCCTGGCGCTGACGGTGCTCGACGCGTACGCGCTGCGCGAGGCCGCCCTCACCGGCGTGGACGGCACGGCGTACGCGGCCGGGGCGACGGCGGTGCTGGCCGCCGTATGGACGGGCTACGGTCTGCTGCCGCGCACGGCTGTGCTGCGGCTGCCGCGTCCGGCGGCGCTGGCCGCGGCCCAGCTGCCGCTGCTGCTGTGGGCGACGGCGGCCGACGCGGGGCGCTACGGGATCACCGCGGCGCTGCTGGTGACGGCCGCATGCGACACGGTCGTGGCGCTGCGCGCTCCGGCCGGGGCGGTGCGGATCACCGCCATGGTCGGCGCGTACGGCACGGGGGCGTGGGGCGCGCTGGCCGCGGCCGGGCTGTCGTGGACGGCCGGTGGTCCGGGCGCCGGGGCTCGTGCGGCGGGACTGCTGCTGTTCGCCGCAGCCGTCGCGCTGACGGCGGCCCGGCACGAACGTGCGGAGGGCCACGCCGTCGGGCTCTCCACCGCGGCCGGCCTGCTCGTGGTGACCGCGCTCGGCGGTACGGCCCGCCCGGCCCTGCCGGTCACCTGGACCGTTCCGGTGCATCTCGCCTTCGGTATCGCGCTGTTGGCGGCGCAGCGGGCCGGTCGGCTGCCGGAGCCGGTGCGGCGCGGCCTCGCCTTCGCCTCCGCCGCCGTACAGGCCTTGGCGGTGCTGTGGGCGCTGCCGCTGCTCGCGCTGACGCTGATGGGACCGGCCACCTCGGTGACCGGGGTGTGGTCGGGGGCGCCGGGCGGTGCCCGGGAGGCCGTGACGGCCGGTGAACCGTGGCTGCTGCAACTGCAGAGCGCCCCGCTGGTCCTGGCCGCCGTCGCCGCTGTCCGCACGCTCGAGGTCCGCGACGTCGCATGGCGGCCCCGGGCGCTGACGGGCGCACTGGCGCTCGGGTGGGGCGCGGTCGTGGTCGTACCGGTGGCGCTGGACGCGCCGTACCCGGTGGCGCTGCTGGTGGAGGCGCTGGCGACGGCGGGCCTGCTCGCGGCGGCGGCGCGGAGCCGGACGGCCGGGCGCGCCGAGGCGCTGCCCGCGCTGGTGCTCGCCCTGCTCACCTCGGTGTCGCTCGCGTTGCTGGCACTGCCGGTGCGGTCCGCGACCCTGGGGGTGCTCACCGCCCTGACGGCGCTCTTCGCTGCCGCCTCCCTGAGGCCGCGCCTCGCCCAGGTGACGGCCCCGGCCGCGCTCGGGTACGGCGCCGCCCTGGCCTGTGCGGTGGGGGCGGCAACGCACTGGGCGCCGTGGCACACCGCGCTGCTCGTGCTCGTGGTCCCGTCGGTGGCGGCGCCGCTCGCCGCCCGGATCGCCGATGTGCCGACGACCGTGGCGGTGGAGGCGACGGGCGCGGCCGCCGGTCTCCTGGCGATCGCACTCGCGGTCACCGAACCGGCGATGCTCGCGCTGGTGCTGTCCGCGTGCGCGGTGATCGCCGCCGGGACGGCCGTGCGCGCCGACCGCCGCCCCGCCGCCTACGCGGCCACCGCGCTGTTCGCGCTGGCCGCCTGGGTGCGCCTCGCGGCCTGGGACGTCACGGCACCGGAGGCGTACACCCTGCCGGTGTCCGTCCCGGCGCTCGCGGTGGGCTTCCTGCGCCGGCGCCGGGATCCGCAGGCGTCGTCGTGGGCGGCCCACGGGCCCGGTCTCGCGGTGACGCTGGTGCCGAGCCTCGCGGCCGCCTGGACCGATGCGCACGCCACCCGGCCCTGGCTGCTGGGCGCGGCAGCACTGCTGGTCACCCTCCTGGGGGCCCGGCACCGGCTGCGGGCGCCGCTGCTGCTGGGCGGCGGGGTGCTCGTGCTGGACGCGCTGCACGAACTGGCCCCCTACCTGGTGCAGGTCGCCGACGCCCTCCCCCGCTGGGTACCTCCCGCACTGGCCGGAGCCCTGCTGCTCGCCGTCGGCGCGACCTATGAACGGCGCCTGCGGGACGTGCGACGGGTGCGGGAGGTGCTGGGGCGGATGAACTAGCCCACGAAGCCCACGGCTACGGCATCCTGTCGCCCAGCAGCGCCAGGTTCTCGATGGCGGCGAGGCCGTACAGCGCGGTGTCGTTGCTGGACACCCAGCTCGCCTCGCTGCCCTCGACCAGGGTCGCCGGACCGGTCAGCCGCTCCGTCCTCCAGGGCGCTGACTCCTTGTAGCCGTCGGAGTCGTAGAACTTCTCCCAGGCCCGCTTGGCCAGCTTCGCGTCGCCCGTCTGCACGGCGGCGTAGGCGTCCAGGCGGGAATGGCCCTGGAAGAGGATCAGCGAGCCGAAGTTGGAGCCGTAGCGCGCCGCCTGCTCGGCCTTCGTGGCGTTGAAGTAGCGGCAGTAGTCGAGGTAGGCCTCCTTGAACTTCGGCATGTCGACCAAGTGGATGAGCTCGGCGCACAGTTCGTTGAGGCCGAAGACAGCCGACAGGTGCGAGACGCCGACGACGGGCTGCGCGGCGACGGCGAACTTGCCCGTGTCGAGGTCGTACAGTCCGCTGCCCTGGACGAAGCCGTTGGGCTGGGCGGCGATGCCCTCCATCGTGGACAGCACCCGCGCCTTGGCCTTCTCCCACTTGGGGCCCTTGCGTTCCCACTCCGTCAGCCAGGCCGACACCAGCCCGCTCCAGTCCGTGCCGAAGCCGATGGACAGGGCGTGCCGGTCGGGCGTGTACGGGTCGGTGCGGACCTTGCGCTGCGGGTCGAGGACGAGGAACGTCTCGTCGGAGTCGACGTTGGCGGCCATGAGGTCACCGACGCGTTCGTCGGCGGTGAGGAAGTAGTAGAAGCGGCGGTAGGTGGTGTTGGCGATGCGCTGCTGCTTGGCGCTGTCGGCGTAGTGCTGCACGCCGTGCCGGGTGCCGAGGCCGGCCCACTGGCCGATGTGGTAGACGTCGACCTCGCCGGTGTGCCGGGTCATCGCCTCGGCGAAGCGGAAGATGTCGGCGCGGCCGGAGCGCAGGTAGGCGTACCAGAGCCACAGGTCGGGCGACAGCTCGGAGTTGTCCCAGGCATAGCCGCCGATGTCGTACCGCCACACGTGCCGCGCGGCGTCGTACGTGTGCATGATGTCGCCGTAGTCCCAGAAGCCGTACCAGCGGCGCATCTCCACCTGGTCCTTGTAGTAGGTGAAGAGGAAGTCCAGGTGGTCCTCGATCTTCGCCTTGGCCGGGGTGGAGCGGTCCGGCTCGGAGTAGAGGCCGGGGCCGAACACCTTGGCCTTGATGAGCTGCTTGGGCGGCGCGGCGAGCTGCGGGAGCGTGCGGACGGCCTGCACCTGCTGGGCGAGGGTGCCGGCGGTGGGCGTCGACTCGTTTGCCCAGAAGAGCAGTTCGGAGGTGCGGGCGATGCCGTAGGGGGTGCCGAAGCCCGGCTCGTAGTCCTCGTAGGTGATGTTGAGGCCCTCGAGCTGCTCGGCGTAGGTGTCCTGGCCCATGCCGTCGTGGTAGAAGCGCAGGTCCATCGGATGGGCCTCGGGCGACCAGAGCCACAGGGTGACCTCGGCCTCGTCGGTCTGGGCGCCGCGGATGTCGAGCTGGGCGGGGAACTTCTCCCAGAAGTCGCGCAGGCCGAAGGAGAAGCCGCCGCTCACGCCGCCCACGTAGCCGAACCCGGAGGCGCGCCGGCCGCCGCCCGCGGTGATCCAGCCGTGGCCCTTCCTGGTGCGCTTGCGGACGGTGAAGCCGTCGGCGGAGAGCTGGGAGAGGGTGTAGTCGCCCCACTCGGGGATGTACTGCAGGCGCGTGGTGACACGCTGGTCCCAGGTCGCGGGGTCGGGCAGCTTCCTGCCCTCGTACTGGGCTGACTGTACGGCCGCGCCGGGGTCGCGGCGCAGGCCGGTGATGCCCTGGACGGCCTCGCGCAGCAGGCCGGTGCCCTCGCCGCCGATGCGGATGTGCCGGTCGTAGGCGGCGTCGCGCATCGGCACGGTGAAGCGCACCCCGAGGCCGCGGATGAAGTCGCCGGACGCCTTGCCGGGCTCCTGGGTGCCGTCGTAGGTGAGGGTGTGCACCATGCGGAAGGAGTCGGCGCCGGCGTAGAAGTAGAGCCGGATGGAGAACGGCAGCCAACCGCGGTCGCCCTTGCGGTGCTTGCCGTCGATGCGGACGACGGCGCGGACCGGGCCGTCCTGTTCGACGGTGACCTTGTCGATCGCGCCGTCGAAGCGTTCCGTCTTGACCGCGCCCTGGTCCTCGTCCTCGATCTCGGGCTGGCGGATCAGGACCAGCCTGCCGTCCTTGGCGATCTCGGTGGAACCCCGGGTGACGGACTTGACGAGGGTGGAACCGTTCTTGCCGATCTTCGCGGTGATGACCCCCGTGGAGACGGTGACGGTACCGCCGCCGCTGTCGACGGTCACCTTCTTCTCGGGGACGGCGGGGGTGCCTGCGGTCACGGTGAGCTTGCCGTTGCCGGAACTGACGGCGTGCGCGGTCCACTTCAGGGAGCCGTCGGGCCAGTACGCGAGCGGCCAGGTCTGGACGGGGACGGCCTTGCCGTCGGCGTCGGTGAGGGCGAAGGTCTGGTCTTCCTGATGGGCGCCCATGGGCCAGGGCACGCCGACGGTGGAGCCGGGGGCGGCGCCGAGGCCGCCGTCCTCGAGCCAGTCCAGGGTCACCGGGTCGGTGTCGGCGGCGCCGGCGGTGGGCGCGGCCTGGGCGTCCCTGCTGCCGAGCGCCCAGCTGAACTGAGCGGCGGCTCCGGCGACGGCGGCGGCCTTCAGAAGGGATCTGCGCGGGATGGAAGACATGGGTGCCGTGGGTCCTTTCCGTACGGGGACGTGCGGAGGCATGCGGGGGCAAGGCGAGCAGGGGCATGGCAGAGAGAGGTGCGGGCGCGCTCGGGCGCAGCCCTTGGCACGGCTCGCGGGCGGAGGTCAGTGGTGGTGCCGGTACCGCGTCTCGACGGCGACGGCCGCTGCCGCGACGGCCCCGAGCACCGGGACAGCCAAGGGGGCGACGAACCAGCCGGACAGCGCCACGACGGCGAGCCCGGCCACGAGGAGGAACGATCCGGCGGGATCGCGCACGGTACGGCGGCCCGCGTCCGTGAGCAGCGCGCGCCATCCGGCGCCGGGAGCCCATGTGGCGGCGGCGCGCATACCGGTGACGGCCAGGCCGATCAGCGCGACGAGAGCGACGGACCCGACCAGCGGCCCGCCGGGCAGCCCGGCGCGCGCGGCCTGGACGTCGACCCACACCATGGCCGCCAGCACCCAACCGGCGAGCCCGGCGAGCCATCCACCCCGCAGGGCGGCCCGGAAGTCGGCGGCGAACTCCCGTAGGCCGCCCGCCTCATGAGCGGTACGCCGGCGCAGATGCCGGCATCCGGCGGCGAAGGCGGCCGGACAGGTGACGACGCCGAGCGATGCGATCGCGATCCACACGCCGGTCAGCAGACACTCCGAGAAGAGGGCGAACCTTCCCCAAGCTCTCGACTCCGCTCGAGCAGGGGAGACCCCATGGGCGAGGGCGGACTCGCGGGGCTCCTTGCGGCCGAGCGCCTTGGTGCGGGCCTGTGCCATGGGTGCCGCCTCAGCCCTTCAGTCCGGAGGTCGCCATGCCGTCGATGAGGTACCGCTGGAAGGCGAGGAAGAACAGCAGCACCGGCAGCAGCGCGACCAGGGACATGGCGATCATGCCGCCGTAGTTGGCGACGCTCTCCTGGTCGCGGAACATCATCATGCCGAGCGAGACGGTGTACTTGCCGGGCTCGTTGAGGTAGATCAGCGGGCCCATGAAGTCGTTCCAGGCGTTGATGAAGGTGAAGATCGCGCTGGTGATGAGCGCGGGCCGGCACAGCGGCAGCACGATCGACCAGTAGATCCGCAGATGGCCGCAGCCGTCGATGCGGGCGGCCTCGTCCAGTTCCCGCGGCAGGTTCCGCATGAACTGCACCATCAGGAAGACGAAGAACGCCTCGGTCGCCAGGTACTTGCCGAGCAGCAGCGGCACATAGGTGTTGATCAGCTCCATCTTCTGGAACATCACGTACTGCGGGATGAGCAGCACGTGGTACGGCAGCAGCAGCGTGCCGATCATCAGGCCGAACAGCAGGTTCCGCCCGGCGAACCGGATCTTGGCGAAGGCGTACGCGGTCAGCGAGCAGGAGATGAGGATGCCGACGACCGAGCCGAGCGCGTAGAAGAGGGAGTTCTGGAAGAACGTCCGGACCGGGATGTCGGCGATGCCGTCGGCCAGGCCCTTGAAGTTGCCGAGGATCGGCCTGGTGGGGAACAGCTCCAGGCTGCCGATGATGTCCCGGCTGGGCTTGAAGGAGGCGCCGACGACCCAGACGACGGGGTAGAGGACGACCGCGAGGACCAGCAGGGCGCCGATGTGCCAGGCGAGCGATCCGGTGCGCCGGCGGCCGAGGCCGGAGGACCTGGGGGCGGCGGGCGTGGGGACGCCGGAGGCGGGGGCGGTGGGAGTGGTGGCGCTCATCGGGCGTCCTCCGCGTAGTGCACCCACTTCTTCTGCGACCAGAACAGCACGGCCGTCACCAGGGCCACTGCGAGCAGCAGCATCCAGGCCATCGCGGAGGCGAAGCCCATCTGGGACTCCTTGAAGCCCTTCTGGTACAGGTAGCAGGTGTAGACGAGGGTGGCGTCGGCCGGACCGCACTGCGTGTTGGAGACGACGTAGGCGGAGCCGAAGATCTGGAAGGAGTGGATGGTCTCCAGCAGCACGTTGAAGAAGAGCATCGGGGAGATCATCGGCAGCGTGATGCTCCAGAACTGACGGAACCGCCCGGCGCCGTCCATCTCCGCCGCCTCGTACAGCTCTCTCGGCACCTGCTTCAGCCCCGCCAGGAAGATCACCATCGGCGCGCCGAACTGCCACACCGTCAGTGCGACCAGGCAGTACAGGATCCAGTCCGGGTTGCCGACCCAGCCACCGATGTCCATGCCGAACAGGGACAGCCCGCGGTCCACGACGGCGTCGTCCGAGAACAGCGCTCGCCACACGAAACCGACGGACACGCTGGCGCCGATCAGCGACGGGGCGTAGAACGCGGCTCGGTAGAAGGCCTGCCCGCGCCGGCTCTGGGCGAGCAGCAGCGCGACACCGAGGGCGAGGAGCAGCTTCAGTGGCGTGCCGATGACGACGTACTTCGCGGTGACCTCCACCGACTTCTGCCACCGCGGGTCGTCGAACATCCGGGTGAAGTTGTCGAAGCCGATCCACTTGGGGGAGGCGAAGAGGTTGTAGTCGGTGAAGGCGAAGTACAGCGAGGCGACCATGGGGCCCGCGGTCAGGAGCAGGAAGCCCGCGATCCACGGGGACATGAACAGGTAACCGGCGAGGTTCTCCCGGCGGCCCCGCCGCTTGCCGGCGGCGGGGGCGGCGGAGCGGACCTTCCGGGTGTCGAGCGGTGAGTCCTTGACGAGCGTCACGGGGGTTCCCATCGAATTCCGGGTGAGGTCCGAATCAGGCCTGGAAGGCGGCCTCGGCCTCGGAGAAGAACTGCTTCACCGCGTCCGGGACCTTCGTCTTGCCCTGGGCCATGTCACCGCCGATGCGCAGGAAGGCGGCCTCGACGGTGTCGGCTCCCGACGGGTGCGGGGTGATCGTGCCGAGGACGCCCGCCTTGGCGGTGTCCTCCTCGTACTGGGCGATCTCCTTGTTGACCGGGTCGGCCGGCCGGTACGCCTGGTACTGCTCGGTGCCGGCCAGGATGCCGCGGTCGTAGCCCATGATCTTGCCGACCTCGGGGTCGTGGACCATGAAGTCGATGAACTGCGCGACCTCCTTCGGGTGCTTGGTGCGCGCGGAGGCGCTGAGCATCAGGGAGGCCAGGTACTGCCCGGTCTGCTTGCCGTCCGTGGTGGGGATGGGGGCGAGGCCGTACTCGCTGTCACCCTCGGCCGTGTAGCGGACGGTGAAGTTGTCCCAGGTGAATTCCGAGGCGCCGTGACCGGCGGTCACGGAGGACTTGGGCTTGTCCTGCTCGACGATCTTCGGATCGGTGATGATGCCGGCCTTCACCCGGTTGTAGGCGTCCGCCCACCACTCCGTCAGGTCGGCCTGCTCGAAGCCGAGTCCGCCCTTGGTGAAGAAGGCCTTGCCGTGCTGCCGCAGGTAGAGGTCGTACAGGTACATGATGGCGAAGTAGCCGGTGTCGCCGGCCACCTTCGTCTTGTCGTGAATGGTCTTCAGGGCCTTGAAGTACTCGTCCCAGGTCCAGCCCGGCTCCGGCTCCACGCCGGCCTTCCGGAAGAGCTTCTTGTCGATGACCAGCGCCATGGTGTTGGAGCCGACGGGGATGGCGAGCTGCTTACCGTCCACCTCACCAACGGATGTGACGCCGGCTCGGAAGTTACTGAGCCTCAGATTACCTGCGCCGATCTGGGACTTGAGGTCGAGCAGGACTCCGCGCTTGTCGTACTTCCTAAGAAATGCGACGGAGTTCTGGAAAACGTCCGGGGGATTTCCGCCCGCGGCCTGCGTCTGGAACTTCTCCCAGAAAGAGACGTAGTCCTGGAAGTCGGTCTTCACCTTGATCTTCGGGTACTTCTTCTCGAACAGTGCGATCGACTGGTTGATCCTCTTGGCACGCTCGTCGGCACCCCACCAGGAGTAACGGATCGTCACCGTGCCGTCGGCCGCCATGCCGTCGCCCCCACCGCAGCCGGTGGTCGCGGCCAGGCCCAGCGTGGCCATGGAGGCGCCGGCCGCCCTGAGGATCGTGCGCCTGTCAACATTCCCGGTTCCCATGATCGGGCCCTCCCCGCAGCGTGCTCGCCGCCTCGTGAATCGTTTCAAGTAAGCGCTTGCTGGCACAAGGTACGGAGGGGTTGGGAGTGCGTCAATGATTCGCACAGGATTTTCTTGCGGGGCGCGCTGGGGGGTGGTGGCGGGTGGGGATGCGGGGGTGGCGGCGGGCGAGGGACCGCGCAGGTGGGGAGGGGTGGTTCGAGGGGTCGGACGGGGGGTGTGAGGTGGATCGAGGGCCGGGCCGGGATGGAAACCGTTGGGGCGTCGGCGCGGTGCAGACGGGTGCCGGCAGGGCCCTCGTGCGGGGGGCGGCGGCGGCTCTGCGGCAGGCAGCGGCGGCTGGGAATACGGATCGGCGGCAGCCACGCGCGCCGGCCGAGAGTCCGGCTCGGGCCGCGCCCGGCGACAGGCGGATCGACGGAAGGCAGGGCTCGAGTCGTCCGACCGCGTGACGGAACGGCCGACGTCCGGGCGGCAGCCCGCCGGACCAGCCCCCCGGCGCCGAGGACGCCCACCCGTCACACAGCCGCGCGCCCGCCGCGCCAGGTCTTCGCCGCCGCGCCCCGACGGACGGCGACCGACCTCTCACGTGCAGAAGCGACGCGGGGGGTCCCGCGCCGCACAGAACCGCACCGACAGCGCCGGTCCGCCGACCGAGGACCGACGCCGCCATGCCCCGCCGACCGCCTCCGACGCCCCGCCGCCAGACCAGCCGACCGGCCGCCACGCCACGCCGACCGCCCCCGACGCCCCACTGGAGGCCCACCAGGTGCGGCACGGGGGCCCTGCCTCCCCCCACAGAGGCAGGCGCGCCAGCGCCGTTCCGCGCGCCCACGACGCCTCCGAGCCGCCTGCGGCCTGCCGCCGGGGCTACGGCATCGGCCCCGCCCCCCGAAGGCGCCGGCGCCGTGCACAGTCCACGCTTCCCCGCGCGGACGCGATACCTCACCGGCCGTAGGCGACCACGCACCATCGGGATGGTTCCGCGCATCAAATGACACCGGCCCGCCTGCGTTGTCGCAGGCGGGCCGGTGTTCCGGGTGGGCGATACTGGGTTCGAACCAGTGACCTCTTCGGTGTGAACGAAGCGCTCTCCCACTGAGCTAATCGCCCGGGCGCAGGAAGAACATTACCCCATGTCAGGGGGTGCCTGTGACCACCTGGGACCCGGCCGGGCCGCGCCCCGCGCCGCCCGCGCCCCGGTTGCCTGTCACTGATCCTTGATCTTCCACGGCATCACGAAACCGAACTTCCACACGTAGAAGCCGACCAGCGCCGCCACGATGACCAGGCCGATACTGGTGAGGATGATGTTGCGCCGCCGCACCTTGGGGTCGAGCGCCTTGTGGGCCGCCTCGGTGACCTTCCGTTTCGTCCAGCGGAGCACCAGCTGTGCCCAGACGAACTCCGTCGCCCAGATCGCCATGCCGCCGAAGATCACGACCCACCCCGGCCCGGGCAGCGGCAGCATGACGATTCCGGCCGCCACGACCGCGAGGCCGATCACGAAGACGCCCACCTGCCAGCTCAGGTGGAGCATCCGGCGGGACTTGATGAATTCCGGCGCCCGGGAACCGAGACCCCGCTCGCCCTCGTTCGTCTGCGCCTCCTCCGGCTTCTCGCCGTCCGCCGACACGACAACCTCGCCAGAACCGTCACTCCCCGTATTCATACGGAGAAACTTTACCCGAGGGAAACCAGTCACCGGAATGGACGTAGTTCGCGAAGATCTCTCGGCCGGAAGAGTTACGTAAAGACACGCAAAACCCTCAGAGGGGTTTACAACGGCACCGTAGGTGGCATGTCGATTTCGCCGACGTGCGAATCCCCGAGCGCACACTGAGCGAAAGGCCCTGGCGCTTATGAACACCACGGTCAGCTGCGAGCTGCACCTGCGCCTCGTTGTGTCGAGCGAGTCCTCCCTGCCTGTCCCCGCAGGCCTGCGGTACGACACGGCCGACCCCTACGCCGTGCACGCCACTTTCCACACCGGAGCCGAGGAGACCGTCGAGTGGGTGTTCGCCCGCGACCTCCTCGCCGAGGGGCTTCACCGACCCACCGGCACCGGCGACGTCCGTGTCTGGCCGTCGCGCAGTCACGGTCAGGGCGTCGTCTGCATCGCCCTGAGCTCGCCGGAGGGCGAAGCCCTGCTCGAGGCCCCTGCGCGGGCCCTGGAGTCGTTTCTGAAGCGGACGGACGCCGCCGTGCCTCCCGGCACGGAGCACCGGCACTTCGATCTCGACAAAGAGCTCTCCCACATCCTGGCGGAGAGCTAGGCCGCGGCCCTCACCAAGCCGCCCGGCGCCGTCCACTCGGGGAGACGGCTCGGGCCAGGACAACCGCATAGGGCATGCGCCGACGTCGTCTGAGCAGTTCGCTGCCGGACGACGTCGGCGTGCGCGCGTCCGGGGCATAGGGGTCCCACCCGCTCGGCCGCGCTCGCCACGCCACTTCCCTCACTCTTCGCGTTCGCCCGGGAACCCTCGCGCACCTCGTCGCCGTTCTCCCGGCATACGCGGGCCGGAGCACACGGGTGCGCAGTCGACGGGAGCCATTACGATCGGCCACCATCGGCGGGCGCCCGCCCGACCCCCAGGCCAGGGAGCGAAACGTGCTGATCACCCATGACACCCGGTGCGCCCTCGACGCCGTGGTGGATCTGGTGAACACCGCACCGGAGGACGATGCGACGCCGGACGGGCTCCCGGATGTCGCCGCACTCGCGGAGTTCGTGCAAAACCACCAGATCAGCGATGTGGGGGTGCTGTCGGAGTTCGATCTCTCGGCCGTGCGCAAGATCCGCGGACGGTTCGCCGGCATCTTCGCCGCGCCGGACGCTCGCAGCGCTGCCGTCCTGATCAACGATCTGGTGGCCGCGGCCGGGACCACCCCGCGTCTGACGGACCACGACGGCTACGACTGGCATGTGCACTACTTCGCCCCCGGTGCGTCGGTCGCCGACCACCTGGCGGCCGACTGCGGGATGGCGCTGGCGTTCTTCGTGGTGGCCGGGGAGCAGGAGCGGCTCCGGCGCTGCGAGGCACCGGACTGCCGGCGCGCCTTCGTCGACCTGTCCCGCAACCGCTCGCGCCGGTACTGCGACAGCCGCACCTGCGGCAACCGTCTGCACGTGGCCGCCTACCGGGCGCGACGCAAGGAAGCGGCGGGCTGACCCGGGCGAGGTCGCGAGGCCCGGCGGGTGACGCCGGGCTCCACGGGTACGGCTCACAGCAACAGCAGATCGTGCAACGAAGCCATGAGCAGCAGACACCCGATCACCGCAAGGAAGATCATCAGCGGTGGCTGGGAAAGGGCGAAGAGGCAGCCGCGCGGCTCTTCCTGCGGCGGCGCGGCCTCGCTCTGTGTCGTGTCCAGCTGCGTCGTGTCCAGCATCTCGCGGTGATGATGGCGCAGCCGGGCCCCCCTCGGCGATCAACACGACCTAATGTCCAGGAGTCGCTGGAATCCGTGATGACCTGCGCGAACCGTGATCATTGAGTGATCACTTCGGGCCGTGCGCGGACCCAGTGTGTCGTTTCGGTCCGCCGGCGTCCGTCAGATGCCGTGCTTCTTGAGGATGGCCTCGATGTCGGAGAAGTCGTCGGACGCGTTCGCCTTGGGTGCGGTCGCGGGCCGGGTCGCCGGCCGGGTGCCGGGGCCGAGGGACGCGGCGGAGGCGGTCGGGGCGACCGCGTCCGGCTGTGCGGCGCGGGCGGCCTTGCGCTCGGCGCGGGTGCCGCCGCGGCGGCGTTCGACCGCGCGGGTCGCCATGAAGAGGCCCCAGGCACCGACGAGTACGACGACACCGGCCCAGGCCGTGGGGCTGAAGGCGGTGTGGGCTGCCCACTCGACGACCCCGGTCATGACCAGGCCCAGCGGCACCAGGGCGTACGCCGCGATGCGGGCAGCGGCGAGGAAGCGCTTGCGGTAGGCGGTGACCACCGCGATGCCCAGGCCGGCCACGGCGACGGCTGAGCAGACGGTCTCGGCAATCATCCGGTCCTCCAGCGGGCTCGTTCGGTGCAGACGGCCGGTCGGTCGGTTCGTCCCTTCCATCCTGCACCGCCCGATCCCCCTCGGGCCATGCCTGAGGCCGCACATCAGGGAGATGTCGGGGTCGCCTCCTCCCGGGTGTCAGGGTCCTCTCCACCCCGGGGAGCAGATTCCCCTCCTCCCCGGGTTCCGCGCGGCATGGCCTCCGGCTGCGCTCTCAGGGCCGTACGCGGGCGGCCTGCCCGGTCCGGATTGGGGTGTCGCGGGCCGGGCTGGAAGACTGGGCGCATGAGCGAGTCCTCCCCCGCGGCCACCCCTCCCGCGTCCCCCGCCACCCCTGTCGTGCTCGACGTGTGGTGCGAGTTGCAGTGTCCCGACTGCCGCACCGCCCTCGACGACGTGCGCGCCCTGCGTGCCCGCTACGGCGAGCGGCTGGAGCTGCGGCTGCGGCACTTCCCGCTGGAGAAGCACCAGCACTCCTTCGCCGCGGCGCAGGCCGCGGAGGAGGCCGCGGTGCAGGGGCAGGGGTGGCCGTACGTGGAGGCCGTGCTCGGCCGGGTCGAGGAGCTGGACCGCAAGGGGGAGCCGTTCCTCGTCGAGGTGGCCGGCGAACTCGGCCTGGACGCCGAGGAGTTCGACACCGCGCTGATCGACGGCCGGCACATCCTGATCGTGGACGCCGACCAGGCCGAGGGCAAGGCGATCGGCGTGACGGGCACCCCCACGTACGTCATCGGCGGCGAGCGTCTCGACGGCGGCAAGAGCCAGGAGGGCCTGCGCGAGCGCGTGCAGGAGATCGCCGACCGCCTGCTGGCGTCGGGCCAGGAGAGCTGACGGCCCCGGCCCCTCCTCCGCCAGCGCGGACGACTCCGGCACCTGCTCTTCGGTACGGCCTCTTCGTACAGCTAGACCAGCTGTTTGTAGAGGGAGTACAGCGTCGTTTCGTAGCCGAGTGACTCATAGAGCCGCTCGGCCGGCGTGTTGCCCGCGAAGACGTTGAGGCCGATCCTGCGCTCCCCCGCCGTGACGGCCTGGGCCTCCGCCAGGAGCATGAGGGAGCGTCCGTGGCCGCGGCCGCGGTGGGCGGCGTCGGCCTCGACGTCGAAGACGAAGGCGCCGTCCTCGCGCAGCGCCAGCCACAGCGTGCCGACCGGTGTCCCCTCGTGTTCGAGGACGCTTATGAGCGTGCCGGGCGTGGCGCGGCCCTCGGGCAGCAGGGTGGCGTGGTCCCGCTCCGACTTGGCCCGCGCCTCGGCCTCGGGCACCCCGCGCTGGATCCAGCTGCGGGCGTAGTCCTCCTTGCCCTTGGCCAGCCAGGGGCCGAACTCCTCGTCCGTCATCGGCCGCCCGGTGCTGCCCTGGGGCAGCCGCGGCGGGGTGCCGTCGAGCGGCTTGGCCATGTTCCGGCTGCGCACCACGTATCCGAGCGCCGTGGCGAGGCGGAGCGCGGCGCCGGCGTCGGCCGGGACGCTCGCCTCGATCCGCCGGCAGCCCCAGCCGCGTACGACTTCCTCGGCGGCCAGCGCGGCCACCGTGGCCCGGCCGCGCCCGCGGTCGGGTTCCTCGATGCGCAGGTCGAGGACCTGGGCGACGGCGTCGCCGAAGACGGGGTGGGTGCGGAGGTGGAGCGCGCCGACGGGGCGGCCGTTCACGCACACCTGGAAGCGGCGCGAACGGGTCCCGTCGGCGTTTCGCTGGAGCGGCTCGGTCGGCCGCAGGGTGGTGGTCATCACGGGTGTTCTACCCGCCGTACGGCCCCACGTCAGCCGAATATCGCGGGGTTACGGGTCGAGGTCGTCCCCGGCGCGTTCCTGGAAGATCCGCATGGCCTTGGCGGTCACCGGGCCGGGGGCGCCGGGCAGTTCGCGGCCGTCGATCCGGTGCACGGCCTGTACGTCGCGCAGCGTGGAGGTCAGGAAGACCTCTTCGGCGCGCTGGAGCACGTCGAGCGGCAGGTCGGTCTCCTTGGCGCCGGTCCACTCGACCACCAGCTGCCGGGTGATGCCGGCGAGGCAGCCGGAGGCGACCGGCGGGGTGTGGATCTCGCCGTCGAGCACGACGAAGACGTTCGAACCGGTGCCTTCGCACAGCTGCCCGACGGTGTTGGCGAACAGCGCCTCCGAAGCGCCCTCTTCATGGGCGCGGGCGAGGGCGACGACGTTCTCGGCGTAGGAGGTCGTCTTCAGTCCGGTGAGGGCGCCGCGCTCGTTGCGGGTCCAGGGGACGGTGACGACGGCCGTGATGTCCGGGCGGCGGGTGGTCTCGCCCAGGGCGACGACCAGGGTGGGGCCGTGCTCGCCGCGGTCGGAGCCGAGGGGGCCGTGGCCTCCGGTGTAGGTGATGCGCAGCCGGCCGAGAGGCATCGGGTTGGCCGCGAGGACGGCCGTGCAGGCGCGGCGGACCTCGTCGTGGTCGGGGTCGGGCAGCCCGAGGCCGCGCGCGGAGCGGGTCAGCCGGTCGAGATGGCGGGTCAGGGCGAACGGCGTGCCGTCCACCGCCTTCACCGTCTCGAAGATGCCGTCGCCCACGGTCAGCCCGTGGTCGAAGACGGAGACGCGGGCGGACTCGACGTCCTGCAGCGCGCCGTCCAGCCAGATCTTCACTGGTCGCTACCTCGCAACTTCGGGCCGGGGACCTGACTGCGGCCGGCGGTCCGGGGGGCGTCCCCCGGATCGGCACAGCACGTCGCCGGTCCCTCCTCACTCACCTCGTACGTCCCCGACGCTACCGCGAGCAGCCGGGACGCCTTCAGCTCGGTCTCCCGCCACTCCCCCTCGGGGTCGGATCCCCAGGTGATCCCGGCGCCGGTGCCGAAGCGCAGCGCGCCCTCGCCACGGTCGATCCAGAAGGTGCGGATGCCGACGGCCAGCTCACCGACGCCCCGGTCGGCGTCGACCCAGCCGATGCCGCCGCAGTACGGGCCGCGGGGTGCCGTCTCCAGCTCCTCGATGATCCGCAGGGCGCTGGACTTGGGGGCGCCGGTGACGGAGCCGGGAGGGAAGGCGGCGGCGAGCAGCTCGGGCCAGCCGGTCCCCTCGCGCAGTTCGCCGCGCACGGTGGAGACCAGGTGGACGAGGCCCGGGTGCTTCTCGACGACGCACAGGTCGGGGACGGTGACGCTGCCGGTGGCGCACACGCGCCCGATGTCGTTGCGGACCAGGTCCACGATCATCACGTTCTCGGCGTAGTCCTTCGCGAGCAGGTCCGCCTCGGTCCGCCCGGTGCCCTTGATCGGCCCGGACTCGACGACGCTCCCGTCGCGGCGCAGGAACAGCTCCGGCGAGGCGGTGGCGATCTCCACGCCGTGCGCGGGCAGCCGAATCGTTCCTGCGTACGGCGCCGGGTTGCCCCGGGCCAGCAGGGCCGTGAGGGCGTCGACGTCGGCGTCCGGCGATACCGGCGCGGACAGGACGCGGCAGAGGTTGGCCTGGTAGACCTCACCGGCCGCGATGTACTCGCGGATCCGCCGCACGCCCGCGGTGTACGCGCCGCGGTCCAGGGACGACGTCCAGTCGCCGGTCGCGGGACCGTGCCAGGCGCCGGACACGGGCGCGGGCACCGGCTCCTGACGGACGTCCGAGAAACGGGCGCAGGTCAGCCGGCCCTCGAAGTCGGCGGCGACCGCCCAGAAGCCGGAGGAGTCCAGGGCCGCGGGGTCGTCGGTGACGTCGGTCAGGCCGGTGGCGAGGCGCTCGCCGAACCGGGCGAGCGGGGGCAGTTCGAGCACGCTGTCGAGTCTATGGCGGGTGTCCGTCGGGGTGGCCCGGGCGCGTCCGGGCGGTGCCCCCGGCTGGGGTGCGAGCGGCCCTGACCAGGTCGTCGCGGGCACGCACCGCAGCACGCTGCGCAAACGCGTTTTTGTACTGGCCGAGGAATCCGCTAGAGTTCAACACGTCGCCGGGCCGCGGAAGCGGACCGAAACGACAGGCGGACGTAGCTCAGTTGGTAGAGCGCAACCTTGCCAAGGTTGAGGTCGCGAGTTCGAGCCTCGTCGTCCGCTCGAAAGAAGTAAGGGATCTTCCCGGATCCCCTACACTCCTGGTGGAGTGGCCGAGAGGCGAGGCAACGGCCTGCAAAGCCGTCTACACGGGTTCAAATCCCGTCTCCACCTCCAAGGACGATTAGCTCAGCGGGAGAGCGCTTCCCTGACACGGAAGAGGTCACTGGTTCAATCCCAGTATCGTCCACTGGATCTCCCAGGAGATCCGAGGATCTTCTCGAAGATCCGCATCCCCGCGCGATTAGCTCAGCGGGAGAGCGCTTCCCTGACACGGAAGAGGTCACTGGTTCAATCCCAGTATCGCGCACTGTCGGTGACCCGGTGGTCACTGATCCCGGACGATTAGCTCAGCGGGAGAGCGCTTCCCTGACACGGAAGAGGTCACTGGTTCAATCCCAGTATCGTCCACACACCGAAGCCCCCGGTCCTGCGACCGGGGGCTTCTTCGTGCCCCGCTCTCAGCTGGAGAAGAGCATGTGGCCGAAGCTCTTGTGACGGTGGTGACCGCCGTGGCCGTAGTGACCACCGTGGCCGCCGTGGCCGCCGTGCTGCGGAGCGCCCCAGGCGGGCGCCTGCGGGGCCGGGTAGGACTGCGGGGCGGGCGGGGGCGGGGCGGGCTGGGACCACTGCGACTCCAGGCGGGTCAGCGCCTCCAGCTCGCCGTAGTCGAGGAAGATCCCCCGGCAACCGCTGCACTGCTCGATCTGCACGCCGTTGCGGTTGTAGGTGTGCATGGGCGCATGACACTTGGGACACTGCATGGTCGGCTCCAACTCCTCGCCGTTCGGTCCTGCTTCGCGTATCGCCAGGACAGACTCCGTCCGGCCGCGGTCGGTTGCACCCTACGGTGTGACCTGCGCCGCCGTCTGCGCCGGGGCGCCGACCATCCGCGCGCAGGCGTCCACGACGGCCTGCTCCACCTCGTCCAGCGGGCGGCCGGCCGCATGGGCCTTGACGAGCGCGCGGGCGGCGGTCTGCACGGTCAGGGCGCGCGCCGGGACGTCCAGGGCCGGCCAGGGATCGCCGGTCGCGGGGACCGCGGGGCCGCCGGCGGCGCGGTAGGCGTCCAGGAAGCGGGAGAACTCCTCCGGCGGCAGCAGCCCGCAGGCGTACCAGGCGGCCGGACGGGCCAGATCCCAGGCCGGTACGCCGACGCCGAGATCGTCGACGTCGATGAGCCGCCAGGCACCGGCCGCGGCGGAGTGCCGGACGAGCTGGCCGAGGTGCAGGTCGCCGTGGCAGAGAGCGAAGGGGCCGGGCATGGGCGCCTCGGCGCGGGCCCAGTCGGGCAGGGCGGCCCAGGCGCGCAGGACGGGCATCGCCGAGGTGAGGGGGGCGGGGATGCGTGCGGTGCCCTCAGCGGGCGGGGTGGGAGTGACGTCGAGGGCGGCACGCAGGCGGGAGACCGCGTCCGCCGCCTTGGCCGGGCCGCGCATGTCGGGCAGGTCCGGCGGGGCGGGGGTGCGATGCAGGTGGGCGAGGAGGGTGGCGGCTGCCTCCCACGGGGCGGCGTCCGGGTCGTCGGGGTCCACGGGGGCGCCGTACGGCCAGAAGGTCACCAGGCGCCCGTGCAGGGTGAGCGGGCTCCCGGTCAGCGGAGGCAGGAGGACGTCGGGCAGCCGGGCGACGATGGCGAGGCGGGCGGCCAGAGCGGCGGGATCGGTGTGCGGGGCGTGCGCCTTGGCGACCGTGCCGGCGTGGCGGACGACGGTGGCGTCGGGGCGGTCGGCCAGCGTGGTCGCTGCGCAGGCGGAGCAGGGGGTGTCGGCGGGGTGGGCCCTTTGTCTGACCTTGCGGGTGAGGTCGGCGAGGAGGGCATGGGGCATGGGCTGAGGGTACGGCTATGAGCTCGGCGCGTTGTGAGGGGGCGTTTGGTCGGCGTCGGCCGAGGGTGGGGTGCGCAACCCGGCGCCGCAGGGTGCCGCCGGCTTCCGCCGGGCGGGGGTGGGGTGCGCAACCCGGCGCCGCAGGGTGCCGCCGGCTTCCGCCGGGCGGGGGTGGGGTGCGCAACCCGGCGCCGCAGGGTGCCGTCCGCGCCCACCCGTGCCGCCCTGCGCCACGACTGCCCTCGGCTTGCGAAGCGGGCTGAGCCGCACGCGAGATGACGGACCGGTCGAGCACAGCGCCGCACGCGGGATGACGGACCGCCCGGCACCGCGCCGCACGCCGCATGAAGGACCGCCCGGCACCGCGCTGCACGCCGCATGACGGACCAGCCGGGCACCGCTCAGTTCGCGGGAGGGGGGAGCTGTGTGTCGCGGCCGTTCGCCGCGTGTGGCCTTCGCGTGGGTGCGTAACGGGCCGTAGGGATCGGCTCGCCGGCCGCGGGACCGGGGGGGGCCGGAGGGGTAAGGGTGGTCGGGGGAATGGCAATGCCGGCGCAGCTCCCCAGCTGCGCCGGCATTTTTTGCCGTCCGCCGCACCCCCGTCCCCACGGGGTTTCATGGATGGATGTCCCCGCCCGGACCGCTCTTCCGGGCCTGGGGTCGCCGCTCAGCGCCCCAGCATCACACCCACGGACGACGCCTGTGTGGCCACTGTCTCCCAGCCGTCGAAGACGAGCAGGAGCAGGGCCGCCAGGGGAAGGGCCATCAACGTCGCCACCAGGGGGTGGCGACGGCCCGTGCGGCGGGGGCGCGTGAGGCGTCCCTGCGTGCGGAGCAGTGTCCGCGGTGCCGTGTGGGCCATGGTCCCTCTCCCGACCGTGTCAGTCGTCCTTGGCAGCGGCGAGTGTCGTGACCTCGGGGGACGAGTGCTGCCACCCGCCGCTTGACCTCAAATCTAGGCGGGCGGCGGACCGGGCACGTCATGCCTTCGTATCGATTGGCGGGCCTCCCCGAGGATGAGCCACCACCTGGGACGTACTCCCCTGGGTGGAGACGCGGACCCAGGACTCGGGGTCTTCCCGGAGGGGGCGTCCACTCCGGACCGGTTTGCCCCGTCCGTTCAGCCCCGCACCGGGAGCCCGGCCGGGTGACTTCGATCACTTCGCCCGGTCTGCGGCATACCGCCGTCGTCGCCCGGTGGCCCGCCCCGCCCGTCCGCGTCCCGCGCTGGCGCAAGGTGTCCCCCGCTGCGGGGTCCGACCCCGGGCGGTCGTGTACCTCAAGATCAACAGGCTTGGCGGGGTGGGAGGTTGGGGACCGCGGTGGTTCGGAAGCAGGTCGTCCGTACTGCTTCTGACCCGTCCTCAAGTGCCGTGCAGGCAAACGGCAACGCATCGGCACGAGAGGGCGCGGCCTCTGCGCGCAACCGGCCGCGGAAACGTAAGCTGTGCCACGTCACACGGACCGGGCAGCGGGGATGAACATGGCGATGATGCGCCTGAGGCGCGAGGACCCGCGCGTCGTCGGCTCGTTCAGGCTTCACCGACGGCTCGGCGCGGGCGGGATGGGCGTGGTCTACCTGGGCTCCGACAAGAAGGGGCAGCGGGTCGCGCTGAAGGTGATCCGCCCCGATCTTGCGGAGGACCAGGAGTTCCGTTCGCGGTTCGCGCGGGAGGTCTCGGCTGCGCGGCGCATCCGCGGCGGGTGTACGGCCCGGCTGGTCGCCGCCGACCTGGAGGCGGAGCGGCCCTGGTTCGCGACGCAGTACGTACCCGGACCGTCGCTGCACGACAAGGTCGCCGACGAGGGGCCGCTGATCGCGGCCGATGTCGCGGCGGTCGGGGCCGCCCTGTCGGAGGGGCTGGTCGCCGTGCACGAAGCCGGCGTGGTGCACCGGGACCTGAAGCCGTCCAACATCCTGCTCTCCCCCAAGGGCCCGCGGATCATCGACTTCGGCATCGCCTGGGCCACGGGCGCCTCCACGCTGACGCACGTCGGTACGGCCGTCGGCTCGCCCGGCTTCCTGGCGCCGGAGCAGGTGCGCGGCGCGGCCGTCACACCGGCCACGGACGTGTTCTCGCTGGGGGCGACCCTGGCCTACGCGTGCACCGGTGACTCACCGTTCGGGCACGGCAGTTCCGAGGTGATGCTGTACCGGGTGGTGCACGAGGAGCCGCAGCTGCACGGCGTACCGGACGCGCTGGCGCCGTTGGTGCGCACCTGCCTGGCGAAGGATCCCGAGGAGCGGCCCAGCACGCTGGAGCTGTCGCTGCGGCTGAAGGAGATCGCGGCCCGCGAGGCGCAGGGCCTGGCCGACGTGCGCCCGCCCGCGCCCCGCGCCGCCGAGGCCGACCGGCCCACGGGTCGGCTGGCCGACACGCTGTACCCGGACCACACCCAGCGGCGGCCGCAGGGCCCCTCGAGCAACCCGGGGACTCCGCTGCCGCGCGGGAACGCGGGGTCACGGGCCGACGCGGCCCGGAGCGGGACGCCCTCACGCGGCGACAGTCCCTCCCGGGGCGGGAGCGCGGCCGCGCGCGGCGGGGGCCCTGCGTCGCGGAGCGGTTCCGGGTCCCGGTCCGCCGGCCGGCCGACACCGGCCTCGCGCGGCGGCCGGCGGCCGGGCAGCGGCAGCCGGCCCGCGCAGCGCGGCGGCTCCGGACGGCCGGCACCACGCACCACGGGGACGCGGCTGCGTCCGGCCAACCCCCGGCTGCTGCGCCAGCGGCTGACCGTGTTCGTGGTGGTGACGCTGCTGGTGGCCCTCGGTATCGCCCTGGTCCAGGGCTGCGAGGGCCCGGACCGGGGGCTCGGGGACAACAGCGGCGTACGGCACACGCAGGAGAGCGCGCGGCCCGGCTTCACGTCCCTGCCCGAGGACGGGCTGATGTCGCAGCGGTACGAGTCGACCCTGCGGCAGGACTGAGAGACCACCCTGCCTCACAGGCAGGAGGCGCGCTCTCAGAGCTGCGGGCGGCCCGTCGCGACCGCGTAGAAGGCGACCGCGGCCGCCGCGCCCACGTTGAGGGAGTCCACGCCGTGGGACATCGGGATGCGGACCCACTCGTCGGCGGCGGCCAGGGCCTGCCGGGACAGGCCGTCGCCCTCCGCGCCGAGCATGAGCGCGACCCGTTCCATGGTGTGCGGGGCGCACTCGTCGAGGGTCCTGGCCTTCTCGTCGGGGGTGAGGGCGAGCAGCGTGAAGCCGGCCTCACGGACCGCGTCGAGCCCCTTGGGCCAGGTCTCCAGCCGGGCGTACGGCACGGAGAAGACCGCGCCCATCGACACCTTCACGCTGCGCCGGTAAAGGGGGTCGGCGCAGTCCGGGGACAGCAGCACCGCGTCCATCCCGAGGGCGGCGGCCGAGCGGAAGATCGCGCCGATGTTGGTGTGGTCGTTGACGGACTCCATGACCGCGACGCGGCGGGCGCCCGCCAGCAGCGCGCCCGCCGTCGGCAAGGGCTTGCGCTGCATGGAGGCGAGGGCGCCGCGGTGGACGTGGTAGCCGGTGACCCGTTCGGCGAGCTTCGGGTCGATCGTGTAGACGGGGGCCGTCGACTCCTCGATGACGTCGCCCATCGTGTCGATCCACTTGGCCGACAGCAGCATCGAGCGCATCGCGTAACCGGCTTCCCCGGCCCGCCGGATGACCTTCTCGCCCTCGGCGATGAACAGGCCCTCGGCCGGCTCGCGCCTGCGGCGCAGCTCGACGTCGGTCAGTCCGGTGTAGTCGGTGAGGCGAGGGTCGTCGGGGTCGTCGATGGTGATGAGTTCGGCCACGGGGTGATACTGCCTTGTCGTGCGGGCTTGTCGGGCGGGCTGTCGCGCGTACGGGGACGACGGTGCGGGTGAGGCGTGCGGCGGCCGGAGTTACGGCGTAGGGCCGACCTTCACGACCTCGCCGATGACGATGACCGCCGGGGGCTTCACATCCGCGGTGCGGACGGTCTCGGCGACCGTCGCGAGGGTGGCGTCGACGCGGCGCTGCGCGGCCGTGGTGCCCTCCTGGACGAGGGCGACGGGGGTGTCCGGGGACTTGCCGTGCGCCACCAGCGTCTCGGCGATCTTGCCGATCTTGTCGACGCCCATGAGGATCACGAGCGTGCCGGTCAGCTTGGCCAGCGACGGCCAGTCGACCAGGGAACGCTCGTCGTCGGGGGCTACATGGCCGCTGACGACGGTGAACTCGTGGGCGACCCCGCGGTGGGTGACCGGGATGCCCGCCGCGCCCGGAACGGAGATCGAGCTGGAGATGCCGGGCACGACCGTGCAGGGGATGCCCGCCTCGGCGAGCGCCTGGAGTTCCTCCATGCCCCGGCCGAAGACGTACGGGTCGCCGCCCTTGAGCCGGACCACCGACTTGCCCTGCTTGGCGTGCTCGATGAGCGCGTTGTTGATGGCCTCCTGGGCCATGAAACGGCCGTAGGGGATCTTCGCCGCGTCGATCACCTCGACGTGCGGCGGGAGTTCGGCGAGCAGGTCGCGCGGGCCGAGCCGGTCGGCGATGACGACGTCGGCCTCGGCCAGCAGACGGCGGCCGCGCACGGTGATCAGGTCCGGGTCACCGGGGCCGCCGCCGACCAGGGCGACACCGGGGGCACGGGTGCGGTGGTGGGGGGCGACCAGGGTGCCGTCGCGCAGGCCCTCGACGACCGCGTCCCGGATGGCGGCGGTGTGGCGCGGGTCGCGGCCGCGGGCGTCGGTGGTGAGTACGGCGACGGTGACGCCCTCGCTGTGGCCGGTGGCCGGGGTCCAGGCGGTCGCCGCGTCAGCGTCGTCGGAGCGCACGCACCACACACGGTGCCGCTCGGCCTCGGTGGAGGCCGCGGTGTTCGCGTCGGCGTCACTGGTGGCGATCAGGGCGTACCAGGCGTCGGCGAGGTCGCCGTCCCGGTAGGGGCGCCGGTGCCAGGTGATCTCGCCGGCGTCGGCCATGGCCTCGACCGACGGGGTCGCCTCGGGCGACACGAGGTGGATGTCCGCGCCGGCCGCGATCAGGGCGGGCAGGCGGCGCTGGGCGACCTGGCCACCGCCGAGGACGACCACGCGACGGCCGGTGAGGCGGAGTCCTACGGGGTAGGCGGGGTGTTCGGCCATGAGGGACGGCTCCTCGTGCAGCGGTGCGGTGGGGCGCGCTGCGGCTCCGGAGCGGCCCTGACGTGCGGATTTTAGGCGGTGGGCGGGGCGGACCGCACGGGTGGTCCGGCAGGTGAACGCCGGACCACCCGTCAGTGGGTCGCCTACTTCTCGGTGACGCCGGCCGAGTCGAACGTCGCCACCTCGTGCATCGCCCGGGCCGTGGACTGCACCAGCGGCAGGGCGAGCAGCGCGCCGGTGCCCTCACCGAGGCGCAGGTCGAGGTCGACCAGGGGGCGCAGGCCGAGCCTGTTGAGCGCGGCGACATGGCCGGGTTCGGCGCTGCGGTGACCGGCGATGCAGGCGGCGAGCACCTCGGGCGCGATGGCCCGGGCGACGAGGGCCGCGGCGCCCGCGCTGACACCGTCCAGGATCACCGGTGTACGCAGGGAGGCACCGCCGAGCAGCAGGCCGACCATGGCCGCGTGCTCGAAGCCGCCGATCGCCGCGAGCACGCCGATCGGGTCGGCCGGATCCGGCTGGTGCACTTCCAGGGCGCGGCGGACCACCTCGGTCTTGCGGGCCAGCGTCTCGTCGTTGATGCCGGTGCCGCGGCCGGTGACCTCGGCCGGGTCGGCGCCGGTGTAGACGGAGATCAGCGCGGCGGACGCGGTGGTGTTCGCGATGCCCATCTCGCCGGTGAGCAGCGCCTTGTTGCCGGCCGCCACCAGGTCGCGGGCGGTCTCGATGCCGACCTCGATGGCCTTCTTGGCCTCTTCACGGGTCATCGCGGGGCCGGTGGTCATGTCGGAGGTGCCGCCGCGGATCTTGCGGGGCAGCAGGCCGGGCGTGGCGGGCAGGTCGGCCGCGACACCGACGTCCACCACACAGACCTCGGCGCCGACCTGGTTCGCGAAGGCATTGCAGACCGCTCCGCCGCCCAGGAAGTTGGCCACCATCTGGGCGGTGACCTCCTGCGGCCAGGGGGTGACCCCCTGGGCGTGCACGCCGTGGTCGCCCGCGAAGATCGCGACGGCGGCGGGCTCCGGGATCGGCGGCGGGCACTGCCGGGACAGGCCGGACAACTGAGCGGAGATGATCTCCAGCATGCCGAGCGCACCGGCCGGCTTGGTCATCCGCTTCTGCCGCTCCCAGGCCTCGCCGAGCGCCTTGGCGTCCAGCGGGCGGATCTGCGCGACCGTCTCGGCGAGCAGGTCGTGCGGCTCCTCGCCGGGCAGCGCGCGGCGGCCGTACGTCTCCTCGTGCACCACCCAGGACAGCGGGCGGCGCTTGGACCAGCCGGCCTGCATCAGCTCGGGCTCGTCCGGGAACTCGTCGACGTACCCGACGCACAGGTAGGCGATGACCTCCAGGTGCTCGGGCAGGCCGAGCGCGCGGACCATCTCCCGCTCGTCGAAGAAGCTGACCCAGCCGACACCGAGGCCCTCCGCGCGGGCGGCGAGCCACAGGTTCTCCACGGCGAGCGCGGCGGAGTACGGCGCCATCTGCGGCTGGGTGTGGCGGCCGAGGGTGTGGCGGCCGCCGCGCGTCGGGTCGGCGGTGACGACGATGTTCACCGGGGTGTCGAGGATCGCCTCGATCTTCAGTTCCTTGAACTGCTTCGCCCGGCCCTTCGGCAGCGACTTGGCGTACGCCTCGCGCTGCCGCATCGCCAGCTCGTGCATCGCGCGGCGGGTGTCCGCGGAGCGGATGACGACGAAGTCCCACGGCTGGGAGTGGCCGACCGACGGCGCGTGGTGGGCCGCCTCCAGGACGCGCAGCAGCACCTCGTGCGGGATGGGGTCGCTGCGGAAGCCGTTGCGGATGTCGCGGCGCTCGCGCATCACCTTCAGCACGGCTTCGCGCTCGGCCTCGTCGTAGCCGGGTGCGGCCGGACCGGTGGACTTTGGTGCCTCTGCCACGGCGGCCTTGCTCTCTTCTTCCCGGTCGTCCCGGGCTGCCGGCTGTTCCTGGTCCGCCTGCGGTGCCAGGTCTTCCTGGTCCGCGGCCCTCGTCTGCAGATCGTCCGCGTGCTGTACGACGCCGGCGTCGGCCTCGGCCTCGCGGGGGGCCGGGACCGGGGCGGCCGGGTGCGCGATGTGTTCCTCCGCGGGCAGGGTGAGGGGGTGCGGCGGGGTCGGGGCGAGGTGCGGAGTGGTCGGCACCTGACCCTCGACCGGCACGAACTGCCCGATCGGCAGCGGAGTGACGGAGCCGGAGGGGGCGGGCTGCATGCCGGAGGGCGCGGGAACCGCTGCGTGGGCGAGCTGCGCGGCCTCCGGGGCAGTGGTCTGCGGAGGCTCGGGGGCGATCGTCTGCGATGCCTCGGGCGCCGCGACGGCCGGCGGCGGTTGCGGGGCGTCCTGCGCCTGCGGCATCTGCGGGCCCTGGACGGGCGGGGCGGCGGGGACCGTGACGGCGGGCGGGGTGTCCGGCAGGGAGGCCGGGGCGGGCGCGGGCTGCGCCGCTTCGTCCGGGGTCGACAGGGGGACCTCCTGGGCTGCGGCGACGGCCACCGGGGGGTGTGCGGCGGCGGACGCGTCCTGCGGGGCGGCGACCTGGGCGGTGCCCTGGTCGGCGGCCGGGGCCTCGATGGGCTGCGGGGACGCGGCGACGCCCGGCTCGGTGGCCGGGGCGGTCGCGTCGACGGGCAGCGGGGCCTCGGCGGGGGTGGGCTCGACGGGCTGGTGCGCAGCCGCGGTGGTGCGCTCCGTGGCCTGGACGGCTTCGGCCGGGATCGGCTCGGCAGCGGCGGGCTCGGCGGGCTGGGGGGCCTGGTCCTCGGAAGCGGCAGGCTCAGGAGCCTGCGGGGCCTCGACAGCGGGTTCGGCTGCCTGCGGTGCCGGCGCTTGCGACGCCTCTGCCTGCGGAGCCGGTGCGGCGGGTGCTTCCTCGGGGGTGGCGGCAGCGGGCGCCTCCGTCTGCGGTGCCGCGGCGACGGGCTGTGCCTCGGCCGGCGCGGTGGCCTCGGGCGCCTGCGCTGCCGGGACCTCGGGCGCCCCGGGCGCCTGCGCTGCGGCGGGGGCCTCGGGCGTCGCGGGCGCGTCCGCCGGGATCGCGTCGGTGTTCTGCGCCTCGGGTGCGCCGGTTGCCTGGGCGGCGTCGGCCACGGACGGCTCGTCGGCCTGCGGTGCCTCCGGGGCAGCCGACTCGGGAGTCTGCGCTTCGGCAGGCAGTGCGGAAGCCTGCGGCGCCTCGGCGGCGGCCAATTCGGGGGCCTGCGCTGCCTCGGCCGGGACGGCGAGCGGCTGGACGGTCTCGGGCTCCACGGGCTCGGCGGGCTCGGCCACCTCGGCAGCGACCGGCTCCGCGGCGGGCGTGTCCTCGGCCGGGAGCGGCTCGGCCGCCGGCGCGGGCTCGACGACCGGAGCGGCGGACTGCGCCGGTTCCACGGCCGGAGCGGACGGGGCGGCATCGGCGGGCTGGTCCTCTGCGGCGACCGGCTCAGGCGTCTGCGCGGCGGCGTCCTCGCCCGGCTGGGCGCCCACGGTCTCCCCCGCCACGGCCGGTTCCGCCGCGGTCGGCTCGTCGGCGGTCGGCTCGGCGGCCGTCGGCTCGTCCGCCGACGGGTTCTGGGCGCCGGGGGCCTCGGCGGCCTCGGGCGCGGACACGGCCGTCTGCTCCGGGGCGTCGGCCGGTGCCTGCGCGCCCGCGGCGGCGGCGTCCACGGCACCGTCGGCAGGCGCCGCCTCGGCACCGGCCTCGGCCGCCGTGTCCTGCACCGGCGTCTCGGCAGTGACGGGCTCGGCAGCCGCCGGCTCCTGCTCCGGCGCCTCCTGCTGCGGCTCTGCGGCGTCCGGCAGTTCGGCCGGCGCAGGCACCTGCGGCGGGACCGGCGTTTCGGTCGGCGCCTGCGCCTCGGCACCGGCGTCGGCTGCCTCGCCCTGCGCCGCCGCCTGCGTCTCCGCCTCCTGGGCCTGCGGCGGCAGCACGTGGCTGCCCGTCGCCGTGACCGCTTCCGTCGCGAGGCGGGCCACGGCGGCCTGGGCCGCGTCCGCCGGGCCGGGCTGCGGGGCCGCCGCAGGAACAACCGTTTCGGCAGGGGTCACCCCGGCGGCCGCCTGGGCCTGCGCCGGCCACGGCGCGGCCTCCGGGGACGCCGGCGCGGCGGCCTGCTGCGGGGCGTCGAGGTACTCGGGGCCGGTCGCCGACGGGGCCGCCTGCCGGACCGGCGCGTCCGCGGGGCCGCGGTCGGCAAGGGAGCGGACCGGGCTGGCGGAGGTGTCCGGGATCGGCGGGCCGAGGTGCAACGGCCGGCGGGGCGTGATCGGCGGGATGGGCCGGGTGGGCGCCGTACGCTGCGGCGCCGGGCCCGGGAGCCGTACCCCGTTCAGATCGACGGAGCCGCTGTCGCGGCCGGACAGCTCGTGCGGGCCCGGTTCGTGCACGGCCTCGACGACCGGCTCGGGCGCGGGCGGCGCCACCTCGTTGCCCCAGGCCCCGTGGGAGCCCGGCAGCAGCAGGTCTTCGTCCTCGGCGGGACTCTCGGAGAGGTAGGCGTACGCACCGGGCGCGGAGACGCCCGGCTGCTCCACCGTGCCTGCGTTCTCCGGCAGCCCCTCGCCCGGGACCTGGCCGGTGTCGGTCATGCGTACCCCTCGCCCATCGGTTAGTGCCTCGACGACCAGTTCACCCGGAACGGCGCACCGACCGCCCCGCAGTGAAGAACGAGCGGGCGTGCCCAGCGGCACGAACGACCGCCCGGAAAAGGCGACAAAGCCATTCAGTGGCATTGTCCCGGCCGTTGCGCCGTCGCGACAGCGTGATCCGCGACAGCCCGCTGTGGACTGCGCCACGTTGCGCATCCACGCGTTCTGCCGTACCACACCCGCCCCGAAACGGACCGGTTTTTACGGACATTGACCGGCGGAGCGCCGGACGACCGGTTGCGGTACGACGATCGGCCAGCCTACCTCGCGATACGACAAGCCGATCACGGGGTTCGGTCCGCGAGCACCCCGGTGAGCAGGAACGCCACGCTCCGCTCGGTCTCGGTCCAGGCGCGGGTGTCGAGCTCGACGGACTGCAGCAGGGCGCACTGGACGTGGTAGCCGTGCTCGGTCAGGTCACGGCCGATGAGTTCGGCGGCGTCCCGGGTCCCGGCGTGGGTCACGATGCGCTGCGGGCGCCGGTCGGCGACGGCCGAGACGACGGCCGCTCCCCCGCCGCCGACCCGTACGACGTCGGGTTCGGGCAGGTCCTCCAGGACCTGCGGGGCGGCGCCCTGGACGATCTGCAGCTGGACGCCGTGGCGGCGGGCGGCGGCGTCGGTGCGGGCGCAGGCGTCCAGGTCCCGGTCGACGGCGAGGACGGCGGCGCCGGCGCGTGCGGCTTCGGTGGCGAAGGCGCCGGAGCCGCAGCCGATGTCCCACACGAGGTCGCCGACGCGGGGTCCGAGGCGGGCGAGTTGCGCGGCGCGCAGCTGTTCCGTCTCGCCCTCGCCGAGGTCGCCGTCGTAGGCGTCGGCGGGCAGGGTCCAGCCGCGCTGAGTGGTGGCCGGGTCGCGGCCGGCGATCCAGCCGCCGTCCTCCGCGGCGCCGGCCCGGCCGCCGATGACGATGACGACGTTCGGGTCGCGCCAGCTGTGGTCGGCGGCTTTGTCGGAGGTGACGACGGAGACCTGTTCGCGGTCGGTGCCGAGTTCCTCGCAGATGACGAAGGTGCGGTGGACGCCGTCCAGGAGCAGCCCCAGCTCGGCCGGGCCGGCGCCGGGGGCGGTGAGGACGGCGACCTTGGTGTGGGCGCGGCACACGTTGACCGCGCGGCGCAGGGTGCGCGGGTGGGCGACGACCACCAGGGCGTCGTCCCAGGGCATGGCGGCGCGGGCGAAAGCGGCGGCGACGGAGGAGACCGCGGGGACGACCTCGACTTCGAGGCCGAACTCGGGGGCGCGCAGGGTGCGCACGACGCCGAAGAAGCCGGGGTCGCCGTCGGCGAGGACGACGGCGGTGCCGCGGTGGGCGGCGATGCGGCGGGCGGCGAGGGCGACGCTGCCCAGGCGGATGCGCTCGGCGCCGGGCGGCACCTCGGGCAGTGCCAGGTGGTGGGCGGCACCGGCCACCAGCGTGGCGGCGCCGAGGGCGGCGCGTGCCGCCTCGGTCAGCGGCGAGCCGTCCCAGCCGATCACCGTGACCCGGTCGGCCATCGTCGTCAGTCTCCAGGTTTGCGCAGGTCGTCAGGGGTGCTGGGCCCGGGGGCGGCTTCGAGCGTACCTGGTGGGGTGCCGCAACTCAGTTCCAGTCGGAGTACGGCGCGAACCCACCGGTGTCGGCGAGCTGCTCGTCGGCGCCCTCGAGGTCCTCCGGGAGCAGGCTCCACACGATGAAGTCGGTACGCATGTCGGTCCACGTGCCGTCCTCGGTGCGGACGTGGACTATGCAGGCGTTGCGCAGCACGCCCTCGCTGATGCAGCCGATCTTCTGGGCGACCTGCTGGGAGGCGGTGTTGTCGGCGGCGGTGCGCAGCTCGATGCGTTCGAACTTCTGGTCGTTGAAGAGCCACTGGGACGTGGCGAGCGCGGCCTCGGAGGCGTAGCCCTCGCCGCGGGCCCAGGGGGCGACGATGTACGACAGTTCGGTGGACCGGATGTGCCAGTCGGTCCTGGTGAGCTGGACGACGCCGACCAGGCGCTGGGTGAGGAACTCGGTGACGGCGAGGTCCAGGCCGCGTCCCGTGGTGCGCTCGGTGCGGGCGTACTCGGTGATCCACTGCCGGGCGGCGTCCTCGGTGAACGGCCGGGGCACGTCGGTCCAGGCGGCGACCTGCTCGTCGTTCATCATCTCGGTCAGTGCGGGCACATCGTCCTCGTCGAGGGGACGCAGCACCAACCGCTCCGTGCTGATGGAGATGTTGGGGAAGGTGCTAGTCATGCGCCGCTCCGTAACCTTCGGGAGATTCTTGAGAGACCGTCAGGCCTGCTGAACTGCCCAGCATGCAGCATGTAACCACTGAACCGCACAACGGGGTCCACCCCCCGTGAGGAGTGGACCCCGTTGGCGCACGCGCCGGCTCAGAACGCCGGGACGACGGCGCCCTGGTACTTGTCCTCGATGAACTTCTTCACCTCGGGCGAGGTGAGGAGCCCCGCGAGCTTCTTGACGCGCGGGTCGCTCTCGTCTCCCTTCTTCACCGCGAGGAAGTTGGCGTACGGGTTGTTCTGGGCCTTCTCCGCGACGAGCGCGTCCTTCGCGGGGCTGAGCTTCGCCTCCAGCGCGTAGTTGCCGTTGATGACGGCGGCGTCCACGTCACCGAGGGAGCGCGGCAGCTGGGCCGCCTCCAGCTCCTTGAACTTCAGGTTCTTGGGGTTGGACGTGACGTCCTTGGGGGTCGCGGAGTACCCGGCACCGGCCTTGAGCTTGATGACCCCGTTGTCCTCGAGGAGCTTGAGCGCGCGGGCCTCGTTGGTGGTGTCGTTGGGCAGCGCGACGGTGGCGCTGGCCTTGAGGTCGTCGAGCTTCTTCAGGCTCTTGGAGTAGACGCCGAGCGGTTCCAGGTGCACCGTGCCGCCGGGCACCGGGACGATGTCGGTGCCGTTCTTCTTGTTGAAGTCGTCGAGGTACGGCTTGTGCTGGAAGTAGTTGGCGTCGACCTCGCCCTGCTGGACGGCCGTGTTCGGAGTCACGTAGTCGGTGAACTCCTTGACCTCGAGCTTGAGGCCGGCCTTCTGCGCCAGGTTGTCCTTGATGTAGGTGAGGATCTCGCCCTGCGGGGTGGGCGTGGCGGCGACCGTCAGCGTGGCGCCCGGGTCCTTGGCGGAGTCCTTGTCCGAGCCGCACGCGGACAGGCCCACGGTGAGGGCTGCGGCGGCGAGGACGGCGGTGGTGATCTTGGCGGTGTTACGCACGAAAAGTGCCTTTCCTTATGGGTGGTGCGACCCCGTCATGAGGTGGACGGGGAGTTCGGGGGTGCGTGCCGGTCAGCCCTTGCGGACGGCGTCGGCGGCGACCGTGCCGCCGAAGACGCCCCGCATGGGCCGGAACAGCAGCAGGCCGCCGGTCTTGCCGGTGCGCCGGTGCAGGGTGCGGGCGGCGTAGTCGCCGGCGAACTGCAGCAGGGAGATGACGACGGCCAGGATGGCCACCGTGATCCACATCAGTCCGGTCTCGAAGCGCTGGTAGCCGTAGCGGATGGCGATGTCGCCGAGGCCGCCCGCGCCGACGGTGCCGGCCATGGCCGAGTAGCCGATGAGGGCGATGATCGTGGTGGTGGTGCCGGAGATCAGGGAGGGGAGCGACTCGGGGACGAGGACGCTGCGGACGACCTTCCAGGTGCTGCCGCCCATGGCCTGCACCGCCTCCACGAGACCGCCGTCCACTTCGCGGACGGATGTCTCGACGAGCCGCGCGAAGAACGGGATCGCGCCGATCGCGAGCGGCACGATCGCGGCGTCGCGGCCGATGGTGGTGCCGGTGACCCAGCGGGTGAAGCCCATCAGCGCGACCATCAGGATGATGAACGGCATCGAGCGGGCGATGTTCACGATCTGCCCGATGACCTTGTTCGCGACGACGTTCTGCAACAGCCCGCCCCGGTCCGTGAGCACGAGCAGGATGCCGAGCGGCAGGCCGCCGACGACGGCGATGAGGGTGGACCAGCCCACCATGTAGAGGGTGTCCCAACACGCCTGCGACAGCAGGGGCTGCATCTCGGACCAGGTCACTTGGCACCTTCCTTCACCAGCACGGGCTCCTGGCCCAGGACGTCGATCTGGAGTCCCTGCTCGCGCAGGAAGCCGATGGGCACGACGTTGTCCTCGTAGCGCCCGGGCAGTTCGATGCGCATGCGGCCGATCTGCAGTCCGCCGACGGTGTCGATGGCGGCGCCGAGGATCGAGATGTCGATGTTGTAGGTGCGCGCGAGCTGGGAGATGACGGGCTGGGTGGCGGCCTCGCCGTGGAAGGTGACGTCGAGGACGGTGCGGTCGTCCGCGGAGGCCTCGCCGCCGACCGGGAACAGCGCGGTGGCGAGCTTGCTGCCGGGGGTGGCGAGCAGTTCGCTGACCGTGCCGGACTCGACGATGCGGCCCTTCTCCATGAGCGCGGCGGAGTCGCAGACCGTCTTCACGACGTCCATCTCGTGGGTGATGAGCAGGACGGTGAGACCGAGTTCGCGGTTGAGGTCGCGCAGCAGGGTCAGGATGGAGCGGGTGGTCTCCGGGTCCAGGGCGCTGGTGGCCTCGTCGGACAGCAGCACCTTGGGGTCGCCGGCCAGGGCGCGGGCGATGCCGACGCGCTGCTTCTGGCCGCCGGAGAGCTGGGAGGGGTAGGCGCCCGCCTTGTCGGCGAGGCCGACGAGGTCGAGGAGTTCCAGCGCCTTGCGGGAGCGGTCCTTGCCGGAGCGGCCGAGGATCTCCAGGGGGAGCTCGACGTTGTCCTGCACGGTCCGCGAGGACAGCAGGTTGAAGTGCTGGAAGACCATACCGATCCGGCTGCGCGCCTGCCGCAGCTCGCGGCCGGCGCGCGGACCGCGCCCCGCCAGGGCGGTGAGGTCCTGACCGTCGACGGTCACGGTGCCGGAGGTGGGGCGCTCCAGCAGGTTGACGCAGCGGATGAGGGAGGACTTGCCGGCGCCGGACTGGCCGATGACGCCGTAGACCTCGCCTTCGCGGACGTGCAGGTCGACGCCGGCCAGGGCGGTGACCTCGCGGCCGCGTGAGCGGTAGACCTTGGTGAGGCCCTGTGTGGTGATCACGTGGGGTTTCCGTCGCTGTCGAGTGCGCGGCACGTCGTGGGCGCCGGGCACGGGGCATGAAGAATCGAAGGCAGCCGGGACGCGGCATGTTCTTCGGCGCGGGGTGCGGCCGTGGGGGGTGGGAACGTGCGCGCGGGGGCGGGGGCTCGGTCGCGCAGGGCGGAACACGAGCGGGCGCTCGCTTCGGGGCGCGAGGCTCAGGTGGTGCGGGGGCCCTCTAGCAGGCGCACATTCGGCGCGTACGACACATACAACGAGCACCGGGCGTCATGGTCGCCTCGGTCGCAGGGGTGCGGTCGCTCGTCGTGGTCATGCGATCAGTAAACCAGACCTACGGTGCTGACCGGTCACCGTTGTCCGGATAGTGGACAGCGGTGGGACGGCGCCGGACACGGCTCACACCCGTACGCCGATCGCGACACCCTCGCCGGTGACCAGTTCGAACGGGGGCCGACGGGGTCGCCCGCGACCAGGCCGGCATGCGTCGCGCGACCGCGGCGGGTTGTGGCCAACGCCACGGTGGCCCTGCCGGGGGTGCTGTCGTCGGCGCCGACGTGGGCCCTGGGGAGGAGGCCGACGGCGCCCGGGCGGGCCTCGGTGAGCCGGCGGGGTTGCCGGGCAAGGGCCCGGCGGCCGATCTTCGAGGGATGCGACCTGAAGTACTGGCCTTCGCGGCCGGGGGCCCCCTGCCCGGCGAGCACGCCCACGAGGACGAGATCGACCGACGCGAGCGGCAGCTGCGCGCGATCAGCCGGCCGGTGACGGCCGAGGAGGCTCGGGTCCTGGCGTTGCCGCTTCGGGCCGGACGACTGCTCGGCGTCGCCTGGTCGCTGCTGCAGCTGATCGAGGGCCCGAAGCCCGTGCTCACCGAACCGCCGGACGCCCATGCCGGGCCGTGGCGGCGCCGGCTGTGGCAGCGGGCCGCGAACGCCGGGCTCGTTATGGCCGAGGAGGCCGGGGGCGGGGGCGGTGGGGCGATTCGGTCGTAATAAAGTCGCTGCATGCTTGATGTCCTGACGCTGGTGACCGGGGTCGCCGCGCTGTTGCTGGCCGCCTGGTGCGGCTGGGCGGCCTACCGAGACCAGCCGACCAAGGACTGGCACTTCATCGGCATGGCCGTGGTCTCGCTGCTGGCGGTGGTCCAGCTGGTGGTCGGGATCGTGCAACTGGCGCGGGGCGAGAAGCCGGAGCAGGGCACGGCGATCTTCGTGGCCTATCTGCTGGGCGCCTTCGCGTGTGTCCCGGCGGCCGGCTTCATGTCGCTGGCCGAGCGCACCCGGTGGGGTTCGGTGACCGTCGCCGCGGGCGGCGTGGTGCTCGCCGTGCTGGAAGTACGGCTCTACGACATCTGGGGAGGCTGAGATGACGGCGGTGCAGGAGAAGCCGGCCCGGCTGATCAGCGGGCCCGGCATGCTGCTGGTGTGGCTGTACGGCGTGATGGTGGTCGGCGCGGTGTCGCGGTCCGTGTACCAGATCGCGACCGAGTTCGACCGGGCGCCGCTGGCCTACTCGCTGTCGGCGGTGGCCGGAGTCGTCTACGGCTTCATCACGTACTCCCTGGTGCGCGGCGGTGAGACCGCTCGCCGCGCCGCCCTGTGGTGCTGCGCCGCCGAACTCGCGGGCGTGCTGACCGTCGGCACCTGGACCCTGGTGCAGCCGTCGGCGTTCCCCGACGCGACCGTGTGGTCCGACTACGGCATGGGGTACCTCTTCATCCCGGTGCTGCTGCCGCTCTCGGCGATCTACTGGCTGCGCACATCACGGCGGCAGCAGCAGCCCTGAGTCACGCCGTCTGCACGTACACCCCGGCCGGCTTCTCCAGGACGATCATCCGGACGCCGTCCGTGCCCTCGGCGGTGCCGACCGCCTGGTAGCCGACCTTGCGGTACAGCCGCAGGTTGCCCTCGCTGCGGTGGCCGGTGTGCAGGCGGAACCGTGTGACCCCGTGCTCCTCGGCGAGCGCCGTCTCGGCCGTGCGCAGCAGCCGGGCGCCGATGCCGTGGCCCTGCAGTCGCGGGTGGACGCACAGCTTGCCGATGGCCGCGGAGCCGTCCTCGGTGACACGGCCGCGCACCGAGCCGACCACCTCGTCGCCGAGCCGCGCCACATGGACGCAGTCCCGGGCGACCTCCTCGCGCACCGAGTCCAGGGTCTGGACGAGCGGGTCGATGCGGTAGTTGCCGTACAGCGCGGCTTCGCTCTGGAAGCACAGGTACTGCAGCCTGAAAATCTGCTCGGCATCCTGCTCGGTCGCCGCAGAGATGGTCACGCTCATGCCCATGTGCGCACGCCTCCCGCTCACCTGATCATCTGTCGTCCCCCACTCCTATCCCCGCGGTCAGCGCGCCGCAACCTCCCGTGCGAGCAAACGACGCAGACATCCCAGACATCTGGAGCGTTCCGGGCCGAGACTGCCCTGTGAGATACCCAACTCCCCCGCGATCTCCCGGTATGTCAGGTCCCGCGGCGACAGCAGCGCCTCCAGCAGCCCCGGGCAGCGGCCCGGCAGCCGGCGCACCGCGGCCCGAAGCGCCCGCCCCCGCGCGGCGGCCAGCACGAGCGCTTCCGGGCCGGGCTCCTTGCCGGCCGGCTCACCGTCGTAGCGCTGCTCCCGCCGCCGTGTGCGACGAGTGCGGCGGGCCTCGGCGCGGACAGCCCGGCGCAGCCAGCCGTGCGGATCCGGCGGCGGGCCGGCCGCGGCGAGGCGTTCGAGCAGTCGCAGCCAGACCTCCTGTTCCAGGTCCGCGGCCTCGCCCCCGCAGGCGTGCGCCTCGGCCCGGGCCTCGGCGGCGAGCAGCGGGCGCAGAGTGGCGAGCAGGTCGTGTGCCCTGTGCGGCACGTCGTGCGTCATGTCCGCAACGACGCGGCGGCCCGGGCGGTGGGTTGCCCGGGCCGCCGTGAGCTCACTCCAACGAGTCGGTCAGCCGTTGACGAAGGCCTCGCGGGCCAGCAGTCCGGTGTCCGGGTTGTCGGTGAAGACGCCGTCGATGCCGGTGGCGAAGTACGTCCGGAAGGCGCCGAACGCGTCGCCGTAACCGTCGGCGTCGGTCCCCTTGCGGAAGCCGGCCGGCAGGAAGGGGTTCTCGTTGCGCATGGTGTAGGGGTGCAGGACCAGCCCCACCTTGTGCGCGTCGGCGACCAGCGTGGTCGGCCGGGTGAGGTTGCCGCTCGCGTCCTTGGGGATGACCAGGTCCAGCGTGGGCCCGATGCCCTGCGCGTAGCCGGCGATCTCGCGCAGGCCCTTGGGGGTGATGAGGTCGGCGACCGTACGCGGGTCACCGGACTCGACGAAGTCGTACGGACGGCTGCTCGCGGACGACAGCAGCACGACCAGCGGGTTGTCGACGAGCTTGTTCAGCCGCTGGATGCTGGTGGGTTCGAAGGACTGCAGGATGACCGGCGAGGTGCGCTTGTCCTTGCCGTGCTTGTGCAGCAGCTTGGCCACCCGCTCCTCCAGGCCGAGGCCCAGCTTGCGGAAGTAGGTGGGGTGCTTGGTCTCGGGGTAGATCCACACCTGCTTGCCGCGCTTGCGGGTCTGCTCGTCCTGCCACTTCAGGACCTCTTCGAAGGTGGGGATCTCCCAGCGGCCGTCGTAGAGCGTGTTGTGCGGCCGGTTGGCGGGGATGCGCTCGATCGCGCGCAGCGTCTTCAGCTCGGCGAGGGTGAAGTCCTCGGTGAACCAGCCCGTGGTGGGCACGCCGTCGAGGGTCTTGGTGGTCCTGCGGTCGGCGAACTCGGGATGGTCGGCGACGTCCGTGGTGCCGCCGATCTCCGGCTCGTGCCGGCACACCAGATGGCCGTCCCTGGTGGGCACCAGGTCACCGGCCTCGACGATGTCGGCGCCCAGGTCGAGAGCCAGTTGGTAGGAGCCGAAGGTGTGCTCCGGCCGGTAACCGCTGGCGCCGCGGTGGCCGATGACCGTCGGCACGGGCAGGCTCTTCAGGCCCCCGCCGTGCCGCGCGGCACCGTCGGCTGCCCGCGCCGTGCCGGTGAGCCCCAGCACGGAGGCGCCGGCGCCGAGCACCGCCGCGCCGAGCAGCGCGCGCCGCCCGGTCCCCCCGCTCGTGCCCTCGGTCTCCCGCGACTGCTGTGTGCCCATCTGCGGCCTCCTGCCCCTCGGTTGTCCGTGCGCGGCGATCGTAGGGGCGTGCACATGACGAAGGGGAGGCCTCGGCCGGAACACGCGGATGACTGCGGATGTCGTATTCCGTCTGGTCCCCCGCCTGGTGACCCGCCGTCGGGGTACTCGTGCGGTGTCCGGGTGAGCCGTCGGTCACATCGCGCCCTCGCGTCACACGCCGTCCACACGGCGGCACCGCAGGTGAACGGGCGTCAAGAGTGCGTAAGACCTGGGTGAACCCGATGTGCGCCGGCCCCCTGGCCGCGAGTATCGTCCTCACCTGCACAGACTCCATACCGACTCCCTTGACACCGGAGGGCCCGTTGTCCCGCTTCGCGATCATCAAGGCAGTGCTCGGACCGGTCATGCGCCTGATGTTCCGTTTCCGGGTCGAGGGCGCCGAGCACATCCCGGGCGACGGCCCGGTGATCCTCGCCGGCAACCACCTCACCTTCATCGACTCGATGATCCTGCCGGTCGTCTGCGACCGTCAGGTGTTCTTCATCGGCAAGGACGAGTACGTCACCGGCAAGGGGTTCAAGGGCCGGCTGATGGCCTGGTTCTTCACCGGCGTCGGCATGATCCCGGTCGACCGCGACGGCGGCCGCGGCGGTGTCGCGGCGCTCATGACCGGCCGCCGGGTGCTGGAGGAGGGCAAGGTCTTCGGCATCTACCCCGAGGGCACCCGCTCGCCCGACGGGCGGCTGTACCGGGGGCGCACCGGTATCGCGCGGCTGACGCTGATGACCGGTGCGCCGGTGGTGCCGTTCGCCATGATCGGCACGGACAAGGTCCAGCCGGGCGGGTCCGGGATGCCCCGGCCGGGGCAGGTGACCGTGCGGTTCGGCGAGCCGATGGAGTTCTCCCGGTACGAGGGCATGGACCGGGACCGGTACGTGCTGCGCGCCGTGACGGACTCCGTGATGGCCGAGGTGATGCGGCTGTCGGGGCAGGAGTACGTGGACATGTACGCGAGCAAGGCGAAGGAAGCGGCGTAGTTTTCCGGCGGCGCGCCCACCCGCCGGGTCGGTTTGTGCCGGCCGGCGGGTGCGGCGGCGTCGTGGCTGGTCACGCCCGCGCGGCGAAGTCGGCTATCGCATGCAGCCTCGCGCCCCTGAAGGTCAGCTGCCCAGCCGTTGGTCCCGGAGCAGCAGCCATGCCACGGCCGACGCCGTCAGCAGGACCGCTGCTCCTACTCCCGACGCCATGCTGAGGCCGTTGACGAATGCTTCCCTGGCCGAATCCAGCAACGCCTGCGCCTTGTCCGCCGGCAGGCCCTGGGCCGCCTCCATCGCGCCGCCGAGTGATTCGTGGGCTGCGGCCGGGGTGCCCGCCGGGGACGGGAAGCCTCGGTAGACGCCCGTGACGATCGAGCCGAGGACGGCGATGCCGAGGGCGGCGCCGAGTTCGTACGCCGTCTCGGAGACCGCGGAGGCCGCGCCCGCCTGGTCCTTGGGGACGCTGGAGAGGATCACGTCGGCGGTCACCGTGAACGAGAAGCCCGCGCCGATGCCGACGACCAGCAGCACGGCGCCGAGGACCGGGTAGCCCGTCGAACGGCCCAGCAGGGTCAGCGCGGCCAGTGCGAGGCCGACCGCGGCGAGACCGCCGGAGACCACCGTACGGACCGAGAAGCGGCGCGCCGCGCGGCCGGCGACCAGACCGGCCGCCACCGCGCCGACGGCGGCCGGTGCTTCGGCCAGGCCCGCCTCGAACGGGCGCCTGCCCTGTACCAACTGCAGGTACTGGGACAGGAAGAACACCAGCCCCGACATGCCGAGGACGGTCAGCAGGTCGGCCAGCACGGCACCGCTGAAGCCGCGGCTGCGGAACAGCCGCATGTCGAGCAGCGGGACGGGCATGGTCAGCTGGCGGTGGACGAAGCCGTAGAGGGCCGCCGCGCCCAGCAGACCCACGGCGAGGACCGGCCAGGTGAAGCCGTGTGAGGCGGTTTCCTTGACCGCGTAGACGACGCCGATCATGCCGAGCAGTGACAGCAGGACACTGCGCAGGTCCCAGGGACCCGGGTTCGGGTTGCGGGACTCCGGCAGCATCTTGACGCCGACCAGCACGAGCACCGCCATCACGGGCAGGTTGATGAGGAAGACCGAGCCCCACCAGAAGTGCTCCAGCAGGAAGCCGCCCGTGATCGGGCCGACGGCGGTGCCGGCGGACGCGGTGGCGCCCCAGATGCCGATGGCGAGGCTGCGCTCGCGCGAGTCGTGGAAGATGTTGCGGATCAGGGCGAGGGTGGCCGGCATCAGGGTGGCGCCCGCGACGCCGAGCAGCGCCCGGGCCAGGATCATCAGCTCGGGTGTTGCGGCGTAGGCGTTGAGCACGGAGACGGCACCGAACGCGGTGGCGCCGACCAGCAGGATCCGCTTGCGGCCGATACGGTCGCCGAGACTGCCCATGGAGACCAGCAGGCCGGCGATGACGAAGGAGTAGACGTCGCCGATCCACAGCAGCTGGGTGCCGGACGGGTTCAGGTCTTCGCTGATGTAGGGGGTCGCGAGGCCGAGGACGGTGGCGTCGACGGCCACCAGCAGCACGGCCAGGACGAGGACGGACAGCGCGAGCCAGCGGCCCGGGCGCTTCACCGCCTCCGTCGCGCCGGCCGGCTGCAGGGTGCTGGTCATGATTCCTCTCTTCTGATCGGGTCGTTGCGTCGCGCTCCGCCGAGCAGCAGCTCGACGATCATGTAGGTGAAGTCGTTGGGGGCCACCCGGCCCTCGGTCACCGCCCAGGCGCCGGAGGCGAGCAGGCCGTACAGCGCCTCGGTGAGCCAGACCGGGGTGAGGTCGATACGGAACTCGCCGCTCTCCTGGCCGCGCCGGAACAGGGCCGTCATGCGCTCGTCGATGCGGGCCCAGCCGGCGTGCTGCTGCTCGCCCTCGAAGAGCTGGTTCTCCGTGTAGAGGAAGGCGAGCAGGCCGGCGACGGGTTCGATCTTCCGCACGAGCCGGTGGACGGCGTCCGCCGCCGGGCCGTCGTCGAGCCGGGCCGCGTCCAGGGCCGCCTCGCACTCGGCGATGCCGAGTGCCTCCAGCGCCCGGACCAGCGCGTCCCTTCCGGCGAACTGCCGGTGCAGGGTGGCCCGGCTGATCCCGGCGGCCCTGGCGACCTCGTCCATGGTCGCGGTGGATTTCCGGGTCAGCAGGGCGGCGGCGCTGCGCAGCACCTGGTCACGATTGACAGCCATGAGACAAGATTAGCCTATGTGAGACATTCATGTCTCATGATGGGCGTGCGCGAGTCAGTTACGGGCCCTCGGGGTCCGGCTCAGTGCCAGGGCAGCCCGCCGCGCCGCTCCCAGTAGGCGTGGGCGTCCTCGGCCAGGCCGGCGAGCCGGGTGAGCTGCTCGTCGTCCAGGTCGACGACGGCCGCGTGCAGGTTGGACGAGAGCTGCTCGGTGGTCGCCGCGCCGGAGAGGACGACTCCGGCCCACGGCTGACGCAGCACGAACGCCAGGGCGACGGCGTCGCAGCCGAGGCCGGTGGACGCGGCCACGGCACGCAGGGCGTCCGGGGCCTGCGGGCCGGCCAGGCGCCCGTTGGCCATGCCCTCCTTGACGATCACCGTGAGCCCGGCGGCGTGCGCCTCGGCGAGGGCGGGGCCGGCGGAGGTCTCCAGCAGGTTGAAGGTGGACTGGACGGTCCGGAAGAGGGGCTCGCCGTCGACGGTCACGGCGAGCGCGGCGCGGACGGCGTCCGCCTGGGCGGGGCCGCTGGTGGAGAACCCGATGGTGACGCCCTGCGCGGCGGCCTCGGCGAGGCGGGCGTGCAGGGCGGTGTCGGTGAGGGCGGGGCTGTCCGGGGTGACGGAGTGGATCTGGTAGAGGTCGAGCCGGTCGCCGAGAAGGGCGTCGCTCTCGGCGCGCTGGCGCTCGTAGGCGGCGAGGCTGTGATCCTTGACCTCGTGCTGTACGGCGTCGGCGGACCAGTCGGCGGTGTAGGTATAGCCCCATTTGCTGCCGACGACGACGTCCTGGATCCCGGGGCGTGCCTTCAGCCAGTCGGCGAGGAACTCCTCGGAGCGGCCGTAGGAGCGGGCCGCGTCGATGTAGCGCACGCCCTGCGCGTAGGCGGCGTCGAGGAGTTCGTGGGTGCGCTCGCGCAGCGCATCGACACTGCGGTCGTCCGGCAGGTCCCGGTCCCGTCCGAGATTGATGTACCCGGGCCGGCCCACGGCGGCGAGCCCCAGCCCGATGTGGCAGGTGGGCGTGGTGACGGTCGCGAGTCGGGCGAAGGGCATCGGGGACTCCGTTCCGGATCTGCTCCTTGGCTGCCGCGCACCAACGTAACCCCTGCGGGCCGCGACGGCTCGGACACGAGGGCCGTGGAAGGGCACACGGCGGCCGGCCGACGGGGACGCGGCGGCCGACCGACGGGCACACGGCGGCCGGCCGACGGGGACGCGGCGGCCGGCTGAAGGGGGCCGCGGCGGTGCGGTCGAGGGACGTGGCGGTGCGCCGCCGCTCACCGGCTCCCGCCCCCTGCGGCGGCTATCGACCCGGCGCCCACCAGGTCAGCACCGTACCGGCGAACAGCAGTACCAGCGCCCAGGCCACGAGGCGGCGGGCGAACGTGATCCGGCGGGTGATCCGCTTCGCCATGGCCACCTCGTACAGGTCGATCGACCCGTGGACGCGGTGGATGTCGTCCAGCGAACGCACCTCAGGGCCGGCTCCCGCCTGTGCGGCCAGGGCCTGCCAGAGACCGGCCACGGCCAGCGCCAGGCCACCACCGACCAGGGCGGTGACGGCGGCCTTCCAGGCGGTCGGCAGATCGGTGGTGCTGCTGCGGCCCTTGACCACGACGGCCGTGCCGACCAGGGTGATGAAGGCGGCCAGTCCGTTGCGCCACGCCTCGGCACTGGCCCGCGCGTCCGGCAGGGAGCGGCGGACCATGCGCTGGAAGCGGTCCCGTTCGGCGAGGTCCGTCGGGCTGGGCGGCCCCTGCGGCCGCTGGGCCTGGAACGTCACAGGCGCTTCAGTTCGATCCGGAAGCTCACACCGCAGCCGGTCGCGCCCTCGGGGGCTCCTTCGTGCGGGATGCCGCACCCGCAGGTCACATCCAGCAGGATCAGGTCCGACGGCTCACCCTCCCCGTTGCGGTTCACCCCGGCCAGGCCGGTCAGGGCGTCGAGGGAGCGCCGGTCGACGAAGTGATGGTCACAGCGCGGACACGGGCCGGACACGACGACCCCTGACACGCCGTCCGCCGTGTGCTCGGTCACGGTGAGCCGCCCTTGCGCGTAGAGCGCGAACGCGCGTTCCGTCCAGTTGAAATCAGTGGTCGGCAGGTAAACAGACGATCCCGGCATGCCCTCGACTTTAGCGAAATACCGCTACCTTATGGGCAGTTGAGCAGAAACTGCGAGGGGGGCTTCGCGTGCGCTCGAAAGAACGGCATGACGACGACGCGTCCAAGTGGAACGCCTACGGATGTCAACTCGTCCAGTACGGCCGCAACGAGGAGGCCGAACGGGTCTTCCTCAGATCGGCGGCGCAGGGCGAGTTCAACGCCATGTACAACCTGGGACTCCTGACCGAGCGGACGGGCCGCGCCGAGGAGGCCAGAAAGTGGTACGTCCGCGCCCATGAGGCCGGGCACCCGGAGGCGGCGAACAACCTCGGCTGCCTGCTGCTCAACGCGGACGACCCCTCGGCCGTCGACTGGTTCCGGGTCGCCGCCGACGCCGGCCATCCCCAGGCCGTCGAGAACCTGAGGCTGTGCGCGGACCGGCCGGTGCCGACGCACACCGACGACCCGATGCTGCGGCCTGTGATGCTCGACCTGCTGGCCCGGGCGTCCTACGAGCACTTCACCGCGACCGGGACGGACGCGAACCTGGTACGGGCGGTGAACCTGCACAGGGAGGCGGCGCGGACGGCCCCGGCCGACCACCCGGCACGGCTCCCGCTCCTGACGAATCTGCGCGACATCCTGTGGAAGCGCTACGAGCTGCGGGGGCACGACAGCGACCTGAGGGACGCGACCTCGGCGGCCCTGGACGTCTGGCAGGCAACGCCGCAGGACGGGGCCGAGCGGCTGGACGCCGCACGGGTGACGATCGAGTTGCTGCGCAAGCACTGCGAGCTGACCCGCGACCCCCAGCCCCTGCTTGCGCAACTGGACGGTGCCAAAGGGGAGTTGCGCCGAGGCGAAGTCGGCGGGGAGACGTGGGCGCAGCTCTCGTCGGCTCTGTGCGGAGCGCTGGTGTCGCTGGCCCGGCACACGGACGGGGTGGAGTGGGCCGAAGCGGTGGAACTGGGCCGGGCGGCAGCAGAGCGGTTGCCGCAGGCGGGCCCGGTGCTCGTCAACCTCGGTGCGGCGCTGATGTACCGGGGACAGCACCAGGGCAACCTGGACGACATCGACGCCGCCGTCAGGTTGCTGAACGAGGCGAGGGAGGCGGGCCCGCATCCGGCGCAGGCGGCCGCGGCCGTCAACCTGGCTTCGGCGCTGCGGGTCCGGGCGGAGATCACCGGCCGGTCGGAGGATGCCCGGCGGGCACGCGCGGTCGCGGCCGACGCGGCCGGCACCTTGCCGGCGGACGGCCCGGCCCATCCCCAGGCACTGCTGCACGCCACGTACGTCCACGACGGCGAGCTCGCTCTCGACGCCCTCCGCCGTGCCGTGTCCGCGCTGCCCCCCACTCACGCGGAGTACCCGGCGCTCCTGGCCCGGCTGGCCGTGGCACTGCACCAGGGGGGCGAGTGGGAGGAAGCCGTCACGGTGGCGCGGGAAGCGGTGCGCACCGCGTCGACCAAGGAGACGGGGGTGGCGGCACGGCACGTACTGGGCAGCATCCTGCTGACCGGTCCGGAAGAAGGCGCCGGCCCGACGGACGCCGCCGTGGCCGAAGCGGTCCGGACGCTGTCGGCGGCGGCCCTGGCCTGCGACAAGAGCGCCGTCCACTACGCCGACGTGCTGGTCAAGTGGGCGTCCTCCCTGGTCATGCGGTTCCTGAGCCGATCGGTCGCCTCCGATCGCAGCGAAGCGCTCACCTTGCTGCGGACCGCTGCCCGGGCGACCGGTTCGGCCCTGGGAGACCGCCTGTACGCCTCCCAGCTGTGGAGCGGGGTCGCACTGGAGGCGGGTGATCCGGTCGACGCCCTCGCCGGGGCGCGCGTCGCCCTCTCCCTGCTGCAGGAGTACGGCTGGATGGGGCTGGACCGCGCCGACCAGGAGCAGGGCCTTCGGGACGGCGCGGCCATGCCCCGCGATGCCGCGGCCCTGGCCCTCCTCACCGGCCGGCCGGAACTGGCGGTGGAGCTGCTGGAGCAGGGCCGCTCGGTGCTGTGGCGCACGACGATGCACCTGCGCGGCGACGTGTCCCTGCTCTCCGCGCGCGAACCGGCGCTGGCCGAGGAGCTGGAGCGGATCCGCAGCCGGATCCACACCACCGTGGACCTCGATCCGGAAACCCGCCTCGAACTGGCCCGGCAGTGGAGCGGACTGCTCGACAAGGTACGGGCCCTTCCCCGGTTCGAGACGTTCCTGATGCCACCCCCGTTCGACACGCTCGCGCGGGCGGCCGCGGCGGGGCCGGTCGTCATCGTGAACATCAGCACGATCCGCTGCGACGCGCTCATCGTCCGGCCGAGCGGACGGCCCGAGGTCGTTCCCCTGCCCGGCGTGACCGTTCCCGAGATGGACCGCGTGGCCAACACCTACGTCGCCCACCTCACGCAGGCCGAGCAGCCGGGCGCCACCGCTTTGCAGAAGGAACGCGCGCGGCACACCGTGCACGGCACCCTCGCATGGTTGTGGGAGCACATCGCCGAGCCGGTTCTCGCCCGGCTCGCTCCCGCCGGCGAGGACATGCCGGCGCGTGTGTGGTGGTGCCCCACGGCGTCACTGGCGGTGCTGCCGCTGCACGCGGCCGGTCGCTATCCGCGCGCCGACGCGGACACCCGGGCCCCGGTCGGAGTGCCGTACCAGGTGGTGTCGTCCTACACCACCACCCTGCACTCGCTCGTCGTGGCCCGGCAGGCTCCCCGGAACGCCGCTGAGGGGCTGCTGGTGGTCGCGCTGACGGACACCGGCCGCGGCCACAGCCCACTGCCCGGCGTCGACGTGGAACTCGAGGCGCTGAGGGAGTGCTTCTCCGGCCGACGGCTGAAGGTGCTGGCCGAGGACGAGTGCACCGTGGAGGCGGTCCGCGGCCACCTCCCGTCCTACGTGTGGAGCCACTTCGCGTGCCACGGCAGGCTCGACATGACGGCACCCGCCATGTCCGGCCTGTGCCTGCGCGACGGTGACATGAACGTCCTCGACTTCGCGAACCTCCGCCTCGACGAGGCGGAACTGGCGTTCCTGTCCGCCTGTCTGACGCATGTGGGCAGCAGTCTGCTGCCGGACGAGGCCATCCACACCGCGGCAGCACTGCGCATGGCGGGCTACCGGCACGTGGTGGCCACGCTGTGGTCCATCCACGACCAGGCCGCTCCCCGTGTCGCCTCGGCCTTCTACCGGCACCTTCTCGCCCGGGGCGCGAACGCCTCCGACAGCGCCGCGGCCCTGCATCTGGCGGTCGCGGAGCTACGCGAAGAGCACCTCCACGACCCGACGGTGTGGGCGCCCTTCGCGCACAACGGGCCCTGATCCCCACGCGCGCCGCGTTTCCTGCCCGCTCCGCGCGCAGCGTGTCCCGCCCGCCTCCGCGCGTCGACGCGGGGCCGGCGGGACGGGCCGTCAGCCGTTCCGCTTGGCGTTCGCCCACTCCTGCTGCGCCGCCACGTCCGCCTTGACCTCGGCCAGCTGGACGGCGACCGCGCTGGGCGCCGTACCGCCGCGGCCGTTGCGGGAGGCGAGGGCGCCGGGGACGTTGAGGACGGAGCGCACCTCGGGGGTGAGGTGGGCGGAGATCTTCGCGAACTGCTCGTCCGTGAGCTCGTCCAGTTCCTTGCCGTCGGCCTCGGCGACCTTCACGCACTCACCGGCGACCTCGTGCGCGACCCGGAAGGGTACGCCCTGCTTGACCAGCCACTCGGCGATGTCGGTGGCCAGGGAGAAGCCGGCCGGGGCAAGTTCCTCCATGCGCTCGCGGTTGACCGTGAGGGTGGCGATCATGCCGGTGAAGGCCGGGAGCAGCACCTCCAGCTGGTCGCAGGAGTCGAAGACGGGCTCCTTGTCCTCCTGCAGGTCCCGGTTGTACGCGAGAGGGAGGGCCTTCAGGGTGGCCATCAGGCCGGTCAGGTTGCCGATCAGGCGGCCGGACTTGCCGCGCGCCAGCTCGGCGATGTCCGGGTTCTTCTTCTGCGGCATGATCGAGGAGCCGGTGGAGAACGCGTCGTGCAGGGTCACAAAGGAGAACTCCTTCGTGTTCCAGATGATGATCTCCTCGGCGATCCGGGAGAGGTTGACCCCGATCATCGCGGTGATGAAGGCGAACTCGGCGACGAAGTCCCGGGAGGCCGTGCCGTCGATGGAGTTGCCGACGCTGCCGTGTTCGAAGCCGAGGTCCTTCGCCACCGCCTCCGGGTCCAGGCCCAGGGAGGAGCCGGCCAGGGCGCCCGAGCCGTACGGCGAGACGGCCGTGCGCCCGTCCCACTGGCGCAGCCGCTCGGCGTCCCGGGACAGGGACTGCACATGTGCGAGGACGTGGTGGGCGAAGAGCACCGGCTGGGCGTGCTGGAGGTGGGTGCGGCCGGGCATGGCCACGTCCGGGTGGGCCTCGGCGAGGCCGATCAGCGCCTCCTGCAGCTCGGCGATCAGGCCGCCGATGATCCGGGCGTGGTCCCGCAGGTACATCCGGAAGAGGGTCGCCACCTGGTCGTTGCGGGACCGGCCGGCGCGCAGCTTGCCGCCGAGGTCGGGGCCGAGCCGCTCCAGCAGGCCGCGCTCCAGGGCGGTGTGCACGTCCTCGTCGGCGATGGTGCCGACGAAGGTGCCGGCGGCCACGTCGGCCTCGAGCCGGTCGAGCCCGGCGATCATCCGGGTCAGCTCGTCCTCGGTGAGGAGCCCCGCCTTGTGCAGCACGCGCGCGTGGGCACGGGACCCGGCGATGTCGTACGGCGCGAGCCGCCAGTCGAAGTGGACGGATGCGGACAGCTTCGCGAGGGCCTCGGCGGGACCGTCGGCGAAACGGCCGCCCCAGAGCCGTACGTCACCGCTGTTGCTGCTCACTGCGTTGCTCCTCAAGCTGGGAAAAGCTCTTGATCGGGCTCGTGATGTGCCACCGCCTCCCCACGTTTCCAGGCGGGGAGGCGGCTGTCAGGCTGTCGCGGGTGAGGTGACCCGTGCGTGTTACGCCAGGTCCCGCTTGGCGGCGATCTTCGACGACAGGCTGTAGATGTCGATGAAGCCCTTGGCCGCGGACTGGTCGAACGTGTCGCCCGTGTCGTAGGTGGCGAGGTTGAAGTCGTAGAGCGACTCCGCCGAGCGCCGGCCGGTGACCACCGCGCGCCCGCCGTGCAGGGTCATCCGGATGTCGCCGGTGACGTGCTGGTTGGCCTCGTTGATGAAGCCGTCCAGGGCGCGCTTGAGCGGGGAGAACCACTGGCCGTCGTAGACCAGCTCGCCCCAGCGCTGCTCGACCTGGCGCTTGTAGCGGGCCAGCTCGCGCTCGACGGTGACGTTCTCCAGCTCCTGGTGGGCGGTGATCAGGGCGATCGCGCCGGGAGCCTCGTAGACCTCGCGGGACTTGATGCCGACGAGACGGTCCTCGACCATGTCGATCCGGCCGATGCCCTGGGCGCCGGCGCGCTCGTTGAGCTGCTGGATGGCCTGCAGGACGGTGACGGGCTTGCCGTCGATGGCGACCGGGACGCCCTCCTTGAAGGAGATGATCACCTCGTCGGCCTCGCGGGCGACGGCCGGGTTCTGCGTGTACTCGTAGATGTCCTCGATCGGGGCGTTCCAGATGTCCTCGAGGAATCCGGTCTCGACGGCGCGGCCGAAGACGTTCTGGTCGATGGAGTACGGGGACTTCTTGGTGGTCGCGATCGGGAGGTTCTTCTCCTCGCAGAACGCGATGGCCTTGTCCCGGGTCATCGCGTAGTCCCGGACCGGGGCGATGCACTTCAGGTCGGGGGCGAGGGCGACGATGCCGGCCTCGAAGCGGACCTGGTCGTTGCCCTTGCCGGTGCAGCCGTGGGCGACCGTGGTGGCGCCGTGCTTGTGGGCGGCGGCGACGAGGTGCTTGACGATCGTCGGCCGGGAGAGGGCGGAGACCAGCGGGTAGCGGTCCATGTAGAGGGCGTTGGCCTTGATCGCCGGGAGGCAGTACTCGTCGGCGAACTCGTCCCTGGCGTCGGCGACCTCGGCCTCGACGGCACCGCAGGCGAGCGCGCGCTTGCGGATGACGTCCAGGTCCTCGCCGCCCTGGCCGACGTCGACCGCAACGGCGATGACCTCGGCGCCCGTCTCCTCGGCGATCCAGCCGATGGCGACGGAGGTGTCCAGACCGCCTGAGTAGGCGAGTACGACGCGCTCGGTCACGGGTTTCTCCTCACAGTGCATTCGCTGACATGCATGAGTATGCAGAACTCTGCATGGTTCGTCAATCCGCCCGCTCGTGAAGCTCGAAGCGGAGCCGGGAATTCATTAGACAGTCAAACGTTTTTGCTCGATAATCGTTAGCCATGGGAAAGACCTATGAGCGCATCGACGGCAGGCTCCGCAGGTTCATCGAGGAGCAGCCCCTGTTCTTCACGGCAACCGCCCCCCTTGCGGGCGACGGCACCGTCAACCTCTCCCCCAAGGGCCTGAGGGGTTCCTTCGCGGTGCTCGACGAGCACACCGTGGCGTACCTGGACTTCGCCGGATCCACCGCCGAGACCGTCGCCCATCTGCGGGAGAACGGACGGATCACGCTGATGTGGTGCGCCTTCCAGGGCCCGCCCAACATCGTGCGGGTGCACGGCCGCGGCGAGCCCGTCTTCCGCGACGACACCCGCTTCCCGGAGCTGCTCGCCCACTTCCCGGACATCGACCAGACCCTGCACGGGCTGCGCGCGATCATCGTCGTGCACGCCGAACTCGTCCGCGACAGCTGTGGCTACGCGGTGCCGTTCATGACGTACGACGCCGACCGCGATCTGCACGGCAAGCGGTTCGCCCGCGAGGACGACGCCTCGCTCAGCGCGTACTTCACCAAGAAGGAGCACATCGCGACCAGCCTGGACGGCCTACCCGGGCTGCCGCTGCCGCTGCCCCCGTCTACCGTCTGAGCCATGCGCTCCCGTGTCGTCGCCACCGCCCTCGCCTGCGCGACCCTGCCCGTCCTCGGTGCCGCGCCCGGCGGCGAGGCCCCGCTGCCCGAGCGGATGCGCGACACCGGCGGCGGCACGCAGCTGATCGTCGCCCGTGCGCCGAGCACAGCCTCGACCACGGGCACCGTCAGCTGGTGGGACCTGCGCCGCGGGCGGTGGGTGCGGGCGGGCTCCGCGCCGGCCCGGTTCGGGGCGAACGGGCTGGTGGAGGGCGTGGCACGGCGGCAGGGGACGAACACGACGCCGACGGGGCTGTACGAGCTGCCGTTCGCCTTCGGCGTCAAGGCGGCGCCGGGCGGTACGCGGATGCCGTACCGGCCGGTTCGGCAGGACTCCTGGTGGTGTCAGGACAACGACTCCCGTGCCTACAACCGGTGGAGCGAGCCGCTGGCGTCCGACTGCCGGGCCGCGGAGGCCGAGCATCTGGTGTCCTACCGGACGCAGTACGCCTACGCGCTGGTCGTCGGGTTCAACTATCGGGCGCCGGTGCGCGGTCGCGGCGCCGGCATTTTTCTACACGTCACCGGGCGTGGGGCCACGGCGGGGTGTGTGTCGGTGCCGGAGGGGGCGATGCGGCGGATTCTGCGGTGGGCTGTGCCGAGTCGTGAGCCGCACATTGCTGTGGGCACAGTGGCCGGAGTTACGGCTGTGACCCGTTACTGAGATTGCTGTGCGCGGTTCCCCGCGCCCCTCTACGCCGGTATCCGCACCCGGAACACCGTGGAGCCCGCCCGGCTCTCCACCTCCACGCTCCCCCCGTGTGCCTTCGTCACCGCCGAGACGATCGACAGGCCCAGGCCCGCGCCGCCGCCGGGGGTGCGGGTGCGGCGGTGGTCGGCTCGGGTGAAGCGTTCGAAGACGTCCGGCTGGAGGTCGGCGGGGATGCCGGGGCCGTCGTCGTGGACCGTGAGGACCGCGTCCGGGCCGTCGGACGTCAGGGACACCGTGACCTTCGTACCGGGGGGTGTGTGGCCCCGGGCGTTGGCCAGCAGGTTGGCCAGCACCTGGTGCAGCCGGTGGGCGTCGCCGGTGACCGTCACCGGCTCCTCCGGCAGGTCCAGCGTCCAGCGGTGGCCGGGACCGGCGGCGCGGGCGTCGGTGACCGCGTCCAGCACCAGGCGGGTGAGGTCGACGGGGCGGCTCTCCAGTGGGCGGCCCGCGTCCAGGCGGGCCAGCAGCAGCATCTCGTCGACCATCTCGCCCATCCGGGAGGACTCGGCGGCGATGCGCTCCAGTGCACGGCTGATCTCGGGCGGCACCGGTCCGGGGTGCAGCAGCGCCAGCTCGGCGTGCCCGCGCACCGAGGCGACGGGGGTGCGCAGCTCGTGGCTGGCGTCGGCGGCGAAGCGGCGCAGCCGCTCCTCGCCGGCGTGCCGTTTCGTCAGCGCGTCCTCGACGTGGCCGAGCATGCGGTTGAAGGCGGCGGCGACCCGCCCCACCTCGCCGCGCGGGTCGGACTCCGGTGCCCTGGGCGGCAGCGCCACCTCCCCGCTGGCCAGGGGCAGCTCGCTGACCCGGGTCGCGGTTGCCGCGACCCGGCTGAGCGGCCGCAGCGACCAGCGCACCCACAGCGCCCCGGCCACGCCGGTCACGGCGAGCGCGATGCCGAAGACGATCGCGGCGACCGCCTCCAGCCGGTGCACGGCGGCCTCGACGGGTTCCAGCGGCAGCCCGGTGATCAGCAGGTCGCCGTCCCTGCCGCGGCCCGCCATGACCCGGTAGTCGTCCAGTGCGGACAGGTGGACGCTGTGGCCGCGGCCGTCGGCCGGGACGGCGGCCAGGGTGCGCTCGTCCCGGGGCGAGAGGTTCACGCCCGGATCGGTCGCCGCATCACCGGAGCGGACCACCGCCGCGTTGGTGACCGTGCCGTTCACGAGGCGGGCGCCGAAGGTGCCGGTGGCCTGGCGGCGGGTGTCGCCGCGCTCGTCGCCGTCATGATCGTCCGGCTTCTGGCCGGGGTGCTCCAGGCTCGCCGGGAAACGGCTGCCGACGTCGGTGAGCTGCTGGTCGAGGCGGTGGGTGAGGAACCCGTCCAGTTCGACGACGGCGGCCACCCCGACCGCGGCGCAGCTGATCGCCAGCAGCACCACCAGACCGGCGGTCAGGCGGGCCCGCAGCGTCCGCGGCCACGGCAGGCGGATCCACCGCGGCCGGGGCAGGCGCGGCGTCACGGTGTCACCGGCTTGAGCACGTAACCGGCGCCGCGCACGGTGTGGATCATCGGCTCACGGCCGGCGTCGACCTTTTTGCGCAGGTAGGAGATGTACAGCTCGACGACATGGGCGCGGCCCCCGAAGTCGTACGACCAGACGCGGTCCAGGATCTGTGTCTTGCTGAGGACCCGGCGCGGGTTGCGCATGAGGAAGCGCAGCAGCTCGAACTCCGTCGGGGACAGCTCGATCAGCTCCCCGGCGCGGGTGACCTCGCGGGCCTCCTCGTCCATGACCAGGTCCCCGACGACCAGCTGGGGGCCCTCCTCGCTCTGGCGGGCCATGCCGGCGCGGCGCAGCAGGCCGCACAGCCGGGCGACGACCTCCTCCAGGCTGAACGGCTTGGTGACGTAGTCGTCGCCGCCCGCGGTGATGCCGGCGATGCGGTCCTCCACGGCGTCGCGCGCGGTGAGGAACAGCACGCACACGTCCGGCCGCACCGCGCGCAGACCGCGCAGCACGGCGAAGCCGTCGGTGTCCGGCAGCATCACGTCCAGGACGACCGCGTCGGGCAGCAGCTCGCGGGCGGCGGTGAGCGCCGACGCTCCGTCGCCTGCCGTACCGATCCGCCAGCCCTCGTAGCGCAGGGCGCCGGAGAGGACCTCGGCGAGGTCGGGGTCGTCGTCGACGACGAGGACGCGCAGGGGTGTGCCGTCGGGGCGGGTGAGCGCGGGGCGGCCGGAGCGGGTGGTGGTGTTCATGGCTGTCTCCAGGATCGCCCCTCGCGCGGGCGGCGGACGTCGGCGCAGGCTCTGAGTTTCCTTTGAGTCCGCGCTGAGACCTCCGTTTCAGAGGGTCCTCAGAGGTTCGCCCCGCACAGTTGCGTTCCGGACAGACGAAAGGACACGACTGATGCAGACGGTGGACGAGCGGCGGGCCGCCCCACCCGTGGCGCCGCCCGCCCGGCCCTCCCCCGCGGCCGGCGTGCTGGCCGCGATATGGGCGGGGGCCGCGGCGGTGATCGCGCTGTGGTGGTCGGACACCGCGTCCGTGGTGGGGACGGCGGGATGGCTGACCGGAGCCGGGCGGATCGCGGGGCTGCTGTGCGGGTACGCGTGCGCGGTGCTCGTCGCGCTGATGGCGCGGGTGCCGCTGCTGGAGCGGCGGATCGGCTCGGACCGGGTGGCCCGCTGGCACGCCATGGCCGGCCGGTACACGATCTGCCTGCTGCTCGCGCACATCGCGCTGATCCTGACCGGGTACGCCGCGCAGGACCACGCCTCCCTGCTGCACGAGACGCTGACGGTGGTCCTGGACTATCCGGACATGCTGAAGGCCACCGCAGGCACGGTGATCCTCCTCGCGGTCGGCGTCACCTCGGCGCGCGCGGTGCGCCGCCGCACCGGCTACGAGTTCTGGTACTACGTCCACCTGCTCACCTACGCCGCCGTCTTCCTCGCCTTCGGCCACCAGCTGACCCTCGGCAACGACTTCAACGGCAAGCCGGTCGCCACCGCCTTCTGGTACGCGCTCTACCTGGGGGCCGCCGCGCTCGTGGTGTGGTTCCGCCTGCTGACCCCGTGGCGGCTCAACTCCCGGCACCGGCTGCGCGTGGAGTCCGTGCACCCCGAGGCGCCAGGTGTGTACTCGGTCGTCGTGCGCGGGCGGCGGCTGGACGAACTGGCGGCGCGGCCCGGGCAGTTCTTCCGGTGGCGATTCCTCGCGCCGGGGCTGGCGTGGACGTCGACGCCGTACTCCTTGTCGGCGCCGCCGCGTGCGGACCGGATGCGGATCACGGTCAAGGCGCTCGGCGGGCACAGCGCCGCCGTGGCGGTACTGCGGCCGGGCACCCGGGTCTGGGCGGAGGGACCGTACGGCTCGCTCACCGCCGACCGGCGCACGGCGGCGAAGTCGCTGCTGATCGCGGGCGGTGTGGGCATCACCCCCCTGCGCGCGCTGTTCGAGACACTGCCGGGCGAGGTGACGCTGCTGTACCGGGCGCGCCGGGCGGAGGACCTGGCACTCGGCGGGGAGCTGGAGGCACTCGCCCGCTGGCGTGGGGCCCATCTGCGGTACGCCCTCAACGGCCCGCACGGCGAACGCCCCGACCTGTCGGCGGCCGCGCTGCGGACGGCGTTCGGGGACCTCGCCGCGTACGACGTCTATCTGTGCGGCCCGCACGGCTTCGCCCGTCACGTGTACGAGCAGTTGCGCGCCGCCGGAGTGCCGGACCGGCGCATCCACCACGAGTCGTTCGAGCTGTGAGGCCTGAGTCGTGCACGCACTGAGGAAGAACCGCCCGCTGCGCCGGATCGTGCTGGCCGGCGCCGCCACCGTCTCCGGGATGGTGCTGCTGCTATCGCTGAAGCCGCACGCCGCTCCGGCGCTCGCGACCGCCAACTCGCCGAGGACCGCCGCGAGTTCGTCCGCGGCGCCCGGTGCCACCGGCACGACGGGCACCAGGACCGCCACCGGCGAGTCGGTCGACACCCGCTGGGGCCCCGTCCAGGTGCGCGTCACCGTCACCGGCGGCAGACTCACCGAGGTCACCGCGGTCGTCTACCCGTCGGAGAACCCCCGCGACCAGGAGATCAACGCCTACGCCATCCCCCAGCTGCGGCGTGAGGCGCTGAACGCGCAGAGCGCGCAGATCGACTCCGTCTCCGGCGCCACCTACACCAGTGACGGCTACAAGCAGTCGCTGCAGTCCGCGCTGGACTCGGCCGGCCTCTGAACGCTCCCGCGGGACGGCGCGTATGTGTGGGCCAAGGGTCCCGTCCCCCCGGAGGAACCGTGAGCACCACGCTCGCCGGCGGCCGTGCCGCCCGCCGCCAGACGATGCGCCGCATCCGCCCCCGCCGCTCCCCCGCCGCCGCACTGCTGCTCGCCGTGGGTGCCGGCGCGGCGGGTGTGCTGTGGCTGTGGTGGCGCAACACGCCGTCCATCGCGGACGACACCGGAAGGATCCTCGGCGCGGGCCGGATCACCGGCCTGCTCGCGGGCTATCTGATGGCGCTGGTGGTGCTGCAGATGGCTCGGGTGCCCGCGCTGGAGCGTCGGGTGGGCTCCGACCGGGTGGCCCGCTGGCACGCGATGAGCGGCCGCTACACGATCAGTCTGGTGCTCGCCCACATCGTCCTGACCATGTGGGGCTACACCCTCCAGGCCGGCAGGCCGGTCACGGACATCGCCCGGCAGACGGTCGACTCGGTCACCCAGCTGCCCGACCTGGGCAAGGCGGCGATCGGCACCGGCCTGCTGCTGCTCATCGGACTGGTGTCGGCCGGCGGCGTGCGCCGCAGGCTGGGCTACGACACCTGGTACCACGTCCATCTGCTGACGTACGCGGCGGTGTTCCTGACGTTCTGGCACCAGATCAGCGACGGCAACGACTTCGCGGTGGAACCCGCCGCGAAGACCTTCTGGTACGGGCTGTACGGCACGGTCACCGCGCTGGTGCTCTGGTACCGCGTCCTCACCCCGGTCCGGCTCAACCTGCGCCACCGCATGCGGGTCGAGGCGGTGATCGAGGAGACACCGGGCATCGTGTCGGTCCTCATCAGCGGCACCAAGCTGCACCGGATCGGTGCGGAGGCCGGGCAGTTCTTCCGCTGGCGGTTCCTTGCGCCGGGGATGCGGTTCAGTTCGCACCCGTACTCGCTGTCGGCGGCGCCGCGTCCCGGCATGCTGCGGATCACCGTGAAGGCGATCGGCGACCACAGCTCCCGGCTGCGCGAGCTGACGCCGGGCACCCGGGTGTGGGCGGAGGGCCCCTACGGCGCGCTGACCGCGCAGCGGCGCAGCCGGGGCAAGGTGCTGCTGGTGGCGGGCGGTGTCGGCATCACGCCGATGCGGGCCCTGTTCGAGACGCTGCCCGGCGCGGCAGGCGACCTCACGCTGCTGTACCGGGCCAACAGCACGCAGGACCTGGCCCTGTGGGACGAGCTGGCGGCGATCGCCGACGAGCGCGGGGCACGGCTGATGTACGCCGTGAACAGCCCCGACGGCGAACGCCCCGACATCTCGCCCGAGTCGCTGCAACGCAAGATCCCGGACGTCGACCGCCACGACGTCTTCCTGTGCGGGCCGCCCGGGTTCGCGCAGTCCGTCTACGAGGCGCTGCGGGGCGCCGGCGTGCCCGCCCGTCGTATCCACCACGAGTCGTTCGAGATGTGAGCGGGAGCTGCACACAGATGAGGAAGAACCACCCCGTCCGGCGGACCGTGCTGGCGACGGCGGCCACCGTGTCCGGTGTCGTCCTGCTGCTGACCCTCAAACCCGCCTCCGACCCGGCGTCCGCGCAGGCCGGCGCGGTCGCCCCGCCGCCGGCCGCGGCGCGGCAGTCCGCGCAGGGCGGCACCGCGGAGGGCACGGTCACCGGGGACGTGGCCCGCACCCAGTACGGGGCCGTGCAGGTGCGCCTGACCGTGGCCGGCGGCCGGATCACCGGGGCCGAGGCGGTGCAGGCGCCCAAGGGCGGCCACAGCGACCAGGTCACGGCGATGGCGGTGCCGCGGCTCAACCGGGAGGCGGTGGCGGCCGGCGGTGCGGACATCGACGCGGTCTCCGGTGCGACGTACACGAGCGCCGGGTACAAGCAGTCGCTCCAGTCGGCCCTGGACAAGCTCGGCAAGGGCGGGGCCGCCGGCTCCGGGGCGCGGGGCGGGGCCGCCGGCTCCGGGACGCGGACCGTCACCGGCGAGACGGCGAAGACCCAGTACGGTCCCGTGCAGGTCCGCATCACGGTGAGCGGTGGCCGCGTCACCGGGGCGGAGGCCGTCCAGGCGCCCAAGGGCGGCCTCAGCGACCAGAAGACGGCGATGGCGGTGCCGCGGCTCAACCGGGAGGCGGTCGCGGCCGGCAGCGCGGACATCGACGCGGTCTCCGGGGCGACCTACACCAGCACCGGGTACAGGCAGTCACTCCAGTCGGCATTGGACAAGGCAGGTGGCTGAAGGAATGGACGCAACGACTCCCGCCGCGGAACGCCGGACGGAGGAGGTCATGGGGACGGTCTTCTCCTTCGACGTCCGCGGCGGGGACCACGAGGCCGTGCGGGCCGCGCTCGAGGAGGCCGTCGCCGGACTGCACCGGGCCGACGAGGTGTTCAGCACCTACCGCGTGGACAGCCAGCTCTCCCGGCTGGCCCGCGACGAGCTGACCGTCGACGCCTGCGACCCCGAGGTCGCCGAGGTGCTGGAGCTCGCGGCGCAGGCGGAGCTGGTCAGCGACGGCTGGTTCAGCCCGCGTTATGGGGGCCGCCTGGACCCGACCGGCATCGTCAAGGGCTGGGCGGCCGAACGCGCGGCCCGGGTGCTGGCGCAGGCCGGGGCGAGCGGGGTGAGCGTGAACGGCGGCGGGGACGTGCAGATGTACGGCTCGCCCGGCCACGATCGCCCCTGGCGGGTCGGCATCGCGGACCCGCTGCGCCCCGGCGGCCTGGCCGCGGTGATCTCCGCGACCGGCACCGACGAACTGGCGGTCGCCACCTCCGGCACGGCGGAACGCGGCACCCACATCGTCGACCCCCGCACGGGCCGCCCGGCGGTCACGGACCTGGTGGCGGTGACGGTGACGGCGCCGTCGCTGACCTGGGCGGACTGCTGGGCGACGGCGGCCTTCGCGATGGGCTCGAGGACGGCCCTGCCCTGGCTGGAGTCCCTGCCGGGGGTGGAGGCGCTGCTGATCACGTCGGGCGACGAGGTCAGGTGCACCGGAGGTCTGGCTTCTCGACTCGGATGAGCGGAGCTGCGCGGGGGCGCGGGGAACTGCGCGAGCAACCGCCCACGACCCGCGCCCGGCGTCACACGGGCACCGCCCCTCTCAGTGCCCGTTCTGGGCCAGCCGCAGCAGATGATCGGCGAGAGCCTGCCCACCGGTGGGCTCCCGGCTGATCAGCAACAGCGTGTCGTCCCCGGCGATCGTCCCGAGGATGTCGTGCAGTTCCGCCTGGTCGATGGCCGAGGCCAGGAACTGCGCGGCCCCCGGAGGGGTGCGCAGGACCACGAGATTCGCGGAGGCCTCCGCGGAGATCAGCAGCTCCTGCGACAGCCTCCGCATCCGCTCCTCCTTGGCGGACTCCCCCAGGGGCGCCCGGGGGGTCCGGAAGCCCCCCTCGCTGGGCACCGCGTAGATCAGGTCGCCGTCGGTGTTGCGGATCTTCACCGCGTTCAGCTCGTCGAGGTCCCGGGAGAGCGTCGCCTGGGTGACGCTCAGTCCGTCGTCGGCGAGGAGCTTCGCCAACTGGCTCTGCGACCGCACCGGTTGCCGGTTGAGGATGTCCACGATCCGGCGGTGGCGGGCGGTGCGGGTCTGCGGCACGGCAGGCCCCGCGGTGCCGTTCTCGAACTCCTGCGCCTGACTCATCGTCGTCTCATTCTCCGGATCGTCCGTCCCCGTCGACCTGCGCCAGGATGCCGGGCAGCGCCCCGAGGAACGCGTCCACCTCGTCGTCGCCCAGGTTCAGCGCGGGCATCAGCCGTATGACGTCGGCGGCGGGCGCGTTCACCAGGAACCCGGCCTCCTGGGCCGCCTGCTGCACCTGCTGCGCGTGCGGCCCGGTGAGCACGATACCCAGGAGAAGTCCCGCTCCCCGGACATGACTGATCAAGGGGTGGCCGAGGGCCTCGATTTTGGTGCGCAGCTTCTCGCCCTGGCGCTTCACGTTCTCCAGCAGACCCTCGTTCGCGATGGTGTCGAGGACGGCGAGGCCGGCGGCGCAGGCGACGGGGTTGCCGCCGAAGGTCGTGCCGTGCTGGCCGGGCTGGAGCAGCTCCGCGGCCCGTCCGAAGGCGACGGTCGCGCCCAGCGGCAGGCCGCCGCCGAGCTGCTTGGCGAGAGTGACGACGTCGGGCAGGACGCCTTCGTGGGCCTGGTAGGCGAACCAGTGCCCGGTGCGGCCGACGCCGGTCTGCACCTCGTCGAGGACGAGCAGCGCGCCCGTGGCCGCGGTGATCGCGCGGGCCGCCTTCAGATAGCCGGCGGGCGGCACGACGACGCCGTTCTCGCCCTGGATGGGCTCGATGACGACGAGGGCCGTCTCCTCGGTGACCGCCGCCGCGAGCGCCTGCGCGTCGCCGAACGGCACGTGGGTGACGTCCCCGGGCAGCGGCCGGAAGGGGTCCTGCTTGGCGGGCTGGCCGGTGAGGGCCAGCGCGCCCATGGTGCGGCCGTGGAACCCGCCGTCGGTGGCGACGATGTGCGTGCGCCCGGTCAGCCGGCCGATCTTGAAGGCGGCCTCGTTGGCCTCGGCGCCCGAGTTGCAGAAGAAGACCCGGCCGTCGCGGCCGAAGAGCGTCAGCAGCCGTTCGGCCAGCGCGAGCGTGGGCTCGGCCATGAAGAAGTTGGAGATGTGGCCGAGGGAGCCGATCTGCCGGCTGACGGCCTCGACGATCGCGGGGTGGGCGTGGCCGAGGGCGTTGGTCGCGATGCCGCCGACGAAGTCCAGGTAGCCGGTGCCGTCCGCGTCCCAGACCTTCATGCCCTCACCGCGCACGAGGGGCAGCCGCGGGGTGCCGTAGTTGTTCATGAGCGCGCCCTGCCACCGCGCGGTCATCTCCTGGTTGCTCATGACTCCCCCTCGGTGTCCTGATCGGTGTCCTGGTCGGGCACGACCATGGTGCCGATGCCCTCGTCCGTGAAGATCTCCAGCAGGATCGAGTGCTGGACGCGGCCGTCGATGACGCGGGCGGTCGTCACGCCGTTGCGCACGGCGTGCAGGCAGCCCTCCATCTTCGGGACCATGCCGGAGCTCAACTCCGGCAGCAGTTTCTCCAGTTGGGAAGCGGTGAGACGGCTGATCACCTCGTCGGAGTTCGGCCAGTCCTCGTAGAGACCCTCGACGTCGGTGAGGACCATGAGGGTTTCGGCGCCCAGTGCCGCAGCGAGTGCCGCAGCCGCCGTATCAGCATTGACGTTGTAGACATGTCCGTCGTCCTGGGAGCGGGCGATCGACGAGACGACCGGGATGCGGCCGTCGGCGAGCAGCGCCTCGATCGCACCGGTGTCGATGCCGGTGATCTCGCCGACGCGGCCGATGTCGACCAGTTCGCCGTCGATCTCGGGGGTGTGCTTGGTGGCGGTGATGGTGTGCGCGTCCTCGCCGGTCAGGCCGACGGCGAGCGGGCCGTGCTGGTTGAGCAGTCCGACCAGCTCGCGCTGCACCTGCCCGGCCAGCACCATCCGTACGACGTCCATGGCGTCCTCGGTGGTGACGCGCAGGCCGGCCTTGAACTCGCTCACGATGCCGTGCCGGTCGAGGGCGGCGCTGATCTGCGGGCCGCCGCCGTGCACGACGACCGGCTTGAGGCCGGCGTGGTGGAGGAAGACCACGTCCTGGGCGAAGGCGGCCTTCAGCTCCTCGTCGACCATGGCGTTGCCGCCGAACTTGATGACGACGGTCTTGCCGTTGTGCCGGGTCAGCCAGGGCAGCGCCTCGATGAGGATCTGTGCCTTGGGCAGCGCGGTGTGCTTCCGGGTGGATGTCATGACGAGTAGGCGCTGTTCTCGTGGACGTAGTCGGCGGTGAGGTCGTTGGTCCAGATCGTCGCGGTCTCGGAGCCGGCGGCGAGGTCGGCGACGATGTGCACCTCGCGGTAGCGCATGTCGACCTTCTCGCGGTCCTCGCCGACGGAGCCGTTCTTGCACACCCAGACGCCGTTGATGGCGACGCCCAGCCGGTCCGGCTCGAAGGCGGCCTTCGTGGTGCCGATCGCGGACAGGACGCGGCCCCAGTTGGGGTCCTCACCGTGGATGGCGCACTTGAGGAGGTTGTTGCGGGCGATGGAGCGGCCCACCTCGACGGCGTCGTCCTCGGTCGCGGCGCCCACCACCTCGACCTTGATGTCCTTGCTGGCGCCCTCGGCGTCGCCGATGAGCTGCCGCCCGAGGTCGTCGCAGACGGTGCGGACGGCCTCGGCGAACTCGGCGTACTCGGGGGTGATGCCACAGGCGCCGGAGGCGAGGAGCAGGACGGTGTCGTTGGTGGACATGCAGCCGTCGGAGTCGACCCGGTCGAAGGTGACCTTGGTGGCGGCGCGCAGGGCCTTGTCCAGGGTCTCGCTGTCGAGGTCGGCGTCGGTGGTGAGGACGACGAGCATGGTGGCGAGGCCGGGGGCGAGCATGCCGGCGCCCTTGGCCATGCCGCCGACCGTCCAGCCGTCCTTGGTCACGACGGACGTCTTGTGGACGGTGTCGGTGGTCTTGATGGCGATGGCCGCCTTCTCACCGCCGTGCTCGGAGAGCTGGGCGGCGGCGGTCTCGACGCCGGCCAGGACCTTGTCCATGGGGAGCAGTTGGCCGATGAGGCCGGTGGAGCCGACGGCCACCTCGCCGGCGCCGCAGCCGAGGACTTCCGCGGCCTTCTCGGCGGTGGCGTGGGTGTCCTGGAAGCCCTTGGGGCCGGTGCAGGCGTTGGCGCCGCCGGAGTTGAGGACGACGGCGGTCAGCTGCCCGCCCTTGAGGACCTGCTCGGACCACAGGACCGGGGCGGCCTTGACGCGGTTGGAGGTGAAGACGCCGGCGGCGGCGCGGCGGGGGCCGGTGTTGACCACGAGGGCCAGGTCGGGGTTGCCGTTCTCCTTGATCCCGGCGGCGATGCCCGCCGCCGTGAATCCCTTCGCTGCCGTCACACTCACTGGATCTCCTCGTTCGCTTCTCCGCCCGTGCAGCGCGGAGGTGCGGGCATCGTGGTCGTCTGCAGGCCGGTGGCTGCACGCGCGTCGCTCACGGTGCAACTCCGATCGTCGTCAGCCCCGTGGTCTCGTGGAGACCCAGGGCGATGTTCATGCTCTGGACGGCACCGCCCGCGGTGCCCTTGGTCAGGTTGTCGATGGCGCTGATCGCGACGATCCGTCCGGCGGCCGCGTCGTACGCGACCTGCACCTGCACGGCGTTCGACCCGTAGACGGACGCGGTGGCGGGCCACTGGCCCTCGGGCAGCAGGTGCACGAAGGGCTCGTCGGCGTAGGCCTTGGCGTACGCGGCGCGCACGGACTCGGCGGTCACGCCCGGGAGGGCCTTCGCGCTGCACGTGGCGAGGATGCCGCGGGGCATCGGCGCGAGGGTCGGCGTGAAGGAGACGGAGATCCGCTCGCCCGCCACGCCGCTGAGGTTCTGGATCATCTCGGGCGTGTGCCGGTGGCCGCCCCCGACGCCGTACGGCGTCATGGAGCCCATGACCTCGCTGCCCAGCAGGTGCGGCTTGGGCGCCTTGCCCGCGCCGGAGGTGCCGGAGGCGGCGACGATCACGGCCTCGGGCTCGGCGAGCTGGGCGGCGTAGGCCGGGAAGAGGGCGAGGGAGACGGCGGTGGGGTAGCAACCGGGGACCGCGATGCGCTTGGACCCCTCCAGCGCGGCGCGGGCGCCCGGAAGTTCGGGAAGGCCGTAGGGCCAGGTGCCGGCGTGAGCGGAGCCGTAGAACGTCTCCCAGTCGGCGGCGTCCTTCAGCCGGAAGTCGGCGCCCATGTCGACGACGAGTACGTCCGGGCCGAGCTGCTCGGCGACGGCGGCGGACTGGCCGTGCGGCAGGGCGAGGAAGACGACGTCATGGCCGGCGAGGGTGTCGGCGCCGGTCTCGGCGAGGGTGCGGTCGGCCAGCGGCAGCAGGTGCGGCTGCAGGGCGCCCAGCTTCTGGCCCGCGTTGGAGTTGCCGGTGAGGGCACCGATCTCGACCCCGGGATGGGCCAGGAGCAGGCGCAGCAGCTCCCCACCTGCGTATCCGCTCGCTCCGGCGACTGCCGCGCGTACTGCCATGGAATCCTCCTCGTGGATGGCATGACTATACGTATCGCTGCACGTTTATGCAATCCTGGCGGATCACGGCCCGCCATGACACCGGCCGGCCGGAGGGTTCATCGTGGCCCGCCTGCCGGGCCTTGCGTTGGAGTGCGCTCGAACTCCTACGGTTCTGGTCATGACCAACCAGCACAGCACCACCCGTGACGAGCGCTTCGCGCAGGGCCTCGAGGTCCTCAGGAGTGTCGACGGCGAGGCCGGGCAGCGGGTCATCGACTCGCTCGCCGACATCAGTCCCGAGCTCGGCCACCAGATCGTCGCCTGGGGCTTCGGAGAGATCTACCAGCGGCCCCAGCTGGTGCCGCGCGACCGCCAGCTGGTGACCCTCGGCATGCTCACCGCGCTCGGCGGCTGCGAGCCGCAGCTCGAGGTGCACGTCAACGCGGCGCTGAACGTCGGCCTCACGCCCGAGCAGATCGTCGAGGCGATGCTGCATGCCGCCGGGTACTGTGGCTTCCCCCGCGCCCTGAACGCCACGTTCGTGGCGAAGAAAGTCTTCGCCGAGCGCGGGCTGCTGCCGGTCGGGCAGCAGCCCGCACAGGAACCCCCGGCTACTTCCGCCTGATCCGCAGGAAGGTGACCGAGTTCGCCGGGAACGTGTACGTGAACCTCGCGGCGACCCCGGTCACCGTCGAGGTCACCGGGGTGACCGGCGTGTTCGTCTCGCTGTTCACCGCGTCCGGCGCCGCCGCGAGGGTCGTCGCCGTCGCCCGGGAGGCGACCTTCGCCCCGCCCAGGTCGAGCGCGGTGCGGGCGGCCGTGTCCTGGGCGTTGACCACCTTGACGATCAGGTCACCGGTGGCCGCGTCCCGCGTCACCACCTGGCGGAAGGGCTCGGCCGGCTTGTCGTCGGTGAAGCCGCCCCACTGCTGCCCGTCCAGGAAGAGGGTGACCTGGCGGCCGCGCACCTTGACGTCGAGGTCGTAGGCGCGGCCCGTCTCGATCGTCCCGGCCTTGGTGAGCAGCGTGCTCTTGCCGCCGTCGGTGGCCTGCTCCACGGCGGACTGGGTGTTGTTCCAGCCGCCGAGGTTCCACCAGTAGTAGTTGCCGGTGTCCTTCACGCCGAAGGCGACGAGGAAGCCCTCCTTGCCGGACTTCTTGGTGGCCTTCACATGCAGGTCGTAGTCGTGCCAGGCGGGGTCGCCTGCCTGGACCATGGTGTTCTCGGCGGCCGCGTCCGTCTGGACGTACTGGCCGTCCTGGACGCTCCAGCTGCCACCGCCGGTGTGGGTCCATCGCGACGCGTCACCGGAGAAGTCGTCACCGAACAGCGCCGTACCGTCGGCCGCGGTGACCTTCACGTCGTCGTACGCCGCGCTGGTCGCCCACGTCGACAGGCCGATCGCACCGCTGATCGGGCCGCTGACACTCGGTGTGCCGGACGCCTTCGACGGGACGACCCGGTCGCCGGTGTTGTTCATGAACAGCTTCTGGACCTCGTAGTTGGCCGAGCCCCAGGAGGCGTGGTTGTTGAACCACACCAGGTCGGGCCGCCACTGCACGGCGTCCTCGTTGGCGAACAGCGGCGCGTAGGAGGCGAGCTTGACGACGTCCGCGTTCCGCTCCAGGCCGGTCATGTACGCGGCCTCGGACAGGGCGTTCTGCCAGGCGTTGCCCTGGGAGGCGTACTCGCCGAGGAAGACCTTCGGCCCCTGGCGGTCGTAGGAGTCGTAGCGGTCGTTGTTCTGCAGGAACCACTGCGGGCTGTTGTAGTAGTGCTCGTCGACCAGGTCGACGTGTCCCTCGCGGTTCAGCTTCCAGGCGGTGTCGAAGACGGTGCCGCTGTCGTCCGGGCCGGAGTTGGAGATGACCTTCACGTCCGGGTACGCCGTCTGGATCGCGGCGCGGAACTGCTGGAAGCGGGCGAAGAACTCGTCCGGCAGGTTCTCCTCGTTGCCGACCTCGATGTGGGTGAGACGGAAGGGCTCGGGGTGACCCATCCCGGCGCGGACCTTGCCCCACTTGGAGGTCGCCGGGCCGTTGGCGAACTCGATCAGGTCGAGGGTGTCCTGGATGTGCCGCTTGAGCAGCGCGTCGTCCACGACGGCCTTGTTCTGACCGCAGCCGGTGACCAGGGCGGGGACGACGGGCAGCGGCATCGCGCCGATGTCCTCGGCGAAACGGAAGTACTCGTAGTAGCCGAGGCCGTAACTCTGGTTGTAACCCCAGAAGTTGGCATTGGTGGCCCGCTGCTCCACCGGTCCGACGGTGTCCTTCCACTGGTAGGCGCGGGTGCGCTGCCAGCCGGAGGCCTCGCTGTAGTCCTGCATGGAGCCGGTGTTGACCAGGCAGCCGCCGGGGAAGCGGACGAAACCGGGGTGCAGGGCCGCGACCTTCTCGGCGAGGTCCTTGCGCAGCCCGTTGGGCTCGTGCCGGTAGGTGTCGCGGGGGAAGAGCGAGACCATGTCGAGCGCGGCGGCGGCCGGGGTGGCGACGGTGAGGCGGCCGTAGCTGCTGGTGCGCCCCGCGGTGAAGGTGGCGCTGTACTTGGCCCAGCCGCCGCGGACCGCGACCTTGCGGGCGCTCGCCAGCGGGCCGGCGGCGTCCTGGAGGCCGACGGTGAGGGTGGTGCCGCTCGCGGCGCGGGCCCACACCGAGAAGTCGTACGTCTTGCCGGCCTCGACGCGGATGCCGGTGTTGTAGCCGGCGTTGGTGACCGAGGAGCCGGCGGCCAGGGAGAGGTAGGTGCGGTTGCGCTCGTTCAGGCGGCCGTCGTCGTCCAGCGTCTGTGCGCTGCCGTCGACCGTCCAGGCGGTGAGCGGGGTGTAGGAGCGGTTGTCGGCGGTGGAGTACTCGAAGGACCGGTTCTGCACGAGTTCGGCGTACAGGCCGCCGTCGGCGGCACGGTTGATGTCCTCGAAGAAGACGCCGTACATCGTGTCGTCGATCGCCGCGCCCCGCGCGGTGGGGTCGACGGTGATCGTGTAGTCGGCGACCGGGGCGGCCTGCGCGGGAACCGGCAGCAGCGCCGAGGCCGCCAGCAGGGCGGTGACGCCGAGACCGAGTCTGAAGCGGGTGCGTGGCAAGGGATACTCCGCGGCTCTTGCTCCAGGGGAGCTGTTCGAAATACCAGACGGCGATCAGAACTTCGAACGGCAAGATAGGGAGGGGGCGCGTACGCGTCAATGGGTCGTGCAGCAACCACGGAGAACGGCGTGATGGGTGAGTTCTGGCCGGTTCCAGACGTACTGGCCTACCTGGCCGGGAACTGGCAGGTCGAACGTTCGGTGCGCGACCTGGCGAGCGGCTGCGAGGGCCGGTTCGACGGCACCACGGACTTCCAACCGCTGGAGGGCGGCGGGCTGCTGCACGTCGAGTCCGGCACGTTCGCCTGGCAGGGCGTCGCCCGCCCCGCCGAGCGCACGCTGCGGTTCCTGCCCGGCGCCACCCCCGGCACGGCCGACGTGCGCTTCGCCGACGGCCGCCCCTTCCACGACCTGGACCTCGGCAGCGGCCGGTACATCGCCGGCCACCCGTGCGCGGCCGACCTCTACCGGGGCGAGTTCACCGTCCGCGACGCCGGCCGCTGGCGGACGGTGTGGCGGGTGCGCGGCCCCGCCAAGGACCTGGTGCTGACGACGCACTACACCCGCGGAGACTGACCGGGGCTCACTCGAAGCTCAGCGTCATCCACTGGTCCGGCCGGTCCAGCGGCCGGAAACCGATCTTCTCGTAGACGCCGTGCGCGTCGTGCGTGGCGAGCATGATCCGCTTCAGCCCGTACGGCCGCAGGTGCTCGCGTACGGCGGCCACCAGCGCCGTACCGATGCCCTTGCCGCGCGCCGAGCGGTCGACGTACACGTCGCACAGCCAGGCGAAGGTGGCCCGGTCGGTGACGACGCGGGCGTAGGCGACCTGTTCGCCCGACGCGGTGCCGTAGACGCCGAAGTTCAGCGAACCGGCGATGGCGCTCTCCTGCTGCTCGCGCGCGCGGCCGAGCGCCCAGTAGGCGTCGGTGGACAGCCAGTGGTGCACGCGGGCGACGTCGAGGCGGGCCGGGGCGGTGGAGATCTCGTAGCCGTCGGCGAGCGGCGGGGTGTCGGTCATGCCGGGATCCTGGCAGAGCGGGCGGGCCCCCCACCACGGAGTTTCGGCGAGCTTCCCGGGCCGGTCGTCACGGAGTCTCGGCGGGTCTCCCGGGCCGGTTGCAGTCGGCCCGGTCGCTGCCCACACTGGTGTGGCCGGTGCTGCCGCTCCCGCACATGGTGAGGAGGCCCCACACGATGCACGCAACCGTGGGCGACCAGCTTGTCCAGCACGGCAGGGTGGTCGGTCAACACGACAAGGTCGGCGAGATCGTCGAAGTCCTGGGCCAGGAGGGCAACCCGCCCTACCGCGTCCGCTTCGACGACGGCCACGAGGGCGTGTGCTCGCCCGGCCCGGACACCGAGATCCGTCACCGGGCGACCAGCATGCCCCAGATGCCCCAGATGCCGTAGCCGCGCGGACGCCGCAGGTCGGCGCGGGGCCCGCAGGTCAGCGGGGAGGACTCGCCGGCTGCCCGTAGTGGTCGGCGACCACCCGCGTCATCGCCCCGAGCGGATCTGCGGCGACCTCCTTCGCGGCGAAGAAGACGTGCCCGCGCACCTGCGGGTACTTCTTCGTGAGCGTGAGATGGCGGGACAGCTCCGCCGGGTCCTGCCAGACGGCGGACTGGGCGGGGTCCCCCACCTTGTACAGCGCCTCCCCCGCGTACAGCTTCGTCGCCGTGCCCTTGGCGACGCCGGCCCACCACATCACGAGCACGGCGTAGTCGGCGGCGGCCAGGCCGATGTTCCAGTACAGCTGCGGCACGATGTAGTCGATCCAGTTCTGGCGCACCCACGTCCGGGTGTCCGCGTAGAGATCGTCGTACGACTGCACACCGCCCTGGGTGTCCGAGCCCGCCGGGTCGGTGGACGCGTTGCGCCATACCCCGAACGGGCTGACACCGAACTGCGTGGTGGGGCGGATCTGCCGGGTACGGGAGCCCGTCTCGCGGATCAGGGTGTCGATGTTGTGCCGGCGCCAGGCGGCGCGGCTCGGGAAGCCGCCGCCGTACGCGTCGTAGGCGTCGTCGTCGTCGAAGGTCTCCCCGGCCACGGGGTAGGGGTAGAAGTAGTCGTCGAAGTGGACCGCGTCGAGCGGGTAGCGGCGGACCGCGTCGAGCATGGCGTCCTCCACGAAGGTCCGCACCTCGGGCAGCCCGGGGTTGTAATAGAGCCTGCCGCCGTAGGTCACGACCCAGTCCGGATGCCTGCGGGCCGGATGCCCGGCCACGAGCCGGCCCGGATCGGTGTGGTTGGCGATACGGAACGGGTTGAACCAGGCGTGCAGCTGCAGACCCCGGGCGTGGGCCTCGGTGACGGCCGTGCCGAGCGGATCCCAGCCGGGGTCCTTGCCCTGGACCCCGGTGAGGTACTGCGACCACGGTTCGTACGGTGAGGGCCACAGCGCGTCGGCCGTCGGCCGGACCTGGAAGATCACCGTGTTCAGCCGCCGGCCGACCGCCGCGTCCAGGTGGGCGAGCAGCTCCGAGCGCTGCCGCGCCGCGCTCAGCCCGGGCTCCGATGGCCAGTCGCGGTTCTCCACGGTGGCCAGCCACATCCCCCGCATCTCGGTGGTGGCCCGGGCGTGGCCCTGGCCCCGCGCCGGTGCGGCGCCGAGCGCCAGCGTCGACAGCGCGGCCGCCGCGAACGCCCGCCTCGTCAGTCGTCCCATCGCGGAAACCCCTACCTTCTGGATTCGTACGGTCACGGATTGTCACCGGTTGTTCAGGATGCCGCACCCCGTCGATCGATCATCGATACTTCGCGGTAACGTGCACGATCGGAGCAGGCATCCGACCCGGAGGTCCTGCCAGTGCCGTGGATCAGCGAAGGGGACGATGTGACCGACATCGAGCGCGTCGGAATCGTGGGCTGCGGCCAGATGGGCGCCGGCATCGCCGAGGTGTGTGCGCGCGCCGGTCTGGACGTGAAGGTCGCCGAGACCAACGGCGAGGCCCTGGAGATCGGCCGTACCCGGCTGTTCAACTCCCTGGCCAAGGCCGCCGAGCGCGGCAAGATCACCGAGGAGGAGCGGGACGCGACCCAGGCGCGGCTGAGCTTCACCACCGACCTCGGCGAGTTCGCCGACCGTGACCTCACCGTCGAGGCGGTCGTGGAGAACGAGCAGGTGAAGACGGAGATCTTCCAGGTGCTCGACCAGGTGGTGACCCGCCCGGACGCGATCCTGGCGTCCAACACGTCCTCGATCCCGCTGGTGAAGCTGGCGGTCGCCACCGCACGCCCCGACCATGTCGTCGGCATCCACTTCTTCAACCCGGCCCCGGTGCAGAACCTGGTCGAGCTGGTCCCGGCGCTGACCACGTCCGAGGGCACGCTGAGCCGCGCGCAGATCTTCGCCGAGAAGGTGCTCGGCAAGCACACCATCCGCGCCCAGGACCGCTCCGGCTTCATCGTGAACGCGCTGCTGGTGCCGTACCTGCTGTCCGCGATCCGCATGTTCGAGTCGGGCATCGCCGGGCGCGAGGACATCGACAACGGCATGGAGATGGGCTGCGCCCACCCGATGGGCCCGCTGAAGCTCGCGGACCTCATCGGCCTGGACACCGTCGTGTCGATCGCGAACTCGATGTACGCCGAGTACAAGGAGCCGCTGTACGCCGCTCCCCCGCTGCTGCAGCGCATGGTCGAGGCGGGCCGGCTCGGCCGCAAGACCGGCTCCGGCTTCTACACCTACGCCTGATAACTCTGCGCGACGTGTAGCGGGCCCGGCACCTTCACAGGTGCCGGGCCCGTCCGTATCACACACCGTGTGCGCGCCGGGCACGCATATGCCCCTCGCACACTCTCCCCCTGCGCCCACCAGGCGAGTTCACTCTTCATGCGCATGCAAGGGACGCACCCTGCGCCCCTTCGACCACGGAAAGGAGTGGACACGTGAGCGCCGACTTAGGCCATCCCGTCGCCCCAGGAGAACTCGCAGAGTTACGACGCCGGCTCGACGTGGCGTACGCCCGCGTCGAGGGCGGGCTGGCCCTGCTCAGCCATCGCACCGAGGAGACCGCCAAGGAGCTGGACGAGCTGAACAGCCGGCTCGCCAGTCTGGAGCACGCCCGCTGGCCGCTGCCCTCGCTGGCCGCCGTGACCGCCCTCGGGGCGCTGATCGTGGCGGCCTGGCAGGTGCTGGCTCGCTAGCCCTCCGCGAGCCTGAGGTGGTGCAGCAGGAGTAACGCGGCCGCCATGTTGGCGGCCGGGACCTCCCCACGCGCGATCAGGTCGGGGACGACTTTGAGGGGGACCCATTCCCGGCGGTCCGACTCGAAGTCGTCCACGGGATGCCCGGCGTACTCGCCCCGCTCGGACCAGTAGATGTGGTGCCGGGCGTCGGTGAGGCCGTTGGACGGCTCCACGCTCATCAGGTGGTGCAGGGGCCCCGGCCGCCAGCCGGTCTCCTCCTGAAGTTCGCGGGCGGCCGCGGCGGCGATGTCCTCGCCGTCCTCCACGACGCCGGCCGCCAGTTCCCATCCCCAGCTGTCGGTGATGAAGCGGTGGCGCCACAACAGCAGTACCTCGTCCGCCTCGTTGACGATGGTGGCCACCGCCACCGGCCGCATGCGGATCAGGAAGTGGTCGAGATGCCGGCCGTCCGGCAACTCGACATCGGCGAGGTTCACACTGAACCACCGGTTTGCATACACGGTTTGTTCGTTTTGTTTCGTCCACTGCACGGTTCTGCCGCCTTCCGTCGGGTAAGGGGCAATATCGCAGCAGGGACTTCTCAGGCCCACAGGGCCGGGACCGGAGCGGGTGGCAGCGCCGGCGCCCGGGCGGGGATCACAGCGGCACGCACAGGGCCCCGTCGATCAGTTCGGCCGCCTCGGCCGTGCCCGCACAGCCGCTGCGCACCAGGTGCTCGCGCACCGCTCTGAGCCGGTCGCGCAGCCGCTGGGACTCCATCCCGCGGGCCTGCTCGGCCATCTGCACGGCCGTCGCCACCGCTTTGTCGGCGTTGCCCTGGCGCAGCTCGATCGTGCTGAGCATGGCCAGCCGGTGCACCCGGCCGCGGTCGTGGGCCGGGGTGTCCACCGCCGCCGTCGCGTGCTCCGCCGCCGCCCGCAGCTCGCCGAGGCTCAGCAGTGCCTCCGCCACCTGCACATTGACCAGGCCCGGCTGGACATAGCCGGTCTCGTCGGGTTCCTGACCGCGCCGGATGTGCTCGGCGGCCTGCTCGGCCCGCCGGATGCAGGACAGCGCGCTGCCACCGTCACCGAGGTGCGCGTACGCCTTCGCCTGCATCGCGTACAGATCGGAGGCGAGCGCGGGGGTGATGTCCCGGTCGGCGGCCCGCAGCGCGGCCTCGGCGAAGGCGACGGCCTGCCGGTACTCGCGCATGAACAGCGACTGGTTGACCAGCAGCGCTATCACGTACGCCCCGAGCCCCCGGTCGCCGCTGGCCTTGGCGAGCCGCAGCGCCTGGTGGAAGTAGCGCTGGGCGAGGCCGTGCGCGTCGGAGTCGTAGGCGCAGATGCCCGCGACGGCCACCAGACCGCCGGTGGCGCGGTGCAGTTGGCGGCCGGTCGCGTCGGTGTAGCCGCCGCGCAGCAGCGGCGCGGCCTCGGCGTTGAGGAACCCGACGATCCGTGAGCGGGTCGCGACGCCGCCGGTCTTGCGGTACATCTGCTCGTAGTGCGCGCGGGCGGCGCGCAGCATCTCGATGTCGGCCGGGGTGACCCGATGCTGGCCACCGCGCGAGACGTCCACGTCCTCCGGCGGGTTCTCCCACTCCCACACCGGCATCACGGCCGGGGTGCCGGTGACCGCGGGGGCGCCCAGCAGGTGCGGGCGCTGCTGCTCGTCGGACCGCCACAGGGCGGTCGCCCGCTCCACGAAGCCGGACAGGGAGGTGCCGTGCGGGGTGTGCGGCTCGCCCGGGACGCCGAGTCCGATGTCGTCGAGCGTGACGGGACGTTGCAGCCGGCCCGCGAGCACCTCGCAGATCAGGTCGGGTACTTGGCCGCGCGGCCGCTGGCCCTTCAACCAGCGGGCCACGGCGGTGTGTTCATAGCGCAGGGCGAGTCCGCGGGCCCGGCCGGCCTGGTTGACGTGCGCGGCCAGGCCGGCGTGCGAGATGCCCGCCTCGTCCAGGATCGCGTCGAGCAGTGTGTTGGGCTGCATGGGTGGCCCCCCGGGTGGCTCGGTGCCCGACAGAGTAGTGCGTTCCGCTTCACACGGGGTGTGTTCGCAATACGCATATCCAGGGTGTGCGCGCGGTGTCGCTCCGCGTGTTCGGCGGGGTTTCATGGGTCGCCTCGCAAGAGGCCCGGCCGGGCCTCCGGCTCCCCCTCTTCAAGCGGTGGCCCGGCCGGCGGCGTGGCGGTGCGATTCAGCGCCGCTGGGCTACCGGTGGTTCGCCGGGTGCGGGTGCGTGGTGGCCGGTCGCGCAGTTCCCCGCGCCCCTGGAGGCCGGCTGCGGCAGCCGTTCGTTTCCGAGGACGAGCAGGGCGATGTCTTCCCGGACACCCCGGTCGCCGAGGAGTTCGTCACCGTGCTGCTCCTGGAGATCGCCCGCGCCGGCCAGGTCCACGCCCTCGACTGCGGTCACCACTGGCCGTACCGCCTCGGCGGTCCGCGCGTCGAACCGCTGGCCCGTTCCGATCCGCTGCCCCCCTGGGCCCCTTCCCGCTCCCGGCCGACCTGCCCGCCTTGTCCTGCGTCCCCCGGCTGCCGCGCGAGATGCTCGTCCTGTTCCCCGACGGCGCGGAAGACGCCCGGGACCGCCACAGCCGCTTCTTCCCGCTACGGGCAGCACTGATCGGCGCGGTACGGGCATCGCCGATCACCCCTGAGCGGACTCACCGTCCGACCTGCCGAGGGGTGCTCGGCGCGGGCGTGCTCGCGCAGGTGCCGGGCCGGCGCCCGGTCCAGGCGGCGCGGGACGCCACCGAGACCGGGCTCGTCGTGCGCGGCCTCGCGGAAGCTGCCGAGGACCGCGGCGACCGTGCCGAGCGCCGAGAGCCCGTGGCCGCGCACGACGCCGGTGACGGCGCGGACGCCGTGTTCGGTGGCGACGACCTCGTACTGGCGAAACGGCACCCGGATGAGTGACGGGACCGGAGCGCCCCTGAAAGGGGCGCGGGGAACTGCGCGACCAGCCACGGCGATACCCGCACCCGGCAAACCACGCAGTCCCCAGGGCGACTAGCCGCGCAGCACAGCTCCCGTACGCTCAGCGGCCAGCGCAACGGCCGCGTCCCGAGCAGCCGACGCCTCATCCACCGTCAGCGTCCGGTCCCCCGCGCGGAAACGCAACGCGTACGCCAGCGACTTCTTGCCGTCGCCCAGCTGCTCGGCGTTCTCGTAGACGTCGAACAGCCGGATGTACTCGAGGAGTTCACCCGCGCCCTCGCGCAGCGCGGCCTCGACCTCGGCGGCCGGGACGGGCTTGTCCACGACGAGGGCGACATCCTGCGTGGCGACCGGGAAGGTCGAGATCCGCGGCGCCTGCGGGGTGTCGTCGCCGACCTGCTCCAGCGCGTCGAGGTTCAGCTCCATCGCGCAGGTGCGCTCGGGCAGGCCGAGGGTCTTCACCACGCGCGGGTGCAGCTCACCCGCGTGACCGATGACCTGCTCCTCGCCGTCGGCCACGACGGCCAGTTCGGCGCAGCGGCCGGGGTGCCACGGGCCGTACGCGCCCTTGCGGACGATCAGCTCGGCACCGGCCTCACGGGCGACGGCCCGCGCGGCCTCGATGGCGTCGGCCCAGCCGGCCGGGCGGCCCGCGCCCCACCAGCCGGCCTGCTCGCGGGCGCCCGCCAGGACGGCGGCGACGTGGCGCGGCTGCTCGGGCAGCGCGGCGTCGAGCTCGGCGATCTCCTCGTCGGTGGGACGCCGGTCGACGGGCAGCGCGGCGGCGGTCTTCTGCTCGGCGCGCGGGTGGAAGACCAGGCCGGTCTCGAAGAGGGCGAGGTCGTGCGAGCCCCGGCCGTCGTTGCGGCGCAGGGCACCCAGCAGGCCCGGCACCAGCGACGTGCGCAGAGCGGGCTCCTCGTCGTTGAGCGGGTTGGTGAGCTTGACGACGCGGCGGGCCGGGTCGTCGGCCTCCAGGCCGAGCTGGTCGAAGACCTGCTCGGAGACGAACGGGTAGTTCGGCGCCTCGACGTAGCCGGCCCCGGCCAGCGCGCGGCCGACGCGGCGGTGCAGGCGCTGACGGTGGGTGAGACCGCGGCCGGACGGCGGCTTGGGCAGCGTGGAGGGCAGGTTCTCGTAGCCCTCCAGGCGGATGACCTCTTCGGCCAGGTCGTTCGGGTCGGTGAGGTCGGGACGCCAGGACGGGACGGTGACGATGAGCTCGTCCTGCCCGTAGACGTCGCAGCCGATCTCCTGCAGGCGGCGCACGACGACCTCGCGGCCGTAGGTGACGCCCGCGACCTTGTCCGGGTGGTCCGCCGGGATGGCGATCGTGCGCGGCGCGGAGGGCGCGAGGACCTCGGTGACGCCGGCCTCGGCGGTGCCGCCCGCGAGGATCACCAGCAGGTCGACGGTGCGCTGCGCGGCAGCGGCGGCGGCCGCGGGGTCGACGCCGCGCTCGAAGCGGCGGGAGGCCTCTGAGGACAGCTTGTGGCGGCGGGCCGTGCGCGCGATGGACACCGCGTTGAAGTGGGCGGCCTCGACGACCACGTCGGTGGAGGCGTTCTCCACATCGTCGTGATCGGCGATCTCGGTGTTGGCGCCGCCCATGACGCCGGCGAGGCCGATCGGCCCGCGCTCGTCGGTGATGACCAGGTCCTCGGCGTCGAGGGTGCGGGTCACGCCGTCGAGCGTGACGAGCTTCTCGCCCGCCTCCGCCCGGCGTACGCCGATGGCGCCCTGGACCAGGTTGCGGTCGTAGGCGTGCAGCGGCTGGCCCAGCTCCATCATCACGTAGTTGGTGACGTCGACGGCGAGCGAGATCGGGCGCATGCCGACCTTCTGCAGCCGGCGCTGGAGCCAGATCGGGGAACGGGCCTCGGGGCTCAGACCGGTGACGGTGCGCGCGGTGAAGCGGTCGCAGCCGATCGGGTCCTGGACCTGCACCGGGTAGCCGAAGGCGTTCGGGGCGGGCACGTCGAGCAGGGCCGGGTCGCGCAGCGGCAGGCCGTAGGCGATGGCGGTCTCGCGGGCGACGCCGCGGATGGACAGGCAGTCGCCGCGGTTGGCGGTGACGGCGATGTCGAGGACCTCGTCGACCAGCTCCAGCAGCTCGACGGCGTCCTTGCCGATCTCGGTCTCCGGCGGCAGGACGATGATGCCCTTGGTGCCGTCGTCGCCCATGTTCAGCTCGTCGCTGGAGCAGATCATGCCGCGGGAGATCCGGCCGTAGGTCTTGCGCTCGGCGATCTGGAAGTCGCCGGGCAGCACCGCGCCGGGGAGGGCCACGACGACCTTGTCGCCGGCCTGGAAGTTGCGGGCGCCGCAGATGATCTCCTGCGGCTCGCCGGTGCCGTTGGCCTGGCCGACGTCGACGGTGCAGAAGCGGATCGGCTTCTTGAACTCCGTCAGCTCCTCGATGGTCAGCACCTGGCCGACGACCAGGGGGCCCTTGAGGTCGGCACCGAGCTGCTCGACGGTCTCGACCTCGAGACCGGCCGAGACGAGCTTCTCCTGGACGTCACGGCCGGATTCCGTCGCCGGCAGGTCGACGTACTCCCGCAGCCAAGAAAGCGGGACCCGCATCAGATCTCCATCCCGAAGGGCCGGGTGAACCGGACGTCACCCTCGACCATGTCTCGCATGTCTTCGACGTTGTGGCGGAACATCAGCATCCGCTCGATGCCGAACCCGAAGGCGAAGCCGCTGTACTTCTCCGGGTCGACACCGCAGGCGGTCAGCACCCGCGGGTTGACCATGCCGCAGCCGCCCAGCTCGATCCAGCCCTCGGAGGAGCAGGTGCGGCAGGGGCGGTCCGGGTTGCCGACGGACTCGCCGCGGCAGACGTAGCAGACCATGTCCATCTCGGCGGACGGCTCGGTGAACGGGAAGAAGTTCGGCCGCAGCCGCGTCTTCATGCCCTCACCGAACAGCGACTGGACCATGTGGTCCAGGGTGCCCTTGAGGTCGGCCATGGTCAGGCCCTCGTCCACGGCGAGCAGCTCGACCTGGCGGAACACCGGGGTGTGCGTGGCGTCCAGCTCGTCGGTGCGGTAGACGACACCGGGGCAGATCACGTAGACGGGCAGGTCGCGCTCCAGCAGGGAGCGGATCTGCACGGGCGAGGTGTGGGTGCGCAGCACCACGCCGGACTCGGTGCCGCCCTCGGGGCCCGCCACGAAGAACGTGTCGTGCTCGCCGCGGGCCGGATGGTCCGGGCCGATGTTGAGCGCGTCGAAGTTGAACCACTCGGCCTCGGCCTGCGGGCCCTCGGCCACCTCGTAGCCCATGGCCACGAAGATGTCCTCGATGCGCTCCGAGAGCGTGGTGAGCGGGTGGCGGGCGCCGGCCGGTACGCGGTCGTACGGCAGCGTGACGTCCACGTCCTCCTCGACCAGTACGCGCGCGTCCCGCTCGGCCTCCAGCTCGACCTGGCGCGCGGCGAGGGCCTTGTTCACCGCGCCCCGGGCCTGGCCGACCAGCTTGCCGGCGGCCGCCTTGGCGTGCGGGGGCAGCGCGCCGATCTCGCGGTTGGCCAGCGCCAGCGGGGAGGTGCCGCCGGTGTGGGCGACCTTGGCCTCCTGGAGCGCGTCGAGGGAGTCCGCGGCGGCGAAGGCGGCAAGCGCCTCGTCCCGCATGCGCTCGATCTCTTCCGGTTTCAACGCCTCGACCTCGACAGGGTCGTACGACTTATTCGGTGCCGACATCTCTTCCCGTGCTTCCGATTGGCTGGCGGATGGTCCCCGTGACCGTTGGTGGGCCGTGTGAAGGACACAAAGGTGCCAAAGGCCGAGTCTAACGGGGTGGAGGTATACGAATGCGCCCGTGGGTCACCAGGCGAGATACGCCGGCGCCGCCACGGGCAGCGTAAATCGGAATTCGGCGCCGCCCTGCTGGGCGCGGCCGACCGTGATCGTGCCGCCGTGGGCCTCGACGATGCCCTTGACGATGTACAGCCCGAGACCCGTGCCGCCGCGCTTGCTGCCCCGCCAGAAGCGGGTGAATACGCGGTTCATCGACTCCTCCGGGATGCCGGGCCCCTCGTCGCTCACCGTGACCGACGTGCCGGCCTCCTCCCCTTCGCGGGGGGACGCCGTGGCCGTGATGTCGATGGTGACGGTTCCCTCGCCGTGGCGCACGGCATTTTCGATCAGGTTGCTGAGCACCTGGTCGATCTTGTCGGGGTCGGCCCACAGGTCGGGCAGCGGCTGCTCCAGGCGCAGCAGGAAACGGTCGGCGGGCTGGCCGGCGGCGACGTAGGCCTGGATGTGACGCCCCACGGCGGCGCCGATGTCGACGGGCTGGCGGCGCACCTCCAGCCGGCCGGAGTCGATCCGGGAGATGTCCAGCAGCTCGGCGATCAGGCGGGTGACGCGGTCGGCGTCGGCGTCGACGGTCTCCAGCATCAGCCGCTTCTGGTCGTCGGTGAAGCGTTCCCACTTGGCCAGCAGGGTCGCGGTGAAGCCCTTCACGGAGGTGAGCGGGGATCGCAGCTCGTGGGCGACGGTGGCGATCAGCTCGGCGTGACTGCGCTCGGTACGGCGGCGGGCCTCGGTGTCGCGCAGCTGGACGACGACGCGCCGCACGGGCCCGGCGGGCTCGGCGCGCACATAGCGGACGGTGACGAGCACCTCGTGGCCGCCGGGCAGGAGGAGGTTGCGCTCGGGCTGCCGGGTGCGGATGGCGAGGCCGCCGTAGGGGTCGGTCAGCTGCCACCAGCGCCGTCCCTCCAGGTCCTCTAACGGCAGGGCCTTCTCCAGCGGCTGCCCGAGGGCCTCGGCGGCGGGAGTGGCGGTGATCCGCTCGGCGGCCGCGTTGAAGCAGACGACGCGGCCGTGCTCGTCGGCGACGACGAGGCCGTCGGGCAGGTCGTCGGGGTCGATGCCGGACGCGGCGGGATCACCGGGCGGCCGGGGCGCGGGCGCTCGCCGCACGTCCCGTGCTCCCGGTGCGCTGCTGGTGCCGACGCTCATCCCCGTATCCCACCTCTCAGGCAGCTGGGCAGCAGGCCCTCGAGCTGGTCACCCTACTAGCTCCCGGTGACGGAGCGGCACCCTCCGGAGGCGCGCTGTGCACGGGCCGACGCATACAGACATACGGCTGCGGCGGTCGCGAGGTTCAGACTCTCGGCCTTGCCGTGGATGGGGACGCGGACGACGGCGTCGGCGAGGGCGCGGGTCTGCGCCGGCAGGCCCCAGGCCTCGTTGCCGAACACCCAGGCGGTCGGCCCGCCCATGGTGCCCTTGTCCAGCTCCTCGTCCAGGTCGCGGTCCCCGGCCCCGTCGGCGGCGAGGATGCGCACCCCGGCCGCCTTCAGTCCGTCGATGGCCTGCTCGACGGGGACGCCGACGGCGACGGGCAGGTGGAAGAGGGAGCCGACGGAGGCGCGGACGGCCTTCGGGTTGTACAGGTCGACGGAGGCGTCGGTGAGGACGACGGCCTCGGCACCGGCGGCGTCGGCGCAGCGCAGCACGGTGCCGGCGTTGCCGGGGTCGCGGACGTGGGCGAGGACGGCGACGAGCCGGGGCCGGCGCTCGAGGATCTCCTCGAAGGGGGTGTCAAGGAACCGGCACACGCCGACGAGCCCCTGCGGCGTCACGGTGGTGGAGATGTCCTCGATGACCTGCTCGGAGGCGAGGTGGATGCGGGCGCCGGCGGTGCGGGCCTCGCCGATGATGTCGGCGTAGCGCTCCGCGGCCTCCACGGTGGCGAACAGCTCGACCAGCGTGTCCGCGTGCCCGGCCGCCTCCCGCACGGCCTGCGGCCCCTCCGCGAGAAACAGCCGCTCCTTCCCCCGGAAGTTCCGCTTGGCCAGCCGCCGAGCGGCGAGAACTCGGGGGGAACGGGGCGAGATCAGCTCAGGGCTGACGGGAGGCATCCTCTTCTTCACCTTCACGAGAATTTCAACGTGCAGCGCGTCTTGGACTGCGGCGCTACAGCCGACCCAGGGGCGCGGGGAACTGCGCGACCGGCCACCACGGACCCGCAGCCGAACGACGACAGACGAACCGCAACAACAGGACCCGCAAGCGCACAGCCTGCGGGTCCTGCAGTGAACGTCGGCTCAGAGCCAGCGCAGCGTCACGCGGCCTTCGGCGCGTTGACGTCCGACGGCAGCGCCTTCTGCGCCACCTCGACCAGCGCCGCGAACGCGTTCGCGTCGTTGACCGCCAGCTCGGCCAGGATCTTGCGGTCGACCTCGACGTTCGCGGCCTTCAGACCCTGGATGAAGCGGTTGTAGGTGATGCCGTTGGCGCGGGCAGCGGCGTTGATGCGCTGGATCCACAGCTGGCGGAAGTCACCCTTGCGCTTCTTGCGGTCGTTGTAGTTGTAGACCAGCGAGTGGGTGACCTGCTCCTTGGCCTTGCGGTACAGGCGCGAACGCTGACCGCGGTAGCCGGAGGCCTGCTCGAGGATCGCCCGGCGCTTCTTGTGGGCGTTGACTGCCCGCTTGACGCGTGCCACTTGTTAACTCCTTGTAGCGGGGCCGTGGGTGTGCTCACACGGCCCGGAATCGATTGGGTCCCGGTCCAGCCGTACGGCGCTCAGTGGCGCCCGTACGTCACTTGCCGAGAAGCTTCTTGATCTTCGCGGCGTCGCCCGGGGCCATCTCGGCGTTGCCGGTGAGGCGACGCGTCACGCGGGACGACTTGTGCTCGAGCAGGTGGCGCTTGCCGGCGCGCTCACGGAGCACCTTGCCGGAGCCGGTGACCTTGAAGCGCTTGCTGGCACCGCTGTGCGACTTGTTCTTCGGCATAGCGCCGTTCTCTCCTCGTCGGTGGCGCTCCGGTGCCCGGTCGCTGAAACCGGGCACGGTGGAGCGTCGCTCTTGTATCGGTTACATCCTTGGGGACGGGTGTCCCCCGGGATCACGCCTCGGCGGAAGCCTCGGCAGGTGCCTCGGCAAGGTCCTCGGCAAGGTCCTCGTCGTGGGCCTCGGCGTTCACAGCGTCCGGGTCCGCGGCGTTCTGCGACTTACCGGGGTTCGCCTTCGCCTCGGCCTTGCGGGCCTCCTGCGCCTGGCGGGCCTCGGCCATCGCCTCGGTCTTCTTCTTGTGCGGACCGAGAACCATGATCATGTTGCGGCCGTCCTGCTTCGGGTTCGACTCGACGAAACCGAGGTCCTGGACGTCCTCCGCGAGGCGCTGCAGCAGCCGGTAGCCCAGCTCGGGCCGGGACTGCTCGCGACCACGGAACATGATCGTGATCTTGACCTTGTCGCCCTGCTTGAGGAACCGGACGACGTGACCCTTCTTGGTGTCATAGTCGTGCGGGTCGATCTTCGGCCGGAGCTTCATCTCCTTGATGACCGTGTGCGCCTGGTTCTTGCGCGCCTCACGGGCCTTCATGGCCGACTCGTACTTGAACTTCCCGTAGTCCATGAGCTTGCACACGGGCGGACGGGCGTTCGCCGCTACCTCAACCAGGTCGAGGTCGTACTCCTGAGCAAGCTCCAGTGCCTTCGCGAGCGGCACGATGCCGACCTGCTCGCCACTGGGACCGACAAGTCGCACCTCGGGAACGCGAATCCGGTCGTTGATGCGGGGCTCGGCGCTGATGGATCCTCCTCGGTAGCACCAACGCGGCGGTCTGGCGGACAGCCGCGTATGTCTGTTTTCCTGAGACCAACCGCGCCGAAGCAGAAAAAATGCCCCGGACGATCACAGGCGGGGCTCCTCGCACTACCGGAGCACCGCCGCGACACATCGCGGGGCGCGCTTTCGGACGACTCCATCGTCCGTACGGAACGATGGTGGCCGTCTGACCGGATGACCCGCCGTCCCGGAGGACGATCAGGTGGGAGTTCGGAGCCTCCACTTGTGGGCCGTCCACACTGTCCTGCTCATGTGCGTGTCCGGCCGGTCGTCACACAAGGTTAGCAGCTACCCGGGGGTGGTGCGAATCGCCGTGGTCCGGGGCCTATCGTGTGGGACATGAGTGAGACCCCTCCTGAGTCCCCCGACTTCGACGCGATGACCCGCGACATCGCCGAGGTCCCCGCCGTCGAGGTGATCGTGACGGTCGCCGTCAACCTGATGAGCGCCGCCGCGGTGAAGCTCGGCCTGACGGAGGAGGGTGACGAGCACAAGGACCTGGACGAGGCCCGCAAGCTGGTGCACGCCCTCGCCGGTCTGCTCGACGCGTCCGCGACCGAGATCAGCTCCTTCCACGCGGCGCCGCTGCGCGACGGCCTGAAGTCGCTGCAGCTGGCCTTCCGCGAGGCGTCGATCGTCCCGGACGAGCCGGGCCAGGGGCCGGGCGAGAAGTACACCGGTCCGGTCTACGGCTAGCAGTTCATCCGCGTACGTACAGGGGCTCGCCCGGAGGCGTGGCCGAGGCCGGCAGGACTGCCAGGTCGAGGCCGCGCACCAGGCGGGCCCTCAGCGTTTCGTCGGCGGCCAGCCGCCCGGCGACCGCACGCGCGGCCTCGGCCGGCGCGGCGGCCGGGTCGAGAACGAGGGCGAGGGTGCCGTCGGCCTGTCCGGGACCGAGGTGGGCGCGCAGCACGGCCGGCTCCGCCGCCACGGCCGTGCGGACGGCGTCGAGCACCGCCGGGTCGGCGAGCGGGTCGGTGCTGGTGCGGCCCTCGGCGAGCGCGAGCAGCGCGGGGCCGGTGAGTTCGAACGGCACGGGCCCGGCCAGGTCGAGCACGACCGTGTCGGCCTTCTCGTGCGCGGCGGCCTGCAGCGCCTGGTGCAGGGGTACGGCGACGGGGCGGGCCGCCGGATCCCAGCGGGCCAGGGAGTCGGTGGAGGTGAAGGCGGGCAGCGCGGTCCGGTTCCCGGCCTTCAGGGTCGGCACCGCCATGTCGGAGCTCTTCTCGCGGCGCAGCCCGTTCTCGTCCTCCTCGACCTCGCCCAGCACGGCCACCACCGGCACGAGCAGCCGGGCGCCCTTGAGCGCGGCCAGAACGGGAGCGACGGCCGTGCGGTCCTCGGCCCAGGCGGCGAGCGCGGCGCTCAGCCGGGGGTCGGCGGAGCCGTCGTCGTCGGAGAAGCCCGGGTCGGGAATGTTCTTGTTCGCCACGGTCCCGACCCTACGTGGTGGGGCCGGGGCGGCGTTCACAGGGCGTCGTACTCCCCGGGCCGGCCCCGCCAGTCGTCCTCCCGGCGCCGCCCCCGCCACAGGACGACGGCCACGACCAGCAGCACTCCGCCGACGCTGCCCGCGAGCGGGGCCGCCCAGTCGCTGGTGTCGTCCTTTTCGCGGGCGGACTCGGGCCCCTCACCGAAGTACTTCTCGCCGTAGGCCGCCGAGCGCAGGCCCTGCGGCTCTAGACGGGCGGCCGCCTTGATGGCGGCGGCCGGGTCGACGAACCCGAAGCCGCGGGAGTCGTCGCGGCCGCCGACGGGCGCGCTGCGGGCGGTCTGCTCCAGCAGCTGCTTGATCTGGGCCGGGGTCAGTCCCGGGTGGGCGGCCTTGATCAGCGCGACGCAGCCGGAGACGAACGCGGAGGCCGCGGAGGTGCCCCAGCCCTGGTAGTAGCGGTGGTCGGGGTCGGCGATCACTATGTCGACGCCGGGGGCACTGACCGTGGCGTACCAGCGGCGGGTGGAGAAGGAGGCGCGGGTGCCGAAGCGGTCGACGGCGGTGGCGGCGATGACGCCGGGATAGGCCGCCGGGTAGGAGATGTGGTCGCCCTTCTCCCCGCCGTTGCCGGCCGAGGCGACGACGACGGCGCCCTTCTTCAGGGCGTACTGGACGGCCTCGTCCTCACCGGCCTCGGGGTGCGCGGAGGCGGAGTCGTCGCCGAGGGAGAGGTTGATGACGTCGGCGCCGTGGTCGGCGGCCCAGCGGATGCCCTCGGCGAGGGCGTTGCCGCGGGTGCGGCGGGCCCGGTCGCGGTCGGGGTCGCTGTCCTCCAGGATCACGCGGACGGGCAGGATCCTCGCCTTCGGCGCGATGCCCATGACGCCGTCGGCGCCGCCGGGGCCGTGACCGTGCCCGGCGATGATCGAGGCCATCGCGGTGCCGTGCCGGGCCCAGGGCCGCTGGCCCTCCTTGGCGCCGAAGCCGACGAGGTCGGCGCCGGTCAGGACGTTGCCGGTGAGATCGGGGTGGTCTGCCTCGACGCCGGTGTCGAGGACCGCGACGGTGACGCCCTCACCGCGGGTGGTGCGCCAGATCTGCTGGGCGTGCAGGGCGTCCAGGGCCCACTGCTGGCCCCGTATGCCGTCGGCGTGCGCGGGGGCGGCGGGCAGCAGCGCGAGGGAGCCGGCGAGCAGACAGGCGAGCAGCCCCGTGCGGCCCGCGCGCACGACGGTGGTGGGGCGGCTCATGACGACGTCTCCGTGGGCGAGGTCGCGCTGTGGCGCAGGTTCTTCTCGATGCGGCCGGCCAGGCCCTCCGCCTCGTTGCCGAGGCCGGCCTGGACGGGGGCGGTGGTGGCGCCGGACGTGGTGGCCGGGGCGGGCTGCGGGCTGTCGACGGTGCGGCCGTCGGCCCAGCCGGAGACGGCGTAGACGACGACGGGGGCGTCGGTGAGCACGGTGATCGTCCATGCGGCGCGCTGCCGGTCGCCGAAGCCGGCGGCCGGGGTGCCGGCGGCGGCGTAGGGGCGGGGCATCAGGTCGGGGCGGGTGCCGAGGCCCTCGGTGCGCAGGCGGGTGCTCAGAGCCCGCATGCCGGCCGGGTCGGCCTTGGTGAACAGCAGGCCGACCGTGGTGACGTAGCTCTGGGTGGCGTCGGTGTACGTGGCGCGCAGCAGGCGGGCGCAGCCGACGGGGGCGAGGGCCTGGCGCAGCAGCGGGTCGAAGGCGTCGGCGCAGCCGCCGTCCGGGGCGACGGCGACCCGGGTCCAGGTGCGGTCGGCGCCGCCGGGACCGGCGTTCGGGCCGGACACGCTCGGCGGGAAGAGCTGGTCGACGGGCACGTTGTGCCACAGTCCGGCGGCCGCGGTGAACGTGCCGGCCTTCCCGGTGTCGTCGGAGTCGCCGGTCAGCCAGGCCCCGGTGACGGCCCCGCCGATGAGCCCGAGGCCGAGGACGAGACACACGGCGGCCGCGACGGAGTGGCGCCGCATCCGCGCCGGAACGGTGGAGGGCCGGTCGTCGAAGAACTCGGGCCGGCCGAACGACACCCGCGGCCGTGCCGGTCCGCCCGTGCTCCAGGACAGCGCGGGGTCGGGCGAGGGGGTGGGAGCGGGAACGGCGGGGTGCGGGCGGCGGCCGGGTGCGCCGCCGGGGGTCACCCCGTCCGGCGAGCCGCCGCCTGCGGCTCCGAACGGCGTCCCGGAGGCCTCCGGGACGCCGGACGGGCCGGGGACGCGTCCCGTACGGCCCGGGTCCGGCCGGGAGAAGGGGTCGGGTCCGGGGCGGCCCCCGCGGTACGCGGCCGACGCACCCGTGTCACCGAGGCCGGCCCCGGGCGCGTGGGAAGGCTGCTGCAGCACGCCCTGCCCGGCGCGTGCGGGCGAGCCGAGGTAGGACGAGGAGGCCGTAGCGGCGGCCGAACCGGAGGCGCCGGAAGGGGCCGAAGCGGAAGCGGCCGAACCGGCTCGGGCCGACGATCCGGAATCCTTCGCGACGTCGTCGGCGGCGGGGATGGGACGCAGGCGGGTGGTCGTCTCGGCCGGGGTCTCCTCCGGCACGGACCCGCCCGCGCGCAGGCCGCCTATGCCCCGGCCGATCGTCGGCGGGGCGTCCGGGAAACGGGCAGACGCGGGCGGCGGCGGAGCGTCCCGTCCGGCGTCGGCCGGCGGACCGGGCCGCAGCAGCGGAAAGCGCGGCGCGGACGCCGCGGGACCGGCGGAGCGACGCCCGGTGGGAGCGGAAGCGGAACCGGAGACAGGACTCGAAGCGGAGCCATGATCCGGCGCGGAACCGGAGGCAGGATCCGAAGCCGGACCGAAGGCGGAACCCGTCGCCGGGGCCGGCCCGCCGGCCGTCGGGCGGTCCGGCTGGGACCGGGCGCCGTGGCGTGCCTCCGTGCTCATGCACCCCCCGTTTCCTCGGCCCCGGACCATCGCTTCGCCTGCGCTGCGCGTCACTCTACGGGTTGGACCTGGCCGGACGGGAACCAGTCCGGGGAGCCCGGGGCATCTGCCCGGAACGTCCCCCTACCCTGCGGTAATCCCGTCTGGCAGGCTGCCGTCATGACTGCGCGCGCCGCCGACCGGGCCCGTTACGACAGGGCCACCGCCCATCTCGACGCCCCCGTGGCGATCGTGGACCTGGACGCCTTCGACGCCAACGCGGACGATCTGGTCCGCCGTGCCGGGGGCAAGCCGATCCGGGTCGCCAGCAAGTCCCTGCGCTGCCGGGCGCTGCTGGAACGGGCCCTGGCCAAGGACGGCTTCCGCGGCGTCATGTCGTTCACGCTCGCCGAGTCCCTGTGGCTCGCGCGCTCCGGCTTCGAGGACGTCCTGCTCGCCTACCCGTCGGCCGACCGACCCCGGTTCGCGGAACTCGCCGCCGATCCCAAGCTGGCGGCCGCGGTGACCGTGCTGGTCGACGACGTGGCGCAGCTCGACCTGATCGACGCCGCGCGCGGCGACGGGCGCGAAGTCGTGCGCGTCTGCCTGGAGTTGGACACGTCCCTGCGGCTGCTCGGCGGCCGGGTCCGGGTCGGCGCCCTGCGTTCCCCGCTGCACTCCCCCGCCCAGGTGGCCGAGCTGGCGCGCGCCGTGACCCGCCGGCCGGGCTTCAAGGTGGTCGGGCTGATGGCGTACGAGGGGCACATCGCAGGGGTCGGCGACGCGGTCACGGGGCGGCCGCTGCGGTCGCGGGCGATCCGGCTGATGCAGGCCACCGCCCGCCGTGAACTGGCCGAGCGGCGCGCCGCGGTGGTGCGCGCGGTGCGGGCCCTGGTGCCGGACCTGGAGTACGTCAACGGCGGCGGCACCGGGAGTGTGCAGCACACGGCCGCCGAGGACGCCGTCACGGAGATCGCGGCCGGGTCGGGGCTGTACGTGCCGCGGCTCTTCGACAACTACACGTCGTTCAGCGGCCGTCCGGCGGCCCTGTTCGCGCAGCCGGTGGTGCGCCGGCCGGGCGTGGGCGTGGTGACGGTGCTGGGCGGCGGCTACCCGGCCTCGGGCGCGGCCGGACCGGACCGGCTGCCGGTGCCGTATCTGCCCGAGGGGCTGCGGTACGACCCGCAGGAGGGGCCCGGCGAGGTGCAGACGCCGCTGCTCGGCTCTCCGGCCGACGATCTGCTGATCGGCGACAAGGTGTGGTTCCGGCACGCCAAGGCCGGCGAGCTGTGCGAGCGGTTCGACGTGCTGCATCTCGTCGAGGGCGACCGGGTCACCGCGACCGTGCCGACGTACCGGGGCGAGGGACACACGTTCCTGTGACGCCTCGGCGGCTCACGGGGTGGGGCCGATGCTGCTGCCCACGCCGCCGCCGGTGGCCGCGTCGCCGAGCGGCCGGATGCCGTGGGTGATGCGGTCCATGTCGGCGAGCGGCGGCCCGTCCTGGCCGGCGTCGAAGACGTAGCGCACGACGACGGGTGCCTCGGTGCCCGTGCTGGAGGGGAAGACGAGGGACTGGACGTATCCGCCGGGACCCTTGGCGGTGGTGACGTGCCAGCGCACGTAGTACCCGGCGCGGCCCGCCACTGCCGCCGGGCCCTGGGCCACGACCTGGTGGCCGGTCATCCCGCCGAAAGGGCGCCGGTTCAGGGTGTCCTGGTCGAAGGCCAGGCCGGAGGCCTCGCTGATGTCGGCCTTCGCCAGTGCCTCGGGTGAGGTCTGGTCGGTCGAGGTCGCCGTGTGGGTGGTGACCAGGCCGTGGCGGCACATCCCGGGGTCGCCGGGGCAGTCGTAGGTGCCGTCCGTGGTCATGACGACGGAGTCGTCGGCGACGAACTCGGGTCGCACCCAACCGTCGGGCATTCTCAGCGTGATGCCGTTGAGCTGGTCGACGACGACGGACGGGTCACCCGTGGGCGACGCGGAGGACGGCTCGGGGGTGGGCGGCTCGTCCGTCCCCGTGGAGAGGGCCGGGGCGGGCTGCGGGGCCGTCCCGGCGGTCGGGTCGCCGCCGCCGTCGCCCTTGCCCAGCAGGAGCGCGCCGGTGGCGATCGCCGCGACGAGCACGACCCCTGCGACGGTGAGGGCGACGGCCCTGGCGCGCCCCGGGGCGGCCGCCGGCTGCGGGACCGTCGCGGGCTGCGGCGGGAACGCCACCGGCGGCGTCGGGAACACCGGCGGCTGCGGTGCGGCCGCCTGGTGCACCGGCACGGTCGGCGGTGCCGGGGCCGGGCGGGTGCGCCGGTGCTCGGTCCAGGCCGTGCCGTCCCACCAGCGCTCCAGGTGCGCGGCGGACGGGTCCGGGTACCAGCCGGGCGGGGGCGTCATGCTCATCCCCGCACTGTAGGGCCCGGCCTGACGGTCAGTACACGGTGTCCCGCTGGTCGGGCACCACCGAGCCGTCCTCGCGCCGCACCGGGCCCCGCGTGCCGTCGGGCGCGGTGTACGCGGTCGTCGCGCACGGGTAGGGGGCGCTGCGGCGGGGCAGCGGCTGGAGGAACATCGGGTTGACCAGCCAGTGGCCGTCGGCGTCGTCGTAGGCCCTGCACATCAGTTCGGGCTTGTTGCGGTTGATCACGAGGTGCACGGCGGTCGCGTCGGCCACGAACGTGGCGTCGGTGTCGGCGTCGCCGCCGGCCAGCGCGGGGCGGCGCGGCCAGGGCTGGCGCTGCCAGGCGGCGGGGCCGCGGACGCCGTAGATGTCCTGGTTGATCCAGCAGCGTTTGCCGTCGATGTACGGGATCACCGCGCCGCGGGTCGCCGCGACGCCGCCGCAGCCCTCGGTCCACGGGGTGATGCGGCCGTGGCGGTCCAGGACCGAGCGGATGGCGATGGTGTGCGCGGCGTCGACGCCCACCCCGCGCGACCAGACCTCGGTGATCGGTTCGGAGCCCGCGGAGACGATGTAGACGTCGAAACCGGCCCGCCGCAGGGTGCGGATGAGGTCGCGCTGCTGGTCGTAGTAGCGGACGTAGGCAGGGAGGGTGTGGGTGCCGACCCTGCGGGTGGCGCCGACGGGGGCGGCGAGGGCCTCGCGGCGGGCGGCGGCGGCGTAGGAGGCGAGGTCGGCGGGGGTGCGGCCGGTGAACAGCTGCGGCACCCAGGCGTACTGCGGGACCGTGCGCCGGTGGTCGAAGGTCTCGGCGAAGGCGGGGGCGCCGCTCATGGTGGTGCCCCTCTCGCGCAGGGCGAGGATCTCGTCGGTGCAGCGGGCGTTGCGGGAGGTGGGCAGCGGGGCGCCCGCCGGGCCGCTGCCGCAGCCGCGGGTCAGGGCGCGGTCGGCGGCGGCGGTGAGCCAGGCGCTGGTGTCCTTCCAGCGGGCCGGGCGCAGCAGCCGGTCGTGGCGCAGCGCCCAGGCGAGGGTGGCGTCGGTGACGTCGTTCTTGACGACGGTGTTGTCCCAGTCGAACACGGCGACCGGGCGGGGGCGGCCGGGCCGGCCGGCGCAGGTGCCGCGGGCGTCGATCACCCGCTGGAGGTGGGCGCGGTTGTCGCCGTACCAGGCGGTGGTGAGGCGGGGGCAGGCGCCGCGGCCGACGGGCTGGGCGGCGGGCGCGGCCGCCAGGACGGCGGCCGCGGCCAGGGTCCACGCGAGGAGCTGTCGCATACGCCCGGACCGTACCGTTTCCTTCCTTACAGGGGGGTGACGTACGCGCCGGAGATTCCGCCGTCCACGAGGAAGTCGGTGGCGTTGACGAAGGAGGAGTCGTCGCTGGCGAGGAAGGCGACGGCGGCGGCGATCTCCTCGGCCTCGGCGAACCGGCCGACCGGGATGTGCACGAGGCGGCGCGCGGCCCGCTCGGGGTCCTTGGCGAACAGCTCCTGCAGCAGCGGGGTGTTGACCGGCCCGGGGCACAGGGCGTTGACGCGGATCCCCTCCCTGGCGAACTGCACACCCAGTTCCCGGGACATCGCCAGCACGCCGCCCTTGGAGGCGGTGTAAGAGATCTGGCTCGTGGCCGCGCCCATCCGGGCCACGAAGGACGCGGTGTTGATGATGGAGCCCTTGCCCTGGCGGCGCATGTAGGGCAGGGCGGCCTTGCAGCACAGGTAGACGGAGGTCAGGTTGACCTCCTGGACGCGCTTCCACGCCTCCAGGCCGGTCTCCAGGATGGAGTCGTCGTCGGGCGGTGAGATGCCCGCGTTGTTGAAGGCGACGTCGACGCTGCCGTAGGTGTCGTACGCGGCCCGGAACAGGGCCTCGACCTGCTCGGGGTCGGTGACGTCGACCTTCACGAACAGCCCGCCGGTCTCCTCGGCGGCCGCCTTGCCGCGGGCCTCGTCGACGTCGCCGCACACCACGTGCGCGCCCTCGGCGGCGAGGCGGCGGGCGGAGGCGAGGCCGATGCCGCTGCCGGCTCCGGTGACGACGGCGGTCCGGCCGACGAGGCGGCGGCACACGATCTCTTGGGTCACTGCGCGGGGCCCTCCGTGCTGATGAAGACGTTCTTGGTCTCGGTGAAGGCGGCCAGCGCGTCCGGGCCGAGCTCGCGCCCGACGCCGGACTGCTTGAACCCGCCGAAGGGGGTCCAGTAGCGGACGCTGGAGTGGGAGTTGACGGACAGATTGCCCGCGCGTACGGCCTGGGAGACGCGCAGGGCGCGGCCGACGTCCCGGGTCCAGATCGAGCCGGACAGGCCGTAGTCGGTGGCGTTGGCGAGCGCGACGGCCTCGCGCTCGTCCCGGAAGGGCAGGACGACGGCGACGGGCCCGAAGACCTCCTCGACGGCCACGCGCGCGTGCGGGTCGACGCCGGTCAGGACGGTCGGCGGGAACCAGTAGCCGGGGCCTTCGGGGGCCTTGCCGCGGATGCCCTCGGCGTCGCCCGGGACGTAGGAGCGCACCCGGTCGAGCTGGGCGCGGGAGATGAGCGGGCCCATCTGCGTGGACTCGTCGGCGGGGTCGCCCACGACGACGGACTCGACGGCCGGGGCGAGCAGGGAGAGGAAGCGCTCGAAGACGGAGGCCTGGACGAGGATGCGGCTGCGGGCGCAGCAGTCCTGGCCGCTGTTGTCGAGGAAGGACATGGGGGCGGCGGTCGCGGCCTGTTCGAGATCCGCGTCGGCGAAGACGATGTTGGGGCTCTTGCCGCCCAGCTCCAGGGTGATCCGCTTGAGCCGGTCGGCGCCCTTGGCCCACACCTGTCTGCCCACGGCCGTGGAGCCGGTGAACACGATCTTGGCGACGCCGGGATGCTCGACGAGCGCGGTGCCCGCGACCGGCCCGTGCCCCGGCAGCACCTGGAACAGCCCCTCGGGCAGCCCGGCGGCCACGGCCAGTTCGGCCAGCCGCAGGGCGGTGAGCGGGGTGGTCTCGGCGGGCTTGAGGATCACGGCGTTGCCCGCGGCGAGCGCGGGCGCGGTGCCCCAGGCGGCGATGGGCATGGGGAAGTTCCACGGCGCGATGACGCCGACGACACCGAGCGGCTCCAGGATGGTCACGTCCAGGCCGCCGGGCACCGGGATCTGCCGCCCCGTCAGCCGCTCCACTCCCCCGGCCGCGTAGTCGAGCAGGTCGCGCACATTGCCCGCCTCCCAGCGGGCGTTGCCGATGGTGTGCCCGGCCTCGCGGACCTCCAGCAGGGCCAGCTCCTCCAGGTGCTCGTCGACGACCCGGGCGAAGCGGCGCAGCAGCCGGGCGCGGTCCCCGGGCGGGAAGGCGGCCCACTTCGTCTGTGCCCGTACGGCGCGTACGACGGCGGCGTCCACGTCGGCGGCGGTCGCGGCCGGGACGGTGGCGACGACCTCCTCGGTGGCGGGGTTGAGGACCTCGAGGACGTACGGGTCGGACGGGTGGCTCACGAAGGGCCTCACATGCGTTCGAAGGAGCGGCGCAGCTCCCAGTCGGTGACGGCGGCGTCGAAGGCGTCCAGTTCGACGCGGGCCATGGTGCGGTAGTGCGCGACGACCTCGTCACCGAAGGCGGCCTTGGCCAGGAGGCTGTTCTCCCACAGCTCGGCGGCCTCGCGGAGGGTGGTCGGGACGTGCGCGAAGTCGGCGGCGTAGGCGTTGCCGGGGCAGGGCTCGGGCAGCTCCAGCTTCTGCTCGATGCCGTACAGCCCGGCAGCGACCATGCCCGCCACCGCGAGGTGCGGATTGACGTCCCCGCCGGGCAGGCGGTTCTCGAAGCGCAGGGAACGACCGTGGCCGACGACGCGCAGGGCGCAGGTGCGGTTGTCGTGGCCCCAGGCGACGGCGGTCGGCGCGAAGGAGCCCGGCTGGAACCGCTTGTAGGAGTTGATGTTCGGCGCGTACAGCAGCGAGAACTCGCGCAGCGCGGCGAGCTGCCCGGCCAGGAAGTGCCGCATCACGTCGGACATGCCGCCCCCGTCGGCGGCCATGACGCTGCGGCCGTCGGCGTCGGCGAGGGAGAGGTGGATGTGGCAGGAGTTGCCCTCGCGCTCGTTGTACTTGGCCATGAAGGTGAGCGAGACGCCCTCCTGGGCGGCGATCTCCTTGGCGCCGGTCTTGTAGATCGCGTGCTGGTCGCAGGTGGTCAACGCCTCGGCGTAGCGGAAGGCGATCTCGTGCTGGCCGGGGTTGCACTCGCCCTTGGCGGACTCGACGGTCAGCCCGGCGCCGGCCATCTCGTTGCGGATACGGCGCAGCAGGGGCTCGATGCGCCCGGTGCCGAGGATCGAGTAGTCGACGTTGTACTGGTTGACGGGCGTGAGAGCGCGGTAACCGGAGTCCCAGGCCTGCTCGTAGGTGTCGCGGAAGACGATGAACTCCAGCTCGGTGCCGGCCTGCGCGGTGTAGCCCAGGGCGGCGAGCCGCTCGAGCTGGCGGCGCAGGATCTGCCGGGGCGCGGCGGCGACGGGTGAGCCGTCCTCCCAGGCGAGGTCGGCGATCAGCAGGGCGGTGCCGGGGTGCCAGGGGACGCGCCGCAGGGTCCGCAGGTCGCCACGCATGGCGAAGTCGCCGTACCCCAGGTCCCAGGAGGACATGGCGTACCCGTCGACGGTGTTCATGTCGGCGTCGACGGCGAGGAGGTAGTTGCAGCCCTCGGTGCCGTGGTGCAGGACCTCGTCGAGGAAGAAACGGGCGGCGAACCGCTTGCCCTGGAGCCTGCCCTGCATGTCGGGGAAGGCCAGGACGACGGTGTCGATGTCACCGCTCGCGACGAGGGCGTGCAGTTCCTCGACGCTGAGCGGGGGTGTGCGGTCTGCCACGGGAGAGCCTCCTCGGGCTGCTGCGGCGTTCTCGTCCGGCACCGGAAGCCATAAGGTATTGCTGTTGACCTTTGCTTGGGAAGGGGACGCGGCGAGATGGCGCGGACGCAGGGGGAGAGTGGGCCGGCTCGGGCGGCGGACCGGCTCGCGCCGCTGCTGCGGCCGGTGCGGGCGGGCAACGGCTTCGAGGAGGCGCTGGAGCAGATACTCCAGGTGGTCCGGCTCGGTCTGGTACCGGCCGGCGGACGGCTGCCCGCGGAACGGGAGCTGGCCGAGCGGCTGGGGATCAGCCGGGTGACGCTGCGCGAAGTGCTGAAGGTCCTCCAGGACCAGGGGCTGGTGGAGGCGCGGCGCGGCCGCTACGGCGGAACGTTCGTGCTGCCACGCCCCCAGGCGGCCGGCGCCGGCGGCGAGGACGAGCTGCGCCGCCGGATCGCCGAGGTCGACATCGAGGACGTGCTGCGGTTCCGGGAGGTGCTGGAGGTGGGCGCGGCGGGCCTGTGCGCTCAGCACGGTCTGACACCCGACCGGGCGGACCGGCTGCGCGAGGCGCTGGCGGCCACCCAGGACGCGCCGCTGGCGGACTACCGCCGCCGCGACACCCTGCTCCACCTCACCCTGGCCGAACTGAGCGGCTCGGCCACGCTCACCGCCCAGTACGCGGCGGTTCGGGCCACGGTGAACGACCTGCTGGACTGCATCCCGCTGCTGGTGCGCAACCTGGAGCACTCCCAGCGCCAGCACACGGCACTGGTCGAAGCGGTCCTGGACGGCGACGCGGACGGCGCCCGCGAGATGATGCGCGAGCACTGTGCGGGCACGGCGGCACTGCTGCGGGGCTTCCTGGCGTGAGGGCGCCTCCGGTCGGCGGGGAGCGGCGGGGCAAAGGTGCGGTCGAGGGCCATTGCGGGGGTGCGAGGGCCGTCATCCTCGTGCCGTCGAAGCGCCCGGACGGACCGCGTCAACGCCCTCTCTCACGCCCCTGAGCCCCCCGGCCGGGACGGCGACCGGGTCAAGGACAGCAGCTCCCGTGCCGGGCCCGCCGGCCGGTGCCCCGCCGGCCACACCGCCCGCAGGGCCCGCGCCAGCGCAACGCCCTCCACCGGCACCCGCACCAGCCGCCGGGACGCCAGCTCCTCCCCCACCACCAGTTCGCTCAGCACCGCGGGCCCCGCTCCGCTCACCGCCGCCGCCTTCACCGCGGTCGTCGACGACAGCTCGATCAACGGCACCGCGGGCGAATCCAGCGCCGCGTCCAGCACCTGCCGCGTCCCCGACCCGGTCTCCCGCAGGATCAGCGGCGTCGCCGCCAGCTCCTGGGCCGAGACGGCTCCCCGCCGGCGCCGCGCCCAGGGGTGTCCGGGAGCGGTGACCACGATCAGCCGGTCCCGGGCGATGACCGCGGAGTCCAGTCCGCCGGGCACCGTCAGCCCCTCCACGAACCCGAGGTCGGCCTCTCCGGCCAGCAGCCGTTCGGCGACCACCGCGGAGTTCCCGGCGAGCAGCGACACCGCGGTGTCGGGCCGCCGCGTGCGCAGCGCGATCAGCCACCCGGGCAGCAGGTACTCGGCGATGGTCATGCTCGCGGCGACCCGCAGCCGCGAGTCCCGCCGGTCCCGCAGCGCCTGCGCGCCCACGTCGAAGGCCTCGGCCGCCTCGACGACCCGCCGCGCCCAGTCCGTCACGAGCGCCCCGGCGTCCGTCAGCCGCGACCCGCGCGGCGAGCGGTCCACCAGGCCGACGCCCAACTGCCGTTCCATCGAGCGGATACGGCTGCTCGCGGCGGGCTGGGTGATGCCCAGCTCCCGCGCCGCGGCGCCGAGGCTGCCCAGCCGTGCCACGGCCAGCAGCAGCTCCAGCGCGCCGAGATCCGGCACCCGGTGGGCCAGCGACCCGCCCGGCGACGGGGCCCCGCTCTCGGTCCCGCTCACGTCTGCCATAAACCCAGCTTATGTGCTCATAGAGCCGTGATCCCTGGTGGGTGCCGCCCGCTCACGGCACGGTGAAAACATGATCACCGCAGTCCGGCACCTGGGACCCAACTGGTACGCCACCGTGATGGGCACCGCCATCCTCGCCACGGCCGGCATCTCCCTGCCCGTCCCTCTGCCCGGCCTGCGCCCGGCCTGCGCGGGGCTGTGGGCCCTCGCCCTGGCGATGCTGCTGCTCCTGCTCACCGCCCGCGCCCTGCACTGGCGCCACCACCGCGACCAGGCCCGCGCCCACCTGCTGGACGCGGCCATGGCCCCCTTCTACGGCTGCCTGGCGATGGCCCTGCTCTCCGTCGGCGCCGGCGCGCTGACCGCGGGGCGCGACTGGATCGGGACGACGGCCGCCATCGTCCTGGACACCGTGCTGTTCACCACCGGTACGGCCATCGCCCTCGCGGCCGCGGTCGCCGTGCCGTACCTCATGGCCGTACGCCATCGGGTGCCGGTGCTGGAGGCCACGCCCGTGTGGCTGCTGCCGCTCGTGGCACCGATGGTGGCGGCCGCCGCCGGCCCGCTGCTGGTTCCGCACCTGCCGCCCGGTCAGCCGCGTGAGACGCTGCTCCTCGCCTGTGTCGCCCTGTTCGGACTCAGTGCGCTGGCGGTCCTGCTGATGCTGCCGCTGCTGTTCGCCCGCACGATCGCAGGGCCGCTGCCGCTCGCGCTCACCCCGACGCTGTTCCTGGTGCTGGGGCCGCTCGGCCAGTCCACGACCGCGGTGGGCAAGTTCGCCGACGCCGCCCCTGAGGCGATGCCGGGGTCGGCTGGCACGGGCTTCGGGATGTTCGCCGTCCTGTACGGCGTGCCGGTGACGGGGTTCGCGCTGCTGTGGCTCTGCCTGGCCGGTGCCCATGTGGTGCGCGCTCGGCGCCGCGGCATGGGGTTCACGATGACCTGGTGGGCGTTCACCTTCCCGGTCGGCACCTGTGTCACCGGCGCCGAGGCGCTGGCCCGGCACACCGGTCTCGCCGCGTTCGACGCCCTGGCGCTCGGCCTGTACGCCCTGCTGGTCGCCGGCTGGCTCGCCGCCGCCGTGGGCACCGCCCGCGGGCTGCTCAGCGGTGAGCTGCTGCGAGGGCCGCGCCCAGTACCCGTGGCGCCTCGGCCAGCGACGGCCCGTACCACGTCAGGTGCCGTCCGCTGACCAGCGCGCAGGCGAGCCCGTCGAAGGCCGCGGGCCCGTCCTCGGCGGTGAAGCGGTAGGGCTCGTCCGGCAGCACGACGACATCCGGAGCGGCCGCCCGCAGTTGCTGAAGCGGCACGCGCGGGTAGCGCTCCGCGTGCCCGGCGTACAGCTGGTCGACGCCCAGCCGGGCCAGCACGTCGCCGGCGAAGGTGTCACGGCCCAGCACCATCCACGGCCGACGCCAGATCGGCACGACGGCGCTCCGGCGCGCGGCCGGTTCCGGGAGCGTCCGCCATGCCGCCTCGGCCTCGTCCAGCCAGCGCGGCCGCTGCCGCACCCCGCAGGCCGTGACGACCCGGTCCAGTTCCCGGAAGGCCTGCGGTACGTCGCGCACCTCGGTGACCAGCACCTCGACGCCGGCGGCGCGCAGCGCGTCCAGGTCGGCGGCGCGGTTCTCCTCCTCGTTGGCGACGACCAGGTCGGGCGCGAGGTCGAGAATGCGCTCGATCCCGGGGTTCTTGGTGCCGCCGACGCGGACCACGTCCAGGCCCGCGGGATGGGTGCACCAGTCGGTGGCGCCGACCAGGACGCCGGGCGCGGAGGCGGCGACGGCCTCCGTCAGCGAGGGCACCAGCGAGACGACCCTCACCGGCGCGGCCGGTCCCGTACGGCCTCGATGTGCTCGGCGACGGCGACGACGATCAGCCGGGTGTCGGGCACGGTCGCCCGCCAGCGGTGACGCACCCCGCCGGTCAGATACAGGGTGTCGCCGCGGCCGAGCCGGTAGGCGCGGCCCTCGGCCTCGATCTCGACGGCGCCGTCGGCGACGTACATCAACTGGTCGTTGCGGTACTGGAACTCGCGGCCGGCGTCGTGGTCGCCGAGGAACTCCGAGGCGTGCATCTGGTGGTGCCCGCGCACCAGGGACCGCACGTGCGGCACCGGCCCGGGTTCGAGGTCCTCCGCGCGTACCAGGTCGACGCTGGAGGCCGGGTCCGCGGCGGCGAGCAGCTCGACCGCGGTGGTGCGCAGGGCGTCGGCCAGCTTCTCCAGGGAGCTGCGGCTGGGCCGCGCCCGGTCGTTCTCGACCTGGCTGAGGAAGGGCACCGACAGGCCGCTGCGCTCGGCCACGACGGCGAGCGTGAGATCCAGGGCCCGGCGGCGCCGCCGCACGGCCGCGCCGACCCGAAGGGGCTGCTCTTTGTGGTCGCCCATCGCTCCGGCTCCCTCCTTCGCTCGTCGTCCCGATCGTCGCGCCGCTCGGTGGGTCCCGGTCGGCGGGTGCGCGTGAGTTCTCTGCACCCTACGCATGTTCGGCGAACCGTTTCATGCGGCCGTCCCGACGAGGACCCGCGGGGTGGGCTCCGACCTGATGGTTCGCGCCAGTGGATCACCTGCCCGGGCGGTCGGCGGATGGGGCGTTCGGCGTACCGCGATCCCCGTGTCATGTTCAATGTGGTGGCCGTCCCGGGTTGTTCCCGCGTTCGGGAACCGGGTTCTGGCGGTGACATAGCGGTGCGTGGTTGGCCGGATCCTTGTGGTGGCCTCGGGTCGCCGGAGACGACCCGAGGGGTGGGCCGGCCCACGCGGTCAGGTGGCGTGGGTGGCCCACCCCTCGGGGGTGTGCGGGGACGGGGCGGTTACCGCGGGGTCATGCGGCCCACCATGTCCGGGTGCTGCCCGAGCCAGGCGGCGACGGCGTCGTCCTCGTGGCCCTGGCCGCGCTTGGTGATCTCGGCCTCCAGGCTGCCGAGCTCCGCCTCGCTCATCCGGAAGTTCTTGATCCAGCGGGTGAGCTGCGGGTACTGCTCGGGGAACTTCTCGTTGGCGATCGTCCGGATGGTGTTGCCCTCACCGAAGAGCTTCTTGTCGTCCTTCAGCTTGGTCAGGCCGTACTGGCTGTACGCCCAGTGCGGCGACCACAGGACGACGGCGATCGGCTCCTTCTTGGCGTACGCGCGCTTGAGCTCGGCGAGCATCGCCGGGGTGGAGCCGTCGACGACCTTGTACTCCTTGTCCAGGCCGTAGCCCGGCAGGACCTTGGTCTTGAGCAGGTTCATCTCGCCGGTGCCCGGCTCGATGCCGATGATCTTCCCGCCGAACGTCCCGGCCTTGCCCTTGAGGTCCTGAAGCGACGTCACGCCCTTGACGTAGGACGGCACGGCGATCTCCAGCGACGTGGGCTGGTACCAGGTGCCGAGGTCCTTCAGCCGGTCCTTGCTCTTCTCCCAGTAGTTCCCTTGCGCGTACGGCAGCCAGGCGTCGAAGTTGAGGTCGAGGTCCCCGCCGGCCAGGCCGGTGTAGACCGGGCCGACGTCCATCTGCTTCAGGTTCAGCTTGTAGCCGCGCCGCTCCAGGACGTTCTTCCACAGGTGGGTGACGGCGATGTCCTCGTCCCAGGGAAACCAGGCCACGTCGACCGGCCGCTTGGCCTCGGCGGCCTGGGTGTCCTGGACCGGTGCGAGCTTGTCCACGAGACCCGGGTTCTTCTTCAGCCAGGCGCGCACCGCGTCCTGCTGCTTGCCCTTGCCGGCCTTGGTGATGTCGGCCTCGAGGCCGGTCAGCTGCTTCTCGTCCAGCTTGAAGCCCTTCAGCCACTTCGCCACGACGGGGTTGTCGCCCGCGAAGCCCTTGCGGGCCAGTGTGTGCAGGCCGTCGCCCTTGCCCCAGGCGCCCTTGGGGTCCTTCAGCTTCTTCAGCCGGTAGTCGTTGTACGCCCAGTGCGGCGACCAGAGCGGGACGACGATCGGTTCCTTCTTGCTGTAGGCCCGCTTCAGCTCGGCCAGCATGGCCGGGGTGGAGCTGTCGACGACCTTGTACTCCTTGTCCAGGCCGTACTCCTTGAGGACCTTGCTCTTGAGCAGGGCCATCTCGCCGGCGCTGGACTCGATGCCGGTGATCTTCCCGCCGAACTCGCCCGCCTTGCCCTTGAGGTCCGCGAGCGTGTTGACGTCCTTCAGGTACGCCGGGACGGTCAGCTCCAGCGACGTCGGGCCGTACCAGCTGCCCAGGTCGTCGATCTGCGAGCCGTACTTCTTCCAGTACTGCGCGTGGGTGTTCGGCAGCCAGGCGTCGGTCTGGAAGTCGACGGTGCCGGCGGCGAGGGACGTGTAGAGCGGTCCGGCGTCGAGCTGCTTGGCCTCGACCTGGTAGCCGCGCTGTTCGAGGACCTCCTTCCACAGGTAGGTGGAGGCGATGCCCTCGTCCCAGGGGATGTAGCCGATGGTGACCTTCTTGCCCTGGCCGACGTCCTTGCCGTCGGCGACGGCCGTGGCGGCGCCCTTGCCGCCGAAGACGCCCATGCCGCCGGCGACCAGGCCGAGGATCACGACGCCGATGACGGCGATCTGCGGCCGGGGCCGGTACGACCAGATCTTCAGGCCCTTCGCGGCACGCGCGCGTGCGGCGGCGCGGCGGCCCAGCGGGGAGACCTGGGTGCCGAGCGCGCCCGTCATGCGGTCGAGGTAGATCGCGAGGATGACGATCGCCACGCCCGCCTCGGAGCCGAGGCCCACATTGAGCTGGCCGATGGCCTCGTTGACGTCGCCGCCGAGGCCGCCGGTGCCGACCATGCCGGCGATCGCGGCCATCGACAGGCCGAGCATGATGACCTGGTTGACGCCGGCCATGACGGTGGGCAGCGCCAGCGGCAGCTGGACCCGCAGCAGCGTGCTGCGGGGCGTGGTGCCGAACGCCTCGGCGGCTTCCACCAGCTCCTTGTCGACCTGGCGGATGCCCAGCTCGGTCATGCGCACCCCGGGGGCGAGCGCGAAGATCAGGGTGGCGACGATGCCGGCGGAGGCGCCGGTGCCGAAGAACAGGATCGCCGGGATGAGGTAGATCATCGCGGGCAGCGTCTGCATGAAGTCCAGCACCGGCCGCACCAGGCTGCTGACCCGGTCCGAGCGGGCGGCCCAGATGCCCACCGGCACCGAGATCACCAGCGCGATCAGCGTGGCGACGAGCACGAGCGACAGCGTCACCATTGCGTCGTCCCACAGCTCGAGCGAGTCGATGAAGGCGAAGCCCAGGAAGGTGAGCACACCGGCGAGGGTGCCGCGCAGCCAGAAGGCGAGCACGGCGAAGATGCCGGCGAGCAGCAGCGGCTGGGGCGCCTGGAGGACGGCGTCGATGCCTTCGTAGGCGCCGGTGAAGACGGTCTTGAGGAAGTCGAAGAGCCAGGAGACGTGGTTGAGCAGCCAGTCGACCGCGTCGTTGACCCAGTCGCCGAGCGGGATCCTAGGCACCGGCCATCACCTTCTCCCCGCCCTTGTCCCGGCGTTTGTCGCAGGTGCCCGGGGCGCCCTCCTCGTCGCCGAGGAAGGCGACCAGACGCCGGGGCGGTACGACGCCGACGAGCGCGCCCCCGTCGTCGAGGACGGCCACCGGGTGCGCCGCGCGGGCGCTGAGCGCGCACAGCTCGGTGAACGGCGTGTCGGGCGTCGCGGTCGCGCAGCCGCAGTCGGCCTCGTCGCCGCGCAGACCGTCGGTGTCCATGACGGCGCCGGCGGTGACCACGCGGGAGCGGTCGACGTCCTGGATGAAGGAGGCGACGTAGTCGTTCGCGGGGCGCAGCAGGATGTCCTCGGCGGTGCCGTTCTGGACGATGCGGCCGTCGCGCATGACGGCGATGCGGTCGCCCAGGCGCATGGCCTCGTTGAGGTCGTGGGTGATGAAGACGATGGTCTTCTTCAGGGTGCGCTGCAGTTCGAGGAGCTGGTCCTGCATGTCGCGGCGGATCAGCGGGTCCAGGGCGCTGAAGGACTCGTCCATCAGCAGCAGGTCGGCGTCGGTGGCGAGCGCACGGGCGAGGCCGACGCGCTGCTGCATGCCGCCGGACAGCTCGTCGGGCCAGGAGTCCTCCCAGCCGGCCAGACCGCACAGGGCGAGTGCCTCGGCGGCGCGCTCCTCGCGCTCGGCGCGGGGCACTCCCTGGACGGCGAGGCCGTAGGCGGCGTTCTCGCGGACGCTGCGGTGCGGGAAGAGCGCGAAGTGCTGGAAGACCATGCTGATCTTCCTGGCGCGGACCGCGCGCAGCTCCTTGCCGCCGAGCGAGGTCAGGTCCTGGCCGTCGAAGAGGACGCGGCCGGCGGTGGGCTCCAGCAGGCCGTTGAGCATGCGCAGGAGCGTCGACTTGCCGGAGCCGGACAGGCCCATCACGACGAAGATCTGGCCGGGGTCCACGGTGAAGGACGCGTCGATGACGGCGGCCGTGGTGCCGTCCGCGCGCAGCTCCTCGCGGTCGGCTCCCGCACGGAGCCGCTCCACCGCCTGATCTTGTCGTCTGCCGAACACCTTGTAGAGGTGCTCGGCCTGAAGCCTGGCTGACACGCGGACCTTCTCTTCTCGACGGCAGGGAAAGGAGCGAGGGGTTCGCATGCATCACACAAAGGTTGAACGCGCAACCGGCATCGCTCCGAAGGCGCGCCTCCCCGCTTTGCCCGAACACAAACGCACAAGTGGGCCACGTCACTAAAGGGCGCAACGCGTTGCACCTTGCGCGCCGGGCGGCCGCTGTCAGTGCCGTACGGCATGATGCGAGCGTGACCGGACGACTCATGCTCCTCGACACCGCCTCGCTGTACTTCCGCGCCTACTTCGGCGTCCCCGACTCCGTGAAGGCCCCGGACGGCACGCCGGTGAACGCCGTGCGCGGACTGCTCGACTTCATCGACCGCCTGGTCAAGGACCACCGGCCGGCGCACCTGGTGGCCTGCATGGACGCCGACTGGCGGCCACAGTGGCGGGTCGATCTGATCCCCTCCTACAAGGCGCACCGGGTCGCCGAGGAGCACGCGAGCGGGCCCGACGAAGAAGAGGTGCCCGACACCCTGTCGCCGCAGGTGCCGGTCATCGAGGCGGTCCTCGACGCACTCGGCATCGCCCGCGTGGGCGTCGAGGGGTACGAGGCGGACGACGTCATCGGCACCTTCACCGCCCGCGCGAAGGGACCGGTCGACATCGTCACCGGCGACCGCGACCTGTACCAGCTGGTCGACGACGCCCGGGACGTGCGCGTGCTGTACCCGCTCAAGGGCGTCGGCACCCTCCAGCTGACCGACGAGTCCCTGCTGCGCGAGAAGTATGGCGTCGACGGCAGGGGGTACGCGGATCTGGCGTTGCTGCGCGGCGACCCGAGCGACGGACTGCCGGGCGTGGCCGGCGTCGGCGAGAAGACGGCGGCGAAGCTGCTGGCCGAGTTCGGCGACCTGGCCGGGATTCTGGCGGCCGTGGACGACCCGCGCGCCAAGCTCACCCCGGCCCAGCGCAAGCGGCTCACGGAGGCGAAGCCGTATCTCGCGGTGGCGCCGAAGGTGGTCCGGGTCGCCGGCGACGTCCCGCTGCCGGACGTCGACACGGCGCTGCCGCACGCTCCGCGCGACGCGGCGGCACTGGAGGAGCTGGCAGGGCGCTGGGGGCTGGGCGGGTCCCTGCAGCGGCTGCTGACCACGTTGGCGGTGTGACGGCTGTCCACCTCGGCGAGGTGCTAGCTTAGGTAAGCCTAAGCATGGGGAAACAGGGAGGCCGTCATGACAGAACGTCCGGGACGCAAGCCGCGCAGGGTGCACTCCGCGCGCGTCGTCCGCACCGAACGGCTCACCCCGCACATGCAGCGCGTGGTGCTCGGCGGCGAGGGCCTGGCCGCCTTCGAGGCGGACACCTGCACCGACCACTACGTCAAGCTGCTCTTCCCGGCGGACGGCGTGACCTACCCCGAGCCCTTCGACCTGGAGCGCGTGCGCGCGGAGTTCCCGCGCGAGCAGTGGCCGGTGACCCGGACCTACACCGTGCGCTCCTGGGACCCCGAACACCGCGAGCTGACACTGGACTTCGTGGTCCACGGCGACGAGGGACTGGCCGGCCCCTGGGCGACGCGGGTGCAGCCCGGTGAGACCGTCCGCTTCATGGGCCCCGGCGGCGCCTACGCCCCCGACCCGGCCGCCGACTGGCATCTGCTCGCCGGTGACGAGAGCGCGCTGCCCGCCATCGCGGCGGCCCTGGAGGCGCTGCCCGACGGCGCCGTGGCGCACGCGTTCATCGAGGTCACCGGAGTCGAGGAGGAGCAGAAGATCGACTCCGACGTGGACGTCGTCTGGCTGCACCGCGGTGATCGGCCGGTCGGCGAGCGGCTCGTCGAGGCCGTGCGCGCGCTGGACTGCCCCGAGGGCCGTGTGCACGCCTTCGTGCACGGCGAGGCGGCCTGCGTGAAGGAGCTGCGCCGCCTGCTGCGCGTGGACCTCGGCATCCCTCGCGAGGACCTGTCGATCTCCGGCTACTGGCGCCTCGGCCACGACGAGGACGGCTGGCAGGCCTCCAAGCGGGAGTGGAACGCCCGGGTGGAGGCCGAGCAGGAGGGCGCACCCGCCGCCTGAAAGCGCGCCGCCCGGACGACGGCCGCCGAGTCCGGTCAGTCGCTCCGCACCCGCGCGTGCAGGTGCATGTCGTGCCAGCCGTCGGGGTGGAGCAGGGCCCGCCGCTTGGTCCCCTCCAGCGCGAAGGCGGCCCTCCCCGCGACCCGGCAGGACGCCTCGTTGCCGACCGCGTGCAGCAGCTCCAGGCGTTCGAACCCGATCTCGTCCAGCGCCCAGCGGGCCAGCGCGGCCGCGGCCCGGGCGGCAACGCCTTGGCCGCGGGCCGCCGGGTGCGTCCAGTAGGCGACCTCGGCGGCACCGTCGAGCAGCTCGATCCGGCGCAGCCCGACCCGGCCGAGCAGCCGGTCACCGGCCGCGTCGGCGACGGCCCACTGCGCCGTGCGCTCCCCCGCCCAGGCCCGCTGCCACTCGGCGATCCAGCCGCGCACCTCCTCCTCGGAGTCGGCGGAGCGGATGTGCCACTGGTGGATCGCCGGATCCTGGAAGGCCTCGTGCACGGCGGGGGCGTCCCCGGCGCGCCACGGGCGCAGCACCAGGCCGTCGCCGGTGGGGATCGTGGGCTGCGGAATGCGGGAGAAGGTGCCGGCGGGCAGCACCGGCTGCGTCAGGTCAGGCATGATCGCCATCCTGCCCACGTCCGCTCCCCGCGCCCAGCGGTTTTCACCGGCCCGCGCCGCCCTCGTACCCTGGCCTGCGATGAGACGCCGTACCCCGCCCCCGCCCTCGCCGCTCCCTCAGCTCGACGGAGTGGACCCGGTGCGCGTGCGGCTGCCCGCGACCGGGTCGTGGGCCACCGTCCGGGAGTACCTGGTGGAGCGGCTCAGCGGGGCCGGGGCGGGGAGGGTCGAGGCGCTGTTCGACGCCGGGCTGGTCGTCGGCGCCGACGGGCGGCCGGTGGCGCCGGACGCGCCGTACGCACCTGGGATGTTCGTCTGGTTCCACCGGGAACTCGCCCCGGAGGTGCCGGTGCCGTTCGCGATCGAGGTCCTGTACCGCGACGAGCACATCGTCGTCGCCGACAAGCCGCACTTCCTGGCCACCACCCCGCGCGGCAGCCACATCACCGAAACCGCCCTGGCCCGGCTGCGCCGGGACCTGGGCATTCAGACACTGACCGCCGCGCACCGGCTGGACCGGCTCACGGCCGGGCTGGTGCTGTTCACCGTGCGGCCCGCGGAGCGCGGCGCCTACCAGACGCTCTTCCGCGACCGGCGGGTGCGCAAGGTGTACGAGGCGATCGCCCCCTGCGACCCCGCGCCGGAGCTGCCGGTGACCGTGCGCAGCCGGATCGTGAAGGAGCGCGGGGTGCTCACGGCGCGGGAGGTGCCCGGCGAGCCGAACGCGGTCAGCCGGATCGAGCTGGCCGGCCAGCGTGGCGGCCTCGGCCGGTACCGGCTGGTGCCCGCCACCGGTCAGACACACCAGCTGCGGGTGCACATGAACGCGCTCGGCGTGCCGATCCTCGGCGATCCGCTCTACCCGCGCATCGCCGCCCCCGTGCCGGCCGGTGACTTCCGGCGACCGCTGCAACTGCTGGCGCGGGAGCTGGAGTTCACCGATCCGGTCACAGGGGCGGAGCACCGCTTCCGCAGCGGCCGCACCCTCGCGGCCTGGACGTCGTACGACGCGTGGGCGGCCGTATGAGCCTCTGCGGCCCGGCGTCAGTTCCCCCGCCACCAGCGCAGGAGACGCTGCCACACCCCGCGCCGCCGGGCCGGTTCCGCCTGCGGCACCGGAGGCTGCCCGTACGGCGGCTCGGCGGGAGCCTGCTGGGGCGGCGCGAAGGGCGGGGCCGTGGCTGAAGCGGGCACGGAGGGGGTGGGCGCGTGCTGCGGCGGGGGCGGGGGCGCGGTCACCTGCCACACCGGGGGACGCTGCTGCTGCGGCAGCCCGTGCGGGCTCGGTACGGCCCGCACGTCCTGCGGCGCCTTGGGGTCGAACCGCACCGGCAGGTCGACCAGGTGCCGGGAGGCGATCGACTCCGTCCAGCTCAGCTCGTCCTCGTCGCAGTCGAGCTGCACATCGGGCAGCCGCATCAGCAGCGCGTCCACACCGGCGTCGGCGATGGCACGGCCGATGTCCTGACCCGGGCACTCGTGCGGTCCGCCGCCGAAGGCGAGGTGGGAGCGGTTGCCCTGCATGTTGGCGCTCAGGTCGGGCCGCACCCGCGGGTCGATGTTGCCCGCCGCGGGGGCGAAGAGCAGCCCGTCGCCCCTGCGGATGCGCTGGCCGCCCAGCTCGGTGTCCTGCTTGGCGTAGTAGGCGAAGACGGTGCTGAACGGCGGTTCGTCCCACAGGGACTGCTCCACCGCCTCCGGCACGGTCATCTGGCCGCCGTTGAGCTTGGCGTAGAAGCGGTCGTCGGTGATGACCATGAGCAGCACATTGGCGAGCAGGTTGGCGGTGGCCTCGTAGGCCGCCATGAGGACCAGCCACAGGTGCTTGGTGACCTCGTCGTCCGTCAGCCCGGCGGGGTGGCGGATCAGATGGCTGGCGAAGTCGTGCTGCGGTTCGGCGCGGCGGCGCGCGGTGAGGCGCTGCAGCACCTCCATGACGTAGGCGTGGCTGGCGATGGCGGTCTCGCTGCCGCGGAGCATGTCGCGGGCGGCCTGCACGATCCGGTCGTTGTACTCCTCGGCCATGCCGAAGATCTCGCACATCACGGCCATCGGCAGGTGCTCGGCGAACTGGCCGACGAGATCGGCCTCCCCACTCTCGCAGAACCTGTTGACGAGGATCTGCGTGTAGCGGGTGATGTGGCGGCGCAGGCTGCGGTGGTCGATGGTCGTCATGGCGCCGGTGACCGCGCCGCGCAGCCGCAGGTGCTCGTCGCCCTCGGCGTAGGAGCAGATGGGCTCCCAGGCGATGTGCGGCATCAGCGGGTGGTCGGGCTTGATCATGCCCTCGTTCAGCGGCGTCCAGATCCGGCTGTCGCGGCAGAACTGGCCCGGGGATCGCACCAGTTGAAGGTTCTCGGTGTGGCCGAGGACCACCCACATCGGGACGTCCTCCTGCAGCAGTACGGGCGCCACCGGCCCGTACTCCTCACGCAGGTGCTCATACAGCTCGCCCAGGTCCTCGGCTCCGGGGCCGTAGAGCCGGTGCAGCCCGCCGGGTCCCTTGGCGTGGGCGGGGCAGCCGGGCGGCGGACTCGGGGCGGGATCGTCCGCTGTGGTCGTGGACAGTGATTCAGGCGTCACGGGGTCGCTCCGGGAAAGGGGGTTCGCTCCGGGGAAAGGGGAGAAACAGCGCGAAGGGGTACGTACGTCAGGTGAGCCGGCCGGCCGCGGACAGGCCGGCCAGGAACCGCATCAGGGTCAGCAGGACGTCACGGCTGGAGGCGCGCCGGCGGGCGTCGCACTCCAGGATCGGGATCCCCGGGACCAGGTCGAGCGCCTGCCGCAGGTCCTCGGCGGGGTAGCGGGGCGCGTCGGGGAAGGTGTTGACGGCGACCACGAACGGCACGCCGCGCTCCTCCAGCCGGCCCATGACCTCGTAACTGACCTCGAGGCGGCGGGTGTCGAGCAGGACGACCGCACCCAGGGCGCCCTGGAACAGCCGGTCCCACAGGAACCAGAAGCGTTCCTGGCCGGGCGTGCCGAAGAGATAGAGCACGACCTGGTCGGAGACGCGGATACGGCCGAAGTCCATCGCCACGGTGGTGGCGGTCTTGGTCTCGGAGCCGAAGTTGTCGTCGACCCCGACGCCGGCCTGGGTCATGGTCTCCTCGGTGGTCAGCGGTTTGATCTCGCTGACCGAGCCGACCATGGTGGTCTTGCCGACACCGAAGCCGCCCACGATCACGATTTTCGCCGCCGCCTGGGTGGACTGCGGCAGATGGTCCTCCGCGCGTGGGCCGGGGAGGGTGTCAGAGCCTTTCAAGTCCATGCATCACCGCTTCGAGAAGGGATCGGTCGGGCAGCTGCTGGCGGACGATCGGGGCGCGGGCGTGCACCAGTTCGCCGGCCAGCATCTCCGTGAGCAGCGCGGTCATCGCACTGAACGGCAGCTGCAGATAGGCCGAGAGTTCGGCCACGGACAGGGGGGCGGCGCACAGCCGGAGTACCGCCGACTGCTCGGGGGTGGCGGACGACGGCGTGTCGGCGTGCGCCACGATCAACGTGACCAGGTCGAGCTTGGCCCGGTCGCCTTCGGCTCCCGTGATGATGTACAGCCGTTCGGGTGCCTTCCCGTCGCCCTGCTGCTGCGCCGGCTGGGGCGGCGGCACGGGCGCGGTCGGCTCCTTGCGCTGTCGCCTCTGGCGTTGCGGTGGCGTCATACGGTCTGTCCACCCCGCCGGGGCGGGCTGGTCAGGTGATCCCCGATGCGGAGCACCAGGTCGCGCATGTAGTGACTCATCGCGCCGGGCTCACAGCGGATGTCGGAGAGCACCGCCAGATAGGCGTTGGCACCGGCGGCCATCAGATAGAAGTAGCCGCGGTCGAGTTCGACGACGACCAGCTTCATCTCGCCGCTGCTCGCGGGCAGTTCCTGGGCGACGGCACCGGCCAGGCTCTGCAGGCCCGCGCAGGCGGCGGCGACGCGGTCGGCGGCGTCGGGGTCGCCGCTGTAGCGGGCGATGCGCAGGCCGTCTGCGGACAGCACCACGATCATCTCGATGCCCGGAACGCTGTCGTAGAGCTCCTTGAGCATCCAGTCGAAGTTCTGTCGCTGCTGGATCACGTCAGATCCCCTTCGTCGTCGCCCTCGGGGCGGGCCTTGTCGTTGAGCAGGTAGCTGAACGCGCTGGGGTTGCGCGTGAACTCCGTCGGGTGGGTGCCGGGCGGCAGGTCCTTCTTCAGCCCGTCCCAGAACGCCTCGACCCACAGGCCGGGGGCCGGCTCGTCCTTCTTCGGCTCGGGTTCGGTGCGGGACTGCGCCCAGACGGTGGCCTCGCGCTCGCGCGCTTCCCGCTCCTCGCGCTCGAGGCGGTCCTGTTCGGCGTACTGCTGGGCACGCAGTTCGGTGATCGGGACGACGGCCTTGCTGCGCCGCTGCGGCAGCCCCTTCTCGGTCCACTCGGTGATCACGGGGACGTCGTCTTCCAGGGACAGGTTCTCCGGGATGCGCGGGTTGGTCGGGCGGCGCTTCTTGGGCGGGCGCTTGGGGCCCTCGGCCACGTCGGGGCCGATCGCGGGGAGGGAGGTGGCGCCGATGCCGTGCGCGAAGCCGGGCGCCGGGTGGCTGGTGAGCATGTCGCTCGGCACGATCAGTACGGCGCGGACACCGCCGTAGGCGGAGGAGCGGAGCGAGATCTGCATGTTGTGCGCCGTGCACAGGCGGCCGACGACCGCGAGACCCAGGCGGGGGGCCTCGCCGAGGACATTCAGGTCGATGCCGGCCATGGCGCGCTGCAGGATGCCCTCGAGGCGCTCGCGGGACTCCTCGGTGAGGCTGACACCGGCGTCCTCGATCTCGATGGCGACACCGGTGTGCACCTCGGTGGCGGTGACGTGGACCTTGGTCTGCGGCGGGGAGTAGCGGGTCGCGTTGTCGAGCAGCTCGGCACAGGCGTGGATGACCGGCTCGACGCAGATGCCGCGGACGTTGACCTTGGCGATGTTGTCGAGCGAGATGCGGCGGTACTCCAGGATGCGCGACATGGCGCCGCGCAACACGCTGTACAGCGGCACGGGTTCGGGCCACTGACGGCCGGGGCGGCCGCCGCCGAGGACGGAGACGGAGTCGGCGAGGCGGCCGATCAGCGAGGTGCCGTGGTCGATGCGCAGCAGGTCGTCGAAGACCTCGGGGCTGCGGCCGTGGTCCTCCTCCATCTCCCGCAGTTCCTTGAACTGCTGGTGGACGATGGCCTGGACGCGGCGGGCGACGCTGACGAAGGCGCGCTGCTGGGAGTCGCGCATGTTCTCCTCGTGGTCGAGGATGCGCAGCACGGAGAGGATGACCTCGCGGCCGGCCTCGCGCAGTCCACGAAAGCGTGAATCGCCGTCGAGGATGTCGCGGGTCGTGTCGAAGAGTGAATTTCCGCGGCGCAGATACTCGACGGCGACCGGCAGGAGTTCGTACGCGAGGCGATGGTTGTCCGCGTCATGGGTGGCGAGGCGCTGTTCCAGATACGCGGTGTGACGGGTGTGTTCGGCCTGCTGGGTGCGCAACCGGCGGCCGCGGCGCAGCGCTTCGCCGGCCGTCAGGACGACCAGGACGGTGGCGATGCCGCCGCACACGGCCACGGCCGGCCGGGCCGGTTCGGCGACGAGGGCGACGGCGGCCCCGATCGCCGCGGCCATCACCATGACGGGCAGCAACAGCACGCCGACGGAGGGGAGTTCACGGCGACGAGGAGGGGATTGGACGCTCACCATGCAGGTCCTTGAATCTAAGGAGTTTTGGGGAAGAAACGGGCTTCGGGGAACAAACGCACGAATACGCCTCAACTCGGTGCGCTGCGGGCGAGCTTAGTCCGACCGGATCATCGCCGGGACATCTTCGGGAAGGCGCTGCATTCCCTCCCGTGACAGGAGTACCCTCGGCTCCATTTACACGCTGGGGATCGAGTCGCACACATGCTGTGACCACGAACGGGCGTACGTCATCACTCACCGCAACGAGTGAGGTGCCGTCACAAGCCGACGGGCCCCACCGCCGCTGCGGTGGGGCCCGTCCGGGATGCTTCCGTCGGCGCTAACCCACCGACGAGTACGCCACGACGCCGCGCAGCAGGCCCTCGACCGCCTTGCGGGCCGCCTTCGGGACCGTGGAGCCCTCGCCGGCGGCCGCTGCCTGGATCTGGCCCAGGACGTCGATGACCTGCTTGCACCAGCGGACGAAGTCGCCCGCCGGCATCTCCGCCTCGCGCAGTACCTCGTCGAGGCCCTTGCCGGACGCCCACATGAAGGCGGCCCAGGCGAACCCGAGATCGGGCTCGCGCTGGCCGACGCCCTCGGTCTGGGAGATGCGGAAGTCCTCCTCCAGGGCGTCCAGCCGCCCCCAGATCCGCACCATCTCGCCGAGTGCCGCCTTCGCCTTCCCCGACGGCAGTTTCGGCGCCATGGCGTCGTCACTCACCCGCGCCTCGAACACCAACGCCGAGACACACGCGGCGAGTTCGGCCGGCGACAGCCCCTCCCAGACGCCCGCGCGCAGGCACTCGCTGGCCAGCAGGTCCAGCTCGCCGTACAGCCGGGCGAGCCGCTTGCCGTGTTCGGTGACCTCGTCGCCGCGCAGGTAGTCCAGCTCGGTCAGCAGCGCCACGATCCGGTCGAAGGTGCGCGCGATCGTGTTCGTTCGGCCCTCGATACGGTGCTCCAGCTGCCTGGTGTCACGCAGCAGCCGGTGGTACCGCTCGGCCCAGCGGGCGTGGTCCTCGCGCTGGTCGCACCCGTGGCAGGGATGCGCCCGCAGCTCCTTGCGCAGGCGGGCGATCTCACGGTCGTCGGCGGCCTGGGAGCGATTTTTGCGGCGCCGCTCCGGCGGGATGTGCCCGGCCTTGGTGCGCAGCGCGGAGGCGAGGTCACGCCGGGACTGCGGGGAGCGCGCGTTGAACGACTTCGGGATCCGCATCCGCTCAAGCGGCTCAACCGGCACCGGGAAGTCCATGGCCGCCAGCCGCTTGACCTGCCGCTCGGCGGTCAGCACCAGCGGGCGCGGACCGTCGTGGGCGTCGAAACCACGGTGGCCGTTGGAACGCCCGGCCGGCAGACCGGGGTCCAGCACCAGCGCAAGACCCGCGTACTTGCCCGTCGGGACGTGGATGACATCGCCCGGCTTGAGCTTCTCCAGCGCGACGGCCGCCTCGGCGCGGCGCTGGTTGGCGCCCTGCCGGGCCAGCTCCGTCTCGCGGTCCTTCAGCTCGCGGCGCAGTCGCGCGTACTCCTCGAAGTCGCCGAGGTGGCAGGTCATGGACTGCTTGTAGCCCTCGAGACCCTCCTCGTTGCGCTGCACCTGCCGGGAGATCCCGACGACCGACTTGTCCGCCTGGAACTGCGCGAACGACGTCTCCAGCAGCTCACGCGAGCGGTGCCGCCCGAACTGCTCGACGAGGTTGACCGCCATGTTGTACGACGGCTTGAAGCTGGAGCGCAGCGGGTATGTGCGCGTGCCCGCGAGCCCGGCGAGGTGCTCGGGGTTCATGCCGCGCTGCCACAGCACGACCGCGTGGCCCTCGATGTCGATGCCGCGCCGGCCGGCGCGCCCGGTGAGCTGGGTGTACTCGCCCGGGGTGATGTCGGCGTGCTGCTCGCCGTTCCACTTGACGAGCTTTTCCAGCACGACGGAGCGGGCGGGCATGTTGATGCCGAGCGCGAGGGTCTCGGTGGCGAAGACGGCCTTGACCAGGCCGCGCACGAACAGCTCCTCGACGACCTCCTTGAAGGTCGGCAGCATGCCCGCGTGGTGGGCGGCGATGCCCCGCTCCAGGCCCTCCAGCCACTCGTAGTAGCCGAGGACGTGCAGGTCCTCGGCCGGGATGGACGCCGTGCGCTCCTCGACGAGGGCGCGCACCTTCTCGCGGGCCTCGTCGTCGTTCAGCCGCAGGCCCGCGTACAGGCACTGCTCGACGGCCGCCTGACAGGCGGCGCGGGAGAAGATGAACGTGATCGCGGGCAACAGGCCCTCGGCGTCCAGGCGCTCGATGACCTCGGGCCGCCCCGGTGTCCAGATGCGCGAGCGCTGGCGGCGCTCCCGCTCCCGGTCGGCCTCGCGCATGCTCCGGCCGCGTCGGCGGTCCTGGAAGGACGGGCGGCTCGCCTCCATGCGCGCCATGCGCATCAGGTCGGGGTTGACGGCCTTGCGGTGGCCCTCGCCCTCCTCGAACAGGTCGTACATCCGCCGGCCGGCCAGCACGTGCTGGAACAGCGGCACGGGCCGGTGCTCGGAGACGATCACCTCGGTGTCGCCGCGGACGGTGTCCAGCCAGTCGCCGAACTCCTCGGCGTTGGACACGGTCGCCGACAGCGACACGAGCGTCACCGACTCGGGCAGGTGAATGATCACCTCTTCCCATACGGCGCCGCGGAAGCGGTCGGAGAGGTAGTGCACCTCGTCCATGACCACGTATCCGAGGCCCAGCAGGGCCTGGGAGCCCGCGTACAGCATGTTCCGCAGGACCTCGGTCGTCATCACGACCACCGGGGCGTCGGAGTTGACGCTGTTGTCGCCGGTGAGCAGGCCGACCTTGTCCTGGCCGTAGCGGCGGCACAGGTCGGCGTACTTCTGGTTGGACAGCGCCTTGATGGGCGTGGTGTAGAAGCACTTCTTGCCCTGCTGGAGGGCGAGGTGGACGGCGAACTCGCCCACGATCGTCTTGCCGGAGCCGGTGGGCGCGGCGACCAGCACGCCCTTCCCTGTCTCGAGGGCCTTGCACGCCTCGATCTGGAAGGGGTCGAGGCCGAAGTCGTACATCTCGCGGAAGGACGCGAGGGCGGTGGCCTGCTCGGCAGCTCGCCTGCGTGCTGCCGCGTACCGCTCGGCCGGTGAGAGGTCCTGTGTCATCGTGCTTTCCACCGTACCGGGCCGCACTGACAACAGGACGATCATTAACCGGATCTCCTGCTGTGAATCCTGCCGTACGCCCAGCTCAGCGGGGATGCGGCGGGTGCGGAGCCGCAACGGCGAACCGGCCGCCCCGCGGTGCGGGACGGCCGGTCGTGCGGAGCCTGTCAGGTCACGTCGTCGTATCCGTTGACGCGTTCCGTGCTCGTCTGCTCCGGCAGCGCGCGGCTGGCGCTGACCGGTTCGACGTCTCCGATGGCCTCGGGGGTGAGGTCCAGCTGCGATGCCTCGTCCTCGTCCAGTTCGGCCTCGGGATCGGCACGCCGGCGGCGCCGGTCGTTCAGCAGGGAGATCCCGACGGCGATGAAGTACAGCACGACGATCGGACCGGCCAGCGCCAGCATGCCGAACGGGTCCGTGGTCGGCGTCGCCACCGCACCGAAGATGACGACGCCCATCACGACGCCCCGCCACCAGCCGGCCATCCGGCGCCCGGTCACGACACCCGCGAAGTTGAGCATCACCAGCAGCAGGGGCAGCTCGAAGGCGCTGCCGAAGACGAGGATCATCCTGACGATGAAGTCCAGGATCTTGTCCATCGGCAGGATGTTCGCCGAACCTTCGGGTGTGATCCCGAGCAGTACGCGCATGCTGATGGGCAGGATCGTGTACGCGAGCCACGCACCGCCCAGGAAGAGGGGCACGGCGCCCGCCACGAACCAGTACGTGTACTTCCGCTCGTGCTTGTGCAGACCCGGAGCCACGAACGCCCAGAGCTGGTACAGCCAGACCGGGCTGGAGATGATCACGCCTGCCATGAAGCACACCTTCACCGTGGTGGTGAAGGGGGACAGCAGGTCCGTGTAGGCGATGACGGCGCAGGTGCCGCCGGTCGACTCACCCAGACCCTTGGTGCAGCGCGGGACGGGATGCATGAGGAAGGACATCAGGTCCTGGCTGTAGAAGGCGACCACCACGGAGACGACCGTGATCGCCAGCATCCCCTTCGCCAGCCGGTTGCGCAGTTCGCGCAGGTGCTCGACGAGGGGCATCCGCCCCTCGGGGTCCTTCTCTTTCTTGCGGGCAGACTTCAGCAACCCACGTCCTCATCTCGTGCGGCTGGCCGGAGCTCCGGCCGCGTGTGTCAGCGCTGGGTGGAGTCCGTCGGTTCGTTGACCGGACGGGCGCTTGTCACATCACCGGGGGCGGACTGGATCGTGCGCTGCGCGGGAGGCTGCTCGTTGGTGGGCCCCTGAGCGGACGTACCGCTGCCGCCCTCCTCCTTCATGGCCTTGGCCTCGCTCTTGAGGATGCGCGCGGACTTGCCGAGCGAGCGCGCCATGTCCGGAAGCTTCTTCGCGCCGAACAGCAGGATGATGACGACGAGGATGAGAATGATCTCGGGGGCTCCGAGCCTTCCGAACATAAGATTTACCTTCTCACCGAGGCGGCAGGGTGGGGTGCTGTCCGACTGGTCGGACACGCGTCCGATCAACCGTTTCTGACAGCGATCGTAACGCCCAGGGGTAAACGTGAGGCAATCCCCGTGCGTACTCCCGGCTCACGGAGCGGGCCTCGTTCTCCGCCCCGCGATCAGCAAGCCTACCCGCGCGGTTACAGCGAATCCACGGCCCGGGCCGCGCTCGCCGTGGCCCGCTCCAGGTCAGCGGCCGCCCGGTTGATACGGCGTGTGGAATCCGCCACCTGCCGACCCAGCCGCTCCGCCTCCAGGAACACCCGGACAGCGAGCACACCGAGCACGGCGAGACTCACGAAACCCATACCTACCGCGAACATCGGCCAGAACATGCCGATGAGCCTAGACGGTCCCGGGGTGGTTCGTTTCCGGTCGGCGGGCTCCCCGTCGCCGGAGCTGAACTGATCTTGACAACCGATTCCGTCCACCGCGGGAGCGTGGGCTGCTTCAACCACTCGTGGGGGGACGGAAGCGCGACCTACACCATCTACCACCACAACACCTGCAACGTGAAGTCGGCCATCGCCGGCACCACCAGCGCGCTGTTCAGCAACAAGTGGTGCGCGACCGTGGCCGCAGACGGCGAGGGCCACACCGTGGTCTACAACAAGCCCATGACCTTCTCGTCCGCCAAGGGTGGTCACTGCTGACACCGGTCGCGGGGCAGCCGGGTCACGTCGTCGTGACCCGGCTGCCCCGCGCTGCGCCCTGCCGGGTTCTGCCTTCCGCGCCGGGGCACCGGCCCCCTAATGCACGGTGGAGTGCAGGCGCAGTGTGCGCACGCCGCCGCCGGCGAGCAGCTCCACGATCCGCTCCCCCGCCGGCTTGCGCACGGCCGCCCCGCACTCGGGGCAGGTGAACGAGTAGAACGTGGTGCGGCTGGAGGCGCCGATGGCCAGGCGCAGGGCGCTCGCCGCGAGTTCGAAGCGGCCCCGGCAGTCCGGGCAGCCGGCTCTGAAGACCACGGGCGCCACACTGCGCATCTCCGCGAACGCGGAGGCCACCGTCATGCCCACGACTCCCGGCGACGCCGACTCGCTCACAGCCTCTGCTCCTGCCTGTCGTCCTCCACCTCGCCCGCCCCGGCGGCCGGGACCGCGCGCGGCCCGGGCGACCCGTGCGGTCCCTGCGCCCCCTCGGTCTCGATGCCGTCGTAGGCCGCCAGGGCCTCGCGGGCCGCGCGGCGGGCACTGTCCGCCAGCTCCGGCGGGGAGACGATCCGGCCGTCACGGCCGAGCCGCAGCGCCAGCCTGCGCAGCGAGGCCGGGTCCGGGGTGCGCAGCGCGATCCGCAGCCCCCCGTCGGGGAGCTCCTCGGCGCTGTCGTGCGGGTAGTACTCGGCGACCCAGCGGCCGCCGGGGCCGACCTCGACGACGACCTCCGGATCCTCGGCGGCCGGCTGGACCAGCCCCTCGGACAGATCGCGCAGCTCTATCTCCGGCGGCGCCGACGGCTCGTCGAGAATCCTGATCTCGGCGACCCGGTCGAGCCGGAACGTACGGCGGGCCTCGGAGCGGCGGCACCATGCCTCGACGTAGGTGTGGCCGACGCTGACCAGGCGGATGGGGTCGATCTCGCGCTCGGTGACCTCGTCACGGGCTGGCGAGTAGTAGCGGATCCACAGCCGGCGGCGCTCGGAGATCGCCCGGTCGACGTCGGCGAAGACACCGCCCTCGGACTCGAAGGTCACCGACAGCCGGGAGCTGGCACCGGCGGCCTCGCCGGCCGCGGTCTCCACCTTGGCCGTGGCCCGCAGCAGCGCCTGCCGGTCGCTCTCCCGCAGTCCCGGCAGGGTGGCCACCGCGCGGGCGGCGACCAGCAGCGCGGTCGCCTCGTCGGCGGCCAGCCGCAGCGGCTCGGCGGCCTCCGCGCCGAGCGCGGCCGGGTTGTGCCACCAGATGCGCTCGCCGTCGGTGTCGATGTCGAGCAGATCGCCGCCGCGGAAGCTGGTGCCGCACATGGGCAGCACGTCGAGGTCGGAGACCAGCTCGTCCTCGGTGATCCCGAAGGCGCGTGCCACGTCCTCGATCCGGGCACCGGGACGCTCCCGGAGATACGTCACCAGGGACAGCATCCGCCGGGTCTGGTCGATGGCGCTCGTGGGCCTGACCGGTTTGCCTGCCACGTCTCGCTCCGCTTCCCCTCAGCCCTTGGCCACGGCGCGCAGCCGGTCCACGACGTCGGCCCGCAGCTCGGCGGGCTCCAGCACCACCACGTCCGGGCCGAACTCCACCAGCCAGGCGTCCAGGCCGTGCCCGTACGGAATCTCCAACTCGTCCCAGCCGTCACCGAGTTCCCGCACGGCCGTGGCCTTCGCCCGAAGGGGGTACCCGGCGCCCGAGTGCAGCCGGATCAGGGCGCTGCGGTCGGCGGTCTCGCCGGCCCAGCTCGCGACGGTCTCGCGGACGGTGACGACATCCGGGACCGGGGCGGTGAACTTCCCGCCGCGGGAGTGCACCTTGCCGGTGATCCGGGAGAGCCGGAACACGCGCTCGGCGCCCCGGTCGCGGTCGAAGCCGGCCAGGTACCAGTGGCCGCGCCAGCACTCCAGCGCCCACGGCTCGACGTGCCGGGTCTCGGGTTGGGCGGCGTTGGCCTTGCGGTAGTCGAAGGCGACCGTGCGGCGGTCGCGGCAGGCCAGCATCAGCGGTTCGAAGGCGGCCTCGTGCACCGGGATGCGCGGTTCCAGCGCGCTGTGCGCCTCGTAGGGGTCGACGTCCTCGGGCAGTCCTGCCGCGCGCAGCTTCTGCAGGGCGCCGCTGGCCGCGCCGGCGAGGCGGGCCTGCTGCCAGACCTTGGCGGCGAGCCCGAGGGCCGCGGCCTCCTCGGCGTCGAGGGTGATGGGCGGCAGGCGGTTGGAGTCGCGGCGGGCGAGATAGCCGACCTCGCCGTCGAGGCTCTCCACGGTCTCGATGACCAGACCCAGCTCGCGCAGGTCGTCCTTGTCCCGCTCGAACATGCGGTTGAAGGAATCGTCGGACCCCGCCGCACCCTTCTCCGGCCGGAAAGTCTCTACGTACGCCTCGATGGACTCGCGCAGCTCACGCTTGCTGAGCGGCCGCCGTGTCCCGAGCAGACACAGCGCCAGGTTCATCAGCCGCTCGGCCTTGGCAATGGCCATCGACGCGCTTCGCCTCCCTATGGTCCTTACGATCGATGACCGTACCGCTCCGTGGGGCGATGGCAAAAGCCGAGGGTCCATGCCCGTACGGGCATGGACCCCATGTGATCAGCTGTGATCGTGCGACGATCAGACCGAGACCAGGTCGCAGACGAAGATCAGCGTCTCGCCCGGCTTGATCGCGCCGCCCGCGCCACGGTCGCCGTAGGCGAGGTGCGGCGGGATGATCAGCTGGCGGCGGCCGCCGACCTTCATGCCCTGCACACCCTGGTCCCAGCCGGGGATGACCTGACCGACACCGAGCTGGAAGCGCAGCGGGGTGCCGCGGTTCCAGGAGGCGTCGAACTCCTCGCCGGAGGAGAAGGCCACACCCACGTAGTGGACCTGGACGGTGTCGCCGGCCTTCGCCTGAGGACCGTCGCCCTCCCAGATGTCCTTGATCTCGAGGTCAGCCGGGGGCTCGCCGCCCGGGAAGTCGATCTCGGGCTTGTCGATGCTCACGTCTTGAAGCTCCTGCATATCTACGACACGGAACGCGGACAGTCTGTCATCCCCCAGGTGCCGGCGCCTGCCGGGCCCGGCCGACGCCGGCCACGCTTCCCGGCCCGCGCCTCGTGGGTCACATCTTCGCCAGGATGTCCACCGTGAACACCATCGTGGAGTCCTTCTTGATGCCGCTGCCCTGCGGGGGGTTGTCGCCGTAGCCCAGGGCCGGCGGGACGACGATCAGGACGCGGCTGCCGATCTTCTTGCCGGTCAGTCCCTGGGCCCAGCCCTTGACGACCTGCTGAAGGGAGATGAGGGTCGGGCTCTTGCGGCCGTACGTGGAGTCGAACTCCTTGCCGGTGTCCCACAGCACGCCCTTGTACTGCACGAGCGCCGTGCTGTCGGCCTTCAGCTCCTCGCCGTCGCCCTCCAGGATGTAGTTCGCCACGAGCTTCTTCGGCGCGTTCGTCTTGGGCACGTCGACGGAGGGCGCCCCGCCGTCCGTGTTCGTGCCGACCTTGGGCAGCGCGGCGTCGTCCTGCGGGACCTTCTTGCCCTGGGCGGAACTCTTGCCGTTGAACACGTCCTTCAGATCGACCACGAACACCAGCGTGTCGGTGCCCTTCACGCCCGCCTGAGGGTTGCCCTGCGGACCGTAGCCCCAGTTCGGCGGCACCGACAGCTCCACCCGGCTGCCGACCTTCTTTCCGGGCAGCGCGAACCGCCAGCCCTCCCAGATCTGCCCCTGGGCGAGCTGGGCGATCAGCGGCGTCTTGCTCTCGTAGGAGTTGGCGAAGACCTTGCCGGTGTCCCAGATCTGGCCCACGAAGTCCGCCTGGACGAAGTCGTTCTCCGCGACCGTGCGACCGCTGCCGGTGATCAGCGTCTTCACCGCGATGTCCTTCGACGGCGCGCCGCTGCCCTTGGCGATCGTCGGCTTCTCGCCGAACTTCGTACCCGCGGTGACCGCCGGGAGCGGACCGGCGACGATCTTCGGACTCGGCGCGGCCGACGGCTGCGGCGCCGACGGCGACGCGCTGTCGCTGGTCTTGCTCGAGTCGGACTTGTCGTCGCCGCAACCGGCGAGGGTGACCAGTCCGGCGGGTACGGCAATCATCAGGGAACGTCGGCGCACGATAGGGCCTCGTAATCGGTCGATCTTGTGGATGGCGTGCGCGCAACTCTACGGCGTGAGAAGGGCGCCGCACGGGTAACGTACGGCGCCCGAGTGGCGTTCCGGCATGTCACCGAAAGGCCGGCTCACATTCCCGCGATGAGCTTCTCCACCCGGTCGTCCACCGACCGGAACGGGTCCTTGCACAACACGGTCCGCTGTGCCTGGTCGTTCAGCTTCAGATGCACCCAGTCGACGGTGAAGTCCCGGCGCTGCTCCTGCGCCCGGCGGATGAAGTCACCGCGCAACCGGGCCCGAGTGGTCTGCGGCGGCACCGACTTGCCCTCGAAGATCTTCAAGTCGTTGCAGATCCGGGCCGCTTGTCCCTTCTTCTCCAGCAGGTAGTACAGGCCACGACGGCGGTGGATGTCGTGGTACGCGAGGTCTATCTGCGCGACCCGCGGATGCGACATCGTCATGTTGTGCTTGGCCCGGTACCGCTCGATGAGCTTGTACTTCATGACCCAGTCGATCTCGGTGCCGATACGGTCGAGGTCCTCGGACTCGATCGCGTCCAGCGTGCGGCCCCACAGCTCCAGCACCTGCTCCACCGTGCCGGTGCGGATACCGCGGCGCTCGCAGAAGTCGACGGCCTTCTCGTAGTACTCGCGCTGCACCTCCAGGGCGGAGGCCTCGCGGCCGCTGGCCAGGCGCACCTTGCGGCGGCCGGTGATGTCATGGCTGACCTCGCGGATCGCCCGGATCGGGTTCTCCAGGGTGAGGTCACGCATCACCGTGCCCGCCTCGATCATGCGCAGCACCAGGTCGGTCGCGCCGACCTTGAGCAGCATGGTCGTCTCGGACATGTTGGAGTCGCCCACGATGACGTGCAGGCGCCGGTAGCGCTCGGCGTCGGCGTGCGGCTCGTCGCGGGTGTTGATGATGGGCCGCGAGCGGGTCGTCGCCGAGGAGACGCCCTCCCAGATGTGCTCGGCCCGCTGGCTGACGCAGTAGACGGCGCCGCGCGGGGTCTGCAGGACCTTGCCCGCACCGCACAACAGCTGTCGCGTCACCAGGAAGGGGATGAGGATGTCCGCGAGCCGCGAGAACTCTCCGTGCCGGGCCACCAGGTAGTTCTCATGGCAGCCGTAGGAGTTTCCCGCCGAGTCGGTGTTGTTCTTGAAGAGATAGACGTCGCCTGCGATTCCCTCCTCGTGCAGGCGTCGTTCCGCGTCCACCAGCAGGCCCTCGAGAATGCGCTCTCCGGCCTTGTCGTGGGTGACGAGCTCGGTCACGTTGTCACATTCGGGTGTCGCGTATTCCGGGTGGGAGCCCACATCGAGATAGAGGCGGGCACCGTTCCGCAGAAAGACATTGCTGCTGCGGCCCCATGACACGACACGGCGGAAGAGGTACCGCGCCACCTCGTCAGGTGACAGACGGCGCTGTCCCCTGAACGTGCACGTGACGCCGTACTCGTTCTCCAGCCCGAAAATGCGGCGGTCCATGAGGGAACATTACGCCCGATCCCCCGAACTGAAACGGGGTTCGGCGGCACGATTTGGATCATTTTCCGAGGAGGCCGCAACAACCCCCGTTGTGACGGGAACTGCGAGGACCGTGCGTGTACCCAGCAGAACGAGCAGCGAAACCGCACCGGCGGCACCGGGTACCGCGAATCCCCACAGCGCGCCGCCCGCCTGGATGACCGGCCCCGCCAGACCCGTTCCCACCGACGCGCCCACGGTGAACGTGGTCACCAGCCAGGAGAACGCCTCGGTCACGGTGCCGCTCGGCGCGTGCCGGTCGACGATGACGAACGCGCAGGCGATCGACGGCGCCAGGAACACACCGGCGAGCGCGGTGAGCGCCACCATGGCGACCGCGTCCGGCATCAGCGTCAGCGGCAGGTAACACACCGCCAGAAACGCGACCAGGAAGCGCAGTCGCCGCTCCGGCGGGCCGGCCCACTGCCGCGCCCCGTACACCGCGCCCCCGGCCAGCGCGCCGAGACCCAGGGCGGCCATCAGCCAGCCGTAGACGGCGTCGCCGCCGTGGTCGTCCGCGTACGGCACGGAGGCCACGGTGATGGAGCCCAGCGCCATCCCGATGAACAGGAACGCCGCCAGCAGTGCCAGCAGCCCCGGCGAGCGCAGTGCGCCCAGCCAGTGGGCCTCGCGCGGTGCGGAGCGCCACGCGCGCGAGGGCGGCGACAGGACGACCGAGAGCGCGCCGAGGACACCGAGGGCGCTCAGGACGAGCAGCGCGGCCTGCGCGGACCACAGGGAGACGCACAGCGTCACCAGCAGCGGGCCGACGGTGAACATGACCTCCTGTGCGATCGCGTCCATGGCGTACGCGGTGTGCACCTGGTCCTCGCGGTGCAGCACGCTCGGCCACAGCGCCCGCAGACCGCCCTCCAGTGGCGGGGTGCACAGTCCGGAGGCGGCCACGGCGGCGTAGGCCAGCGGGGCGGGGGTGACGCCGACGGCCGCGAAGACGGTCATGGCCAGCGCCGCGGCGATCGCGGCGGGCAGCTGGATCCGCGGCTGCCCGTGCAGGTCGACGAGCCGGCCGAGCACCGGCTGGCCCACGGCGTTGGCGACGCCGTACACGGCCGCGAGCGCGCCCGCGAGGCTGTAGCTGCCGCCCTCGGCACGCACGAACAGCACGATCGCGATGGCGGCGGTGGCGTTGGGCAGCCGTCCCACCAGCGTTCCCACGAGCAGGCGGGCGGCGTGCCTCGCCCTGAGGATCTCCAGGTATCCCGCGGCCATCTCCGCCCTCCGGCTGAAGTTTTACGTATAACGTCCTGCGTCATACGTACCATGTGCGCTGTTCAGCAGTCCAGACGACGGAAGTGAGCGGACGGTGGTCCGAGGCAGCACCCGCCCCACCAGCCGGGACGTCGCCCAAGCGGCCGGCGTCTCGCAGGCCGCCGTCTCCCTCGTCCTGGGCGACAAATGGCGCGGCCGGGTCTCCGAGGCCACCGCCGAACGCGTCCGCGAGGCCGCGCGGGAGCTCGCCTACCGGCCCAACCTGGCCGCCCGCAATCTGCGCCTCGGCCGTACCCGCACAGTCCTGCTCGTCGTCCCCGCGCTGACCACCGAGTTCTTCGCCGGCGTCTACACCGGTGCCGCCCGCGTCGCCGCCGACCATGGCTTCGGCGTCGTCCTCTACCCCTCCCCCGAAGGCATCGGCCCGGCCCGCGACCCCTTCGCCTCCGCCCAGGCCGCCCTGGACGGCGTCCTCGCCTCCTCCATGGCCGCCGACGCCCTCACCGCCATCCGCGGCGACCAGCTGCCCCTGGTGATGCTCGACAGCGACCCCGCGGGCAGCCTCGGCGCGGCCACCGTCAACCTGGACATCGCCGACGGCGTCCGCCAGGTCGGCGAGCACCTCCTCGGCCTCGGCCACCGGCACTTCCTGCACCTCGCGGCCGACGTGCCCTCCTGGACGTTCGAGGTACGCGCGCGTGAACTCGCCCGGCGGATCGGCGCCGTACCGGGGACGTCCCTGCGCGCCGCACCCGCGCCCGCGCCGATCTCCATCGACGGCGCGCTGGCCGCCACCGAAGCCGCGCTCGGCCCGGCGCAGGCGCGCCCGACCGCGATCGTCTGCGACGACGACATGCTCGCCGCCGGCGCCTACAAGGCACTGCGCCGGCTCGGCCTGCGCGTCCCCGAGGACGTCTCCGTCACCGGCGTCGACGACCTCGGCCTCGCCACCGCCATCGACCCCGAGCTCACCACCGTACGACTGGACGCCGAGCGGTTCGGCGAACACGGCATGCGAGCCCTGCTCGCCGTCCTGGAGGGCCGCACACCCGCCGCCGGGGACATCCCCGTCGAACTCGTGGTGCGCGGCTCCACGGCACCGCCCAAGGCCTCCTGAACGCCACTGCGCCCCGGCCGTCACCGACCGGGGCGCAGTGGCGCGCGTGGTACTACTCCTCGTCGCTGCTCTCGGCCTCGGTGGCCGTGCTGCCCGCCTGCAGCAGCCGGCCGAGCTGCGGGCCGACGATCCGCTTGAACTTGCGCTGCTGCGGCCGCGTGCGGTCCAGCACCGCCACCTCGAGACGCTCGGCGGGGATCTCCCGCTCCGTGCCGTTGGTGTCCCGGGACAGCGCCCGCACGGCCAGCTGGAGCGCCTCGGCGAGGCTCATGCCGTCGCGGTGGTGCTGGTCCAGGAAGCCACTGATCTGCTCGGCGTTGCCGCCGACCGCCACCGAGCCGTGCTCGTCCACGATCGAGCCGTCGTGCGGCAGCCGGTAGATCTGGTCGCCCTCCGGCGTCTCCCCCACCTCGGCCACGACCAACTCCACCTCGTACGGCTTCTCCGCCGCCGACGAGAAGATCGTGCCCAGCGTCTGGGCGTAGACGTTGGCCAGACCCCGGGCGGTGACGTCGTCCCGGTCGTAGGTGTAACCGCGCAGGTCGGCGTAGCGGACGCCACCGATCCGGAGGTTCTCGTACTCGTTGTACTTGCCGGCCGCGGCGAAGCCGATCCGGTCGTAGATCTCGCTGAACTTGTGCAGCGCGCGGGACGGGTTCTCGCCGGCGAACACGATGCCGTCGGCGTACTGCATGACGACCAGGCTGCGGCCACGCGCGATGCCCTTGCGGGCGTACTCGGCGCGGTCGGCCATCGCCTGCTGGGGTGAGACATAGAACGGCGTCGACACCGGTTATCCGTCCCTTTCTGTGGAAGTCACTGGATCACCTTGACAACAAATCCGGGCCCGGCCCTCAGAGCAGGGCGGCGCGGGGGCCGTCCGGCTGCTCCAGACGCCGCTGCAGCACCGAGCGGGCGATCTCGGAGGACTCGTCGTCGGTGAGCCGGCGGAAACCGTCCTCGGTGATCACGGTGACGATGGGGTAGATCCGGCGGGCGACATCGGGACCACCGGTCGCCGAGTCGTCGTCTGCCGCGTCGTACAGGGCCTGCACCACCAGGGTCGTGGCGTCGGCCTCGGTGAGGTCCTCGCGGTACAGCTTCTTCATCGCGCCCCGGGCGAAGACCGAACCCGAGCCGGTGGCGGCGAAGCCGCGCTCCTCGGTACGGCCGCCGGTGACGTCGTAGGAGAAGATGCGGCCCTTGGCGCGGTCCACGTCGTACCCCGCGAACAGGGGCACCACGGCCAGGCCCTGCATGGCCATGCCGAGGTTGGAACGGATCATCGTCGACAGGCGGTTGGCCTTGCCCTCCAGCGACAGCTGGGCGCCCTCGACCTTCTCGAAGTGCTCCAGTTCGAGCTGGAAGAGCTTGACCATCTCGACGGCGAGACCGGCGGTGCCGGCGATGCCGACGGCAGAGTACTCGTCGGCCGGGAACACCTTCTCGATGTCGCGCTGCGCGATGACGTTGCCCATGGTGGCCCGGCGGTCGCCGGCCAGCACCACGCCGCCCGGGAACGTCGCGGACACGATGGTCGTCCCGTGCGGCGCCTCGATCACACCCTGGACCGGAGGCAGCCGGCGCTTGCCCGGCAGCAGCTCCGGCTGGTGCTCGGCGAGGAAGTCCATGAAGGAGGAGGATCCTGGCGTCAGGAAGGCAGCAGGTAGACGCCCGGTGCCACGAGAGTTGGCTTCCACGAGGTTCCTTCCGGATAGGCCGAAATAACGGTTGAAGCTTGGTATGCCACGGACCTTACCCGGCTCGCGGCGGTGATCCACATCCCCGGCGGAAGCCTTCGGGCGGGGAGCACCCGGCACGGCCTGCGGAGTGCGAAGACCGGTGGTCCACGACAGGGTCGCGGGCCCACCGGTCGCTCACACCCCGCTCCCCCGCCTTCGAAAGTGAAGGCAGTTCCGGCTTACTGCCCGCCCTTTTGCACGAAGGAGCGCACGAAGTCCTCTGCGTTCTCCTCGAGGACGTCGTCGATCTCGTCCAGGACGGAGTCCACGTCGTCGCTCAGCTTCTCGTGGCGCTCCTTGAGGTCGTCCGAGGCCTGTGCGTCCTGCGCCTGCTCCTCGACCTCCTCCGTGGAGCGCGTGGCCTTCTGCTGGCCGCCACCGGTGTCCTTGGTTGCCATAACCCTCACCCCGCTCTTTCGCCCGACATGGGTCGACAGGTCGGCATTCCTGCCGATCGGTGATGATCAGACCCTACAAGCCGGGTCCGACATCGGCCCCGCAGTTTCCACAACGTGCGGGGGCCACCTCGATGATTCCCGGCCGGGGGCATTTCCACCCTGTTCCGGCCGGGGAGGCCGACGAGTACCCTCAGCTGCCCGAGAGCACCCTGACCAGGTCTTCCGCCGTGCGACAGCGGTCCAGCAGCTCCTTGACGTGATTTCGCGTTCCGCGAAGCGGTTCGAGGGTTGGGACCCGCTGGAGGGAGTCCCGGCCCGGCAGGTCGAAGATGACCGAGTCCCAGGAGGCGGCGGCCACGTCGTCGGCGTACTGCTCCAGGCAGCGGCCGCGGAAGTACGCACGCGTGTCCTCCGGCGGCTTCTGGATGGCCCGCTCGACCTCCGCCTCGTCCAGCAGCCGCTTCATGCGGCCGCGGGCCACCAGGCGGTTGTACAGGCCCTTCTCGGGGCGTACGTCGGCGTACTGGAGGTCCACCAGGTGCAGGCGCGCCGCGTCCCAGTCGAGGCTGTCACGGCGCCGGTAGCCCTCCATCACCTCGCGCTTGGCGACCCAGTCCAGCTCGCCGGCCAGACTCATCGGGTCGTTCTCCAGGCGCGTGAGGGTGTCCTCCCAGCGTGCGAGCACGTCCTTGGTCTGTTCGTCGGCGTCCGCCCCGAAGCGCTCCTCGACGTACTTGCGGGACAGCTCGAAGTACTCCATCTGCAGCTGCACCGCGGTGAGTGTGCGGCCGCTGCGCAGGGTGACCAGGCGCTTGAGGGAGGGGTCGTGCGAGACCTGGTGCAGCGTGCGGACCGGCTGGTCGACGGCGAGATCGACCGCGATGAAGCCGTCCTCGATCATCGACAGCACGAGCGCCGTCGTGCCGAGCTTGAGGTAGGTGGAGATCTCCGACAGGTTCGCGTCGCCGATGATCACGTGCAGGCGGCGGTACTTCTCGGCGTCCGCGTGCGGCTCGTCGCGGGTGTTGATGATGGGGCGCTTGAGAGTGGTCTCCAGGCCGACCTCGACCTCGAAGTAGTCCGCGCGCTGGCTGAGCTGGAAGCCGTGCTCGTGGCCGTCCTGGCCGATGCCGACGCGACCGGCGCCGGCGAAGACCTGTCGGGAGATGAAGAAGGGCGTCAGGTGGCGCACGATGTCCGAGAAGGGGGTCTCCCGCTTCATCAGGTAGTTCTCGTGCGTGCCGTAGGACGCGCCCTTGTTGTCGGTGTTGTTCTTGTAGAGGTGGATCGGCTGGGCACCGGGGAGCTGGGCGGCCCGCTCCGCGGCTTCCGCCATGATCCGCTCGCCGGCCTTGTCCCACAGGACGGCGTCGCGCGGGTTGGTGACCTCGGGGGCGCTGTACTCGGGGTGCGCGTGGTCGACGTAGAGGCGGGCGCCGTTGGTGAGGATGACGTTGGCCAGGCCGATGTCCTCGTCGGTGAGCTGGCTGGAGTCGGCGGCCTCGCGGGCGAGGTCGAAGCCCCGCGCGTCCCTCAGCGGATTCTCCTCCTCGAAGTCCCAGCGGGCACGGCGGGCCCGGTGCATCGCCGCCGCGTAGGCGTTGACGATCTGGGACGAGGTGAGCATGGCATTGGCATTGGGGTGGCCGGGGACGGAGATGCCGTACTCCGTCTCGATGCCCATTACTCGCCGTACGGTCATGCGGCCCTCCTTGCCCGGCGGCACCCTCGGTCGTAGGCGCCGCTCAAGTACCGCGATTGCTCCGGTGCGTGTGCGGTGCCCCTCCCCGCACTGCGCGACCGGGCGGTACGGAAGAGCCTAGAACGCCTTTGCGCTGGTGGGGAGATCATTTGCGTCATTGCCATGTGTGCTGTGCCCCGGATCCGGCCGGAAAAAACAGCGGGCTGCGGGTACCCGGCGAGGGCACCCGCAGCCACCCTGCTTTTACAGGTACTGACCGGTGTTCGCCACCGTGTCGATGGAGCGTCCGGTGTCCGCGCCCTGCTTTCCGGTGATGAGGGTGCGGATGTAGACGATCCGCTCGCCCTTCTTTCCGGAGATCCGGGCCCAGTCGTCCGGGTTGGTCGTGTTCGGGAGGTCCTCGTTCTCCTTGAACTCGTCCACGCACGCCTGGAGGAGGTGGGAGACGCGAAGGCCCTTCTGGGTCTTCTCCAGGAAATCCTTGATCGCCATCTTCTTGGCCCGGCCCACGATGTTCTCGATCATGGCGCCGGAGTTGAAGTCCTTGAAGTAGAGGACTTCCTTGTCACCGTTGGCGTAGGTGACCTCCAGGAAGCGGTTCTCCTCGGACTCCGCGTACATGTGCTCGACCGCGGTCTGGATCATGGCCTGGACCGTGGCCGACTTGTCGCCGCCGTGCTCGGCGAGGTCGTCGCCGTGCAGCGGGAGGCGCTCGGTGAGGTACTTGCCGAAGATGTCCTTGGCGGCCTCGGCGTCCGGGCGCTCGATCTTGATCTTCACGTCGAGCCGGCCGGGGCGCAGGATGGCGGGGTCGATCATGTCCTCGCGGTTGGAGGCGCCGATCACGACCACGTTCTGCAGGCCTTCCACGCCGTCGATCTCGGCGAGCAGCTGCGGGACGATGGTGTTCTCCACGTCCGAGCTGACGCCGGAGCCACGGGTGCGGAAGAGGGACTCCATCTCGTCGAAGAAGACGATCACGGGGGTACCCTCGGACGCCTTCTCCCGGGCCCGCTGGAAGACCAGGCGGATCTGCCGCTCGGTCTCACCGACGTACTTGTTCAGCAGCTCGGGGCCCTTGATGTTGAGGAAGAAGCTCTTGCCGGCGGCCTGGCCGGTGACCTCGGCGACCTTCTTGGCCAGCGAGTTCGCGACGGCCTTGGCGATCAGCGTCTTACCACATCCAGGGGGACCGTAGAGCAGCACGCCCTTGGGCGGCCGCAGTTCGTGCTCCTTGAACAGGTCGGGGTACAGGTACGGAAGCTCCACCGCGTCACGGATGGCTTCGATCTGGCCGCCGAGGCCGCCGATGGCCTCGTAACCGATGTCGGGGACCTCTTCGAGGACGAGTTCCTCGACCTCGCTCTTGGGCACGACCTCGTAGACGTAGCCGGAGCGGGGTTCGAGCAGGAGCGCATCGCCGGGGCGGATGGTCACGTCCAGCAGCGGCTCGGCGAGCCGCACCACCCGTTCCTCGTCGGTGTGCCCGAGCACCAGGGCGCGCTCGCCGTCCTCGAGGATCTCCTTGAGGGTGACGATGTCGCCGACGCTCTCGTACTCCATGGCCTCGACCACGTTGAGCGCCTCGTTGAGCATGACCTCCTGGCCACGCCTGAGGTCGTCGAGCTCGACGTTGGGGCTGACGTTCACGCGGAGCTTGCGGCCGCCGGTGAAGATGTCGGCGGTGCCGTCCTCGTTGGCCTGCAGGAAGACGCCGAAGCCGGCCGGCGGCTGCGCGAGCCGGTCGACCTCTTCCTTGAGGGCCACGATCTGGTCGCGGGCCTCGCGCAGGGTGTTGGCGAGCCGCTCGTTCTGTGCGGACACGCCGGCCAGGTTGGTCTGCAGCTCGACGATCCGCTCTTCGAGAATCCTCGTGTGTCGCGGAGAGTCGGCGAGCTTGCGCCGCAGGACGGCGATCTCCTGCTCAAGGTAGGCAATCTGCCCGGACGGGTCGTCGGACCCGCGTCCCGGGCGGATGCCGCGGTCAATGTCGTCGTCGTGGGCTGCCACGGTCCTCACCTCCTCCAAGGGGAGCTGGACGCTTCCAGACCCTACCTGGGCGGGTGTCGATTGAAACCCCTAGATCACAAAGACGGTCGGGGTGTGTCCGATCTTCACCCTTGCGCTCTCCCTCACGCCAGGGGAATACCCACTGAACGTGGTGGGGAAGCGGGCCCAGGTAGGGTCGAAGCGTTCAACACCCGTCAGAGCCTGCATCGTTCCCGTGCGGCTCGACCGTAAACGGCAGGAGAGGTGAGTCGTGCAGCAGGAGGCCGCGTCCGCGGGCGAGGCGCTGGAGGTCTGGATCGATCAGGACCTGTGTACCGGCGACGGCATCTGCGCCCAGTACGCGCCGGAGGTGTTCGAGCTGGACATCGACGGTCTGGCCTACGTCAAGGGCGCCGGCGAGGAGCTGCTGCAGGCGCCGGGCGCGACGGTGCCGGTGCCGCTGCCGCTGCTGACGGACGTGGTGGACTCGGCCCGCGAGTGTCCGGGCGAGTGCATCCACGTACGCCGGGTCGCGGACCGGGTCGAGGTGTACGGCCCGGACGCCGAGTGACCGTCCGGGCGCCGGGCGTTAAGTCGTCTTCAAGACGCTTCCGAGGGCGGTCACGCGCCACGCGCGCGTGACCGCCCTGCGGTATGTCTGATTCCTCACACCGGCACGGCGCGGGTCACACGCTGTGCGCCGCCGCGGGCGTCGAGCGGACGAACGCGCCGTCCTCCCAGTGCCACTTCACGCTCTTCCGTACGTCGGGGCAGCAGGCGGGCACGTCGTCGGAGGAGTAACCGAGCAGGGTGGCGTGCACGGTTTTGTCGCGTACGGCGATGTCGCTGACGTTGGTGCGGTCCTTGGGGTCGGCCAGGGTCGCCACGAGGCGCGGCCGGCCGGTGCCGGACGCGCGTGTGAGGACGTAGACGCCGTCGGGCGGGGTGCCCATGGGGGCGTCACAGTGCACGACCGCGACGGTCTCGGGCCGGTGGTCGCCGTCGAGGTCGCCGGTGGCCTGCTTCACGACGACGGCCTTGACGGGGCCGCAGTCCAGGGGGAAGTCCACGCCGGTGGTGGCGGGGGCGGCCAGGGTGGTGGTTTCCGCGCCCGGTGTCGGGGCAGCCGTGGCCGTGCGGGGTTGCAGCAGGGAGGAGAGCGCGACGACACCGGCCAGGGCGGTGGCGGTCGCGAGCCAGTGGATGGGGCGGGTGTGCGTGTGGGCCAGTTCCGGGACGGCGGATTGCTGCACTAGGAGTGTCTCCCGTGAGGGCTGTGCCGGTGGGGGTGGCCAGCATGGTGCCACACGTCACAGTACGGCGGAACGGCGGGGTACGCCTTGCCTTCCTGCCGGTGCGACGCGGTTACAGGACGGCGGGGCCGCGGCTTCGAGAGGACGGCACGCGGCTTCAAGACGACGGCGCCGTGGCCGAGTTCCGCGCGGGGTGCGGGAACTCGGCCACGGCGCCGGTGCGTTGCCGGGGTGAGACTGCCTCAGCGGCCGAGGCCGCCGTCGGCGTTGGGGCCGCTGTAGTCCTCGCCGTAGGCGCCCTTGGCGGGGCGGCGGCGGCGCATGGGCGGCTCGACGCCGTCGGCGAGGCGGCGGGCGGTGAGGAGGAAGCCGGTGTGGCCGATCATCCGGTGGTCGGGGCGTACGGCCAGGCCCTCGATGTGCCAGTTGCGGATCATGGTCTCCCAGGCGGTCGGCTCGTTGAAGCCGCCGATCTCCCGGATGGACTCCACGGTCCGGGCGAGCTGGGTGGTGGTGGCGACGTAGCAGCAGACGATGCCGCCGGGCACCAGCGCCTTGGAGACGGCCTCCAGGCACTCCCAGGGGGCGAGCATGTCGAGGATGACGCGGTCGACCTCGGTGTCGGACAGGTTGTCCTGGAGGTCGCCGACGGTGAGCTGCCAGGCCGGGTGCGGGCCGCCGAAGTAGCGCTCCACGTTCTGCTTGGCGATCTCGGCGAAGTCCTCACGCCGCTCGTAGCTGTGCAGCATGCCCTGGTCGCCGATGGCCCGCAGCAGGAAGCTGCTGAGCGAGCCGGAGCCGACGCCGGCCTCCACGACGCGGGCGCCGGGGAAGATGTCGGCGAAGGCGAGGATCTGCCCCGCGTCCTTCGGGTAGACGACGGCGGCCCCGCGGGGCATGGACAGGACGTAGTCGGGGAGCAGGGGGCGCAGCGCGAGGTAGGCGACGTTGCCGGTGGTGCGGACAACGCTGCCCTCGGGAGCGCCGATCAGTTCGTCGTGCGGGAAGCTCCCCTTGTGGGTGTGGAAGTTCTTCCCGGCCTCGAGCGTGAACGTGTAGTGGCGGCCCTTTGGGTCGGTCAGCTGTACCTGGTCCCCGACCTTGAAGGGCCCGCGGCGGCGGGCGGCACCGGTCGGTTCGGACATGTGACCAGCCTACCGGGGTTTGCGGGGGCCGCGGACCACACCCCGCGCGGGGGGAGAGCGGGGTTCAGCTGGGCCGGGCCATGGCCTTGACGAAGGCGCGCTCGACGTCGGCGGCGGACAGGACGCCGTAGATCTCGCCGGTGTCCTCGACCACGAGGTATTCGGTGGCGGGGGTGGCGCGCAGGACTTCCAGGAGGTCCTCACCGGCGAGTTCGGCGGAGACCCGCATGCCCTCGGTGAGGTCCTGGGCGAGGTTGCTGACGGCGACCCAGGGGCGGCGGTGTTCGGGGACGCCGACGATGGCGGCCTCGCGGACAAGGGAGAGGGGTTCGCCGTCGGTGTCGACGACGACGAGGGCGCGGGCGCCGGCGTCGTTGGCGCGGCGCAGGGCCTCGGAGAGCGGGGTGTCGGTGTGGACGGGGACCGCGCGCCGGGTGAGGTTGCGGGCGCGCAGTTCGGGCAGGTGCTCGCGCAGGCGGGCGACGCGCAGGCTGTTGCCGGCGCCGGTCCAGATGATCGCGGCGAGGATGGCGGCGAGCAGGGCGTCGGTGACGGTGTCCATGCCGACGCTGTCCTCGGCGCTGGAGCCGAGGGCGCCGGACTGGGTGAGCAGCGGCAGGCCGATCAGGACGGAGACGGCGAGGGCGCGGCCGACCCAGGCGGCGGCGATGGTGCCGCTCATGGGCTTGCCGGTGATCTTCCAGACGACGGCGCGGAGCATGCGGCCGCCGTCGAGGGGCAGGCCGGGCAGGAAGTTGAAGATCGCCACGATGAGGTTGGAGATCATCAGGCCGGCCAGCAGGACGCCGGGGACGGTGCCGGGCTCGACGGGCTGCATGGCGAGATAGAAGACGCCGGCCAGGACGAGGGACAGCAGCGGGCCGACGAAGGCCAGCACGAACTCCCGTCCGGGGGTCTCGGCCTCCTTCTCGATCTCGCTGACCCCGCCGAAGAACTGCAGCCGGATGCGGCGCACCGGGAGCTTGAAGTGCAGGGCGGCGACGGTGTGGGCCAGCTCGTGCACGAGCACGGAGGCGTAGAAGGCGACGGCGAAGAAGAGGGAGACGAGGTAGCGGGCGGCGCCGAGCTCGGGCAGCACGCGGTCGAGCTGCCCGCCGAACACCCAGGTGATCAGCGCGGCGACGAGGAACCAGCTGGGCGCGACGTACACGGGCACGCCGAAGGGGCGGCCCATGAGCAGCCCGCTGCGCGGCTCCGGCGGCCGCGGGGAGCGTCCGCCGGATCCTGCGCCGGCTCCCCCGTGGGCGTGGCTGCGGTCGGGGTGCTGATCGCGCGGATCGGCAGCGGGCGGGTGCTGCGGGTGCGGGGGGTTGTGGGGGGCGGGGGCGTGGTGCGGAGGGTCGTGGGGGGCGGCGGGGGTGGGTCGTTCGCCCGCGGTGCCCTGGCCGGGGGCCGGCGTGGTGGGCTCGGTCCCCGGAGCCTCGGGCTCGGTCCCGGGGGTCTCGGCGGGCTCCGGCCGTCCGCCGGGGCGGGAGGCGGGGTTCTCGGCTGCCGAGGTGCGGGGGGCGGGCGCGTCGCCGGGGGCGGCCGGCTCACTGCCGGGGCGTGCGGCGGGGGCGTCCGGGGCGGTGGGCGCGGGCTCGGGGGGCTCGGCGCCGGAGGCGGGCGCGGGGGTGGCCTTCTGCTCGCCCTGGTCGGACGGCCCGTGGGAGCCGGTGGGCTCGGGGTGTGCGGGGGCGGCGGGTGGGGTGGGCGGGCCGGCGTGGTGCTCGGCCGCCTCGTCGTCGCCCGACCGCGGCTGCGCGCTCCGGCCGCTCTCGTCCACGGTGTCCCCTCGTTCGAAGCGTCTTCCGAACCGGCGGGCCGGAAGCGGTCTCGGGTCGATGGTATGCGTCCGTCGCGGCGCGTTCCGCCCCGGCACCCCCCGTGTTCGCCGTGCCGTACCCCGCCCGCCGGGTGTCGCGGGTTGGGTCACTGTCAGTGGCGGGCCGTAAGGTCTTGGGGCATGGAGACGAGCAGCGAGGGAACGGCCGGGCCGGGCGGCGGCGACACCGAGACGGTGCCGCCGCCGTCCGAGGCGCCAGGCGTGGCGAGGGCGCACGGGCCGCTCGCCGCGACGGTGCCGGGCCAGGAGGCGGGGCACGGGGTCGCGGCGGCGGACACGCCGTCGATACGGCCCGCAGCCGACGCGTCCCCCGACGCCGCTGTCCCCGCCGGCACCACGGTGACCCCGGCCGGTGGCGAGGCGCTGTCCGAGGCGTCCCTCTCCTCCTCCGAGGACGGGCACCCGGAGGCCGCCGCCCCCGCCGCACCGCGGCCGGAGCGTGCCGCGCCCGTCAGCCTGTCGCCCTCCCGCGCCGGCGACTTCATGCAGTGCCCGTTGCTGTACCGGTTCCGGGTGATCGACCGGCTGCCGGAGAAGCCGAGCGCGGCGGCCACGCGGGGCACGCTGGTGCACGCGGTGCTGGAGCGGCTCTTCGACGCCCCGGCGGCCGAGCGGACCGCGCCGCGCGCCAAGTCGCTCATCCCGGGTCAGTGGGAGCGGCTGCGGGAGAGCCGTCCGGAGGTCACCGAGCTGTTCGCCGACGATCCGCAGGGCGAGCGGCTGGCGCAGTGGCTGGCGGAGGCCGAGCAGCTCGTGGAGCGCTGGTTCACGCTGGAGGATCCGACGCGTCTGGAGCCCGCGGAGCGCGAGCTGTTCGTCGAGGCCGAGCTGGAGTCCGGGCTGACCCTGCGCGGGATCATCGACCGGGTGGACGTCGCGCCGACCGGGGAAGTGCGGATCGTCGACTACAAGACCGGCAAGGCGCCCCGGCCCGAGTACGCCGAGGGCGCGCTGTTCCAGATGAAGTTCTACGCCCTCGTCGTGTGGCGTCTGAAGAACGTCGTTCCGCGGCGGTTGCAGCTGGTCTACCTCGGCAGCGGGGACGTCCTGACCTACGACCCGGACCTCGCCGACCTGGAGCGGGTGGAGCGCAAGCTGCTGGCGCTGTGGGAGGCGATCCGGCAGGCCACCGAGACCGGTGAGTGGCGGCCGCGGCCGACCAAGCTGTGCGGCTGGTGCGACCACCAGGCGCACTGCCCGGAGTTCGGCGGCACTCCCCCGCCGTATCCGCTCCCGGTGCGCACGCCCGGTTCCGGCGGCGCCTGAGCCACCGGTCCTTCCCAGAGGGCGAAGCCCGGCCACGCATGATCGGCGCGGGCGCGCCCCTGGGGAAGACGGGCGGCGGGCGCAGGGCAGAATGGGCCCGGACGAGCGAAGGAGACTTACGTGACCATCCGTGTCCTACTGGTCGACGACCAGCCGCTGCTGCGTACGGGCTTCCGGATGATCCTGGAGGCCGAGCAGGACATCGCGGTCGTCGGCGAGGCCGGGGACGGCCTCCAGGCGCTCGACCAGGTGCGCGCCCTGCAGCCCGACGTCGTACTGATGGACATCCGCATGCCCCGGATGGACGGGGTGGAGGCGACCCGGCAGATCACCGGGCCGGAGCGCAACGGCCCGGCCAAGGTGCTGGTGCTGACCACCTTCGACCTCGACGAGTACGTGGTGGAGGCGCTGCGGGCGGGGGCGAGCGGCTTCCTGCTCAAGGACGCGCCCGCGAACGAGCTGGTGCAGGCGATCCGCGTGGTGGCCGGCGGCGAGGCGATGCTCGCGCCGAGCATCACCCGGCGGCTGCTGGACAAGTACGCCACCCATCTTCCCTCCGGCGAGGAGCCGGTCCCGGACACGCTGCACACGCTGACCGACCGTGAGGTCGAGGTGCTGAAGCTGGTGGCGCGCGGCCTGTCGAACGCGGAGATCGCCGCCGACCTGTTCGTCAGCGAGACCACCGTCAAGACGCATGTGGGCCATGTCCTGACGAAGCTGGGCCTGCGCGACCGCGTACAGGCCGCGGTGTACGCCTACGAGAGCGGCCTGGTGCGCCCCGGCGCGCAGTAGAACATCCCGCACGCGACACAAGGGCGCCCCTGCCCCCGGTCATCCGGGGGCGGGGGCGCCCTTGTTGCGTGAGCTGCCGCTCAGGCCCTGGCCAGAGGGAAGGCGTTCAGCTCTTGTGCAGCTGCCAGAAGCGGAACACCGTCGAGGCGTCGAGGCAGGACTCGAGGCCGTAGACGCCGTCGCGCACCACCGCGTACTGCTTGCCCTGCCACACGGGCAGGACCGGCACGTCGTCGGCGACGATGTCCTGCAGCTCGCCGTATTCCTTGTCGGTGGAGGCGCGGTCGCTCTGTGCCGCGGTGCGCGGAATGAGCCTGCCGGTGATGGTCTTGTTGCCGTAGTTGTTGCCCAGCACGTTGCCCTGGCCGAAGAAGGGGGCCGTGAAGTTGTCGGCGTCGGGGTAGTCGGGCACCCAGCCCTTGACGTAGACGCCGTACTTGCCGGCCGCGATGTCCTTCTCGTACTGGTCGAAGGCCACCGACTTCACGTCGGCCTCGAACAGCCCGCTGGCGTTGAGCTGGTCGGCTATCGCCTTCAGCTCGGCGTCGGTGGCGGGGCCGTAGCGGGACGGCGTGGACCACAGGGTGAGCTTGACCTTGCCGGTGATGCCGGCGGCGCGCAGGGCCTCCTTGGCCTTGGCCTTGGAGGGGCGGGCGCCGTAGGTGTTGAAGAAGGACGTGGTGTGGCCCGCGATACCGGCCGGGATGATCGAGTACAGCGGCGTGGCGGTGCCCTGGTAGACGTCCCGGATGAGGGCGTCGCGGTCGAGAAGGTGGGCGATGGCCTTGCGCACCCCGGCCTTTCCGGCGACGGGGTCGTTCATGTTGAAGACCAGGTGCTGGACCTCGGCGCTGCTGCCCTCGACCACCTCGACGCCCGAACTGCCGCCGCTCTTTTGGATGTCGGCGATGTCGGCCGCGCTCAGGCCTCGGTAGGCGGCGTCGACCTTGCCGTCGAGGAGGGCCTGCTTCAGGGCGCTCTGGTCGCCGTGGAAGAACTTCAGCGTGACGCCGGAGTTCTTCACCTTGGCGGTGCCCTGGTAGTTGCCGTTGACCGAGAAGACGGCCTCTTCGTCGTTGAAGGAGTCCAGCTTGTAGGGGCCGGAGCCGACGGCCTTGCCGTCCTTGCGCAGGCCGTTCGCGTCGTACTGGCCGTGGTCGACGATGGATCCGGCGCCCGAGGCGATCTTGCTGGGGAAGGTCGCGTCGGAGGTCTTGAGCTGGAAGACGACCGTCTTGTCGTCCGGTGTCTCCACCGAGGCGAGCGACGGGAACATGATCGCCGGGCCGGCGGGGTCGTTGATCTTCAGCATGCGGTCGAAGGAGAACTTCACGTCCTTCGAGGTGAGCGGGTCACCGTTGCTGAACTTCAGGTCGTCCTTGAGGGTGCACCGGTAGACCTGGGCCTGGGTGTCGGTGAAGCCGCACTGCTTCGCCGCCTCCGGCTGCGGCTCGGTGGCTCCTTCCGGGAAGCTCAGCAGCGACTGGAAGACGTTGTTGAACAACAGCCAGGAACCCGGGTCGTAGCCCGAGGCGGGGTCCGTGGCCAGGACGTCGTCGGACATCCCCATCACCACGGCGGAGCCGGTTCCCCCGGAATCGCCGTCCTCCGTTCCACATCCGGTCAACAGGCCGGAGGCCAGCCCGGCCACGAGGGGCAGGACCGGCCACTGGTTGCGCATGTTCACGTACGTGTGCCTTGTCTTCGGTTCTCCGACAGCCCGGGGCCCGTCGACGGGCCCCGGGCACAGGGTGCGTCAGCCGCTCACACCGCGGCCGAGCTCCCACAGCTGCAGGGTCGAGGTGTTGTTCAACGCGTAGGCGGTGCCCGTGATGTCGTCGCGGGCGGCGACGTACTGCTTACCCTGCCACAGCGGCAGGACGGGCACGTCGTCGGCCACGATGTCCTGGATGTCCGTCAGGCTCTTCGCGGCGGCGAGCCGGTCGGCCTCACGCCGGGACTGCGGGATCAGCTGGTTGATGATCTCACTGTTCCGGTACGGCGACTTGAGGAAGTTGTCCTTGTCGAGGAACGGCGCGAGGTAGTTGTCGGCGTCCGGGAAGTCCGGGAACCAGCCCATGCCCCACACGTCGTAGGCGCCCTTGCGCTCGGCGGGGACGAAGGCGTCCCAGGACGTGCCCTGGATCTGGACGTCGAACAGGCCGCTGGAGTTGAGCTGCTGCTGGAGCACCTCGAACTCCCGCTTGGTGACCGCGCCGTAGTGGTCGGTGGTGTAGTGCAGGGTCAGCTTGACCGGGGTGGAGATGCCGGCCTTCTCCAGCAGCGACTTGGCCTTGGCGGCGCTGGGGTCGCCGTACTTGTTGAAGAACGAGTTGGAGTGGCCGGTGACGGTCGCCGGGACCAGCGAGTACAGCGGCTCGGCCTGGGTGCCGTACACCTGCGAGACCAGGGCGCCTCGGTCGACGACCTGGGCGACGGCCCTGCGCACGGCCTTGTCCTTGACGGACTGCGCGTTGGTGTTGAAGGCGAGGTAGCGGATCTCCAGGCCGGGCATGCTCACCAGGTCGATGTTCTTGCCGGAGCCGCCGGAGAGCTTGCGCACCTGGTCCGGGGACATGGTGCGGCTCATGAGGTCGATGTCGCCCTTCTCCAGCGCCGTGCCCATGGCGTCGGCGGTGTCGAAGGAGACCAGCTCGACCTTGCTGTTGTTCACGGTCAAGGAACCCTTGTAGTCGGGGTTCTTGGTGAACACGGCCTTGGTCATGGAGTCGCCGTCGGTCTCGGCCTTGAGGGTGTACGGCCCGGAGCCGTCCACCGAGAACCCTTCGCGCAGCTTGTCCTTGGGGTAGTCGGCAGGGTCGATGATGCCCGCGACGGGGGTGGACAGCTTGTACGGGAAGGTCGCGTCGGACGTCTTCAGGTGGAAGACGACCTCCTTGTCGCCCTGCGTCTCGACGGTGTCGACGGTGGACAGCAGGGCGGCCACGCCGGAGTCGGCCTGGATGGCGCGGGCCCGGTCGATGGAGTACTTCACGGCGTTGGCGGTGACGGCGTCCCCGTTGGAGAACGTCAGTCCGTCGCGCAGCTTGCAGGCGTAGCGCTCGTTGCCGCTGTCGGTGAAGCCACAGCTCTGGGCCGCCTCGGGCGTCGGCTGGCCGCCGCCCTTGGGCAGGGTCATCAGGGTCTGCACGGTCTGGCGCAGGATGTTCCAGCTGCCGACGTCGTAGGCGTAGGCCGGGTCGAGCGGAGCCGGGGCGTCCTCGGTGGCGGTGAACCGGTCGGTGGTGCCGACGGCGATGGCGTCTCCGCCGCCGCTGCCCGCGTGGGTCCCGCCGCAGGCGGCGAGTACGGGGGCGAGCAGGCCGGCCATGGCCGGCAGCACCAGAGTCTTGCGGTTCATGCTCGAGTTTCTCCAGAGCGTCTGACTCCGTGTATCCCGCATGCAGGGGTGTCGCAGCGGAGCACGGGGGTAAGGGGCGATGTTCTCGCGATGAGATTAGTCCGCGCCCGAGGGGCGGTTCGCGGGCCGTGGAGTTCAGGCCCCATCACGCTGCGAAACCGGGCGGGGACACAACGAAAACCCGACAGGGGAAGGATTCGTGCAGGGTTTCATCAATCGGGACACAAGGGTCCGCGCCGCAGCCGCCGTTGGGGGTGGACAGCCAGGGGCCCACCCCTTCCCGAACCCTTCTGGCGTGGGGAACGTCACACGCGTGCAGGGTGCACGGGGGGCGCAATTCCCGCTCCACCGCACGCCGGGAATTCACCGGAGCGCGCCCCGCTGCCCGTGAGCGGAATTCCCCGCCGATGGGCGGGACACGCTGGGTGAACGGTTACCGCATATGCGTCATCAGGCCACGCAGAAAAGCGAGATCGACTTCTTCCAGGGAGGTCACGACAGTGCGCCGGGCGGCCGGGCCGATGGGTGCCACGGAGGGCACCGCGACGACGTGGCAGCCCGCGGCCTCGGCCGCCGCGACTCCGGTCGCGGTGTCCTCGACGACCGCGCAGCGCGCCGGATCGACGCCCAGCCCTGCCGCCGCGAGGAGATAGGGGTCGGGGTGCGGCTTGGTGCGGGAGACCTCGTCGCCTGCGATGCTCAGCGAGAAGTGGTGGGGGCCGAGCGTGGTCAGCACGCGGTCGATGATGCGGCGGTGGGAGGCGGAGACCAGGGCCGTGGGCACGGCCTGCTCGTGCAGCTCTGCCAGCAGCCGGGCCGCGCCGGGCATCAGCGGCAGGGCGTCGCCGATAAGGTCCTCGAAGCCCTGGTTGAGCAGGACGGTCAGCTCGGCGAGGGGGATGTCGGCGCCCGTCGCCTCGATCAGGAACCCCGCGCTGCGGGTCATGGGACCGCCGACCACGACATGACGCCATGAGTCGTCGAGGGCATGGCCGAGGGAGGCGAACACCTCGACCTCGACGTCCCACCAGAAGCCCTCGGTGTCCACCAGGGTGCCGTCCATGTCCAGGAGCACGGCCTGCAGTGCGGAGCCTTCGGCCGTCTTGGTACCGAGCGCGGGGACCGTCGTCGTCATCCGGCGTACCTCCTTGGGGACGATCAGGCCGGTTCCCGAGGGGAACCGGCCTGCGCTGGACCGACCAGTGTACGACGTTTTCGATCGACGTGCCCGAGATGCCGGTCGCAGCCCGTCGAACGGGGTCACCGTGCGTTGAAGTACTTCGCCTCCGGGTGGTGGATCACGATGGCGTCCGTGGACTGCTCGGGGTGGAGCTGGAACTCCTCCGACAGGTGCACGCCGATGCGCTCCGGCTGGAGCAGATCCGCGATCTTGGCGCGGTCCTCCAGCTCGGGGCAGGCGCCGTAGCCGAGCGAGAAGCGGGCACCGCGGTACTTCAGCTCGAACATGCCCTGGATCTCGTCCGGGTCCTCCCCGGCGTAGCCGAGCTCGGAACGCACGCGCGCGTGCCAGTACTCGGCGAGGGCCTCGGCCAGCTGGACGGACAGGCCGTGCAGCTCCAGGTAGTCGCGGTAGGCGTTGGCCTCGAAGAGACGGGCGGTCTCCTCACCGATGCGCGAGCCGACGGTGACGACCTGGAAGCCGACCACGTCGGTCTCCCCCGACTCCTCCGGGCGGAAGAAGTCGGCCAGGCAGAGCCGGCGGCCGCGGCGCTGGCGCGGGAAGGTGAAGCGGGTGCGCTCGTTCCCGGCCTCGTCGAGGACGATCAGGTCGTCGTCCTTCGACACGCACGGGAAGTAGCCGTAGACGACGGCCGCCTCCAGCAGGTTCTCCGTCTGGAGCCGCTCCAGCAGGCCGCGCAGCCGGGGCCGGCCCTCGGTCTCGACCAGCTCCTCGTACGTGGGGCCCTCGCCGGTGCGGGCCTGCTTCAGCCCCCATTGGCCCTTGAACAGGGCGCCTTCGTCGAGCCAGGAGGCGTACTCCTTGAGCTGGATGCCCTTGATCACGCGGGTGCCCCAGAACGGCGG
>NZ_JBICAJ010000012.1:0-316065 GCF_043088925.1 Streptomyces sp. NPDC014006 | reverse complement strand
GCTCCACCCCCCCCCCGCGGGCGGCTCCGCGGCCCTGCAACCGGCTTTGGTCCCGGTTGTGGGTCGGCCCTATCGGGCGGGGGGGGGGGGGGCGCCCCCCCCCCCCCCCCCCCCCCCCCCCGCTCCGGGTTCACGCTTGGACGGGCGTCAAACCTCCACAACGACCGGCAGGATCATCGGCCGGCGCCGGTAGTTGTCCGAGACCCACTTGCCCAGGGTCCGGCGGACCAGTTGCTGCAGCTGGTGGGGTTCGACGACCCCGTCCTGGGCCGAGCGCTCGAGCACCTCGGTGACCTTCGGGAGGATGTCCACGAAAGCCGGGTCCTCGATGCCGGAGCCGCGTGCCTGGATGTGCGGGCCTCCGGTGATCTTGCCCGTGGAGGAGTCGATCACCACGAAGACCGAGATGATGCCCTCCTCGCCCAGGATCTTGCGGTCCTTGAGGGCCGGCTCGCCGACATCGCCGACCGACAGACCGTCGACGTAGACATAGCCCGCCTGGACCTTGCCCGAGATCTTGGCCTTGCCCTCGACCAGATCGACGGTCACGCCGTCCTCGGCGATGACGATGTGATCGTGCGGGACGCCCGTGAGGGCGCCCAGCTCGGCGTTGGCGCGCAGGTGGCGCCATTCGCCGTGGACCGGCATCAGGTTCTTCGGGCGGCAGATGTTGTAGAAGTACAGCAGCTCGCCCGCGGACGCGTGACCGGAGACGTGCACCTTGGCGTTGCCCTTGTGGATCACGTTCGCGCCCCAGCGCGTCAGACCGTTGATCACGCGGTAGACCGCGTTCTCGTTGCCGGGGATCAGCGAGGACGCCAGGATCACGGTGTCGCCGTCGACGATGCGGATCTGATGGTCCCGGTTGGCCATGCGGGACAGGGCCGCCATCGGTTCGCCCTGGGAACCCGTGCACACCAGGACCACCTCGTGGTCCGGAAGATCGTCGAGCGTCTTGACGTCCACCACCAGACCCGGCGGGACCCGCAGATAGCCGAGGTCGCGCGCGATGCCCATGTTGCGGACCATCGAGCGGCCGACGAAGGCAACCCGGCGGCCGTACTCGTGGGCCGCGTCCAGGATCTGCTGGATGCGGTGGACGTGGCTGGCAAAGCTCGCCACGATGATCCGCTTGCGGGCGCCGGCGAAGACCTGCCGCAGGACGTTGGAGATGTCCCGCTCGTGCGCGGTGAAGCCGGGGACCTCGGCGTTCGTGGAGTCGGTGAGCAGGAGGTCGATGCCCTCCTCGCTCAGGCGCGCGAAGGCGTGCAGGTCCGTGAGGCGGTTGTCCAGCGGGAGCTGGTCCATCTTGAAGTCGCCGGTGTGCACGATCATGCCCGCGGGGGTGCGGATGGCGACGGCCAGGGCGTCCGGGATGGAGTGGTTGACCGCGATGAACTCGCAGTCGAAGGGGCCGAGGCGCTCGCGGTTCCCCTCCGACACCTCGAGGGTGTACGGGCGGATGCGGTGCTCCTGGAGCTTGGCCTCGATCAGGGCGAGGGTCAGCTTGGAGCCGATCAGCGGGATGTCCGGCTTCTCACGCAGGAGGAAGGGGACGCCGCCGATGTGGTCCTCGTGGCCGTGGGTGAGGACGATGCCCTCGATGTCGTCGAGGCGGTCTCTGATGGACGTGAAGTCCGGCAGGATCAGGTCGATGCCGGGCTGCTCCTCCTCGGGGAAGAGCACGCCGCAGTCGACGATCAGCAGGCGGCCGCCGTATTCGAAGACCGTCATGTTCCGGCCGATCTCGCCGAGGCCGCCGAGCGGGGTGACCCGCAGGCCGCCCTCGGGGAGCGGCGGGGGCGGGCTCAGTTCAGGATGCGGATGACTCAAAAGACTCTCCTCACCACGCACGCCACGTACCGGTCGGGCACGTGGCGCGTGTGACGTTCGTGCAGAAGCAGTTGTTGTTGTCGTGTCGCAGGCACCGGTGGCCTGCTTATTCAGTTGTGAAGCTCAGGTGCGCGGGCGGGTACGCACGGCCGCGCGAAGTCTGTTGTCAGAGCTGTACCCCGCCGGCGGCAAGATCGATCTTGAGTTGCCGGATCTCCTCGGGCGAGCACTCCACCATGGGCGCGCGCAGCGGCCCGGCGGGCAGGCCCTTCAGGGCGAGCGCGGCCTTGGTGGTCATCACGCCCTGGGTGCGGAACATGCCGGTGTAGACCGGGAGCAGCTTCTGGTGGATCTCGGTGGCCTTGAAGACGTCGCCGGAGACGTACGCGTCGACGAGGGCGCGCAGGTCCGGGGTGACGAGGTGGCCGACGACCGAGACGAAGCCGACCGCGCCGACGGAGAGGAGCGGCAGGTTCAGCATGTCGTCGCCGGAGTACCAGGCGAGGCCGGAGCGGGCGATGGCCCAGCTGGCGCGGCCGAGGTCGCCCTTGGCGTCCTTGTTGGCGACGATCCGGGGGTGCTCGGCGAGGCGGACGAGCGTCTCGGTGTTGATCGGGACGCCGCTGCGGCCGGGGATGTCGTAGAGCATGACCGGCAGCTCGGTGGCGTCGGCGAGGGCCGTGAAGTGCCGGTACAGGCCCTCCTGCGGGGGCTTGTTGTAGTACGGCGTGACGACGAGGAGGCCGTGGGCGCCGGTCTTCTCGGCGGCGCGGGCCAGCTCGATGCTGTGGTGGGTGTCGTTGGTGCCGACGCCGGCGACCACGTGGGCCCGGTCGCCGACGGCCTCCAGGACCGCTCGTACGAGATCCGTTTTCTCCGCGTCGCTGGTGGTGGGCGACTCGCCGGTGGTGCCGTTGATGATCAGGCCGTCGTTGCCTGCGTCCACCAGGTGGGTGGCGAGCCGCTGTGCGCCGTCGAGGTCGAGTGCGCCGTCCGCCGTGAAGGGCGTGACCATGGCGGTGAGGACCCGCCCGAAGGGGGTCTGCGGAGTGGAGGTCGGAGCCATGGGTTACACGCTACTCGTTGCTCACCACGGGGTCTTCCCTCGGGGGGCCGGGCAAGTCAGGACAAAAGAGGAGCCCGGCACTGCCTGCTCGGGGGTTCAGGCAGTGCCGGGTCCGTTTGATCAGGCTAGATGAACTTCTCTTACCCCCGCAATACGGACACTTCGCAAGGCTGAACCGTACATGTGTACCGAGCAGGGGAACGGGGGTCCGTTACGGCGCCACACGCCCGTTCGCATTGAAGGCGGCGTAGGTGAGCGGCATCAGCTCGGCCCACTCGGCCTCCATCTTCTCGCCGACCATCTCGATCTCCCGCTGCGGGAAGGACGGCACCTTCGCCAGCTCGTGCTGGGTGCGCAGGCCGAGGAAGTGCATCAGCGAGCGCGCGTTGCAGGTGGCGTACATCGAGGAGAACAGGCCGACCGGCAGCACCGAGCGGGCGACCTCGCGGGCGACACCGGCGGCAAGCATCTCCTGGTACGTGCGGTACGCCTGGCGGTAGGACTCCTCCATCGAGTCGCTCATGACCTTGTGCTGCTCGGGGGTGCCCTCGACGAAGCGGTACTTGCCCGGACGGCCCTCCTGGACCAGCTTGCGGGAGGCGTCGGGGACGTAGAAGACCGGCTGGAGCTCGCGGTAGCGGCCGGACTCCTCGTTGTACGACCAGCCGACCCGGTGCCGCATGAACTCGCGGAAGACGAAGATCGGGGCGCTGATGAAGAACGTCATGGAGTTGTGCTCGAACGGGCTGCCGTGCCGGTCGCGCATGAGGTAGTTGATCAGGCCCTTGGAGCGCTCCGGGTCCTTCTGCAGCTCGTCCAGCGACTGCTCACCGAGCGTGGACACCCGGGCGGCGAACAGCACGTCGGAGTCGGCCGCGCTGTGTTTCACCAGCTCCACCGTGACGTCGCTGCGGAACTCGATCTTGATGTCATCCTCGGGGATCACGGTTTGGGTGGGCCTTCCCGTCTCGTCGTATGGCGACGCCACTCTACCCAGTGGCGGGTTTGGCGCCGCACTGCAAGAAGTCGGTGAAACGGGGCACCTTTGAGGCGGTTCGTTCGTCTCTACGGATGACAAAGATCCGTTCTGTCCCCGAAGGGAGACCCACCCCCGATGTCCGGTCCGCGTGAACCTGTCCCGTTCGCCTTCATAGCCGACGCCGACAGGTTCCGCAGTAATGTCACTCCTCCGCCCCCTCAGCGTGCGTCCGCCGGTCAGCTGACCGGCCGGCTGCTGCTGGGGCTGACCATCGTCGCCGCGCTGGTCGGCTCCCTGATGGTGGGGATGCCGGCGCTCAGCCTGGATCACTCCTCCACCTCGCCCCAGCATTCGCAGGCGTCTCAAGGGCACTGATGCTCACCCACGGCCGTCAGGGCGTGGGCGTGGAGCGCCGCCATGGCCCCCAATGCTGGAGAGCCAGGGCGCGGCCGGATAGCCTCACCGGGCACAGCAGATGCCGGGATCGAGTGAGGACCAGCCGTGCCCCTGCCCTTCCTGACGGCCGACCGCGCGTTCGACACAGAGGCAGCCGACGATGTCGCCCTGCCGCATGACGACCGGGACCGCTGGCGGCGCCCCTACCGGCCCGGCCCCTGGCGGGTCGGGGCGGCGGCGCTCTGTCTGCTGCTGGCCTCGTACGTGCTGAGCGCTGCCGTGATCATCGCGCTGACAGGCACGGCCGGCGGAGCCGCCGCCGTCTTCGGCGTCGCGCTGCTGATCGTCGCCGGTGCGGTACGGCTGCTGCGCATGGGCGTGTGGGTGAGCGCGCGCGGGCTGCGGCACGTGGGTTTCTTCATCACGCGCACGGTGCGGTGGGAGCGCGTGGTCGACGTGCGCACGGTGCAGCAGCCGGTGCGCTGGCTGGGGCTGCCGCGCACGGTGCAGGGGCAGGCGCTGCTCCTGGCGCGTGCCGACCGCGCCGGCGACGCCGTACCCCCGCTGCTGACCTCGCACAACGCGGACTTCCTGAGCCGCGCCGAGGCCTTCGACCGCGCGGCGGACGCGGTGGAGGCGTGGGCCGCGGAGTACCGCCGGGCCTGAGCGATCCAGGACGACGGCGACCCGGTACGACGCAGCGCGAAGGGGCCGGCCCGCGTGTGGACGCGGACCGGCCCCTTCGACGTACGGCCGGGTCAGACCTGGACCGGGCGGCCTTCGTGGAGTGCTATCGCTCGCTGCATCGCCTTGCGGGCGCGCGGGGTGTCGCGGGCGTCGTGGTAGGCGACGGCCAGGCGGAACCAGCAGCGCCAGTCGTCCGGCGAGGCCTCGGTCTCGGCCTTGCGCCTGGCGAAGACCTCGTCCGCCGAGTCACGGTCGATGCGGCCGCTGGGCAGGCGTTTCAGCTCGTCGACCGGGAGGCCGCCCTCGGCCTCGAGTTCCGCGGCGAGGGCGTTGGCCTTGCGGACGAACTCGGTGTTCTTCCACAGAAACCACAGGCCGATCACCGGCAGGATCAGCACCGCGATCCCGAAGGTGACGGTCAGCGGAGTGCCGGACTGGATGAGCATGACGCCGCGGCTGCCGACCAGGACGAAGTAGAAGACGAGGACGGCGGCCGTGACGAGGTAGGTGATCTTCGCGCGCATGAGGGTCAGAGGCTCAGTTCAGGTCCAGGAAGTGTTCCAGGCCGAAGGTCAGGCCCGGGGTGCTCACGATGCGGCGCACGCCGAGCAGGATGCCCGGCATGAAGCTGCTGTGGTGCAGCGAGTCGTGCCGGACCGTGAGAGTTTCGCCCTCGCCGCCGAGCAGCACCTCCTGGTGGGCCAGCAGGCCGCGCAGCCGGACCGCGTGCACCGGCACACCGTCGACGTTCGCGCCGCGGGCACCGTCCAGGGCGGTCACCGTGGCGTCCGGCGCCGGGGCGGAGCCCGCCTTGGCGCGGGCCTCGGCGATCAGCTGGGCGGTGCGGGTGGCGGTGCCGGAGGGGGCGTCCACCTTGTTCGGGTGGTGCAGCTCGACGACCTCGACGGACTCGAAGTACGGGGCCGCGATCTGCGCGAACTTCATGGTCAGCACGGCGCCGATGGAGAAATTCGGGGCGATGAGGACGCCCGTCTCCGGGGACTGGGCGAGCCAGCCCTTCAGCTGCGCGAGGCGCTCGTCGGTCCAGCCCGTCGTACCGACGACGGCGTGGATGCCGTGCCGGACGCAGAAGTCCAGGTTGCCCATGACCGAGGCCGGGGTGGTCAGCTCGACCGCGACCTGGGCGCCGGTCTCCGCCAGCGTCTCCAGCTTGTCACCGCGGCCGAGGGCGGCCACCAGCTCCATGTCCTCGGCGGCCTCGACGGCCTTGACCGCCTCGGCCCCGATCCGGCCCTTGGCACCGAGGACCGCCACGCGCAGCTTGCTCATCTGTTGCTTCCTTAACGGAGTGACTTACGCGACCGCGTCGTGCAGCCGCGCGGCATGCTTGTCCTTCAGCGGGCCGATGACCGACAGCGACGGACGCCGGCCCAGGACGTCGCGGGCGACGGAGCGGACCTCGTCCGGGGTGACCGCCGCGATCCGGGCCAGCATGTCGTCGACGGACATCTGCTCGCCCCAGCACAGCTCACTCTTGCCGATGCGGTTCATGAGCGCACCCGTGTCCTCCAGGCCGAGCACGGTGGAGCCGCGCAGCTGGCCGATGGCCCGCTCGATCTCGTCGTCGGACAGACCGTGCTCGGCGACCTGGTCCAGCTCGTCGCGGCAGATCCGCAGCACGTCGTGCACCTGCGAGGGCCGGCAGCCGGCGTACACGCCGAAAAGGCCGCAGTCGGCGAAGCCGGAGGTGTAGGAGTACACGCTGTAGGCCAGGCCGCGCTTCTCGCGGACCTCCTGGAAGAGGCGGGAGGACATGCCGCCGCCGAGAGCGGTGTTGAGCACGCCGAGCGCCCAGCGGCGGTCGTCTGTGCGGGCCAGGCCAGGCATGCCGAGGACCACGTGCGCCTGCTCGGTCTTGCGGTTCAGCAGCTCGACCTTGCCGGCCGCGCGGATGGTCCGGCTGCCGGCGCGCGGGCCGATCGGCTCGGCGTCCTCGTCGCGGAAGGCGCCGGCCTTCTCGAAGGCGGCGCGGACCTGGCGTACGACCTTGTTGTGGTCGATGTTGCCGGCGCAGGCGACGACCAGGTGGGTGGGGTCGTAGTGCTTCCTGTAGAAGCGGCGGATGCGGTCGGCGGTGAGGGCGTTGACCGTGTCGACCGTGCCGAGGACGGGGCGGCCGAGGGGGTTGTCGCCGAACATCGTGTGCGCGAACAGGTCGTGCACACAGTCGCCCGGATCGTCCTCGGTCATCGCGATCTCTTCGAGGATCGCGCCGCGCTCGACGTCGACGTCCTCCTCGAGGATCAGGGAGCCGGTCAGCATGTCGCAGACCACGTCGATGGCGAGCGGCAGGTCGGCGTCGAGCACACGCGCGTAGTAGCACGTGTACTCCTTGGCCGTGAACGCGTTCATCTCGCCGCCGACGGCGTCGAGGGCCGAGGAGATGTCCAGGGCGCTGCGCCGGGAGGTGCCCTTGAAGAGCAGGTGCTCCAGGTAGTGCGTGGCGCCGTTCAGGGCCGGGGTCTCGTCGCGGGAGCCGACGTGCGCCCAGATGCCGAAGGTGGCGGAGCGGACCGACGGCAGCGTCTCGGTGACGATGCGCAGACCGCCGGGGAGGGTGGTCCTGCGGACCGTGCCGATGCCGTTCTCGCCCTTGATGAGGGTTTGGGTACGGGCGACGGCCCGCGCCTCCGAAGAGGTGCGGGCCGTCGCCTTGAAGCCACGGGACGTCACTGGTCGGCGTCGTCCTTCGCGTTCTCGTCGCCGTCCTCGCCCTCGATCACGGGAACGAGGGAGAGCTTGCCGCGGGAGTCGATCTCGGCGATCTCGACCTGGACCTTCTGGCCCACACCGAGGACGTCCTCGACGTTCTCCACGCGCTTGCCGCCGGCCAGCTTGCGGATCTGCGAGATGTGCAGCAGACCGTCCTTGCCGGGCAGCAGGGAGACGAACGCGCCGAAGGTGGTCGTCTTCACGACCGTACCCAGGTAGCGCTCGCCGACCTCGGGCATCGTCGGGTTGGCGATGCCGTTGATCGTGGCGCGGGCGGCCTCGGCCGAGGGACCGTCGACAGCGCCGATGTAGATCGTGCCGTCGTCCTCGATCGTGATGTCGGCGCCCGTGTCCTCCTGGATCTGGTTGATCATCTTGCCCTTGGGGCCGATGACCTCACCGATCTTGTCCACCGGGATCTTCACGGTGATGATCCGCGGCGCGTTCGGGGACATCTCGTCCGGCGTGTCGATCGCTTCCATCATCACGTCGAGGATGTGGAGGCGGGCGTCGCGGGCCTGCTTGAGGGCCGCGGCCAGGACGGAGGCCGGGATGCCGTCCAGCTTGGTGTCGAGCTGGAGGGCGGTCACGAACTGCTTGGTGCCGGCGACCTTGAAGTCCATGTCACCGAAGGCGTCCTCGGCACCGAGGATGTCGGTGAGGGTGACGTAGTGCGTCTCGCCCTCGATCTCCTGGGAGATCAGACCCATGGCGATACCGGCGACGGGGGCCTTCAGCGGCACACCGGCGTTCAGCAGCGACATGGTGGAGGCGCAGACCGAACCCATGGACGTCGAGCCGTTGGAGCCGAGGGCTTCGGACACCTGGCGGATCGCGTAGGGGAACTCCTCGCGCGTCGGCAGGACCGGCACGAGCGCGCGCTCGGCGAGGGCGCCGTGGCCGATCTCGCGGCGCTTCGGGGAGCCGACGCGGCCGGTCTCACCGGTGGAGTACGGCGGGAAGTTGTAGTTGTGCATGTAGCGCTTGCGGGTCACCGGCGAGAGGGTGTCCAGCTGCTGCTCCATGCGGAGCATGTTGAGGGTGGTGACGCCCAGGATCTGGGTCTCGCCACGCTCGAACAGCGCGGAGCCGTGCACCCGCGGGATGGCCTCGACCTCGGCGGCCAGGGTACGGATGTCCGTCACCCCACGGCCGTCGATGCGCTTCTTCTCCTTGATCACGCGCTCGCGGACCAGCTGCTTGGTCAGCGCGCGGTACGCGGCGGAGATCTCCTTCTCGCGACCCTCGAACTCCGGCAGGAGCTTCTCGGCGGCCAGGCCCTTGACGCGGTCCAGCTCGGACTCGCGCTCCTGCTTGCCGGCGATGGTGAGCGCCTGGGCGAGCTCGGGCTTGACGGCGGCGGTGAGCGCCTCGAACACGTCGTCCTGGTAGTCCAGGAAGATCGGGAACTCGCCGACCGGCTTGGCGGCCTTGGACGCCAGGTCCGACTGGGCCTTGCAGAGCACCTTGATGAAGGGCTTCGCGGCGTCCAGACCGGCGGCGACGACCTCCTCGGTGGGCGCCTCGGCGCCGCCCTCGACCAGCTTGATGGTCTTCTCGGTGGCCTCGGCCTCGACCATCATGATCGCGACGTCGCCGTCCTCCAGGACGCGGCCCGCGACGACCATGTCGAAGACGGCGTCCTCGAGCTCGGTGTGCGTCGGGAAGGCCACCCACTGGCCGCGGATCAGCGCGACGCGGACGCCGCCGATCGGGCCGGAGAAGGGCAGGCCGGCCAGCTGCGTGGACGCGGACGCGGCGTTGATCGCCACGACGTCGTACAGGTGGTCGGGGTTGAGCGCCATGATCGTGCAGACGACCTGGATCTCGTTGCGCAGGCCCTTCTTGAAGGACGGGCGCAGCGGGCGGTCGATGAGGCGGCAGGTGAGGATCGCGTCCTCCGACGGCCGGCCCTCACGGCGGAAGAAGCTGCCGGGGATCTTGCCGGCGGCGTACATCCGCTCCTCGACGTCGACCGTCAGCGGGAAGAAGTCGAGCTGGTCCTTGGGGTTCTTGGAGGCGGTGGTGGCCGACAGCACCATGGTGTCGTCGTCCAGGTACGCCACGGCGGAGCCGGCGGCCTGCTTGGCCAGGCGGCCCGTCTCGAAACGGATGGTGCGGGTGCCGAAGGCGCCGTTGTCGATGACGGCCTCGGCGTAGTGGGTCTCGTTCTCCACTAGTGTTTTCTCCTCGTCCTCGTCCCTCCTCGCCCGTGTGGCGGGGGGACGGTGGCGGAGAAGCGCTCCGTGCGGTGCGGGCCGGTCTTCGATCGAAGCACCCGGGAATCGCTGTCCCGGGGGCCACTACCGAGGACCGGCGGCGGCGTGGTGCGCTTCTCCTCTTCGTCTTACGCGTCAGCCTCTACCCTCCGTGGGCGGGCCTTATCACGCGGTGTCGTACGTATTGCGTTGTGCTACCACACTACAAAGGGGCAGTGACAGTGCGCACGTACAGCAAAGGGAGCGGCCCCCTTTTCCCAGGGAACCGCTCCCTTCACGGCGTCTTACTTGGCGCCCGCCGCACCGCGGCGGATGCCGAGGCGGTCGACCAGCGCACGGAAGCGCTGGATGTCCTTCTTGGCCAGGTACTGCAGCAGGCGGCGACGCTGACCGACCAGGATCAGCAGACCACGACGGGAGTGGTGGTCGTGCTTGTGGGTCTTGAGGTGCTCGGTCAGGTCCGAGATCCGGCGCGAGAGCATGGCGACCTGGACCTCGGGGGAGCCGGTGTCGCCCTCCTTCTGACCGAACTCGGCGATGATCTGCTTCTTCGTAGCGGCGTCGAGCGACACGCGTACTCCTCAATACTGTGATTGCCGCCGAGTGCCCCCGGTCTACGTCTCGGGGGAGCTTCCACAACTCGGGAGGCGGGGATCCGCTGGGCGCGACCACCAGGGCCCGCGAGGGCTTCCGGGGGTGCGTACACATACGGCCGTCAGCCAGGGTACCAGGGTCCTGGTGGCGGCTTCGTCGTGCCCTTGGGCTGCCGCCCTTGCCGGTGCGGGCGCAGACGGCGGTGCGCCGGTCTCGCGCGGTACGAGACGAACCTAGCCGACCATCGAACGCACCTCGGTCAGGACACCCACGACCGCAAGGGACAGCGGCGCCAGGGAGAGCAGGACAGCGCCCTCCGAGAGGTCCAGCATGCGGCCCCAGAAGGGGGACAGCCCCTTGCGCGGGACGATCAGGCCGATCGCAGTGATCAGCGCGGCACCCGCGACGACGGCCGCGGTGAGCCAAGTGGTGCGCAGGTCGAGGGCGCCGCGGTCGTGGTGCAGCACCAGGTCGGTGAGGGCGCCGGCAGGCGGATTCAGCGCAAGCCCCAGCAACAGCAGCGCGACGGCCCCGATCCCCGCCACCAGGACGCAGCACACCTGCGAGGTGTAGCGGAACAGGCGCGCGCGGATGAGCATGGCGAGACCTGTGGTCAGCGCGAGGAGCTGACCCCAGACGCTGTCGGAGAACCCCAGGACCGCTGCGGAGGCGACCACGACGGCCGCCGTTCCACCCACCAGTCCCAACAGCACCTCGTGACCGCGGCGGGCCTGCGCAGCGATGCGCTCGGCGTCGAGCGCATCGGCATCCGTGCCCCGCGTGGCCTCGTCCGCGAAATCGTCGCCCCCTTGGGAGCGCGGGGACGCGTAGCCGATGGGCAGTCGCGCGAAGCGGGCGGACAGGCCGGGCAGAAAGGCGACCAGGCCGATCGCCACCGGGGCGCACACGGACGCCGTGGCGGTGGCGGAAGCGTCGGTGACGATGGCCGCGAACGTGGCCAGGACACCGACCGTCGCCAGGAAGGATGCGGCCACGAAGGGGGCGTCCCCGCCGGGAGCGACCGCCACGAGCGCGACGGACGCGATCAGGACCGCCGCACAGCCCAGCATGAACTGCAGCCTGCCCGGACCCTGACCGGCGGCCGGGCCGACGATCCCCGAGCCTGCGATCATCAGCAGGGGCAAGGCACCGAGCCCCAGGGCCGCGGCGGTGATCCTGTCGTCGTAGACCCGCGCCCGGATGCCCGCGAAGGCGGTCACCAGCACGCCGATGCCCGCGGCGATGAGGCCGGGCAGTCCGTGCATGTCATGCCGCACGGGATCGGCGTACCAGAGGACGAAGCCGGACAGCACCGTCAGCAGCGCACCGCTGGTGAGGCCGGCGACCCGGAGCAGTTCCTCGCTCCACAGGTGCCGGTCGCGCACGACGGCGGAGGCGACGGCGTCGGAGACGTCGTCGTACACGGTGGGCGGGAGGGAGTCCGCGAAGGGCCGCAGGCTGAGCACCTCGCCGTCCAGGACGCGCTCTTCGGCGAGGGTGCGGCCGCTGTCGAGGACGCGGCCGTCGCGGCGCACGAGGTGGTATCCGGTGGGAGCGCCGACCGCCTGGGACTGCCCGGTCAGGCGCAGGATCTCCGGATAGATGTCGGCCACGGCGATGTCCACCGGGAGCGCCACGTCGATACGGCTGTCGGGCGCCACCACAGTGACTCTGCAGAACCCCGTAGTCGCGGTGGAACTCACCTTCCCTGACCCCCTGTTCGCGGATGCGCACACTGCGGGCGTCACCCTACCGGGACGTGGTGTCAGTGGTGACCAGTAGGATCGGCCAACAAGCGAAGGACAACCGTCGCCACGGGGGTGCCGGTGATCAACCGATCGTCCGTATACGAGGATTGATGCTCCGGTGAGCCAGATCGTCATCAAGCGTCCGCCACGTGCACTGCCGCCCGAAGTGCCCTCGGATGAGCTGCAATTGGAGGCTCCTCCCGAACTGCCGCGCGGGCAGCAGGAAGGCATGCTGATGCAGGTCCTGCCGACCCTCGGCATGGGCTCGTCCGTGGTGTTCTACTTCGCGTCCCCCAACGCCCATCCGTTCATGCGGATCATGGGCGTCGTCATGCTCGTCTCGACGGCCGCCATGGTGGTCTCGCAGATCGTGCGCCATCGCCGCGGTACGCAAGGGCAAATGGCCGACGTTCGCCGGGACTACCTCCGCTACCTGGCTCAGACAAGGCGTTCGGTGCGCAGGACGGCTCTGCGCCAACGCGACGCGCAGCTCTACCTGCACCCTGCTCCGGAGCAGTTGTGGTCGGTGGTCGCCGAGGGCAGCCGGGTGTGGGAACGCCGCATAGCCGACGAGGACTTCGGACAGGTACGCATCGGGCTCGGCCCGCAGCAACTGGCCACTCCCCTGCTGGCGCCGCAAACCGCCCCGCTGGACGAGCTGGAGCCGTTGTGCGCCGGAGCCATGCAACGGTTCCTCGCTGTGCACGGCCAGCTCGACAATCTGCCCGTGGCGATCTCGCTGCGCGCCTTCTACCACCTGACGATCTCAGGCGACGCGGAGTGTGCGCAGTCGGCGGCGCGCGCGCTGGTGGCCCAGGCCACCACGCTGCACTCCCCTGACGACCTCGTTGTGGCCGTGGTGGCGTCGCCGAGCGCCGTGGCCCGATGGGACTGGACCAAGTGGCTGCCGCACTTCCAGGTGGCGGGCCGGTTCGACGGCGCGGGCACCCGCCGGTTGTTCAGTGATGACCTGGGCGAGTTGGAGCAGTTGCTCGCGAGCCGACTGGACGGCCGGCCGCGGTTCAGCCGAGACGGCCAGCCGTTGCTGGACCAGCCGCACATCCTGGTGGTGCTGGACGGCGGCATGGTGCCGCCGACCTCCGCGTTCGCCGCTGCGGAGGGTCTGCAGGGTGTGACAGTCGTAGAGGTCGTCCCGGGCCGACTGGACCAACCGCGCGGCGATCTGTCGATCGTCGTGGCCCCGGAGCGGCTGCTGCTGGACTCCGGCGGCGGAGTCGCCTACGAGGGGCTGCCCGACGCTCTCTCGCTTCCGGCCGCGGAGGCGCTGGCCCGACAGCTCGCCCCGCTGCGCATGGGCGGCGGTGACGACGACGAACCCCTCCTGGCCAACCTGGACTTCACCGACCTGCTGGGCCTCGGTGACGCCGCCTCCGTCGACGTCAGGCGCACCTGGCGACCGCGTTCGACGCCGGAGCGACTGCGGGTGCCGATCGGCGTGGGCGAGGACGGCCGGCCCGTGATGCTGGACCTCAAGGAGGCCGCACAGGACGGCATGGGTCCGCACGGCCTCTGTGTGGGCGCAACCGGCTCGGGCAAGTCCGAGCTGCTGCGCACACTGGTGCTGGGTCTGGCGGTCACGCACTCCTCGGAAACCCTGAACTTCGTCCTCGCCGACTTCAAGGGCGGCGCGACCTTCGCCGGTATGTCCCAGATGCCGCACGTCGCCGCGGTGATCACCAATCTGGCCGACGACCTCACCCTGGTGGACCGCATGGGAGACGCGATCCGGGGTGAGCTGCAACGGCGCCAGGAACTGCTGCGGGCGGCGGGCAACTACGCCAACATCCACGACTACGAGAAGGCGCGTGCCGCCGGCGCCCCCCTGGAGCCCCTGGCCTCGCTCGTGCTGGTGATCGACGAGTTCAGCGAACTCCTCACGGCAAAGCCCGACTTCATCGACATGTTCATCCAGATCGGGCGCATCGGCCGTTCCCTGGGCGTGCATCTCCTGCTTGCCTCGCAGCGCCTGGAAGAGGGTCGGCTGCGCGGTCTCGACACCTACCTGTCGTACCGGATCGGTCTGCGGACCTTCTCCGCTGCCGAGTCCCGTGCGGCTCTCGGCGTCCCGGACGCCTACCACCTCCCCTCCGTACCCGGCTCGGGGTACCTGAAGTTCGGCACGGAGGAGATGGTCCGCTTCAAGGCGGCGTACGTGTCGGGCGCGTACCGTCCGAACGGCCCGGAGCCGGCGCCGGGCAGCATGCCCGGCGAGCGCCGACCGGCGCGGTTCACGGCCCTTCCCGTGCCGATTGCCTACACGGTGTCCGACCCGGCACAGACGCCGGCGCCGGCCGCCCGTCCGGAGGACGACGCGCTGGCCGACACCGTTCTCGACGTGATCGTGCAGCGGCTGGAGGGCCAGGGCGTGCCCGCGCACCAGGTCTGGCTGCCGCCTCTGGACCAGGCGCCGACGCTGGACCAGCTGCTGCCGACGCTCTCCGTGTCCGCGGAGCGCGGTCTGCAGGCACCTGAGTACACCCACCTGGGTGGGTTGGCGGTTCCGCTCGGTCTGATCGACAAACCGTTCGAGCAGAAGCGCGAGCTGCTCTTCCGGGACTTCTCCGGCGCGGCCGGCCACATGTTGGTCGTCGGCGGCCCGCAGTCCGGCAAGTCCACACTGCTGCGCACGCTGATCGGAGCCTTCGCGCTCACCCACACCCCGTACGAGGTGCAGTTCTACTGCCTGGACTTCGGCGGCGGTGGCCTCGCGGCGCTCGCGGACCTGCCGCACGTCGGCGGGGTGGCGTCCCGACTGGATCCCGAGCAGGTCCGTCGTACGGTCGCGGAGGTGGCGGGTGTCCTCAACCGCCGTGAGCAATTCTTCCGCTCCCACGGCGTCGACTCCGTGGTGACCTACCGCAGGCGCCGCGCGGCGGGCGAGCTGCCCGGGGAGGCCTGGGGTGACGTCTTCCTGGTCATCGACGGCTGGGGCAACTTCAAGGCCGACTACGAGGGCCTCGAAGGCATCGTCAACGACATCGCGGCCCGCGGCCTCGGCTACGGCGTTCACGTCATCGTCTCGGCGTCGCGCTACATGGAGGTCCGCGCGGCCCTGAAGGATCAGCTCCTGGGCCGGCTGGAGCTGCGCCTGGGCGACCCGATGGACTCCGAGTTCGACCGCAAGGTCGCCGCGAACGTCCCGACCGGCGTGCCCGGACGCGGCCAGGTGCCGGAGAAGCTGCACTTCATGACCGCCCTTCCGCGCATCGACTCCTCGCCCTTGGCGAACGACCTCTCCGAGGCGACGGCACAGTTCGTCCAGACGGTGAAGGCCCACTGGCCCGGTCCGCCCGCGCCCGCGGTACGGCTGCTGCCCCGCAAGCTGCCGGCGGACCAGTTGCCCAAGGGCTTCGAGTTCCCCCAGCACGGCATTGCGATCGGTATCGACGAGGCCGATCTGGAGCCGGTCTTCCTCGACCTCGACACGGATCCCTTCTTCCTCGTCTTCGGCGAGAGTGAATCGGGCAAGACGAACCTGCTGCGGCTGATCGCGAAGCAGATCACGGAGCGGTACACCCCGGCCGAGGCCCGCATCGTGGTCGGCGACTACCGGCGCACCATGCTCGAGGCCATCCCGGAGGAGCACCCGCTCGAGTACGCGCCCATGGCGTCGGCGATGGACGTCCACATGGACGCGGTACGCCAGTTCATGGAGATGCGCGCACCGAAGCCGGACATCACTCCTCAGCAACTGCGTGACCGGAGCTGGTGGAACGGCCCTCAGCTGTTCGTCATCGTCGATGACTACGAGCTGGTGGCCACCAACTCTGGCAATCCGCTGGCCCAGTTGGTCGAGCACCTGCCCTTCGCCCGTGACGTCGGTGTCAAGTTCATCATCGCCCGCAGCGCGGCCGGCGCCTCGCGGGCCATGTACGAGCCGTTCATGCAGCGCATCAAGGAACTCGGGGCCCAGGGCGTCGTCCTTTCCGGCGACCCGAGCGAGGGCGACATCCTGGGCAGTGTCCGTGCGCGTCCGATGCCGCCCGGGCGCGGTGTGCTCGCGACCCGCAAGCGTGGAACAGCCCTGATTCAGGTGGGGTTGCTCGCGCAACGGCATTAGAGTGATCGATCGAGTCTTTGTTCCGTTCTGGTGAACGGAACGAACGGGGAGACGGGGAAACGGGGAGGAGTCCTAGTGAGTTCGAACGGGGGGACAAGCTCTTCGGGAGACCGGGGCCATGCACCGGACACCGGCAAGTCCTTTGACACGTTGTCTCATGTGAATCCGCAGATGGCGTTGGACATCCAGCACAGCGCCTTGAAGGACTTCAAAAGGCGCGTCGACGCCTTGCTGCGTGAACTGGACGAGTCCGAAGCGGCCTCGGGCAAGGTCGGCGAGGACCGCTTGCCGCGCGCCCATCTGGGGTCCGCCGACTTCAAGGAAGCACAGTTCCTTTACGACTCGTACACCATCGTCCATGACGAGTTGGAGAACCTCTCGAAGGCTTTGAGTACTCAGCTTGAGGGGATGGGGCTGGCCGTGCACGCGTCGCGGGTCGGTTACGCGAACCTCGACGACGCCATCAAGGCTCGGATGCGGGCCATCAACGCGGAAGCGGAGAAGTACTACGACCCTGACCGTGATCCGTACGCCGACCGACGCACGCGGCCGACACCTTCCGCCCCGGCGGACGGTAGCGAGGAGGGTCTGTAATGGCGGAACGGTCCAAGGGACGCGAACCACAGCTCGCCCGCACGGACTTCGAGTCCATGACTCACGAGCAGCTCGCCGCCATGCTCGCTTCCGCGAGTACGGCCGGGGCGTCGCACTTGTCCAGCAAGCTCTCCAAGGCGGCATCGGCGATCACCAAGATCGGTGACGACCTCATGGGGTATGTCAAAGGCTTGGAGTGGCAGGGCGAAGCCGGCGACACGTTCCGCGACTGGGGCGGTCAGACGGCGAGCTCGACGCTCCGCCTGGGCCAGTACGCCGAGGTGGCGTCCCGCTGGATGGGCACGGTGTCGCAGGCCATCGCCGACGCCAAGGCGGCCATGCCCGATGTCTCCGAGACGACGGCGGCCAAGACGGACCTCGCCAACGCGCACGAGACGCTGGCGGCGACCAGGCAGCCGGGGTCCCACAACGACCCCGACGCGCAGAGGCTGGCCCGGACGGCGCATACGGACGCCGCGGCCGCCGAGAAGCGCATCGAGGCGGCCCGCGCCGAGGCGATCCAGCAGATGCGGAAGCTGGCGCAGACGTACGAGTACTCGGCCCAGCAGGTCACGAGCGTGACACCGCCTACGTTTCCGCCGCCGGCGCAGCACATGGGAAAGGACTGGATCGAAAACAGCGAGCATGTCTCGGTAGGCTCTGGCGACTACGCGGCAGCGACGAAGTTGGGCTCGGGCGGCCAAGCGGCGGGCGGGGGAACACCCGTACAGCACACGGTCACGAGCCACATCAGTGCTCCCCACATCGCGGGGTCTGCAACACCCACGCCCGTGCACGGAAGGCAGCCCGTCCCCCACGAACGGCCCGTCGAGATGGGAATCGACGGCGTCGACACACTGCCGCGCACGCCCACCCCGAACACCACTGGGCCCACTGTGGCTCAGCCGGGCATTCCTCGTCCCGAAGTACCTGTGCCTGGGCAACAGCCGACCACTTTGCCTCCGGTCTTCACCAGCGGCAGCCCTGTACCCGGCACTTCCTCCGGTTCCCGGACTCCGTCGCAGTCGCGGTTCCCGCAGACAACGGTGCCTGGGGGCGTCTCCACCGGGCGCGTGCCGCAGTTGTCGTCTCCTGGTGGTGTGTCGACCGGGCGACCGCCTCAGCTCCCCCGTGAGACAGGCATCGTCGGCGGTCGGCCTGTGTCGTCAGCAACCGGGCGACCGCAGAGCGGTATCCCGCGGGGAACGGTCATCGGCAGGGAGGGTGTCCAAGGCCGAACCGGCATGGCGAAGGGCGGACAGGGCTCCGGCGTCGGCGGTGCAGGCTCCGCGAGTGGCATGGCCGGTGGCCGTCGCCTGGCCTCGGAGGCCGGTGGCATCGTCGGCAACCGCCTGGCCCAGCCAGGACGGAGCGGCGGACGCCCGTTCACGCAGGGCGGATCGGGCCTTGTGCGTGCGTCCTCCAGCGAGCCGTCCACGGCACGTGGGCCGGCGAACGGACGTAAAGAGTCCGCCACCTCCACCGACGCGGGGGGCTCATCTCGTAAGGACCGGCAGCAGGGAGAGCGGCCCGACTACGCCGTTGAGGACGAGGAGACGTGGTCGACCAACAGCCGTCGCTCGGTTCCTCCGGTCGTCGAATAAAGCCCGCTCGCGACTCCCCATCAGGAAGGCACATGCGCGCCACCAACTGGACCCTGCGGTCATTGCCGACGGTGTCAGCTGTTCTCGGTCTACTGCTGGTGGGCCTCGGTTCCACTCCGGCCTACGCGGATTCAGTCAGGGCACGTCAGTGGCATCTCGATGCCATGCACGCCGAGGAGATGTGGAAGACCAGCACAGGCCGCGGCATTACGGTGGCTGTCATCGACTCCGGTGTGGAGGACTCGCTGGCCGATCTCAAAGGCCAGGTCCTGAAGGGGAAGGACTTCTCCGACCAACGCGGTGACGAACACACCGACATCGACGGCCACGGAACGGGCATCGCGGCTCTGATCGCGGGCACCGGCGCACGAGGGCCTGTGCAAGGCTCGTACGGCCTTGCTCCAGGGGCGAAGATCCTCCCGGTCCGCATGCGTTACGCCAGCGAGCACTACGGGGAAGTCGACGACACGGCCCAGTTCTTCCGACTGCTGGCCCAGGCCATTCGCTACGCCGCGGACAGCAAGGCCCAGATCATCAACATGTCACTGGGCAGGTCGAAATCGCCGACCGCCCCCAATGCCGGAACCCCTGAGCTGGCCGCGGCGGTGAAGTACGCCATCTCCAAGGGGAAGCTGCTGTTCGCCGGTGTAGGGAACAGTGGCAACACTTCTAACCTTCCTCTGTATCCGGCCTCGACACCCGGTGTCGTCGGTGTCGGAGCCATCACGCCGAAGATCAAGCGGGCTGCCTTCTCAGAGCACGGCCAGGAGGTGGACGTAACCGCTCCCGGAGTGGACATGTACCACGCCTGCCCGGGTGGCACAGAGGTCTGCAAGGGTGAAGGCACCAGTGACGCGACCGCGATCGCGTCCGCCTCGGCAGCTCTCATCTGGTCCAAGCACCCCGACTGGACGAACAACCAGGTCCTTCGCGTCCTCATCAACACGATGAAGGGGAACGAGAAGGGTTGGACGAGGAACGACGACTTCGGCTACGGCGTCGTCCGGCCCCGTGTCGCGCTCGTGAATCCGGGAGACCCTGGCCCGGCCGACGAGTACCCCCTTCCGGACCTGGCCGCCGCAGCTGTCAAGTCTCCGTCGTCGAAGGCATCGGGCTCACCGGGTGCCGCAGCCGGTGCCGAGAGCGGCGAGAGGTCAGAGGCTGCGGCATCCGAGGGACGCAACGACAACAACACCACCTTGTGGATCGGCCTGGGCATCGCCGCCGCCGTGATCCTCGGAACCGCGATCGTCGTTCCCATCGTTCTCCGTGCGCGTAGGCGTCGAGCGGCGCCGGCCCCGCTTGGTTCCAGTACGCCGCCGGCCTATCCGTCGCCCTACGCCGCCCCACCAGCGCCGTACCAGCCGCCGCCGTACCAGCCGCCCACACCGCAGGCCCCTTATCAAGCGCCACAGGGGCCCGGCCAGACCGGCTGATCCGGTGGTTAACGGCCGAGAGCCGTACGGCTGCGGCAATTCAACGAATGAGGTCTCTGTGACGTTCGAAGAACAGTGGGCGTCCGCGCGCACGCATGCCGCGGCCAAGTCCAGTCCCTCTGATGCATCCGACATGACCCTCGCCTCCGCCAATTCGGGCGGGGGCGGGTCCGGCAACTTGGTCTATGTTCGCTACCCATGGACCAACGGTGCTCAAATTCTGGGTGAGTTGCGGACCACCACCAACACCTCGGTGACCCAGTTGGCCGAGGCAAAAGCCGGGGGCACTGCGGGTTTGGAAGGGCTGGCGTCCGTCCTGGCTCTGGACGCCGTTCGGGACAGCTGGCACCGGCGGCTCAAAGCGGTTCGCGACGAGTGCGAGAAATTGGAGCAGCCCATGCGCCAGGCTGCCAAGGATCACGGTGAGAACGAAGCGAGAATCAAGGCTGCCATCGCTGCGGAGAAAACCGCGAGCAAGCACTTCGGGAGCGATAAGTAACCATGATCACCCTCGACCAGCTGCGTAATCTCAAGCTCTCCGAGCTTACGGAAGAAGCTCACGGCTGGAGCACCGTCAGCAACAGCGCCTACGCATCCCGAAACAGAGTCACCAATGAGATCAGCGCGGGCCTGTCCTCGACCCAGGTGGGCGACGCGTCCTTCTGGGCCATCGTGCGGCTCGGCCGACTCAGTAACAACTACCAGTACATCCACGCCGAATGTGGACTGATCAGCGCGGCCCTCACGGGCCTGGCCGAGGAACTGGCGCCCGTTCAGCGGAAGTTGCTCAACGCCCTCGAAGACGCCAGGCAGGCAGGCTTTGAGGTCTACGGCGATGGCTCTGTGCGTTACCCGGAGGCAAGCCCCGGTGAGACGACCCTGCCCGGTGACACCGTGGAGGGTAACAGCAGTTTTATCGGCAAGGCCATGGGAAGCGCCACGGCTGCGGCAAACCCGAACCCCAACGCCGCTCTCGCTCAGGGCATAGCAGACACCATCGCCAGCGCGCTCGCCGAGGCCACGGAGATCGATGGACAGTACGCGGACGCGCTGCGTCGTCTGAAGGCTGCCGAAGGGCTCGACGTCACCGAATCCACCTGGGCCGACGTCAGCGGTGATGCGGCTGCTGTGCACGGGGCCGCAGATGACGTCCTGAAGCGCAACATCCCCACCGACAAGTCGCCAGCCGAGCGCAAGAAGTGGTGGGACAGCCTCAGCCCGGCCGAACAGACGGAATATCTGGCCGTTTACCCAGACACGATCGGCTACCTCGACGGAATCCCCGCAACTGCCCGGGACGAGGCCAACCGTCTGTACCTTCCGCAACTGATGGGCAAGCTGGAAGCGCAGGGCGACGAGGACTCCAAGACCAAGCTGGCCGGCCTCCGCGAGATCGACAGTCAGCTACGAGCCGGCAGCGATCCCCCCATGTATTTGCTGGGCATCGGCGACGAGGGGAACGGGCGCGCCATCGTTTCCTACGGGAACCCGGACACTTCCAGAAATGTGTCAGCTTACGTGCCCGGTCTGGGTACCAAGCTGGATGCTGAATTCGCGTCAGGTAAGCACGGCACGATGAGACGAGCCTTCGATACGGCCTATGCAGCACGTCAGAAGGATCCTTCGAGCGCCTCAATCGTCTGGTTGGGGTACGACGCTCCCCAATCAGCCGATGTCATGAGTCCGGCCGATGCCGAGAAAGGGGCTCCAGCGTACGACCGTTTCATGGCGGGCATCTCGGCAACGAATGAAAACGCGGATCCTCACATCACAGCGATCGGCCATTCTTACGGGTCCCTGACTGTAGGCAAGGCGACACAGGAACCAGGCGGGATCCCAGGCGCGGACGACATCATTCTGGTGGGTAGCCCGGGCACGGGCGTAGATACCGCGGCGGATCTCGGAGTGAGTAAGGAACATGTATGGGTGGGCGCTGCGCCCAATGACATCGTGACCCACCTCCCCTCCAAGGGAGAGGTCGCCGCCGGCTTCGGAGGTCTGGCGGCTGGCCCGAGCGGCGCCCTCATCGGCAGCTACCTAAGCGACCCGGACGATGACGACCTCTGGTTCGGCAAAGATCCAGCAAGCAGCGACTTCGGAGCGAACAGGTTCCGGACAGAACCGGGCCCCTTTGTCGTCGACGGAAAGTTTCCGGACGTTTGGGATTCGACACTCGACACGAATGCTCATTCTAATTATTTCAACCCGGAGAAGGATCAGATCTCCACGGACAACATTGGAGCTATCGTGGCCGGACAGTACAATTCCGTGATCCCCGAGGCACGCCGATGAGGCGCTGGTTCGCGGTTTGCGTCGCCCTAACCGCCCTGTTGACTGGATGCGGTTCGGTCGGATCATCCGGAAGCGTGGAGAGCAACAACATGAACATGCAGCAAGCGGCAGATAAAGCGGATGCACTGCTGGACGAGACGCTAGCCGCCATCAAGCCGCCGGTCGAATGGACGCACAGAGTCACTCCGCCGCGTGATTGCTCGACCGACCGTATCCGTGCAGTAATGACGATCATCTCCCCACATCGCCGGGAAAGCTTCATGGGCCTTGTAGAGCGCTACTGGTTGAGCAAGGGATTTAAGTTGCGCGCACACGCGCCCGACAAATCTGCGGCATACTACGCCAGCGCGGACGGATTTCAGGCGAGCATCAAGTTCGGTTATGCGGGCCAAGCGTTTTTCGAGGTCACCACTCCCTGCGTCACGCCGTCGAGTGTGGCGCCACCGACCAGTGAACCGAACGGCTACGACTACTCCAAACAAGAGTTGCCCACGCCTAATGTGCACTCGTCATTTTGGTCGGCGTCGGCTTGACACTAGAGAGGGCTCCTGCCGAGCTGAAAAGGGGTCACAACACACTCGCTGCTGCGGCGGCAGATGGCACGTATCCGTCCGGCTTGTCAGACGCAGACCGCGAAGCCGCAGTGCGTGAAGGGCACTTCGAGGGGACGAGTCGCGCGCACGACGTCATTCAGGAGTACCGGCAGTCGCGAGGGAAGGCGTAAACCGTGTCGACAACACCACCGGCGGACCGAACACGAGAGAGCAGCCGAGGTCGCCGTCGACCGGTGATCGTGGCCATCTGCACACTGGCTGCCATTGCGGTGGGTGCAGGGGTATGGGCGTACGTCACGAGAGATCAGACTGAGCCGCTGAAGGCCATGAACACATGCAACGAAGGCATCTTCTCCTCCAGGATGGAGCCCCTGGAGAGGCTGCTTTCTCCGGATTCCTCATACAAGCCGGCCTGGTCACGTGTGGCTGTGGGCAGCTCCTTCAAGATCAGCTGCAACAACTCCACCAGCAGCGGTGCCGTGAACCTGGTTGCGGAGATGAGGGACGGCAGCCGCGACGACTGGTTCGCGAAGCTGCATGCCCCCTCAAAAGTGTCCCGCTTCGACGCCGGCACCGAGGCGGTTGTCTGGGGCAGAGAAGCGGCGATCTACGTCGAGTGCAGGTCGCACACCGAGGCCTCAAGCTACACCGCCGGCATGGCACACCCCTACCTCGCCGTCAGCTCCCGGGCCAGCGGATCCGCCGGCCAGGAGGAGAAGACCCGGCACCAGGACCTCGCTCGGTTGGCCAACGGGATGCTTTTCGAGGCTGAGATGGAGACAGGCTGCCAAGGAACGTTTGCCACACCTCCGTCCGACCAGCCACGGGTACACGACTGATCGGGTCGGTCGGCCCAGCCCACGGCCACGTCACCGAGACGCGAGCCGAGGGTGCGCCACCTCGCCCGGCACAGCAAAGTTCGTGGAACGTACTCGATCGATTGCCCATGACGGCCGAGAGGACAGACACGTCGTTCGACGAGTTGTGGGGGGCTCGTACCGATGCGCACTGCTCAAACTCTAGAAGCTGGCTACGACAAGGGCATCGACCGTGAATTCAGCAGGGCGTACGTCCCCAAACAGGATTGATAAGGAGGCGAGATGATGTCCGTACGTACTGCGGGCGTCTGGGCTGGCCTCGCCCTGCTGCTTCTCGGAGTCTCGGCGTGCGATTCCGGTAGCGGTCAGAAAAGCGAGGCCGTCGACACGAACTGCGACGGCTCGTTGAACGGCTCGGCTGTGAACGCTGCGAAACAGCTCATCGGCCGCCGAACCCTCATCACCTCGGCAGAGGACGGCGCTGCTGGAGCCGCGAAGACACTTGTCTCTGAGTACCGCACTCATGGAACCGACGAAGTAGTAAGAGCAGGGTTCTGCTGGCTCTATGGTGGAGAAAAGGATCTGAGTGACATCACCATCTCTTTCGCCGTCTCCGACAGAGTGCCGAGACCAAATGAGGTGGCCTCAATGTTCACCCCGTATCGCTTGGGCGCCTTGGCGCTTACCAGCCCTCAGCGCGCGGTCATTTACCTGAAGTGCTCCAGCGTGAAGTTCGCGTCCGACGGGTCCAGGCAGACTATCGTGCTTCGCGGGGAGACCAATAACCGATACACACCGCATGACACTGCCGCCGCGAGCAGCAACAACCTCGTCGTCATGCACTCAGCGAGCCTGGCCTTGAGCAAGGCACTCGGTTGTGAGAGCAACGCAGGCCTTCCGAACCAGTACAGCATGCCGCCAAAGGCCTAGATCAAGACAGCTGACGCACAAGGAAGCGAGAACGATGGTGCTCCTGCTGCCTTTACTGCGGCTGTGAGCGCATGTGGACCGGACAGATAAGACACCTCTTGGGAAAGGGAGGCCAAGAGGTGTGCGGAGGTTATTCCGGAAGGGCGATGTAGCTGCCGCGGTCTCCGGTGTCAGCGGGCAGACCCGCGAAGCCGCGGTGAGTGAAGGCCACTTTGAAGGGGACGAGTCGCGCGACGTGGTTCCGGAGTACGGCAGTCGCGAGGGAAGGCGTAATTCGTGTCGACAACACCACCGGCGGAGCGAACGCGGGAGGTCAGCCGAGGCCGCCGTCGATCAGTGATCGTGGCCCTTGGCACACTGGCTGCCCTCGTGGTGGGGGCAGGGGTATGGGCACTTGCCGCGAGGGATCAGACTGAGCCGCTGAGGGCTATGGACACATGCGACGAGGGCGTCTTCTCCGACAATGTGGAGCCCCTGGAGAGGCTGCTGTCTCCGGATTCCTCTTTCAAGCCGACCCGGTCGAGAGTGGCTACGGACAATTCCTTCAAGTTCCTCTGCAGGAACTCCACCAGCAGCGGTGCCGTGGATTTGGTTGCGGAGATGAGGGACGGTAGCCGCGACGACTGGTTCGCGAAGCTGGGATCCCCCTCAAAGGTATCCCGCTTCGACACGGGTACCGAGGCCGTTGTCTGGGGAAGACAAGCCGCGATCTACGTCAAGTGCAGGTCGCACGTCGAGGGCTCAAGCTACACCGCCGGCATGGCACACCCCTACCTCGCCATTACCGCCCGGGCCAGCGGATCCGCCGGCTAGAAGGAGAAGACCCGGCAGCAGGACCTCGCCCTATTGGCGAGCCGGATGCTTTTCGACGTTGAGATGCAGACAGGTTGCCAAGCAACTCATCCACCTCCGTTCAGCCCACCCCGCGTACACAACTGATCTGGTCATTCAGGCCATCCCACGACCACGTAACCGACACGCGAGCTGCGACTGCGCCACCTGTTTTCAGGCTTCGGGGCTCCGGCTGACAAGCCGGGATTCACGCAGCCAAGCTCGCCGGCAACCCCACGCCGATACGCGTCGGCACTGCCTCCACCGTAGGGGTGGCAGGAAAACGGAAGGGAGGCAGCCCGGGCCGGGGCTGCCTCCCTTCTAGGGCTACTTCTCAGCCCATCAGCATGCGGAAGCGCGCCGCGTTGCCCTTGTCCGTGTCCTGGTAGCCGATGACGGACTCGTCGAGGAGCTGGGCGATGCGGCCGAGCTTCTGGCTCATCCCCGCCATCTGCTCGCCGCTGTCCCGCTGGATCTCGATGTAGGCGGTCTTCGCCTCGCCTTCCCACGTGTCAGCGACGGCCTTCACCCGGCGCAGCAGGGCTTCCAGCTGCTCCGACAGGTTCTTGGCCGTGTTGCGGACGTCCACCGCGGCCTGGGTGACGGTGTCGTAGTTGACTGCTGTGCGGTCGGCCTCGTAGGTCATGATGCGTCTCTCCCTCGTGAATGCGGTCGGGCTCAGGCCAGGTCGGTGATGCGGCTGGTGACGTGGTAGGAGTTGTCGACCTTCCGGATGTGGGAGATGCGCTCCTGCTCCTGGTCGGTGAAGCCGCCGACGCTCGCCCTCATCGCCTCCTCGAGGTCGACGAGATCGTCCTGGAGCTTCTTGAGGTGCTTGTTGACCCCCTGCTGCACCGTGTCGAACTCCTTGCCCGCCGCACCCCTCCAGCCGGCCTGGATCATGTCCACGACTCGGTTGAGCGAGGTGACCCGCTCGCTCACCTGGTGATGGAAGTCGCGAATGTCGTTAGCCAGACCTGTGAGCGCGTGTGCACTGTGGTCAACGCCTGAAGCCATGCTTCTTGCCCTCCTTTGAAGCGGCGATGAACTTCACCGCCGCGACGGTTCCGTCCGGACCTGTGATCCGGGCCTCCTGGCGGGCAAGACCTGCTGCGTTTCGTCCACGCGCCGCGTGGCCGCAGCATCGCACCGCCCCCGTGAGCACCACGGCGTGGTACCGCCAGCCACTTTAGTCACTTGGCCTAGCCCTTCCAACTGCAAAGGCGAGCCAGGCAAGTTGCTTCGGCGCGTACCGTGGCGACTACTGTGACTCACACCGGGTTCGTTCGTCGTCGGAAGGGGTCGCTGCGGCATGGCGGAGACAGCTGAGGAGATCAAGGCACGCAAGGAGCGGGAGCGGGACGAGCTGTACGCCCTCGACCTCTCCGGTGTCACGTGGCACTGCGCCCCGGGTACGGAGAAGCACGAGGAGCGAGTGGAGATCGCCTATCTCCCGCAGGGCGCCGTGGCCATGCGGTCCTCCCTGGATCCGGACACCGTGCTGCGGTACACGGAAGCCGAGTGGCGGGCCTTCGTGCTCGGCGCGCGGGACGGGGAGTTCGACCTGGAGCCCACGCCGCACGCCGGCGGGCCGGCGGCCGGGGCAGCGGTGGAGAACAAGACGGACGGCCGCTGAGGCCGTGCACGAGCGACGGGGCGGCAGACACGGCCGCCCCGTCGGCGGTCGCCTGGCGGCTGGTGACGCGGCCGCGGCCGTCGAACCCCAGGGTCCAGGCCTCTCGTCGTGGCCATGCTCGATCTCGCAGCCCTCGATGCGGTTGGTGACGGCCTTCTCAAGAGCCTTGCCGGTGGATCGACCCAGGCCGGCTGACCCTCACGTTGACAAGTCCTTGTGGTGGCGGCGTCGCAGATCGCGGGCCACCACGGTGGCGCCGGCGATGGCGGCAACCAGGACGACGGTGATCGCCAGCGCGTAGACGGCGTAGCGCCGGCTCCGCTCTTGGGGGGTCTCAGCCAGGGAGAACGGTGCCACGTCGGGTTCCGGTGCCTTGGACGGACCGGGATCGGGTGTCGGGGATGACGGCGGGTCGGCGATGTCCGATTCCTGGACGGCGCGGACCGGATCGACGACGCCCCACCCGACGAAGTTGTCGTGCCCGTTGATGGAGCGCTCGGCCGTCTGCTCGATCTGGGTGCTGATCTGGGCGGTTGACCAGTGCGGATGTTTCTCCTTGAGAAGAGCCGCCACGCCGGCGACGAATGGCGCTGAGAAGCTGGTTCCGTCGTCGGTGCACTGCCCGCCACCCGGCACGGTGGAGGCGATGTCCACGCCCGGCGCGGCGACTCCGACGAAGCTTCCCGCCTGGGAGAACGACGCCCGTTCGTTGTTGCGGTCGGAGGCGGCAACGGCCAGTACCCCGGGGAAGGCAGCCGGATAGGTGTTCTTGACCTTGCCGTCCAGGCCGTCGTTCCCCGCGGAGGCGACCACGACGACGCCGCGTGCGATCGCGTTGCGCACGGCGTCGGCGAGTGCAGACGTGCGCGACAGCGGCTTGGTCGTGTCCTGGGAGATGTTGATGACGTCGGCACCCTTGGACACGGCGTAAGCAATTGCCTGGGCCATGGTGTCCGAGTCGCCGCTGTTCTGCGCGTCGTTCTGTCTGATGGGGATGATCGTGGCGTTCGGCGCGAGCCCCACAAAGCCCGTGCCCTTGCTGGGGTGGGCCGCGATGATGCCCGCGACCTTTGTCCCGTGTCCTACCTGGTCGTCGGTGGGGTCCCCGTTCTTGCCCTTGGTCAGGTAGTCCCGGCCATCGGCCTTGTCCACGGCGGAGGCGAGTTGTGGATTCTTGTCGTCGACGCCGGTGTCGATGACCGCGACCCGTACCCCCTTGCCCTTGTTCGTGCCCCGCCAAAGCTGGTCGAGCAGGACGCGCTGCAATGACCAGGGGGTGCCTTTGATCTGCTCGGCGGGGAAGGTGCATTCGCCGCTGCCGTCGAGCCTGACTCCGGGCGAAGGCGGGGCGGTGCCGAGGGCTATGAGCAGGGCAGGCCCGATCAGCAGGGTCGCCTTCTTCCGCAGCACGCGTACGGCACTCCTCTTCGCATGTCCAACAGTCATGTCGGGGTGGAACACGTCATGAACCCTGTGGCTGGCGGGCGCTGTTGGTGTCGAGGCGGGGTCCCTTCGCAAGGAGTTCGGACCAGACCGCGGGCACCTTTGCGGGCCGGACATTCTGATAACCGAGCTTGACCTGGGCCTCGCTGGCCTCGGGGCTGCCGTCCGAGGTCTTCTTGCCGGCAGCGCCGATGTCGGACTTGCGGTTGTCGCTGTCCCCGTTGGCCTGAACGGCATACCGCAGTCCGGTGTCGGTGACCAGGAAAAGCGCTCCCGCTGCGGTCTCGGTGCCCTGAATCTGCGTGTAGAGGAGGCCGGTGCCAGGGGTCACATAAGTTCCCGTGCCGTCCGCTGTGATCTGCACCGGGTAGTCCTTGCCCGCCCAGGTGCTCAGTGTGGTGACGTCGGCGGAGTTGACGTCGACGCCGCGCAGGACACTGCACACGGTGTCGCGGCCGAAGGGAGAGGCGGAGTTGACCTGCCGAGTCCGCTGCTGAGGCCATTTGGCGGCCTGCCCGGCGAAGCGCTCGGGGTCGGCGGTGAAGTCCTGCAACCCCACGGTGCGTGCCTCACCGTTCATGTTCAGCACGGCGGTCTGGGGTGAGGACATGAGCAGCCAGGCCGTGAACTCGCTGACGGGTTGCACCTTGCCCGGGAGGACGACGTAGTACTTGGTGCCGTCCCCGGTCCGGGTCTTGAGGACCATGCCGACCTGGTTCTCGGTGGCCGACAGCTGTCCAGGCACGTGGGCGGGTGAGCCAACGCCCGCGGGCAGTCGCGGAAACTTGATCGGGTCGCCCTGGTGGAGGGTGCCGAGCCACTCCTTGGTGACGAGCTGGGGCTTGCGGCTGCCGACCAGGGCGGTGGTGAGGGCGTCGGACTCGGTTCCGGTCAGGGCGTAGGACGTGCCGTCCGCGTCGACCAAGTAGCGCTCGCCGGTGCGGGTCTTGACATACAGCGCGTCGCCCGCGGTGAGGCGGCCAGCTCCCTCGGTCTTCGGGGCGTCGCGTTCCGCGAGGACGAATGTGGCCTGCTGCACGGTCTCGCCCTTGCCGCCGGGCTGTTCGCACACAGCCCACCGCTTGGCCGTACCGGCCTCCTCTGCAGAGGGCAACCGGTCAGGCGCGTAGGGAATGCCGAGGATCGGGCCGCGCGGCAGCTTGCCGGAGTCCAGAATCTTGTCGCTGACCTGGATGACCTGGTAGTCGGCGTCGTTCATCAACAGGCGTGCGGAGGCCAGGTTCAACACCGGGTGCAGCCTGGTGGCCTTGCCCGTCTTGAGCACCACATAGCGCGTCGTGGACTGCTTGCCCACGATCACCCGGGTGCCGGGCGTGTCCCAGCCGGCAGGCGCCGTCGGCTGGAACATGCCCCAGGCGCCGAACACGGCCAGCGTCAACGCGCCGGCGACGAGGCTGGGGACGATCGCGCGGAGCGGCTTGGGCGCCCCTTCCTCCGACCCGGACGGCGATGGTTGGAGAAAGGCCGCGAGAGTGCGCCGCTTCGCGAACGTGTAGGCGTTGAGTTCGTCCCGCTGTGATGCCATGAGCGCCTGCTTCTCCCCGTGGTCGCGTCGGCGGGAACCCGTCCCCCGCCTCGCTGTCAGACCGGCCCCCTACTATGCATGTTGTCCAGGTGGACTGGTGGACCGGGTAGGGTACCGGGGCCTCGTCCAGGCCCAAGTGTGACGGCCGACTTGGCGAGTTGCGAGGATAACGGGGGGATGGAGTGATGGCTTCCGATACTGGGACGCGATCGCATGGCCGGTCGAGGGTCGCGGGTTCTCGGGCGTCCCGGCCTGCACCGTCCCGCCGGTCGGCCGAGTCGCCGAGCCAGGCACCCGGTAACCGCGCGCCGCACTTCCGGACACGGTCGGGCAAGGCCGGTTCGTCCCGGCTGCAACGCCTGGTACTGGCGGAACTGGCGCTGGCGGTGCTCCTCGTCGGCTGGGTCGTGGGAATGGTGGCGTTGGCAGCGGCCGGCGTCGTCGCGGTGGCGCTCCTGCTGCTGGCCTTCGTACGGCGGCGCGGGCGCTCTCTGCCGGAGTGGCTCGCCACCGCGCGCGAGTTGCAGGCGCGTCAGAGGCGGGCGGCGCAGACGCCGATCCCGCCGGGTACGGAACCTGCTCTGGTCCCGGTCATGGAGTGCGAGCCTGCCCTGCGCACTTACTCCTACGGCGTACGGGACCGCAGACCGGTCGGGATCGTCGGCGACGGCACCTTCGTCACGGCCGTTCTCCAAGTGGAGGCGGACGCCACGGCGTTGCGAGCTGAGCGCAGCCGACAGCCGCTTCCACTGGGTCTGGTGCGGGATGCACTCGAAGTGGACGGGATCCGGTTGGAGTCGGCCCAGGTCGTGCTGCACACTCAGCCGGCGCCCGCGCTCAGCCTGCCTCGGCAGTCCGTGGCGGTCGCCAACTACCTGCCGCTACAGGAGCTGACCGGAGCCCCAGCCGTGCGCATCACCTGGATCGCGTTGAAGCTCGATCCCGAGCTGTCCGCGGAGGCCGTCGCGGCACGCGGCGGCGGGCTGACCGGGGCCCAGAAGTGTGTCGTACGCGTCGCGGACCATCTGGCGAGTCGGCTGACCGGTGCGGGATTCCGGGCGCGGGTGCTCGACGAGGAGGAAATGATCTCCGCACTGGCCACATCCGCCTGTGCCAACCCTCTGGTCACCGCCGACGCAAGCCGCAACGAGGCAGCACGCCGGACAGAGGAAACCGGGCGGAGCTGGCGCTGCGACAACCGGAGGCACACCACGTACTGGATCCGGCGCTGGCCGCCCTTGGACGGCGGCCGCGGTGGATCGCTCCCCGAGTTCCTTGCCCGGGTGACGGCCATACCGGCCCTGGCCACCACATTCAGTCTCACCGTCACTCGGGGCGAGCGACAGGAAGTCTCGCTATCCGGGCATCTGCGGGTGACCGGGCGCAGCGACGACGAGCTCGTGGCGGCCCGGCGGGCACTCGAGGCAGCGGTCCGGCAGTCCGGTGCCGGCCTGTCCCGCCTGGACCGCGAGCAGCTGCCCGGCATGCTGGCCACACTGCCTCTCGGAGGTGCGCGGTGACGACGAATGCGACGGCCCACCCTGTACCGGACTCGCTGGGGCCTGCGACGTCTTCCGCTCCGCGACGACTGGGCGAGCAGCTACGCCGCGGGGCCGGCCTGCTCGGTCCCCGGCACGGCCGGCATTCCCTCCCGCCCTCCCAATTGGATGCGCTCGCGTTGCCCATCGGAGACGACGGGGTGGTAGCGGGGGTCGATGCCGAGGGGCAGGCGGCCGTGCTGGGAATCAACCGGCCGACGCCGTACGACGTAGTCCTTATCGGGGGTCTGTGGACGGCGCAGGTGCTGGCGCTGCGCTCGGCGGCGACCGGTGCGCGGGTCGCCGTGGAAACCGGGCGGCCGCAGGCCTGGATGCAGATGATGCATGCCATGGGAGGCGGGCAGAACGGGCTGTCTGTGTACGACGTCGGGCGGGTGCCCCCGCAGGGCGCCTCCGCCGGTACGCCCGTGCTCGTGGTCCGAGACTGCGGTATGCGGCCTCCGCGCGGCCGGGTGGTGTCCGGGCCCTGGCAGTCGGTGCTGACCTTGCTGCCTTATCTCAGCCCAGTCGCGCCCCGGCTGCTGCGCCAGGCGCGGCTCACCGGAATTCAGCGGGTCTCCCCGGACGAAGCAGTGGTACTGGGGCGCACGATGAGGCTGTCCCAGGCCGAGGTGGAGTCCCTGCCGACGCTGGCCGACGGCGTCACCCTGTGGTGCAGCGACCGGGACAGGCAGTATGTGATGGCTCAACCCACCGACGCCGAGATCGGGTTGTTGGGCACTCCGCGCCGAATGGACTGAACTGCCGATCATTGCCCCGTTTGTTCCCTTCACAGCTGCCCGCAAGTGGTGACCCCCTACCGTTTGGCCCGGTTCGCCGGGTAAGCCGGTGAGCGGTCCGAGCAGTTGCGGGTCCGCCCCGGCCTGGCCTGAGGGTTACCAGAGGCGGGCATGCCTGCTGAGGCCGAGCCTGTGGTGATTAGGCTGGGGGCAGGCACGGCGCGGATCCGGTGGACGGAGCGTCGGCGCCCGTGGGGGAAGGGCCGGTGGGATCGGTCGACCTCGAAGGACTTGGCACGACACGCAAGGGTCGCCCCGACACGGCGTGGGGGTGCTCGACCACACCAGGAGGAACTGTGAGCAGCGATCGGGACGGGAACCGCGGGGGCTGGGCCACGCCCGGCGACGACCAGCCCGACGCGGAGTCCGCCATCGAGACGACGGGCGAGTTCACCATCGACTACGCGCCGCCTGCCTGGTACACGCAGAACGCGTCCGGGGGCTCGGGGAGCGGGGGCTCCGGGCCGGGCTCGGGGGCCGGCGCGTCCGGTTCCGGCTCGGCGGGGGCCTCGGGGAGCGGTACGGCCTCGGGGCCCACGGCCGTACCCAACGTTCCGCTGCCCGGGCTGACGCCGCCGCCGCACGCCGCCGGTGGGTCCGGGGCGTCCTTCTCCCCGCCTCCGCCGGCGCCTGCGCCCGCCCCCGCGCCGGGGGCGCCCTTCACTCCTCCCGCCGCGCCTGTGTCCGCGCCGGGTGCGCCCTTCACTCCTCCGGCGCCCGCGCCCGGGGCCGCTTACACGCCGCCTCCGCCGCCGACCGGCAGTCCGGTCGCGGTGCCCAAGCTTCCGGTGGGCAGCGGGTTCGAGCCGCAGCAGCCGGAAGTTCCTCGGGAGCCGCAGCTGCCGGATGCGTCCCCCGAGACGCCGGCTGGCGCCGTGCCGCCGTCTGCGCCTGCGCCTGCGCCGTCGGCTGTTCCGGCTTCGCCGACTGCCGTGCCGAACATTCCCGTTCCTGGGTTCCAGGGGCAGTGGGGGGCTCCGCAGAGCGTGCCCGGTGCCGGGGACTCGTCTGCAGGTTCGGGCGGCGACGACGCCTCGTCCGGTGCAGGGGACATCGAGAGCGGTGCCACGATGCGCTTCTCGGCGGTCGCACTGAAGCGGCAGATCGCCGAGCATGCCGCGACCGTTCAGGCGGAGGCCGAGGTCGAGGACCCGGTCGAGGCCAAGCCCGCGGCCGGCGCCGAGCCCGAGACCGCCGCCGAGCCCGAGGGCGAGGAACGCGACGAGGTTCTCGATGGCGCCGCGGAGACTGGCGAGAGCGCCGACGCGGCAGCCGACGAGGACGGCTCTGCGAACGCCCAAACCGAGGTCGAGGAGTCGTCGGTCGCGGATGCGGCGCAGGACGACTCGGGCGCGGACGCCGACAAGAGCGAAGGCGCGGGTGAGGGCGAGGGCGAGGGCGAGAAGCCTGTGCCCGCCGATGAGCCCGGCGAGCCGACTGAGTCCGTTGATTCCGAACCGTCCGTAGAGTCGGCAGAGTCAGTGGAGTCCGTCGGTGACGCCTCCGCGGACGCCGAGACGGTCGGCTCCGACGACTCCGGTGGGTCCGGCGCGTCCGGCGCGGACTCCCCCGCCGACGCTCCCGAGCGGGAGGCGGAGTCCCGGTCTGTCGACGCCGCGCCCTCCGCCGAGGAGCCCGCCGACGCCGTACCGGCCGCCGAGGTGGCCGACGAGCCGCGGGACGCCGTTCCCGCCGCGGCCCCGGAGCCGCAGAATGCGCCGCCCGCCGACTGGAACACCCCGTCGGCTCCCCCGGCCGGGGTTCCTCCGCTGCCGCCGTCGTATCAGCCCGCCGCGCCCGCCCCGGCCGCTCAGTGGCCCGCGCAGTCGCAGCCGGAGCCCCCGGCCGCCGCCCCGCAGGAGCAGCCCCCGTTCCAGCCGCAGGCGCCGCAGCCCGCGCCGTCCGGCTGGAACACGCCCGCCGCGCCGCAGGCCGGCCAGCCGTACCCGCCCGCCGGTTACGGCTTCCCGCCGCCCGCTCCGAACGCGCAGCCTGCCCCGAACCCGCAGGCCAACGCCCCCGAGCAGCCGGCCGGTTACGGATTCCCGCAGCCCGCAGCAGCCCCCGCGCCCACGCCGCCGCAGGCCCCCAGCGGCTACGGCTTCCCCCAGCCCGGCACGCCCGCGCCCAACGCTCAGCCCGCGCCGCCCGCACCGAATCCGCAGCCCCACGCCCCCGAACAGCCCGGCAGCGGTTACGGCTTCCCGCAGAACAGTGCACCCGCCTCCGCGCCGAACCCGCCCGCCGGGTACGGCTTCCCGCACCCCGGTGCGCAGCCGGAGCAGTCCGCTGCACCCAACGCCCCTGTGCAGCCCGGTGGTTACGGATTCCCGCAGCCGCCCGCCCACCCGGGCCAGCCCGGACACCCCGGCCAGCCCGGACACCCCGGCCAGCCCGCGCAGGCGTACCCCGGCGCGCCGGACACCCCGCATGCCCCGCAGGCTCCCGAGGCCCCCCAGGCCCCGCAGCCTCCGGTCGATCCTCGGCTCGGTGCCGCCTGGCCGCAGCCCATGCAGCATGACCAGCGGCAGCCCACCAACCCCGGTGCGCCGCTCGGTTACACCGCCGCCGTGGAGTTGTCCTCCGACCGGCTGCTCAACTCCAAGAAGCAGAAGGCCAAGAGCAGCCGTCCGGTCGGCGGCGGTTCGCGGTTCAAGCTGGGCGGCAAGAAGGAGGAGGCCGAGCGGCAGCGCAAGCTCGATCTGATCCGCACGCCGGTGCTCTCCTGCTACCGGATCGCCGTCATCAGCCTCAAGGGCGGCGTGGGCAAGACGACCACGACCACCGCGCTGGGTTCGACCCTCGCCACCGAGCGGCAGGACAAGATCCTCGCCATCGACGCCAACCCGGACGCGGGCACCCTCGGGCGCCGGGTGCGCCGGGAGACCGGGGCCACCATCCGTGACCTCGTCCAGGCGATCCCTTACCTCAACTCCTACATGGACATCCGCCGGTTCACCTCGCAGGCGTCGTCCGGTCTGGAGATCATCGCCAACGACGTCGACCCGGCCGTGTCGACCACGTTCAACGACGAGGACTACCGGCGCGCCATCGACGTGCTCGGCAAGCAGTACCCGATCATCCTCACCGACTCCGGTACCGGCCTGCTGTACAGCGCGATGCGCGGTGTGCTCGACCTCGCCGACCAGCTGATCATCATCTCGACGCCGTCCGTGGACGGTGCGAGCAGCGCCAGTACGACGCTGGACTGGCTGTCCGCGCACGGGTACGCCGAGTTGGTCTCCCGGTCCATCACCGTCATCTCCGGGGTCCGCGAGACCGGCAAGATGATCAAGGTCGAGGACATCGTGTCGCACTTCGAGACCCGCTGCCGCGGGGTGATCGTGGTGCCGTTCGACGAGCATCTGTCCGCCGGTGCCGAGGTCGACCTCGACATGATGCGGCCCAAGGTGCGGGAGGCGTACTTCAACCTCGCGGCGATGGTCGCCGAGGACTTCGTCCGGCACCAGCAGTCGCACGGCCTGTGGACCAGCGACGGCAACCCGCCGCCGGTGGCCGCCCCGCCGTTCCCGGGCCAGCAGGCTCCCGGGCAGCCGTACCCGGGCCAGCCGATCCCCGACCAGCCGATGCCTGATCAGCACTTCCCTGGCCAGCCGGTCCCCGGGCAGCCGTACCCGGGTCAGCAGGCTCCCGAACAGTCGTACCCGGGTCAGCAGGCTCCCGAACAGTCGTATTCGGGTCAGCCTGCTCCTGGCCAGCCCTACCCCGGCCCTCCGCCGGTGGCGGGTCAGCCTTTCCCTGGTCAGCCCTACCCCGGCCAGCCGATGCCCGGGCAGCCCGCCACGGGGCAGCCCGCGCCGGGCCAGCCGATCCCCGGTCAGCCGGGCCGGCCCGGTCAGGCGTACCCCCAGGCGGCCCCGCAGCCGGGACAGCCCTACCCGCAGGCCACCGCCCAGCCGGCGCAGCCGTATCCGCAGGCCGTCCCCCAGCCCGGACAGCCCTACCCGCAGGCCACCGCCCAGCCGGCGCAGCCGTATCCGCAGGCCGTCCCCCAGCCCGGACAGCCCTACCCCCAGCCCGGGCAGCCCGCGGTGCCCGCCCAGCAGCCCGATCCGGAGGCGGCCCAGCAGGGCCAGCCGGGCCAGCCGGGCCAGCAGCCCGGCTACCCGCCCGCCGGCTACGGCTACCCGCAGCCCCACACCGGACAGCCGGAGCAGCCGGAGCAGCCGGGGCAGCCGGGGTACCCCCCGGCCCCGCCCCAGCAGTAGCCGCAGGCCAGCCATACGAAAGGGCGGCCGGTGCCCCTCAGGCACCGGCCGCCCTTCGGCGTCGTAAGGGAAGGTCAGCGCGGCGGCTGCGACCCCGCCACCAGCTCACGGCAGCGCTTCACGTCCTGCGCCATCTGCTCCAGCAGCGCGTCCAGCGTGTCGAACTTCGCCTGGCCGCGCACGAAGGCCAGGAAGTCGACGGCCACGTGCAGGCCGTACAGGTCCAGCCCGACGCGGTCGATGGCGTACGCCTCCACCGTGCGCTCGGTCCCGTCGAACTGCGGGTTGGTACCCACGGAGATCGCGGCCGGCATCGCCTCACCGTTCGCGTGCAGCCAGCCGGCGTAGACGCCGTCGGCCGGGATCGCGGTGTGCGGGAGGGTCTCGACGTTGGCCGTGGGGAAGCCGAGTTCGCGCCCGCGCTGGGCGCCGCGTACGACCACGCCCTCCACCCGGTGCGGGCGGCCGAGGATCTCGGCGGCGCCCGCCACGTCGCCCTCGGCGACCAGGCGCCGGGTCAGCGTGGAGGAGAACGGCTGCCCGCCGGCCACCTCGCCCGACAGGTACAGGTCGACGACCTCGACCTCGAAGTTGTACACCTTGCCCTGCTCGACGAGGAACTCCACGTTGCCCGCGGCCTTGTGGCCGAAGCGGAAGTTGGGGCCCTCGACGACCGCCTTGGCGTGCAGCTTGTCCACCAGGACCTTGACGACGAAGTCGGCGGGCGAGAGCTTCGAGAACTCCGTCGTGAAGGGCAGGATCAGCACCGCGTCCACGCCCAGGCCGGCCATCAGCTCGGCGCGGCGGTGGTGCGGGGCGAGCAGCGGCGGGTGGCTGCCGGGCCGGACGACCTCGCTGGGGTGCGGGTCGAAGGTGACCACGACGGCGGGGACGCCCAGCTCGCGGGCGCGGTCCACGGCGTGCCGGATGATCAGCTGATGGCCCCGGTGCACTCCGTCGTAGGAGCCGATGGTGACGACGCTGCGCCCCCAGTCCTGGGGGATGTCCTCCAAGCCACGCCAGCGCTGCACTGTGACCGCTCCTCGAACCCGTGTCCGTGTCTACGTTCTTACGCAGGTCTAAGGGTGCCATGCCGCGCCCGCCCTGCCTGCATCGGCATCATCGCTGTGACCGGCTGCACGCCGCCGCAGACGGTCCGGGGCCGTTTCGGGCGGGTGGCCGGGACCTGTTCCAACGGATGGGACCTTCCGACAGACGGGGCCTGTTCCGACGGAACGGTCACGCGGGGACCCGGACGCCGGCCAGTTGCTCCTCGGCGAGGGCACCGAGGAGTTCGTCGGCGCGCGGATGGGCCGCGTCCACGAGGGCCTCCGTGAGGTCGTCCAAGGAGCGGTGCCGGTGGGTGTGCAGCAGCGCCTGCGCGACCGTCGCGACGGTGGCGTGCGGGGTGGCGGGCAGCGGCCGCCCGTCGTCGAACCAGCACACCAGATGCCGTTGTACGGCGGTGAGGTCGGCGGCGAGCAGCTCCGCGGCCGTGTCCAGGAAGCGTGGTGTCCCGCCGTCCTGCGGGGCGGGGGCGGGATCGGCGAGGACGAGCCGGCGCAGCAGGTCGAGGAGGTCGGGTGTGTCCGGCCCGAGGGAGGTCCATAAGGCCGGCCCGAACCACGTCGGCGCGAGCCGTCGCTCGGCGATGCGGTCGGCGATGGTCCGCAGCACGGCGAGGTGACGGGTGCCGTCCGGCACCCGCGGCAGGGTTTTCGGCGAGCAGGTGGGCGGCCCGCCAGGAGTCCGGATCGGCGTCCAGGGCGTCGAGCAGTTCGGCCAGGCGCGCGGCCAGGGCGTGCGGGCCCTGCTGGCGCTCCAGCAGGAGCAGGGCCTGGACGACGGGGCCGATGCGGTGGGGTGGGACGGGCAGGGGGTGGGCGGCGGCGCGGTGGACGAGGGCGCGCAGGGCCGCGTCGAGGTCGAGGTGGATGCCGTGGAGGTAGTCGGCGAGTTCCTCGTGGGCGAAGCGGTAGCCGTCGTCGGCCGGGACGAGGAGGCTTTCAGTGAGTACGGCGGAGCCCAGCCGGTGCCGCCGCCGAGTGCGGCCGGGGCCTGTCCCCAGGGGAAGACGGCCTCGAAGGACGGCCGGTCCAGCTCGCCCTGGCCTGGCCCGAGGCTGCGCCGCGCTGCCTCGTGGACCTGCCCCGCGACCTTCGCGGCGAGCCGTCGCACGGCCGTGCCGCGCAGACCGGGCCCGGCGGCGAGCCGGACGGCGATGCGCAGGCACATCAGGTCCAGGTGAGCGGCGAGGACGTCGTGCCGGTCGACGCGAACAGCCGACGGCAGCTCGCAGGGGGCCGAGCAGGGGGCGGACGGCGAGTCGACGCGAACGGCGGACGCAGCGGAGGACGAGCGGGAAGGCGGCTCGGGCAGTGCCGCGCGGACCTCGGCCAGCAGCCGCAGGGTGAGGGGATGGCGGGCGTCGGCATCGGCGACGACGCGGTCGGGGATGCCGTGGCGGGCGCGGGCGATCCTGGCCTCCTCGTCGCTCAGGTCGCCGAGGCGTACGCAGGGCGGCAGCCCGGGGGCGGGACGTCCGTGCAGCAGCGGGGGGCGGGAAGCACACCCCGGCCTCCTCCCAGTACTCCGCACGGCAGGCCACCACCAGCCGGGCCCCCGTCCGCGTCAGCCACGCCGCCGTCCCCGCGGTCCACTCCCCCAGGCGGTGCGCGAGGACGGGCGGCATCTCCTCGGGGCCGTCCAGCAGCAGGAGCAGCGGGCGGCCGGCGTCCCGGGCGAGGCGGGCCACCCGGTCGGGGCAGGTCGTCCGGGGCGTCCGTGGCACGGGAGGCGGCGACGATCCGCGCCGCACGGGCGAAGGCGCGGCCGGCCGCGTCGGCGACAGAGCTGTCGTCGCCGGCAAGGTCGGCGCCGCGGAGTCACAGGGTGGGTGCGGGGTCGGCGCCATGGTGCTGGCGGTCCGCGAGGGCCGCGAGCTGCGTCGTACGGCCGCTGCCGGGAGCGCCGACGAGGGCGAGGACGGCGCCGGTGCTGGCGTCGAGCACCGGGGCGCCGGCGGCCCCGCCGCCCAGCCGGAGGGCGTCCTCCCCGGAGGGGCCGATCGCCAGTTCCAGGGCGTCGTCGAGGACATGGAAGCGGTCGGTGGCGGTGTACGTGACACTCGTCGCGCCGAGGAGGCGGGCCTCGCGCCAGCAGCCGGCGGGGAGGCGGACACAGGTGCCGGTTTCGACTCGGTCCCGGACCGTGAGGGGGAGCGGGTCGGTGCCGAGGCCGTCGGCGCGGACGAGGGCGAGGCCGCGTTCGGGCAGCGGGGTGACCGCGTCGGCGGTGACGACGCGTCCGTGCCGTACAGCGCGAGGCGGGCGAGGCCGTCGACGGCCTCGTGGCTGGTGACGACGGTGCCGTGGTGGTCGGCGGCGAAGCCGAGGCCGCGGGGGTGGCCGGCCAGGTCGCGGACGCGGACCAGGGCGGCGTCGGGCCGGTCAGGGGTGGAGTGTCGTACGTGTGCCGGAACGGTCCCGCGGGCCCCGTCCCGCCATCGTCGTACCTCCCGCGTGTGCCCCTTGCCTCGACGGCAGGCGCGGGGTGATCGGCGGGACAGATCGCGTCGTGAACGCGCGCCCCCCTGCACTCCCCCGGTTCACTCCGAGCGCCTGCCCGGACGGGTGAATGGAGTGGGGGTGCTGTGTACACCCTAGGGGTGGGGGGAACCGAGGGGGGACCGTGGAGCGGCGGCAGCGAGTACCCCGTGACCGCCGCTCCACGGGCAGGTCCCCTCGGTCAGGCGAAGACCGCGAGGCTCTTGGCCTTGCCCTTGTGCGACTCGACGAGGCCGAGCAGCCGGTTCTCCGGGCCGAAGACGGCCACGGTACCGGCGTCCGCGTACTCGTCCGGCATCTCCAGGCGTACGCCGTTGGCGAGCAGTCGGGCGCGCCTCGCGTCCACGTCCCAGCGGCGGAACGCGGCGGCGGCCGCGTCGGCGATCGGCATCACCGTCAGCTCCTGCTGCAGCTCGTCCAGGGTCTTGGCCGCGTCCAGCTTGTAGGGGCCGACCCGGGTGCGGCGCAGGGCGGTGAGGTGCCCTCCGACGCCGAGGTCGGCGCCGAGGTCGCGGGCCAGGGCGCGGATGTAGGTGCCGGAGGAGCAGACCACGGAGACGACCAGGTCGAGCACCGGGGTGCCGTCCTCGGCGACGGCCTCGCGGACGTCGTACACCGCGAAGGAGGAGACGGTCACCGGGCGGGCCGGGATGTCGAACTCCTCGCCCTCACGGGCCCGCTTGTAGGAGCGCACGCCGTTGATCTTGATGGCGCTGACCTTGGACGGCACCTGCATGATCTCGCCGGTCAGCTTGGCGATGCCGGCGTCGATGGCGTCCCGGGTGACCCGGGAGGCGTCGGTGGAGGAGCTGAGCTCCCCCTCGGCGTCGTCCGTGATCGTGGTCTGCCCGAGGCGGATGGTGCCGAGGTACTCCTTCTCGGTCAGCGCGAGGTGACCGAGGAGCTTGGTGGCCTTCTCGACGCCGAGGACGAGCACACCGGTCGCCATCGGGTCGAGGGTGCCGGCGTGGCCGACGCGGCGGGTCCTGGCGATCCCGCGCATCTTGGCGACCACGTCGTGCGAAGTGAAGCCCGACGGCTTGTCGACGATGACGAGGCCGTCGGGCGGGGTGGGCTTGCTGGTCATTCGGCGGTGTCGTCCGTCTCGTCGTCGTCCTCGCCCGGCTTGCGGTACGGGTCCGCCTCACCGGCGTACGTGGCGCCGGCGGAGACCTCGCGCACCTTCTCGTCGGACTGACGGGCCCGATCGAGCAGGTCCTCGATGTTCCGGGCGGTGTCCGGAAGGGCGTCGGCCACGAAGGTGAGGGTCGGCGTGAACTTCACGCCGGCGGCCGCCCCGACGGCCGAGCGGAGGACGCCCTTGGCGCTCTCCAGGCCGGCGGCCGCGGCCTGGCGCTCCTCGTCGTCGCCGTACACCGTGTAGAAGACGGTCGCCTCCCGCAGGTCACCCGTGACCCGGGTGTCCGTGATGGTGACGTGCGAACCGAGCCGCGGGTCCTTGATCCCGCGCTGCAGCTTCTGGGCCACCACCTCTCGGATGAGGTCCGCCAGCCTTTTCGCCCGCGCGTTGTCGGCCACTGGTCCGTCTCCCGTTCTTTCTTCTCTGCTTGCGTTCTGTGGTCAGTCGTCGTCTTCGCCGTGGAACCGCCGTCGTACGGACAGCAGCTCCACCTCGGGGCGGCCGGCGACCAGCCGTTCACACCGGTCGAGTACGTCGGTGAGGTGCCCCGCGTCACCGGAGACCGCGGCGAGGCCGATGATCGTCCGCCGGTGGAGGTCGATGTGGTCCACCTCGGCCGCGCTCACCGCGTACTTGCGCTGGAGTTCGGCGACGATCGGGCGGACGACGGAGCGCTTCTCCTTGAGCGAGTGGACGTCGCCGAGGAGGAGGTCGAAGGACAGCGTCCCCACGTACATGTGTGTAACCGGTTCACCCGCCGGTACGGGATCGATGGCCCGCAGCCGTGTGGCCGGGGACATCAAGAACCGTACAACGAAGCGGCCCGCACGATCGACGGATATTACCCTCCGTCGACCGTGGGAACGGGCCGCAAACGGCGTGCCGGCCGACGGGACCGAAGTCCCGTCGGCCGGCACGCACCGTGGGTGTTACACCCGCGGCTTCTCGCGCATCTCGTACGTCGCGATGACGTCGTCGACCTTGATGTCGTTGAAGTTTCCGAGGTTGATACCACCCTCGTAGCCTTCGCGGATCTCGGTGACGTCGTCCTTGAAGCGACGCAGACCCTCGATGTTGAGGTTCTCCGCGACCACCTTGCCGTCGCGGATGAGGCGGGCCTTGGTGTTGCGCTTGACCTCGCCGGAGCGGATGAGAACACCCGCGATGTTGCCCAGCTTGGACGACTTGAAGACCTCGCGGATCTCCGCCGTGCCGAGCTCGACCTCTTCGTACTCCGGCTTGAGCATGCCCTTGAGGGCCGCCTCGATCTCCTCGATCGCCTGGTAGATGACCGAGTAGTACCGGACGTCCACACCCTCGCGCTCGGCCATCTGCGCCGCGCGGCCGGCCGCACGGACGTTGAAGCCGATCACGATGGCGTCGGAGCCCATCGCCAGGTCGATGTCGGACTCCGTGACCGCACCGACGCCGCGGTGCAGGACGCGGATGTCGACCTCTTCGCCGACGTCCAGCTGGAGCAGGGAGGACTCGAGCGCCTCAACGGAACCAGAAGCGTCACCCTTGATGATCAGGTTCAGCTGCTGGACCTCGCCGGCCTTGAGCACCTTGTCCAGGTCCTCCAGCGAGACACGGCGCGTGCGCTTGGCGAACGCGGCGTTGCGCTCGCGGGCGGCGCGCTTCTCGGCGATCTGACGGGCCGTACGGTCCTCGTCGACCACCAGGAAGTTGTCGCCCGCACCCGGGACGTTGGTCAGGCCCAGGACCTGGACCGGCGTCGACGGGCCGGCCTCGACGACGTTGTTGCCGTTGTCGTCGAGCATGGCGCGCACGCGGCCGTAGGCGTCGCCCACCACCATCGTGTCGCCGACCCGCAGGGTGCCTCGCTGGACGAGGACCGTCGCCACGGCACCGCGGCCGCGGTCGAGGCGGGACTCGATCGAGATGCCCTGCGCGTCCTGGTTCGGGTTGGCCCGCAGGTCGAGCGAGGCGTCGGCCGTGAGGACCACGGCCTCCAGCAGCGAGTCGATGTGCAGACCCTGCTTGGCGGAGATGTCGACGAACATCGTGTCGCCGCCGTACTCCTCGGCCACCAGGCCGTACTCGGTCAGCTGACCGCGCACCTTGGTCGGGTCGGCACCCTCGACGTCGATCTTGTTGACCGCGACCACGATCGGCACGTCGGCCGCCTTGGCGTGGTTGAGCGCCTCGACCGTCTGCGGCATGACGCCGTCGTTGGCCGCGACGACCAGGATCGCGATGTCGGTCGACTTCGCACCACGGGCACGCATGGCGGTGAACGCCTCGTGACCCGGGGTGTCGATGAAGGTGATCTTGCGCTCTTCGTCGTTGACCTCGGTCGAGACCTGGTAGGCACCGATGTGCTGGGTGATGCCGCCGGCCTCGCCCGCGATGACGTTCGTCTTGCGGATGGCGTCGAGCAGTCGGGTCTTACCGTGGTCGACGTGACCCATGACGGTGACGACCGGCGGACGGACCACCAGGTCCTCCTCGTCGCCCTCGTCCTCGCCGAACTCGATGTCGAAGGACTCGAGCAGCTCGCGGTCCTCCTCCTCCGGGCTGACGATCTGAACCGTGTAGTTCATCTCGTCGGCGAGGAGCTGCAGGGTCTCGTCGGAGACGGACTGCGTGGCGGTGACCATCTCGCCGAGGTTCATCATGACCGCGACGAGCGACGCCGGGTTGGCGTTGATCTTCTCCGCGAAGTCGGTGAGCGACGCGCCGCGGGAGAGACGGATGGCCTCGCCGTTGCCGCGCGGCAGCATCACGCCGCCGACGCTCGGGGCCTGCATGGCCTCGTACTCCTGGCGCCTCTGCCGCTTCGACTTGCGACCGCGACGCGCGGGACCGCCGGGACGGCCGAAGGCGCCCTGCGTGCCACCACGGCCACCAGGACCGCCGGGACGGCCACCGAAGCCGGGACGGCCACCGCCGCCACCGGGACCGCCGGGACGACCGGCGAAGCCACCGCCACCGCCACCGGGACCGCCGGGACGACCGGCGAAGCCGCCGCCACCGCCGCCGCCGGGACGACCGGCGAAGCCGCCGCCGCCGGGACGACCGCCGCCACCGCCGGGACGACCCGCACCGCCCGGACCGCGACCGCCGGGGCCGCCGCCGGGACGGGGGCCGGCAGCGGGACGCTGCGGCATCATGCCGGGGTTGGGACGGGGACCGCCGGGACGCGGGCCGCCGGGACCTGCGCCCTGCGGGCGAGGCATGCCACCCGGGGTCGGACGGGCGCCGCCCGGAGCCTGCGGACGAGGACCGCCGCCCTGGCCGCCGGAGCCCTGCGGACGGGGACCGCCGCCGGGAGCACCGGGACCGCCGGGACGCGGGGCGCCCTGCGGGCGGGGAGCCTGCGGACGCGCCATGCCGGCGTTGCCGCCGGAGGTGAAGGGGTTGTTGCCCGGACGCGGACCGGCCGGACGGGCGCCCGGACGCGGCGAACCGCCGCCGGGACGCGCGCCGCCCTGAGCGGCGGCCGGACGCTGGCCCTGCTGGCCCTGACCCTGAGCGCCGGGACGGGCGCCACCGGGCTTGGGGGCACCGGGACGCGCGCCGGGGCGCGGGCCCTGGGCGGCCGGAGTCTGCGGGGCGGCGGGAGCGGCCGGCGGAGCGGTGAACTCCGGGGCGGCCGGTGCCGGACGCGGCGCGGGCTTGGGGCCGGGCACCGGGCGCGGGCCGGGGGCCTGCGCGGCCGGAGCCGCGGGCTGCTCGGCCGCGGGCTTGGGGGCGGCCGGCGGCTTCGGGGCAGCCGGACGTGCCGCCTGCGCCGGAGAGGGCGCGGGGGCGGGCTTGGGGGCGGCCTTCCTCGGGGCGGCGGGCTTGCCGGACTTGCCGGAGCCACCTCCCTGGAAGGCGTCGGTCAGCTTGCGTACCACCGGCGCTTCGATCGTCGAAGACGCCGAACGGACGAATTCACCGAGTTCCTGGAGCTTGGCCATGACGACCTTGCTCTCGACACCGAACTCCTTGGCGAGTTCGTATACCCGGACCTTAGCCACTTCGCTCCTTTGAGGTCCGGGTTGAAGCCGGACCGTCGCTAGTTCATGGGCGTACTCATCGCGTACTCATCGAGTGCTCATCGCAATCTCGACCTGCTTTCGACTCGCGAGGTACCTACACCGCACGGGGTGCCGTGCGGCACGTCTTCTTACCGTGTTGCCTGCTCGGCAACTGTTGCCTGCTCGACGTACTGGCGCAACGCCTTTGTGTCGAGCGCTCCCGGGGCGCGCAGTGCCCGCGTGAACGCCCGGCGGCGTACCGCCTGATCGAGACAGACCAGGGTGGGGTGCACATACGCACCCCGGCCGGGCAGCGTACCGCGTGGATCAGGGACGCACTCGTCCTTGATCGCCACGATGCGCAGCAGCTCCGTCCTGGCCGCTCGTTTCCGGCACCCCACACAGGTGCGTTCAGGGCATGCTCGGTCCCGTGTCCGGCCAGACACCCTTAAGTCTACCTCCCCGTACGCACCTCACCCCTTTGGGGCAGGGTTCGAACAGTTGCCGTACACCAACCTGTCGTGATCTCAGCGACGCGCGGCCGGTATTTATTCCCCGCGGGCCTGCTCATCCGGCTGAGCGGCCTGCTCGGTGTCCGGCCGGATGTCGATCCGCCAGCCGGTGAGCCGGGCCGCGAGCCGGGCGTTCTGCCCTTCCTTGCCGATCGCCAGCGACAGCTGGTAGTCGGGGACGGTCACCCGGGCGGAACGGGTCGACATGTCGACGATCTCGACCTTCGACACCCGTGCGGGTGACAGCGCGTTCGCCACCATCTCGGCCGGGTCGTCCGACCAGTCGACGATGTCGATCTTCTCGCCGTTCAGCTCGCCCATGACATTGCGCACCCGGCCGCCCATCGGGCCGATGCAGGCGCCCTTGGCGTTCAGGCCCGAGCGGGTGGAGCGGACGGCGATCTTGGTGCGGTGGCCGGCCTCACGGGCGATCGCGGAGATCTCGACGGATCCGTCGGCGATCTCCGGGACCTCCAGCGCGAACAGCTTCTTCACCAGGTTCGGGTGGGTGCGCGAGAGCGTGACGGACGGACCGCGCACGCCCTTCGCCACCCGTACGACGTACGACCTCAGGCGCAGGCCGTGCGGGTAGGTCTCGCCCGGGACCTGCTCCTGCACCGGCAGGATGGCCTCCAGCTTGCCGATGTCGACCAGCACGTTCTTCGGGTCGCGGCCCTGCTGGACCACGCCGGTGACGATGTCGCCCTCGCGGCCGGCGTACTCGCCGAGCGTCGCGTCGTCCTCCGCGTCCCGAAGGCGCTGCAGGATCACCTGCTTGGCGGTGGTCGCGGCGATCCGGCCGAAGCCGGAGGGGGTGTCGTCGAACTCGCGGGGCTCCTGGCCCTCCTCGAGGTCGTCCGGGTCCTCCTTCGCCCACACGGTCACATGCCCGGTCTCCCGGTTGAGCTCCACGCGCGCGTGTCGGCGGCTTCCCTCGGTGCGGTGGTAGGCGATGAGGAGGGCCGCCTCGATCGCCTCGACCAGCAGGGGGAAGGAGATCTCCTTCTCCCGGACCAAGCCCCGCAGGGCACTCATGTCGATGTCCACGGCTACGCCTCCTCTGCGTTCTCGTTCTTGTCCTTGCGGCTGAATTCCACCTGCACACGCGCCTTCTCGATCTCCGGGAAGACGACCCGGCGGGTGGTGGCCTTGCGTCCCTTGACCCCGGGCACCTCGAGGTCGAGTCCCTCGTCGTCGACCTGCAGGATCCGCGCGAGAAGCTCGCCGCCCTCAACCAGCTGGAACTTCACCAGCCGGCCCGTGGCACGCACGTAGTGCCGGTGCTCGGTGAGGAGGCGTTCCGCGCCCGGGGTGCCGACCTCGAGGGTGTACTCCCCCTCGCCCATCGCGTCGGTCTCGTCGAGCTTCGCCGAGAGCTCGCGGCTCACATCGGCGATCTGATCCAGGTCGGCTCCGGTGTCGGAGTCCACGACGACGCGCAGCACACGCTTGCGTCCGACGGAGTCCACGGCGATCTCTTCGAGATCGAGGCCCTGGGAGGTGACGAGCGGTTCCAGCAGTTCCCGCAGCCTCTCGTTGTGGGTGGTGCTCATCCGGGTGACTCCTCGGCCGCGTGTGCTGTTGTGGGATGGGTCGCGTGTCAGGTCAAAGGGTATCCGGTCCCAGGCGGTGATGCCGTCCACCTGTGTACGGGCGGTGCCGGTGCGTGGTGGGGGAACCGGCGAGTGCCGAGGGGTGGTGGGCGGTGCTGCGGGCGGTGCCGCTGAGTGGTGGTCGACATGGGCGCGGGTACGGTGATCACGGGCCGTGTGCCCGCCGGTCCCGCTCGTACGAGTTCCCTGAGGACGACTGCCGTGCCGTTCCCTCCGCCGCCGCGCCTGCCCTCGGGGCCGCGCCGAAGAACCCTGCTCGTCGCCTCCGCCGCGGGCGCCCTGCTCGTCACCGGCTGCTCCGGCGGTCCCGGGGACGGTGGCGGGGGTCCGGGCGGCAGTCCGTCGACGACCGAGCGGACACGCGCGCGTGCGGCGCGGGACAGCGCGGGACTGGTGGCGCGGTACGACGCCGTGCTGGCCGTCCATGTGCCGCTGGCCGGGCGGCTGCGGCCGTTGCGGGCGGAGGTCGTGCGGCATGTGGAGGCGTTCGGGGGGACGGGGAGTGCGGTGGGCACGTCCGCGGCGGCGGGGAGTCCGTCGGGGTCTCCTTCGGTGTCGGCTTCGGTGTCGGCTTCTCCTTCCGCGTCGGTGTCCCCGGCGCCCGGCGTCGTTCCCGGGACGGAGAGAGAGGCGCTGGCGCAGCTGGCCGCCGCCGAGCGGGAGCTGGCCGACCGGCGCACCGCCGAGCTGGTCGGCGTCGACGGTGAGCTGGCACGGCTGCTGGCCTCCGTGGCGGCGGCCGGGGCCGCGCACGCGTTCCTGCTGACGGAGGGGGCCGCATGAGCGACACGAGCGATACCGAGGTGATCAGGGCGCTGCAGGCGGCGCTGGCCGCCGAGCACGCCGCCGTGTACGGCTACGGCGTCGTCGGCGGCCGGATCGGCACCGCCCGGCGCGCGGAGGCGCGAGCGGCGTACGACGCCCACCGGGCGCGGCGTGACGCACTGGTGCGCGAGGTGCGCGACCGGGGCGCGCGGCCGGTCGCCGCGGCGGCCGGGTACGCGCTGCCGTTCCCGGTACCTGACGCGGACGCGGCGGTGAGGCTCGCCGCCGACCTGGAGGATCGTGTCGCCGGGGTGTACTCCGACCTGGTGCGGGCCAGTGCCGGGGAACGGCGGCGGGAGGCGGCCGGCGCGCTGCGGGAGGCGGCGGTCCGGGCGGTGCGGTGGCGCGGCGGGAGCGTAGCCTTCCCTGGGCTCGCCGAACGGGGCGGGACGCCCACGGCGTAGCGAAGGAAGGAGCGGCTCGCGTATGGCTTTCGAACCGCCGCGGCGTCTGGTGAGGGCGCTGGGTGAGACGGCACCGGGCGGTGACGAGTGGCTGGAAAGGCTGCCGGAAGCCGTGGCGCAGGCCGTCGCGCTACGCGAGTTGACCGTCGAGCGGGTGCAGGTGCCGGGCGGTCGCAGCAGCCTGGTGCTGCTCGTGCGGTGCGCGGACGGGACGCCTGCCGTGCTGAAGCTGGCGCCTCCGCGGGCCCGGCCCGAGGCTGAACGGGCGGCGCTGGCGCACTGGGGCGGGCGGGGGGCCGTGCAGCTGGTGGAGGACTCCGGTACGGCGGGGGCGCTGCTGCTCGAGCGGTTGCATCCGGAAGTGTCGGTGCGGTCGTTGGCGGAGGCGCGGGCGCTGCTGGAGGCGGCGGGGACGTTGCGGCGGCTGTGGGTCGAGCCGCCTGCGGAGTACGCGTTCGAGACGGTGGCCGAGCGGACCGGGCGGCAGGCCGAGGCGATGCGGGCGAGCGCCGAGCGGGATGCCGAGGTGGCGCCGTTGGTGGCGGAGGCGCTGGCCGCGCGGGACGCGCTGGTGGAGGCTCCGCCTGAGCGGCGGTTGCTGCACGGGACCTTCCGGCAGAGCAAGGTGCTGGCCGGGGATCGGATGCCGTGGCTCGCGGTGGGGCCGGATCCGGTGGTGGGCGAGTGCGCCTTCGATCTGGCGCGGCTGGTGCGGGACCGGGTGGAGGATCTGATCGCCTCGCCGTCGGGGGCGACGACCACGCGGCGGCGGGTGAAGCGGCTTGCGGAGTCGCTGGAGGTCGATCAGGAGCGGTTGCGGGGGTGGACGCTGTTCCGGGCCGTGGAGTCGGGGGTGCGGGCTCGGCGGGTGGGGCGGGAGAGGGATGCGGAGTTGTTGTTGGAGTTCGCGGGGTGGTTGTGACGGGGTGCCAGTGCCTGCGGCGCCTGTGGGGGTGACTGTGCCTGCGCGGCGGCCTGTGCGGGTTCGTCGTGGCTGGTCGCGCCGTTCCTCGCGCCCCTTTTTTGTGCCTGCGGCGGCCCGTTGCGGTGCGTGGTGGGCTGGTGTCGCGCCTGCCGTTCGTTGTGAGTCGGGGCCGGGGTGGGGTGTCCGTCCTCGGTCCGGCCGCCCGTCCCCGACGACGGTGCCCTGTGCCGGTGCCGGCCGCTGCGGGCGGACACCCCCCATCCCGTCCCCTTCCCGCCGTACGCGGGTGCGGCGATGCCGTGGCGAGTGGCTCCAAGCGGCGGAGCGCCGGGCGCGTAGGGCAGCGCGCCCGGCGTTTTTTTGTGTCAGGCCGTGAGGCGGTTGATCGCCTCCGCTGCGGGGAGCTCCTCGCGCTCTCCCGTGCGGCGGTTCTTCAGTTCGAGGACGCCCTCGGCCGCGCGGCGGCCCGCGACCAGGATCCAGGGCACGCCGATCAGTTCCGCGTCGGTGAACTTCACGCCCGGGGAGACGCCCGCGCGGTCGTCGACGAGGACGCGGACGCCGGCCGCGGCGAGCTGCTCGGAGACGTCGAGGGCCAGCTCGGTCTGCAGGGCCTTGCCCGCGGCGACCACGTGGACGTCGGCCGGGGCGACCTCCTGGGGCCAGCACAGGCCCTTGTCGTCGGCGGTCTGCTCGGCGAGGGCCGCGACGGCGCGGGAGACGCCGACGCCGTAGGAGCCCATGGTGACGCGGACCGGCTTGCCGTTCTGGCCGAGGACGTCCAGCTTGAGGGCGTCGGTGTACTTGCGGCCCAGCTGGAAGATGTGGCCGATCTCGATGGCGCGGTCCAGCTTGAGGCCGGTGCCGCACTTCGGGCAGGGGTCGCCCTCCTGGACGACCACGACGTCGACGTACTCGTCGACCTCGAAGTCACGTCCGGCGACGACGTTCTTGGCGTGCGTGTCGGCCTTGTTCGCGCCGGTGATCCACGCGGTGCCGGGGGCGACGCGCGGGTCGGCGATGTACTTCACCTTGTCCAGGCCCTGCGGGCCGACGTAGCCGCGGACCAGGTCGGTGCGGGTCGCGAAGTCCTCTTCGGTGACCATCTCGACGGTGGCCGGGGCGAAGTGCGCCTCGACCTTGCCCATGTCGACCTCGCGGTCGCCGGGCACGCCGACGGCGACGATCTCGCCGTCCACCTTGACCAGGAGGTTCTTGAGGGTGGCGGAGGCCGGGACGCCGAGGTGGGCGGCCAGGGTCTCGATGGTGGGCGTGGCGGGGGTGGGGATGTCCTCGGCCGCGGGGACACCGGTGGCGTCCACCGGCTTCAGCTCGTAGGTGATCGCCTCGGTGTTGGCCGCGAAGTCGCAGTTCGGGCAGTCGGCGAAGGTGTCCTCGCCGGCCTCGGCCGGGGCGAGGAACTCCTCCGACTTCGAGCCGCCCATCGCGCCGGCCGTCGCGGCGCAGATGCGGTAGTCCAGGCCCAGGCGGGCGAAGATGCGCTGGTAGGCCTCGCGGTGCAGGGCGTAGGACTTCGCCAGGCCCTCGTCCTCCGTGTCGAAGGAGTAGGAGTCCTTCATCAGGAACTCGCGGCCACGCAGGATGCCGGCGCGGGGGCGGGCCTCGTCGCGGAACTTCGTCTGGATCTGGTAGAGGATCACCGGCAGGTCCTTGTAGGACGATGCCTGGTCCTTCACCAGGAGGGTGAAGATCTCCTCGTGGGTCGGGCCGAGCAGGTAGTCGCCGCCCTTGCGGTCCTGCAGGCGGAACAGCTCGGCGCCGTACTCGTCCCAGCGGCCGGTCGCCTCGTAGGGCTCGCGGGGCAGCAGGGCGGGCAGGAGCACCTCCTGGGCGCCGATGGCGTCCATCTCCTCGCGCACGATCCGTTCGACGTTGGCGAGGACCTTCTTGCCGAGCGGCAGCCAGGTCCAGATGCCGGCGGCGGTGCGGCGGACGTAGCCGGCGCGGACGAGGAGTTTGTGGCTGAGGACCTCGGCGTCCGCCGGGTCGTCGCGCAGCGTCTTCGCCATCAACTGGGACATGCGCTGGACCGGTGCGTTCGCCATGGCTCTCTTACTCCCGCTACGTGTAGGTGATGGCTAGGAGGTTAGCCGGGCGGCCGCCGTCGCCGGAAATCCGTTTCACGGGCGGCGCAGCGGCAGGGGGGCGCCCATCACGGCGTACGGCTTGGGGGCGCTCGGGAAGTGCACCTGGCGGGCCAGGTCGCGGTAGCCGAGGGAGCGGTACAGGGCGCGGGCCGGGCTCTCGGTGTCGATCGCGGAGAGGATCGAGCGGCGCTCGGTGGCGCTGTCGGTGATCGTGGTGATCAGGCGGCGGCCGATGCCCCGGTTCTGGTGGTCGGGGTGGACGTGCAGCTCGGTGATCACGAAGGAGTCGTCGAGCCACTCCTCGTGCCCCTGGGCGCGCAGGTAGGGCTCGACGACCGTGGACCACCAGTGGGCGCGGTCGTTGGGCATGCCGTAGACGAAGCCGACGAGGCGGCCTTCGACGGTGGCGCCGAGGGCGCGGGCGCCCGGGTGGGTCATGTGGCGGATGACGATCTGACGGCGTACGGCCACCTCGTCGGCGCCCAGTCCGAAGGCGAGGGCCTGGACGGCCAGTGCCTCGTCGACGTGGGCGGACAGGTCCAGCGGGCCGATCACGACATCCATGCCGGGAGCCTACAGTGGGGCCTGTGCGCGGGGATCAGAAAAGCACGCTCATGAATTCGTCGACTTCCCGGAAGCCGACGCGCCGGTACGTCCTGCGTGCCGGGGTGTTGAAGTCGTTGACGTACAGGCTCACGACGGGTGCCACGTCGGCCAGCGCGTAGCGCAGGACGGCCGCCATGCCGGGGGCCGCGAGGCCCTTGCCGCGGTATGCGGGGTCCACCCACACGCCCTGGATCTGGCAGGCCTGCGGGGTCGCCGCGCCGATCTCCGCCTTGAACATCACCTTGCCGTGTTCGTCGACGCGGGCGAAGGAGCGGCCCGAGCCGACGAGTTCGGCGACCCGGGCCTGGTAGAGCAGGCCGCCGTCGCCGGCCATCGGGGAGACGCCGACCTCCTCGGTGAACATCGCCACGCAGGCCGGCATGATCGTCTCCATCTCGTCCTTGCGGACGCGGCGGACGTAGGGGTCCGGGGCGATGTCGTCGGGCATGCGGTCGGTGACCATCAGGGGCTGGTGCGCGCGCACGTCGCGGGCCGGGCCCCAGTGGGGTTCGAGGAGGCGCCACAGCTCCGCGGTGGGGCCGGCGGGGCCGACGATCGAGGAGCAGCGGCGGCCGGCCCGCCGGGCGCGGTCGGCGAAGGCCCGCACTGCGCGCGGGGTGGCGCAGATCGGCACGAGGTTGGCGCCCGCGTAGCACAGGGACGTGAGCATGCCGTCCTCGTACCAGCCCCACATCTCGCCGCCGAGCCGCCACGGGTCGAGGCCCGCGACCTGGACGCGCGAGGTCACGAAGGCGTTCGTGACCGGCTCGCGGTGCAGGACGGCGAGCGCGGCGTCCAGGTCGCTCGGTTCGAGGACCCGTGAGGTGGTCTGGGTCAGCACGGGTGGGGCCTCACGGTCGGGTGTGCACTGATCTCCGCACTATAGCTGCGCTGCTTTGCCGGGCGCCTTCTGGATCGGGAGGCTCGGGTTCAATGGGCGGGTGCGGGTTCGTTGTGGCTGGTCGCGCAGTTCCCCGCGCCCCTTTCGGGGCGCCTGCGCCGCTGACGTCCGAACGTTCAGCCCGCGACCGTGACCGACGGTTCGCCGGAGGCGGTGCCGTCCTTCTCCATCTGCTCGGCGAGCTTCATGGCCTCTTCGATCAGGGTCTCGACGATCTTGGACTCGGGGACGGTCTTGATGACCTCGCCCTTGACGAAGATCTGGCCCTTGCCGTTGCCGGAGGCGACGCCGAGGTCGGCTTCGCGGGCCTCGCCGGGGCCGTTGACGACGCAGCCCATGACGGCGACGCGCAGCGGGACGTCCATGCCGGTGAGGCCGGCGGTGACCTCTTCGGCCAGCTTGTAGACGTCGACCTGGGCGCGGCCGCAGGACGGGCAGGAGACGATCTCCAGGCCGCGCTGGCGCAGGCCGAGGGACTGCAGGATCTGCAGGCCGACCTTGACCTCCTCGACGGGCGGGGCCGAGAGGGAGACGCGGATGGTGTCGCCGATGCCCTGGGAGAGCAGGGCGCCGAAGGCGACCGCCGACTTGATCGTGCCCTGGAAGGCGGGGCCGGCCTCCGTCACGCCGAGGTGGAGGGGGTAGTCGCACTGCTCGGCGAGCTGGCGGTAGGCCTCGATCATCACGACCGGGTCGTTGTGCTTGACGGAGATCTTGATGTCGCGGAAGTCGTGCTCCTCGAAGAGGGACGCCTCCCACAGGGCCGACTCCACCAGGGCCTCGGGGGTCGCCTTGCCGTACTTCTGGAGCAGGCGCCGGTCCAGGGAGCCGGCGTTGACGCCGATGCGGATCGGGGTGCCGTGGTCCTTGGCGGCCTTGGCGATCTCCCTGACCTTGTCGTCGAACTGCTTGATGTTGCCGGGGTTGACGCGGACCGCAGCGCAGCCGGCCTCGATCGCGGCGAAGACGTACTTCGGCTGGAAGTGGATGTCGGCGATGACCGGGAGCTGCGACTTGCGGGCGATCGTGGCGAGCGCGTCGGCGTCGTCCTGCGTCGGGCAGGCCACTCGCACGATCTGGCAGCCGGAGGCGGTCAGCTCGGCGATCTGCTGGAGCGTGGCGCCGATGTCGGACGTGCGGGTCGTCGTCATCGACTGCACCGAGACGGGGGCGTCTCCGCCGACGGCCACGGATCCGACCTGGATCTGCCGGCTCTTCCGGCGCTCGGCGAGCTTGGTCGGAACGGACGGCATGCCGAGAGAAATCGCAGTCATCTGCTGTGCAACCCCAAGTCGTGGATCAAGGTCCCGGTCCCGTCAGCGGCGGGCTCCGGGTTTCGAGATTACGGCACGGGCGATCGAGCGGGCACATCCCACCCGCACAACACACTCGAAGAGAGCGGCCGGGCGCCCTGGGGTGCCCGGCCGCCGGAAAGCACCCGTGACTACGAGATTCTCACCGGGTTGACCACGTCCGCGATCAGGACGAGGGCGGTGAAGCAGATGAAGATCCCTGCCACCACATAGGCCACCGGCATCAGCTTCGCCACGTCGAACGGGCCGGGGTCCGGGCGGCGCAGCACCTTCGCGAGGTGGCGGCGCAGGGCCTCCCACAGGGCGCCCGCGATGTGCCCGCCGTCGAGCGGGAGGAGCGGGAGCATGTTGAACAGGAACAGGGAGAGGTTGAAGCCGGCGACCAGCATCAGGGCCATGCCGAGCTGCTGGGTGGGCGGGATGTGCAGGGTGAAGATCTCACCGCCGACACGGGCCGCGCCGACGACGCCCATGGGCGAGTCGGGGGCGCGGGGCGCGCCGTGGAAGGCGGAGTCCCACAGGGCGGGGATCTTGGCCGGGAGGGCGGCGAGGGAGTCGACCGCGTCGCCGACCCGGTCGGTCATCCACGTGACGGACTGGCCGAAGTCCTGCTTGACGACGCCGGTGGCGGCGCTGAAGCCGAGGAAGCCGGCCTTGACGTACTCGCCCTGGACGTAGGCGCCGGAGCCGTCCTTCTTGGCGACCATGTTGGTGGCGATCTTCGCGTGCAGGGTCACCTCCCGGCCGCCCCGGTCGACGGTGATCGGCACGGTCTTGCCGGCGCTGTCGCGGATGAGGTCGGACAGCGTGTTCCAGTCGTCGGTGCGTCGGCCGCCGAAGGCGACGATCTTGTCGCCGGCCTTCATGCCCGCGGCCGCCGCCGGGGAGGGGGGGTCGGTCTTCTTGCACGTGTCGCGGTTCTCGCTCTGCGAGATGACGCAGGGCGAGACGGAGCTGACGGCGGTGGTCTGCTGCTGGATGCCGAAGCCCATGAGCACGACGAGGAAGAGGGCGACGGCGAGGATCAGGTTCATGAAGGGGCCCGCGAACATCACGATGACCCGCTTCCACGGCTTGCGCGTGTAGAAGAGGCGTGATTCGTCACCGGGCTGCAGTTCCTCGAAGGCCGCCGAGCGGGCGTCCTCGATCATGCCGCGCCACGGGGAGGTGGAGCGGGCGGTGATCCGGCCGTCGTCGCCGGGCGGGAACATGCCGATCATGCGGATGTAGCCGCCGAAGGGGACGGCCTTGACGCCGTACTCGGTCTCGCCCTTCTTCCGCGACCAGATGGTCGGGCCGAAGCCGACCATGTACTGCGGCACGCGGATGCCGAACAGCTTGGCCGTGGACAGATGCCCCAGCTCGTGCCAGGCGATCGAGACGAGCAGGCCGACCGCGAAGACCACTATGCCGAGGATCATCATCAGGGTCGTCATGCACGGGCCTCCGCGGTCTTCGCTGTCAGTTCCCTGGCCCGGGCTCTCGCCCAGGTCTCCGCCTCGAGGACGTCCGGCACGGTGAGTGAAGTTCCCGTGACCGGCGTGTCGTGTTCCTCGACCACCCGGATGACGGTGTCCATGATCCCGTTGAACGGCAGCGCGCCGCGCAGGAACGCGTCCACGCACTCCTCGTTGGCGGCATTGAACACCGCCGGGGCGGTGCCCGCGAGCGTACCCACGTGCCGGGCGAGGTTCACGGAGGGGAAGGCGTCGTTGTCCAGCGGGAAGAACTCCCACGTGGAGGCCTTGCTCCAGTCGAAGGCGGGCGCGGCGTCGGGGACACGTTCGGGCCAGCCGAGGCCGATGGCGATCGGGCCCCGCATGTCGGGGGGCGTCGCCTGGGCCATCGTCGATCCGTCCGTGAACTCCACCATCGAGTGGACATACGACTGCGGATGCACGACGACCTCAATGCGGTCGAAGGGAATGTCGTACAGCAGGTGTGCCTCGATGACCTCCAGACCCTTGTTGACGAGGGTCGCGGAGTTGATCGTGATGACGGGTCCCATGGCCCAGGTGGGGTGGGCGAGGGCGTCCTCGACGGTGACGTGGGCGAGGTCGGCCCTGGTGCGGCCGCGGAAGGGGCCGCCGGAGGCGGTGACGACGAGCTTGCGCACGTCCGCGCGGGTGCCGGCGGCGAGCGCCTGGAAGAGCGCGGCGTGCTCGGAGTCGACCGGGATGATCTGGCCGGGCTTGGCCAGCGCCTTGACCAGCGGGCCGCCGACGATGAGCGACTCCTTGTTGGCGAGCGCGAGGGTGCGGCCCGCCTCCAGGGCGGCGAGGGTCGGCGCGAGACCGATGGAGCCGGTGATGCCGTTGAGGACGGTGTGACAGTCGGAGGCGGCGAGCTGCGTGGCCGCGTCGGGCCCGGCGAGGATCTCGGGCAGCGGCTCCCCGGCACCGTACTGCCCGGCGAGCGCTTCGCGCAGGTGCGGTACGACGTCCTCGCGGGCCACCGCGACGGTGCGCACCCTCAGCCGGCGGGCCTGCTCGGCGAGCAGGGCGACGCGGCCGCCGTTGGCGGACAGGCCGGTGACCCTGAACCGGCCGGGGTTGCGCAGCACGAGGTCGACGGCCTGGGTGCCGATCGAGCCGGTGGAGCCGAGGATCACGACGTCCTTCGGGCCGTCCGCGGTCACCGGGTCGTAGACGAGGTGCGGATCGGCGAGGGGTGCGGGACTGTCACTCATGACCCCCATTCTTGCCCCTCCGGGGCCCGGGAGGTGTTCACGGGGTCGCGCGCCGGAACTTCCGCCACTGCGCGTCCACCACGTCCTGCGGTACGCCGCCGACGTCCTCGGTGCTGTGCGTGTCGGCCCGGAAGGAGAGGATGGTGGAACCGGCGCGGATGACGGTGAGGTACTCGTACAGCTCCACGCGCGTGTCCTCGACGTCCTGTGTGGTGATGCGGAAGGCGTACGCCTCCTCGCCCGCGTCGGGCGGCCGCAGGGTCTCCACCCGCACCACCTTCGCGTCGGCGAGCACCCGCTCCTCGGTGAAGCCGTGCGCGCACTCCCGGCCCGCCCTGCCGAGGGCCCTCATCACGGCGGCGGCGTCGGCGGAGGTGTAGGAGCGCAGACGGAGGTCGATGTCGACGCCCCGTTCGGCGTCCGGGTCCCAGACGGTGCGGACGATCTCGGCGGCCGGGTCGTGCGGTGTGGCGCCCTTGGCGAGGCTGACGAGCGGCTGGCAGACGTCCGGTTCGGCGGTGTACGTGTCGCCGGCGGGCGGCTCGCCGTCGACGGGTTCCTGCGCCGTGTACGCCCCGGCGTCGTCCTCCTCGGAGAGCGCGGCGGCCAGCAGCTGGGTCCGGGTCAGCGGCTCGGGTCCGGCCGGGGCGGCGACCGGTGGGGCGGGCGAGGAGACGGCCGGTGAGGCGGCGGCCGTCCGGCCGGCGTCGTGTGCGCCGCAGGCGGCCGTGGCCGTGAGGACGGCCGCCGCGAGCGCGGCGGCCGCCGTGTGTCGTGCCCGTGCGCCGAGCATCCCCACCCCTGTGGTCGTGTGCCGTCGGTCGAATGGTCGACGATTGTGCACCACGCGCCGGGGCGGGAAGCGCGGGATGTCACCGGATCGGGCGGTGCACGTTCTCCTTCGTGCTCGGGCCGGGGGTGGTGTCGGCGATCCAGGGGCCGTCGCCGGAGGCGTCGATGATGCCGTCCTCCAGCCACGCGTACGTGCCCGTGAGGACGCCCTTGACGACCGTGCGGTCCACGTCGTCGGTGTTGTTCCACAGGCGGCCGAAGAGTTCCTCGACGCGCAGCCGGGACTGGCGGCAGAAGGCGTCGGCGAGCTGATAGGCCTCGCGGCCGTTGCGGCCCTGGGCGCGCAGCAGCTCGGCACGCACGCAGGCGGCGCTCATCGCGAACAGTTCGGCGCCGATGTCGACGATACGGCCGAGGAAGCCCTGCTTGGACTCCATGCGGCCCTGCCAGCGGGACATGCCGTAGAAGGTGGAGCGGGCGAGCTTGCGGGCGGTGCGCTCGACGTAGCGCAGGTGCGGCGAGAGGTCCACCTCGCGCTTGAACTCGGCGTAGGCGGTGGGCAGCTGGCCGGGTCCTGCGACCAGTTTCGGCAGCCACTTGGCGTAGAAGACGCCGGCGTTCGCGCCCGCCTTCGCCTTGTCGGACAGGGACTTTCCCGGGTCGATGAGGTCGCCCGCGACCGACAGGTGGGCGTCGACGGCCTCCCGCGCGATCAGCAGGTGCATGATCTCCGTCGAGCCCTCGAAGATGCGGTTAATGCGCAGGTCGCGCAGCAGCTGCTCGGCGGGGACCGCGCGTTCGCCGCGGGCGCGCAGGGACTCGGCGGTCTCGAAGCCGCGGCCGCCGCGGATCTGGACCAGTTCGTCGGCCATCAGCCAGGCCATCTCGGAGGCGTACAGCTTGGCGAGCGCGCCCTCGATGCGGATGTCGTTGCGGTCCTCGTCGGCCATCTGGGAGGCGAGGTCGGTGACGGCCTCCAGGGCGAAGGTGGTGGCGGCGATGAAGGAGATCTTCGCGCCGACCGCCTCGTGCTGGGCGACGGGCTTGCCCCACTGTTCGCGGGCCGCCGACCACTCGCGGGCGATCTTCAGGCACCACTTGCCGGCGGCGACGCAGGAGGCGGGCAGGGAGAGCCGGCCGGTGTTGAGGGTGGTCAGGGCGATCTTCAGGCCTTGGCCCTCCTCGCCGATGCGGTGGGCGGCGGGGACGCGGACCTGGTGAAAGCGGGTGACGCCGTTCTCGATGCCGCGCAGGCCCATGAAGGCGTTACGGTTCTCGACGGTGATGCCGGGCGAGTCGGCCTCCACGACGAAGGCGGTGATGCCGCCCTTGTGGCCCTCGCCGCGCGGCACCCGGGCCATGACGACGAGCAGGTCGGCGACCACCCCGTTGGTGGTCCACAGCTTCACCCCGTCGAGGACGTACTCGTCCCCGTCGGGTACGGCGGTGGTGGCGAGCCGGGCCGGGTCGGAGCCGACGTCGGGCTCGGTGAGCAGGAAGGCGCTGATGTCGGTGCGCGCGCAGCGCGGCAGGAACTTCTCCTTCTGTTCCTGGGTGCCGAACATCTTCAGCGGCTGGGGCACGCCGATCGACTGGTGCGCGGACAGCAGCACGCCGATCGCGGGGGACGCCGAGCCGGCCAGGGCGAGCGCCTTGTTGTAGTACAGCTGGGTGAGGCCGAGCCCGCCGTACTTGGGGTCGATCTTCATGCCGAGGGCGCCGAGCTCCTTGAGGCCGTCGATCACCTCGTCGGGGATGCGGGCCTCGCGCTCGATGCGGGCCGCGTCGACCCGGGTCTCGACGAAGTCGCGCAGCTTGGCGAGGAAGGCCTCGCCGCGCTGGACGGCGTCGTCGGCGGGCAGCGGGTGCGGGTGGATGAGGTCGAGCCGGAAGCGGCCGAGGAACAGCTCCTTGGCGAAGCTGGGCTTGCGCCAGTGCTGTTCGCGGGCGGCCTCCGCCACCTCACGGGCCTCGCGCTCGCTGACGGCGGGCCGGGAGGGCGGTGGGGTGGAGGGAGAGGAGGAGGGAGTGGTGGGGGCGGACATGAGGGTCACCTCGCCGCGAAGAGGGATGTTCGGGGACCGTTCGTTACCGACCAGTGCTACTGGATCGTTGGTACCCGAAAGCGGACGTCCTCACCAGTCCTCGCGCGTCCGTTCAGCCGATGCCGGTACCTTCGGGGCGGGTGCGGCAGAGGCCGAGCGAGCTGCGGGTACTGGGGCGGCGTCGAAGCGCTTCGACACCACATCTGGACACCGGACTCAGAGGCAGACTAGGGTCGAAGTACCCTGATCACATCTGTCCACCGCGAGCGCCGTCGAAGCGCTTCACATCGCTTGGAGAACCGGATGGTCACCCTCGCCGAGGTCGCCCAGCACGCCGGAGTCTCGGCGAGCACGGTGAGCTACGTCCTCAGCGGCAAGCGGTCCATCTCCGCGACCACCCGGCAGCGCGTCGAGCAGAGCATCCGGGAGCTGGGCTACCACCCGAACGCCGGAGCGCGCGCCCTGGCCAGCAGCCGCTCGAACATCATCGCGCTGATGATCCCGCTGCGCACCGACATGTACGTGCCGGTGATGATGGAGATCGCCATCGCGGTCGCCACCACCGCCCGCACCCACGGGTACGACGTACTGCTGCTCACCGGCGAGGAGGGCCCCGACGCCGTGCGCCGCGTCACCGGGAGCGGGCTCGCCGACGCGATGATCCTGATGGACGTCCAGCTGGAGGACGAGCGGCTGCCGCTGCTGCGCGGAAGCGGACAGCCCAGTGTTCTGATCGGTCTGCCCGCCGACACCACCGGTCTGACCTGCGTCGACCTGGACTGGGGCGCGACGGGCGCGCTGTGCCTTCAGCATCTGGCGGCGCTCGGCCACCGTGACATCGCCGTCATCGGCGAGGCGCCGGCCGTCTACGAACGGCACACCGGCTTCGCCGAGCGCACCCTGGACGGGCTGCGTTCACGCGCACGTACGCTGGGCCTGCGCGTGCTGCACCGCCCGAGCGAGGGCGGGTACGACGCGATGGCGGCCACGCTCGCCCGGATCTTCGACGAGCGGCCCGGCACCACCGGGTTCGTGGTGCAGAACGAGGCGGCGGTGGAGCCGCTGCTCGCGCTGCTGCGCCAGCAGGGCCGTGCCGTACCGGAGGACGTGTCGGTGGTGGCCATCTGCCCCGACCAGGTCGCGACGCAGGGCTCGGTGCGGCTGACGTCCGTCGCCGTGCCCGCGCAGGAGATGGGGCGCAACGCCGTCGAGCAGCTGGTAGCCAAGCTGGACGGACGCGGCAGCGACGACGTCGTGCTGATCGCGCCGGAGCTGACGGTCCGGTCGAGTTCGGGTCCGGCGCCTTCCTGAGCCGTGCGGCCGGCCCCGTAGGGGAGGGACCGGCCGCACCCTTCGGTCAGCCGCCGCTCACCGTCAGGTTGTCGGTGACGAAGTCGAGGCCGCCCGAGGACGAGGTGATCTCGTAGCCGAACTGCACGTCCCCGATGGTCTCGTTGCCGAACCAGCCCTTGGTGTCCTTGATCCACTTCAGGACCGGCAGGATGTTCACCGTGCCGGAGGTGGAGTTGGCGGTGCGGACGAAGGAGAACACCTCGTTGGCGCCGTTGTTCCCCTTGTAGACCGTCCAGGTGTGCCCGCCGAGCGTGACGTTGCCCTGCGAGGTGCCGAGCGGGCCGACGGCTCCGGTCTTGTTGACCCAGAGCATGATCTCGTAGTCGTGGTCGGTGTCCCAGATGTCGTACGAGGTGTTGTACGCGCCGGCCGACGGGACCGTGACGTGGTAGCTGCTGGTGAGCGAGGACAGCGAGGTGATCGGCTTGTTGATCACCTTCTTGGCGTTGGGGTAGGACTTGATGCCGCCGGTGTCGGGGTGGTTCGCCCAGACGCCCCAGTTGGTGCCGGAGTTGGCCCAGACGCACTGGCTGCCGGCGCCGGATCCCCAGATGTTGTTGTAGAGGGTGTAGCCGTTCAGGATGGTGCTGCCCCACTGGTCGCAGGAGTTCCAGACGGCGGCCGAGGCGGGGGCCGCGGCGAGGCCGACGGTGGCGCCGAGGGCCAGCGCGGGGGCGAGGAGGCCCAGGGTGATCCGGCGCGTTGTACGTGTGGCCATGGTGTCCCTTCCATGGGTGGGGGGATCTACGGGGGGGGAATTGCGAGTCACCACGTCCCCAGGGTGAGGACGCGGTCTTCCCCGGCGACCAGGTCGAGCGGCTCGGTGCCGGAGGAAGTCCGTAGTTCGACGCGGACGGTGCGGGTCGGCGTGAGGACGGCCCGGGCTCCGTCGGGTGACCAGGCGAGGTCGACCCGGGCGCCGAACCGGGTGCGCACGCCGCGCAGTTCGCCCTGCGGGCAGCTCGGCGGCACCGCCGGGAGCAGGACCAGCCGATCGGGCGTGGACTGCACCAGCGCCTCGACGAGCACGGCGGGCAGGGTGTGCGCGGCGTCGGCGTTGTACACGTCGCGGCGCGGGTAGTGCGCGCTCATGAGAGAGGTGTGGAAGAAGTCGCCCCCGAGGACGGCGGCCAGGGCCCGGCCGACCCGGTCGGCGTCGCGCAGCCGGGCCGCGATCAACGCGTGGTGCAGATACCCGTGCGCGGAGTCGTTCTCGGCGCCGCGCAGGGCGAGGGCGCGGTGGGCGGCTGCGGCCAGGCCGGGCGCGTCGTAGGGATTGATCTCGTCCAGCGGCCAGACGGCGTAGAGGTGGCTGAGGTGGCGGTGGTCGTAGGCGTCCTCCAGCCCCGGCCAGGCCCACTCCGCCAGCGCGCCGTCGGCGTTGAGCCGGTGCGGGGGCAGCCGGTCGGCGAGGGCGAGCCATCGCTCGGCGTCGGCGGTGCCCGGGTGGTAGGCGGCGGCCGTGCGCAGGGCGTGCCGGGCCGCGGAGAGGTCCATGGCCGCGTTGATCGCGCCCCAGCTCGCGTTCGCGGGCCGGTTCTCGGGCGAGTAGGACGGGACGACGACCAGGTGCCCGTCGGCGTCCGTGCGGATGAGGAAGTCCTCGTAGAAACGGGCCACTTCGGCGAGGACCGCGCCGGTGCGCGCATCGCGCTCGCCGTGGATGTCGTCGTGGTCGACGAGGGCCTTGAGCAGCCAGTCGGCGCCCGCGGTCCACAGGTGCAGCGGGTACTCCCGGCTGAAGTGGTACGAGTGTCCCGACTCACCGTCGCTGTGCGCGGGCGCGACCACCCCACGGGCGCCGAAGACCGCGCGGGCGTTCTCCCGCCAGTCCGGCAGCTGACGATGCATCAGTGAGGCGAGGGCGTCGGTCACTTCGGGGAGCGCCGCGGCCGGGGCGGAGGCGGTCTGCAGGGGGAGGTTGGCGTCGTGGGTGAACGCCCCCGACCACGCCGTGTCCCAGGTGCCGGTCCACAGGCCGGTCAGGCGGGGCGGGTTGAGGCCGCTGGAGGACAGCAGGTGGTAGCGGCCGGCGGCGAACAGCCGCTCCAGCAGGGCCGGGCTGTGCGGGCGGGCGAGCAGCGCGGAGCCGGGCAGCGCGCGTTCGGCCGGGTCGGCACCCAGGTCGAGGGTGACCCGGGTGTAGGCGGTGCGGTGCCGCTCGAGATGCCGGCCGAGCAGGACGTCGTACGACGACGGCAGCTCGCGCAGGGCCCGTGTCTCGGCGGTGACGTCCAGCTCGCCGCGGTGCCGCCGGACCCGGGTGAGCAGCAGGACGGCCCGGGCGCCCTCGATGCGGGCGCCGGGCGGGGTGAGGGTGGTGCGGCCGCCGGTGACGGCCAGGACGGTGACGCCGGTACAGGCGCGGTCGCTGCCGGGATAGCGGGCGCGCAGGCTGAGGTCGGCGCCCTGCGGGGTGAGGAGTGCGCCGTGGCCGACGGCCAGGGTGGCGGGGGCGCCGGGCAGGCGCGGGTCGAGGTGGACGTCGACGGTGAGTGAGACCGCGGTCAGGTGCTGGACGATCACGTCGTCGGCGCGGGAGACGAAGACGCGGCTGGTCCGGTCGGCGCACCGCGCGATGGCCTCGCCGGTGGTGAAGTCGAGCCGGCGCCGATAGCTGCGCCGGTCGCCCACGCGGCTGCGCAGCCGTATCGCGAAGGCGGGGTGGAAGGGCTGCACCCATTGCAGGGGCCGCCCGTCGGTGAAGTCCTCGGCGGCGGTGGTGTCACCGGCCAGCAGCCGGTCCTGGAGGGCGGGGAGCCGGTCGGCGAGGCGCGGTGGGCGGGCGCGCTCGCCGCCTCCCGGGCGGACGAGGGTGTGGTGGGTGACGATGATCCGGTCGTCGCCGGGATCGCCGTGCACCAGGGCCCCGTGCCGGCCGTTGCCGGTCAGGAAGGCGTCCTCCCAGCGGGCGGCGGGTTCGGGCTCCCAGGTGCCGTGGACCGGGGTGTCGCTCATCGCCTCAGCACCGCCGCTCCGTAGCGCCCGAGCGTGACCTCGCCCGTGACGCTCGCGCCGGTCAGCAGTTCGCCGTGGGTGCCGGGGACGACGACGGTGACCGGCTCGCGGCTGTGGTTGAGCAGGAACAGCAGGTCACCGCGGCGTACGGCCTCCACGTGCGCCGGGAGGCCGTCCAGGACCGGGCGGGCGCCGGCGTCGGCGGCGATGCGTGCGAGCAGGGCGCGCAGCGCGTCGGGCTCGGGGAGCGTGGAGAGGTACCAGGCGCGGCCCCGGCGCAGCACGGCGGGCAGGCCGTCGAGCTCGCCTCCCTTGTAAGGGATCGTCTCGTCGGGGTCGGCGGGTTCGATCTCCTCCGACCACAGGGTGCCGGCGAAGTCCCCGCAGGCGAGGCCGCTCCCCGGCCCCGGGGCGCCGGTGAAGCCCGCGCAGGTGACGGTCTCCCCCGTCTCCAGCGGCCACCACTCGTGCAGGACGCGGATACCGAACAGCTCGCGCAGCCGGGCGTCCATGCCGCCGGGGCGTATCCGGTCGTCCCGGTCGGCGACGCCGGTGTGCAAGCCGCAGACCAGGGTGGCGCCCCGGCGGACGTACGCGAGGAGGTTCTCGATCGCGGCGTCGGTGAGCAGGTAGAGCTGCGGGACGAACACCGCCTTGTACCCGGACAGGTCGTGCTCGGGGTGGACGACGTCCGTGGTGAGGTGGGCCTCGCCGAGGGCGCGGTGCCAGGCGTGCAGCAGGTCGGGCTGGGCGAAGCGGGTGGACGGGCGGGCCTCCTGGTCGCCGGCCCACCAGGCGTGCCAGTCGTGCAGGACGGCGATCTCGGCCGTGACCGGGGTGCCGGTGACGTGCGGGCCGAGCCGGGCCAGCTCCGCGCCGAGCTGTCTGACCTCCTGGTACGTCCGGCCCTCCTCCCCCGCGTGGCCGACCATCGCGGAGTGGAACTTCTCGGCGCCCTGCCGGGACTGGCGCCACTGGAAGTAGCAGACGGCGTCCGCGCCCCGCGCCACGGCCTGCAAGGACCACAGCCGGTTCAGGCCGCGCGGCTTGGGGTGGTTCACACCGCGCCAGTTGACGGCTCCGGCCGCCTGCTCCATCAGCATCCACGGTCCTTGGGCCTGCGAACGGGTCATGTCCTGCACGAGCGCCCCGTGACGGGCGCCGCCGAGCGGGTCGCGCGGGTCGGGGTAGAGGTCGACGGAGACGACGTCCTCCTCCTGGGCCCAGCGCCAGGCGTCCTGCCCGGCCCACAGCGGCATGAAGTTGGTGGTGACCGGGAGGTGCGGGGTGTGCCGGGCGACGATGTCGCGCTCCGCGGTGAAGCACTCCATGAGCATGTCGGAGGTGAAGCGGCGAAAGTCCAGCACCTGGGTGGGGTTCTTCAGGTAGTGGGCGTGGCGCGGGGGCAGGACGCCGTCCCAGGTGTCGTAGCCCTGGCTCCAGAAGGCGGTGCCCCAGGCCTCGTTGAGGGCGCCGAGGGTGCCGTACCGCTCGCGCAGCCAGCGGCGGAAGGCGGCGGCTGCCTCGTCGCCGTGGTCGAAGGTGCAGTACTCGTTGTTGATGTGCCACATGGTGAGGGCCGGGTGGGTGGCGTAGCGGGCGGCCAGGTCCTCGGTGATGGCGGCGGCGTAGCGGCGGTAGGTGGGGCTGGAGTGCGAGAAGTGCTGGCGGCCACCCCACCACTCGACGCGGCCGTCGGCGTCGCGGGGCAGGGTGTCCGGGTACAGGCGGCCCAGCCAGGGCGGTGGTGAGGCGGTGGGGGTGGCGAGGACGACGCCGATGCCGTGGCCGTGCATCAGGTCCATGAGCCGGTCCAGCCAGCCGAAGTCCCGTGCCCCTGGCTCCGGTTCGAGCTTCGCCCAGGAGAAGACGCCGACCGTGACGGAGTTGACGCCGGCCTCGCGCATCAGCCGCACGTCGTCCTGCCAGGTCTCCTCGGGCCACTGCTCGGGGTTGTAGTCGCCGCCGAAGAGAAGGCGGCCGCGGGTGGCGTCGGCGAGGGCCGGTCCCTTGCGCCACGGTGTCATGCGGGCACCCCGTACTGGAGAGAGGCCCGGCGGCTCGGACGGGTCGCGTGCATGACATACCTCGTTCTGTGCGGCTCTGGAGGGACGGGGCGTGGGTCGCCGCGGCCGACCGCGGGGCAGGCGCAGGTCGGCCGCGGCGGATCGAGGGGGCGCGGGTCTCGGGTCAGCCCTTGACCGCGCCCGTGAGCATGCCCTTCTTGAAGTGCTTCTGGACGAAGGGCGAGAGAACGGCCACCGGGAGCAGCGCCATGACCATGACCGCCATCTGCACGGCGAGCCCCGACAGCTCGCCCGTCTTGATGGCCTGGCCCAGCCCGACCGGTGCCTCCTGTTTCTGCACCAGCTGGATCATGACGTTCTGCAGCGGCATCATGTCCTGGTCGTTCAGGTACAGCGAGGCGTTGAACCAGGCGCTCCAGTAGCCCACGGCGTAGAACAGCGTGATCACCGCGAGGACCGCGCGGGACAGGGGCATGACGATCTGCCACAGGATGCGGAAGTCACCGGCCCCGTCGATCCGCGCGCTGTCGATGAGTTCCGGCGAGATGCCCATGAAGAAGCCGCGCAGCACCAGGATGTTGAACACGCTCACCGCGCTCGGCAGGATCAGCGCGAGGTAGGTGTCGGTCAGGCCGAGCGTCTGCACCAGCAGGTAGGCGGGGATCAGGCCGGCGCTGAAGAACATCGTGGCCATCAGCACCATCAGCACCCAGCGGTGGCCGAGCGACCCGCTGCGGGACAGGCCGTACGCGCACAGCACGGACACGGTCATCGAGAACAGCGTGCCGACGAGGGTGACCAGGACGCTGATGACCGCGGCGCGGGTGACCTGGCCGCCGCTGAGCAGTTCCCGGTAGGCGACGAAGGTGACGCTCCTGGGGATCATGACCAGGCCGCCGGTCTCGTCGATGGTCTGCCGGGAGGACAGGCTGGTGACGACGACGATCCACAACGGGAAGAGGACGCCCAGGCAGGCGAGGGAGAGCACCAGTCCCTTGCCGGCGAGTCCGGCCCGGGTCGGGGTCTCCTCCCACACCGGGCGGGGCGGCGCGGCCCACCGGTGTGGCCGGTCCACCGGCCGGGGCCCGGGGTCGTCGATGACGGCGGTCATTTCTTGTACACCCCCTGCTCGCCCATGAGATGGGCCACCTTGTTCGCGGCGAGGACCAGGCCGATGCTGACGACGCCCTTGACCAGCCCGGCGGCGGCCGCGTAGCCGAAGTCCTGGTTGCGCACGCCGTTCCACCACACGAAGGTGTCGAGCACCTCCGACGCCCCCGGTCCGACCGCATCGCGTTGCAGCAGGATCTGCTCGAAGCCGACGGTCAGCGCGTCACCGACCCGCAGCACCAGCAGCAGCGCGATCACCGGGCGCAGCGCGGGCAGCGTGACGTGCCAGATGCGGCGCCAGCGGCCGGCGCCGTCCATCGCGGCGGCCTCGTACAGATCGGGGCTGACGGAGGCGAGGGCGGCGAGGAAGACGATGATCCCCCAGCCGGCGTCCTTCCACACGCCCTGCGCGGTGATGAGGAACTTGAACGTGCTCGGGTCGCTCATGATGTCGAGGCCGTCGTAGCCGTGTTGGCGCAGCAGCTGGGACAGCAGCCCCGCGCCGCCGAGCAGTTGCTGGAAGACGGCGATGACGAGCACCCACGAGAAGAAGTGCGGCAGGTAGAGCACGGCCTGCGCGACGGCCCGCACCCGGGGCCTGACCACGCTGTTGATGAGCAGCGCGAGCAGGATGGGGACCGGGAAGTACAGCACGAGCTGGAGCGCGAACAGCACCAGGGTGTTGCGGACCGCGCTCCAGAAGTCCGGATCCTCGAAGATCCGCCGGAAGTTCTCCAGGCCGACGAAGGGGCTGTGGAGGAGGGAGACGACGCCGTTGTCGCTGATGTAGGGGTCGTAGTCCTGGAAGGCGACGACATTGCCGAGGATCGGTACGTAGTTGAAGAGCAGTACCAGCAGCAGGGCCGGGAGCGTCATCAGGAGCAGCAGACGGTCGCGGCGGAACCTGGTCCGGAAACTCACCTTCCCCGACGGCCCCTCGCCCCCGGACCCGGTGGCACCACGGGCCGTCACCGACGTGTGCGCCGTTGTCTCGGCCTCGGACCTGCTCCGAGGCACCGTGCTGTGGGACACGGCCGTTCTCCTTGCCTGAAGGCGGCGGGTCAGTTGGCCGGGCCGTTCTCGTCGAGGATCTTCTTGTACCAGTCGCGCAGTTCGTCGCCGCCCTTGCTCTTCCAGTCGGAGACGGCCTGCTGCATGTCGCCGATCTTCTTGCGGCCGCGGACGATGTCGTCCTCCAGCTGCTCGAAGTCGTTGCCGAGGCTGGTGTAGCGGCCGGGCTCGGTGATCTGCATGCCGTAGAAGGACGACTTCCTGGTGAAGGCGCCCATCCGCTGCTGCCACTCCACCTGTCCCCTGGCGACGTCGGGGAAGTCGGGGTGGGCGATGGTCGCGGCGGGGCTCGCGACCATCACGTAGGCGTTCATCACGTCGATGTTGCCCTGGTCGGTCTTGACCGGGGTGCCGTCCTTGACCGTGTAGTGGGTGCCCTCGACGCCGTAGTTGGTGAGCATGTACTCCTTGGTGCCGTACGGCGCGGCGGTGACGTTGGCGAGGGCCAGCACGTCGCGGACGACCGGCTCGGACGCCTTCTTGTTGACGAAGGCGAAGATGTTGGCCGGCTGCGTGGCCCACAGGGTGGGACGGCCGCCGTCATGGCCGAAGACGTCCATGCCCCAGATCCGGAAGGCCGGGTTCTGCTTGGCCTGTTCGGCGGCGCGGCTCCACCACTGCGAGATGTCGTTGGCGTAGATGAGGAACTCGCCCGCCGCGAACTTGGGCCCCGGGTCGGTGGCTTGGCTCTTGCCCAGCCGGGCGTCGGGGTGCACGACCCCGGCGGCGAAGAGCTTGCGGGTCCACTCCAGGGCTTCGAGGAACTCCTCGGTCTCGATGCGGTTGATCAGCTTGCCGTCGACCAGGTTCCAGCCGAGCGGCTTCTCGCCGCCGGAGAGCACGCCGAAGGCCTGGAAGGCGGTCCACTTCATGTCGAGGCAGGCCCAGCGCTTGGCCTTGGCGTTGGTGATCTCCTTGGCCAGCGCCAGGAACTCGTCCGCCGAGCGCGGGATCTCGTAGCCCTCCTTGTCGAAGATGTCCTTGCGGTAGAGGGGAACGATGTTGGGCACGTAGGAGGCGGGCATGGGCAGCCCGCGCAGCTTGCCGCCGAAGAGGGAGCGCTGCCAGGCGTCCGTGGGGATCGCGGCGAGGTTGGGGTAGTCCTTGACGGCGTCCCCGGACAGGTAAGGGCCGAGGTCGGCGAACTTGCCGATGACGGCGCTCGGGATCTTGCCGTTCATGTTCCAGCCGGGGACGACGACCACGTCCGGGACGTCGCTGGAGGCGAGGACCGCGCCGAGCTTCTGCTCGTAGGTGTTGCCGTCCTGGTTCTGCCACCGGACGTCGACGCCGATCAGGTCGTTCATCGCCCGGTAGTAGGCGTTGTCGTTCTTCGGCGGGGAGCCCCAGAACGGCGACATGACGGTGACCTTGCCGCCCCTGCCGAGCTTCTTGGGCACCGACGTCTTCAGCCCGGCCAGGTCGAGCTTGCCGGTGAAGCCGATCGCGGAGCCGTTCTTGGAGGGGATGTCGGGCGCCACCACGCTGCCGGCGACGTACGCCGGAAGTATCTTCCCGGCGTTCTTGCCCGACGTGGTTCCCTCGCGCGAGCCGCTGTCCGAACCGCCGCAGGCGGCGAGGAGCGGCATGCCCCCGGCTACCGCTGCGGTGGCGGCCGCGGTGGAGGCGAGGAAGCTTCTCCGGCTGGTCCCGGAGGCAGCGGAGGCGGCGTTCGGCGTCATTGCGTCAACCCTTCAGGGAACTGCGTGAACCGGTTGAACTGGCTGAGGCGGAAGCGGACTTCACAGCGGCTACCCGATGTCGAAGCGCTTCGATGTTGCAGCGAGGTTAAGTGACGGCCCGGGGGCGCACAAGAGTCATGTCGCGGTCCCTTGACAGCGAGCGACCCAGCCGAAGAGCATCGAAGCGCTTCGAAGAAGGGGACTTCACATGACCGCTGACATCACTCCGGCCCTGCCCTTCCGCGACCCGCCGGTGCCGATGGGCAAGCGCGTCGAGGACCTTTTGGGCCGCCTCACCCTGGACGAGAAGATCTCCTTCCTGCACCAGTTCGCGCCCGCCGTGCCGCGGCTCGGCGTCGCCGCGTTCCGCACCGGGCAGGAGGCGCTGCACGGCGTGGCCTGGATGGGCCCGGCGACGGTCTTCCCGCAGGCCGTCGGCCTCGGCGCGACCTGGAACCCCGAGCTGGTGCGCCGGGTCGGCGAGGCCGTGTCCAAGGAGGTCCGGGCGATGCGCGCCCGTGACGAGCGCGTCGGCCTCAACGTCTGGGCCCCGACGGTCAATCTGCTGCGCCACCCGCTGTGGGGCCGGGGCGAGGAGGGCTACTCGGAGGATCCGAAGCTCACCTCCGCCATCGCCACCGCCTACACCCACGGCCTGCGCGGTGACCACCCGGTGTACTGGCGCACCGCGCCCGTCCTCAAGCACTGGCTCGCCCACAACAACGAGACACGGCGGGACACCACCTCCAGCTCGGTGCGGCCGCGCGTGCTGCACGAATACGACCTGCGCGCCTTCCGCGAGACGGTCGAGGCGGGCGCGGTGGCCGGGGTGATGCCGGCGTACAACCTGGTCAACGGCCGCCCCAACCACGTATCGCCGTATCTGAACGAGCAGTTGCGGCGCTGGACGGACGAGGAGCTGCTGGTCTGTTCCGACGCGGGCGCGCCGTCCAACCTGGTCGACTCGGAGCGCTACTTCGCCACCCACGAGGAGGCGACGGCGGCCGCGTTGAAGGCGGGCGTCGACAGCTTCACCGACCACGGCACGGACGCGACGCAGATCGTGGCGCGGGTGGAGAAGGCGTATGCGCGAGGCTTGCTGACGGAAGCGGACATCGACACAGCCGTCCGCCGCCAGCTCTCCGTCCGGTTCCGGCTCGGGGAGTTCGACGGGTACGAGGACGCGGGCGCCTTCGACACGCCGGGCCACCGGGAGCTGGCGCGGGAGGCGGCCGAGCAGGCGATCGTGCTGCTGCGCAACGACGGGCTGCTGCCGCTGGCCGCCGGCACCCGGATCGCGGTGGTGGGGCTGCTCGTCGACGAGTGCAAGCTCGACTGGTACAGCGGCACGCTCCTGCACCGGTCCACTCCGCTGGAGGGGCTGCACGAGCGGTTCGGGGCGGAGAGGGTGGAGTTCGCGGAGGGCGTGGACCGGGTACGGCTGCGGACCTCCGGGGGAGCGTTCCTCCAGGTGCCGGAGGCGGACGATGCCGGTGCGGAGGCGCCCTGGGCGGTGGGTGCGCTCGACCCGGCGCTGCTGGCCGGCCGTACGGACCTGCCGCCGCTGACCGCGTCCCCCGTGGGCAGCGAACTGGCCCTCGTCGACTGGGGCGAGGGCGTCCTGACGCTGCGCGCGGCCGACGGCCGCTACCTGTCCGTCGCCGAGGACGGCTACCTCCGCGCCTCCGCCGACCAGCCGGGCGGCTGGGTCGTCCAGGAGACGTTCCGCCTGGAACCGCATGGCGACGGTCACCTCCTGCGTCACCTGGGAACGGGTCGCCATGTCACGGTCGCCGCCGACGGCGTGAAGGTTGCCGCGGAGAACCCGGAGATCTTCACCGTGGTCGTCACCGAGCGCGGCGAGGACAAGGTGGCCCGGGCCGCGGCGCGGGCCGACGTGGTCGTACTGGTGGCGGGCAACGATCCCCACATCAACGGCCGCGAGACCGAGGACCGCACGACGCTCAGGCTGCCCGCCCAGCAGGAACGGCTGCTGCATGCGGCCCGGGAGGCCAATCCGCGCACGGTGCTCGCGCTGGTGTCGGCGTACCCGTACGCGCTGGACGGGGAGCGGCTGCCGGCGGTGCTGTGGACGGCGCACGGCGGCCAGGCGGCGGGCACCGCCCTGGCCCGCGTCCTTGCGGGGGACGTCTCCCCCGCGGGCCGCCTCCCGCAGACGTGGTACGCCGACGACGCCGACCTGCCCGACCTGCTGGACTACGACGTGATCGGCTCCCGCCAGACGTACCTCTACTTCGAGGGCACCGCGCTGTTCCCCTTCGGGCACGGCCTGTCGTACGCGTCCTTCGCCTACGGTGACCTGCGGACGTCGGTCGCGGACGACACGCTGCGGGTGTCCTTCACGGTGACCAACACCTCGGCGCGTCCCGCGGACGAGGTGGCCCAGCTGTACGGCCGTGCCGTGGAACCGTCGGTGCCGCGGCCGCGGCGGGAGCTGCTGACCCACCGTCGTCTCACCGTGGCCGCGGGCGAGACGGCGGAGGTGTGCTTCGACGTCCCGTTGTCCGCGCTCGCGTTCTGGGACGTGGCGCACGGTGAATGGCGCCTGGAACCGGGACCGTACGAGATCCTGGTCGGCGCCTCCAGCGAGGACATCCGGCTGCGGACGGCACTTCGGCTGGACGGCGAGCCCGCGGCCCCTCGCCCGGTCCGCGAACGGGGCCTGGACGCGGCCGACTTCGACGAGCAGAGCGGCGCGCAGATCGTGGACCGGACGAAGACCTCGGGCGACGCGGTGACGCCGGCGCCGGACTCCCCGGCGGAACTCCTCTTCCGGGCCTGCGACTTCGGACCGGACGGAGTGCGGGAGGTGACGGCGGAGGCGGCCGGCGAGGGCCGGCTGGAGATCTCGGTGCACGGCGGGTCACTGCTCGCCGTGCTGGAGGCGGACGGCAGTGACCCGTACGCCTACACGCGACTGACGGCCGCCTTCGCCACGGCAGGAGTCCACGACCTGCGCCTCACCCTGCACGGCACCCTGCGCCTCGCGCGCCTCGGCTTCACCAGGTGAGTCCGACCGCCCCGGGGTTGCCTCCTGGGCGAAGCCGGCCGGCTCAGAGCCGCACGAGGGCGTTCAGGTTCTCGTGGCCGATGCCCGGCCGGCTGAGCGCGAGCCAGCCGTGGCCGCGCATACGCGTGGACGCACCGACGAGGCCGGGGTCGACGGACAGCCGTCCGCACGCCCGGGCCACCGTCGTCGTGCCGTCGTGTTCCTCCCAGGGGAACGGGTCGCCGACGCAGTCCGCGTCGTTCTGCGCCGCGCAGCGCCGGCGGATGCGGCCCTCGCGGGCGACCACCCAGAGGCAGGTGCCGCCGGCTCCGTCCTCGTAGAACATCTGGGCCTCGCCGCACAGGGCACTCAGCCGCTCCGCCGCGGCCATCCACGCGTCCCAGTCGAGGCCGATCAGGTCGGGCAGATTGCCGAAGACCAGCCGCCAGCCGTCCAGTTCGGGAGTGATGAAAGCAGGGACCGCATCCTCGCGGAAGGGCAGGTCCTCGACGTCGGCACCCTCGTCCATGGTGACCGGGAACCGGTCGTGCAGACCGAGCGCCTCGAAGGCCCCGTCGTACGTCTCACCGGGCACCGCGTACCACCAGCCGCGAGGATCCAGCGGGAAGGGCTTGTCCCCGGCGGACTTGATACCCGCACGACGCTCCAGGAGCATACGGTCGCGCCGGTCGAGGCGGTCGGTCAGACCGGTGGCGATGAGGTCGCCCAGCCTGCTGTGGATCATGGCCGTTGATCCTACGCAGCCACGGGGGAGCAGCGCCTGCCGGGCCGCCCTCGCACGCGGGGACGACAACGGCCTCAGCCCCCGCACAGTGGGCTGAGGCCGTTGGCCTGGGGAGGGGTCGGTCAGAGGGCGATGCCCGTCAGGACCAGGACCCGCTCGTAGGTGTAGTCGTCCATCGCGAAGCGGACGCCCTCGCGGCCCACGCCGGACTGCTTGACGCCGCCGTACGGCATCTGGTCGGCGCGGTAGGAGGGGACGTCGCCGATGACGACGCCGCCGACCTCGAGGGCGCGGTGGGCGCGGAAGGCGGTCTGCAGGTCGTGCGTGAAGATGCCCGCCTGGAGGCCGAACTTGGAGCTGTTGACCGCGGCGAAAGCCTCGGCCTCGCCGTCGACCTTCTGCACGGTGAGGACCGGCCCGAAGACCTCCTCGCAGGCGATCGTGACGTCGGCCGGGACCTCGGCGAGGACGGTCGGCGCGTAGGAGGCGCCGTCGCGCTTGCCGCCCGCGAGCAGCTTCGCGCCGGCCGCCACGGCCTCGTCGACCCAGGACTCGACGCGCTTGGCGGCGTCCTCGCTGACCAGCGGGCCGACGTCCACCTTGTCGTCGGACGGGTCACCGGTGACCTGCGCCTCGACGGCCGAGACGATGCGCGGCAGCAGGCGGTCGTACACCGACGCGTCGGCGATCACGCGCTGCACCGAGATGCAGGACTGGCCGCCCTGGTAGTTGGAGAAGGTCGCGATGCGGGTCGCGGCCCAGTCCAGGTCCTCGTCGCTCGCCCAGTCGCCGAGCACGACGGCCGCGCCGTTGCCGCCCAGCTCCAGGGTGCAGTGCTTGCGCGGCACCGAGTCCATGATGGCGTAGCCGACCTTGTCGGAGCCGGTGAAGGAGATGACCGGCAGGCGCTCGTCCTTGACCAGGGCGGGCATGCGGTCGTTCGGGACCGTCAGGATCGACCAGGAGCCGGCCGGCAGGTCCGTCTCGGCCAGCAGCTCGCCGAGGATCAGGCCCGACAGAGGGGTGGCGGGGGCCGGCTTCAGGATGATCGGGGCGCCGGCGGCGATCGCGGGGGCGACCTTGTGGGCGCACAGGTTCAGCGGGAAGTTGAACGGCGCGATGCCGAGCACGACGCCCTTCGGGAAGCGGCGGGTGATCGCCAGACGGCCCTGGCCGCCGGCGTCGGTGTCGAGGCGCTGGCCGTCGCCGCCGTTGAAGCGGCGGGCCTCCTCGGCCGCGAAGCGGAACACGGACACGGCACGGCCGACCTCGCCGCGGGCCCACTTGATCGGCTTGCCGTTCTCGGCGGAGATCAGCTGGGCGATCTCCTCGGTGCGCTCGACGAGCCGCTTGCTGACGTGGTCCAGAGCGGCGGCGCGTACGTGCGCCGGGGTGGCGGCGAACTCGTCCCGCACGGCGTACGCGGCGGCCACGGCCTCCTCGACCTGCGCCTCGGTGGGCACGGCGACCGTGCCGACGAGCCGGCCGTCCCACGGGGAGCTGACGTCGAAGGTGTCGTCGCCGGTGGCCTGGCGGCCGGCGAGCCAGAAGGCGTGGGTGGAAGTCATGTGCGAGTCCCGGCCCTTCCGCGTAGGGGGTGTGCGTGCTTTCGAGACCACCGTAGGGCCGGGGCGGGCGGGGGTCGTTTGTCCGACCCGTAGCAGTCGGCGGCGCGCGTACGCCGCTTTGGCGTACGACTATTCGGTCGATGTCGCCTTCAGCGCCAGCCACAGCTCCATACGGACGTCCGGGTCGTCCAGGGAGCGGCCGAGGATCTCCTCCACGCGGCGCATCCTGTAGCGCAGCGTGTGCCGGTGCACGCCCAGGTCGGCGGCGGCCGCGTCCCACTGTCCGTGCCGGGACAGCCAGGCACGCAGGGAGGCCACCAGGTCGCCGCGGCCCGTCGCGTCGTGCTCGTGCAGCGCCCGCAGCAAGCCGTCGGCGAACGCCTTGACCGCGTCGTCGGCGAGCAGCGGCAGCACCGACCCGGACGCCAGATGCTCGTGCTCGACGCACACCCTGCCGCGCCGGCGGGCGACCGACAGCGCCTGTTCGGCCTGCTTGTACGCGGCGGCGGCCGCGATCGGCCCGGACGGCGCGGACAGGCCCACGATCAGTTCGTCGTCCTCGCCGCCGGCCTGCTCGTGCGGCTCCGTGGCGCGTCCCGCCTCCAGGGCCGCCGCGTACGCGGTGCAGGCGCCGACGGCCGCGCCGCCGTCGGTGGCGAGCACCACGAGGCGCTCCCCGTCGGGGACGACGAGCACGGCCTCACCGGCGCGGGCGGCGGCCGCCTCGACGGTCTCGGCGAGGCCGCCGAGCGGGTCGCCCGAGGAGTCCACGGCGGCCGCGGGCCCGGCGGGGGCCGGTTTCGTAGCCGTCACGTGCGCGTGGGCGTCGGCATGGGCCCGGGCGGCGGAGGCGGACGCCGACTCGGCGACGATCACCCGGAACGGCGCGTCCAGCAGCGTCCCGTACAGGTCCCCGGCGACGGCCCGCGCGTGGTCGGGCTCCCCGGCGAGCAGCATGCGCAGCACGGCGGTGCCGACCCGCTGCTCGGCGGCGTGCAGCGAGCGGGAGCGCTCGGTGGTGAGGGTGAGCAGGGCGATCGCGGAGTGCACGGCGTAGCGCTCGGCGGTGCCGAGGGTGGCGGCGGTGCCGACGGCGAGGGCGGCGCGGGGGCGGCGGCCGGTGCCGAGGGAGTGCAGTTCGACGCGGTCCTCGTGGTCCGGGCCGCCGACCACGGAGGAGGCGGGGGCGGGCCGCTCGCGCAGCCGCTCCACGTCGGGGGTGAGCCGGGCCGCCCGGCGTACGGCCCAGTCGGGCGCGGTGGCGACGACGGCACCGGAGGCGTCGTACAGCGCCGCCCAGCCGTCGACCTGCGCGGCGAGCGCGGCGAGCAGCCCCTCGGGGCCGGAGTTCAGGGCCTGTTTCGTCAGCTCGCGCTGGGCGGCGAAGCCGGCGGTGACGGCCCGGTACTGGTCGGCGGCGATCGCGGCCGACACGGCCTTGCTGATCGCCAGGAAGGGCGTGCGGCGCGGCACCTCCAGCAGCGGCAGGCCCTCGTCGGCACAGGCGTCGACCAGGGCCTTCGGGGTCTCCTCGTAGTTGACGCCGACGGCGAAGCCGATGCCGACCACGCCCGCGCCGGCCAGCCGCCGCACGTACCGCCGCATCGCCTCCGGGTCCTCGGCGTCCAGCTTCAGCGCGGTGATCAGCAGCAGCTCCCCGCCGTCCATGTACGGGACGGGGTCGGCGAGCTCGCTGACGTGCGCCCAGCGCACGGGCACGTCCAGGCGGTCCTCGCCCGCCCGCACGGTCAGCTTGAGCGCGGAGTGGTGGACGAGGGAGGCGAGCGTCAGGGGCATGGGACCTTCAGGTCTGCGGCAGGTCTGCGGATGTCGTGGGAGCGCTGTGATCGCTGTGATCCTTTGGCCGCCACGTATGAACGACCTATGTCGATTCTGCCTCACCGTACGGTCGCCGCGCGCCGCCGTCCGGGAGTTCCGGACAGCGGTGGGAGCAGCCGTGAGGTCGTGAGGCCGGCGGTGACGTCAGCCGCGCAGGTCCACCAGCAGCGGCGGGGCGTGCTCGCCCGTCACCGTGGTCAGCGACAGCACGGCGTGCCCCGGCGGCACCGAGTGCGCCAGCTCGGAGGCCGACCACCGCTCCCGCTCGACCTGCCGGACGGTGACCGCCTCCGTGGTGACGGCCTTGCCGGTGACCAGTTTGCGCAGCGCGTGCAGGGCGCGGGTCATGGGCTGGTCGGCGAAGACGGTGTGCTGGGCGACGTCCCGGGTCTCCACCCACTCGGTACCCCAGGCCCCGGCGAACCGGCTGCCGTCCCAGGTGCTGACCCCCGACAGGGCCATACGGCACCCGACGGCGGCGTACAGCGGCCCGTGCAGCGCCTCGGGCACGTCGGCGACGGTGCGCAGCGCGAGGACCACGCCGGCGTTCTGCGAGCGCAGCCGCTGGATGCGGCGGACGGACTCGGCGGTGACGGCGCCGGTGGCGTCGTCCAGGACGAGGCAGGCGAAGTGGTCGCGGCCGCTCTCCCGCGCGACGGCGGTGAACTGGGCGAGCACCAGCCGGGTGAGCAGCCGGGCGGCCTCCTCGTGCCCGTGCTCGGGCAGATCGATGCGCACGCGCAGCGGGTGGTGGGCGAGGGAGCGCAGCGAGAACGGCTGGATCGTGTCGCCGCCCGCGCCGAAGAACTCCGCGAACACCGGCCGGTCCAGCAGGGCGAGCCGGTCGGCGAGCGCGAGCCCGGGGTCACCGGGGGTGCCGGACTGGCGGACCCGGGCGTCCAGCTCGCGCCGCATCACGGCGTGCCGCTCCTCGGCCAGGGCGGCGCGCAGGTCGGTCAGCGGCGTGGGCTCCCCGGCGAGCAGTTCGCGCAGCACGGGCAGGGTGGGGAAGACGCCGTAGGCGGCCCGGTACGGCCCGAGCAGCTGGGCCAGCGCGGTCGCGGCGCGCTGGGCTCCGACGGTGTCAAGGTCGCCGGCGAGCGCCTCGGCGAGCAGGGACGCGGCCTCGTCTGGGTCGGTGGCGCCGGCGTAGGGGTCGAGGTCGTGCACGGAGGCGGGGTCGCCGATGCGGACCACCACGTCGAAGGAGGCGTCGGGTCCGCATCCGGCGCCCACCGCGACGACGGCGCACTGCCCGGTCAGCGCCTGCAGGGCGAGGGACTCGACGAGGGGTGCGGTCAACTGCCGGGTCTTGCCGGCGCCGGATGGGCCGACGACGAGCAGGGAGGTGCCGAGGGCGGCCGGGTCCAGGGCGGCGCCGGCGTCGCCGTACGCGAGGGGGGTGCGCTCCCCCGCGACCCAGCGGCCGATGCGCACCTGCCCGGCGCGCAGGTCGTGCCGGGCGGTGCGGGCGGGCAGGTCGCGGGTGCCGGAGGGGTGGGTGAGCGCGGCGGAGCCGTGGCGCAGGACGGCGTCGGTGAACTCGGCGAGGCGGCCCCGGCCGCGCGCCCGCCGCCAGGCGTGTTCCAGCCGGGCACAGTCGACGTCGTTCATCCGCCCGGCGAGCACGTCGGCGGTGAGCAGATCGGCGGCCTGGTGCTGGCCGGCCTCGCGCAGGGCGGGCCACTGGGTGGGCGGCACCGGCTTGTCGGGTACGGCGGTGGTCTGCGCCTCGCGGCGGGCGCCGAGCCGTTCCCTGGCGTAGGGCAGCCAGGCGCCGAGGCGGGCGAAGGGCCACACCACGAGCGCGGTGATGACGGCGTAGAGCAGGTCGGTGACCCAGGGCGAGGTGAAGACGTCGTAGCCGCCGGTGACCAGCGCGACCAGGGAGAACACCGGCCCTACGACGGGCAGCGCGTCCCAGCCGACGCCGGGGAAGGCGCTGGGGAAGACGAAGCTCAGGGCGACCAGGGCGAACAGCAGCGCGAGCAGGGCGCGGGCGGGCTGCGGGCGGCGGGCCACGATGTGCCGGACGACACCGGGCCAGCTGCCGAGCCGGCCCATGGCGTAGACGAGCACGCCGAAGAAGGTGCCGCCGTAGACGACGGTGGCCTCGGCGCCCTGCCAGCCCTTGGGGGAGGCGAAGGTGCCGCCCCACCACCAGTCGTCGGGGGTGACCAGGCGCAGCAGGCTCCACTGGTAGGGGAGGCTGCCGTGCCGCCACAGGGACCACAGCAGCAGCCCGATGACCAGCGGGACGGCCATGCCGACGAGGGTGACGGGGGCGAGCCGCTCGCGGCCGGTGCCGGGGTCGGGGCGGCGGTAGCCGAGCCGCCAGATCCCGGGCTCGGCGTCCGGGCGCGGCGCGTCCAGCCACTCGGCGACGGGGGACGCGGGGGGCTGCCCCGGTACCTGCCCGGGCACCGGGGCCTGCCCCGGTGCGTGTGCCGGCCGTGGTGGCACCCCGGAGGCCCCAAAAGGCCCAGCGGCCCCCGGCACCTGCGGCGGCCCGGCCGGGCGCGGCACCGGGTTCGCGTGGGTGCCTGACCGGGCGCCCGGCTGAGCACCCGGCCCGGCGCCCCGCGCCTCGTGCGTCCCGTCGCTCTCCATCGCCCCTGCCCCCTGACCAGCCGTTCCGTCGACCACTAGCGAGCCAATCTAACGCCCCCGCCAAGGGAGTTCACCGAGTGCGCGGCCGGTCCCGCATCGCCGGCCGCCCTCACCTGTATATCCATCGCGGACAACGGGCACCCCCGACAACGCCCACATGGAGCATGCCCGCCCCTCCTTCCCCGTCTTAGCCTGCGAGAAAAGAAGGCAAGCATCCGCAAGACCCCCAGGAGCCCCGCATGACCGCACTTCCGCAGGAGCGCCGCGTCGTCACCGCCATCCCCGGCCCGAAGTCGCAGGAGCTTCAGGCCCGCCGTCTCGCCGCGGTCGCGCAGGGCGTGGGCTCCACGCTGCCGGTGTTCGTCACGCGCGCCGGCGGCGGCGTCATCGAGGACGTCGACGGCAACAGCCTGATCGACTTCGGCTCCGGCATCGCCGTGACCTCCGTCGGCGCCTCCGCCGAGGCCGTGGTCCGCCGCGCCTCCGCGCAGCTCGCCGACTTCACCCACACCTGTTTCATGGTCACCCCGTACGAGGGCTACGTGGCCGTCGCCGAGGCGCTGGCCGAGCTCACGCCGGGTGACCACGCGAAGAAGTCGGCGCTGTTCAACTCCGGCGCCGAGGCCGTCGAGAACGCCGTCAAGATCGCCCGCGCGTACACCAAGCGTCAGGCCGTCGTCGTCTTCGACCACGGCTACCACGGCCGCACCAACCTCACCATGGCGCTGACGGCGAAGAACATGCCGTACAAGAACGGCTTCGGCCCGTTCGCCCCCGAGGTCTACCGCGTCCCGGTCGCCTACGGCTACCGCTGGCCCACCGGTGCGGACAACTGCGGACCCGAGGCCGCCAAGCAGGCCATCGACCAGATCACCAAGCAGGTCGGCGCGGACAACGTGGCCGCGATCATCATCGAGCCGGTGCTGGGTGAGGGCGGCTTCATCGAGCCCGCCAAGGGCTTCCTGCCGGAGATCGTGAAGTTCGCCAACGACAACGGCATCGTCTTCGTCGCCGACGAGATCCAGTCCGGCTTCTGCCGCACCGGTCAGTGGTTCGCCTGTGAGGACGAGGGCATCGTCCCGGACCTGATCACCACCGCCAAGGGCATCGCCGGCGGTCTGCCGCTGGCCGCCGTGACCGGCCGCGCCGAGATCATGGACGCCGCGCACGCGGGCGGTCTGGGCGGCACCTACGGCGGCAACCCGGTGGCCTGCGCCGGTGCGCTCGGCGCGATCGAGACGATGAAGGAGCTCGACCTCAACGCCAAGGCGAAGAACATCGAGGCGATCATGAAGTCCCGCCTCACCGCCATGGCCGAGAAGTTCGAGATCATCGGCGACATCCGTGGCCGTGGCGCGATGATCGCCATCGAGCTGGTCAAGGACCGCGCCACCAAGGAGCCGAACGCCGAGGCGGCCGCCGCCCTGGCCAAGGCCTGCCACCAGGAGGGCCTGCTGGTCCTGACCTGCGGCACCTACGGCAACGTGCTGCGCTTCCTGCCGCCGTTGGTCATCGGCGACGACCTGCTGAACGAGGGCCTCGACATCATCGAGCAGGCCTTCACCCGCATCTGAGTACGAGGTCCGCACGCACGTCGTGCGCACGTCCGGCGGCCCTGCGGCAGAGGGTGTGAAGAACGTGTGCGAGGTGGATGGCAGGTGGCCGTTCCTGCTGTTCGCCACGCACCGGCTGTCGTAGGTTCTACCCAGATGAGAGATACACCCCCACCCACAGGGGACTGTGGGTGATCTCAGGCCGAGGCCTCCCCAGCTTCGACCTGGTCGTGCCTCGCGCACACAGATGGAGCCCCAGGGCTCCGGATCTCCTCACCGATCGGACGGTCGCCCGCCCCAAACCCCCCGGGGCGCGCGACGTTCCGGTCAGTTCGGCCGCCCCGGAACGCCCCCCCCTGTTCCGGGGCGGCCGCCTCCTTTTCCCGCCGGCCCGCCGTCCGCTGACGGATCATGGGCGTCATGCTTCTGCTGCTCCTGCCGGTCCTGCTCTTCGCCCTCGCCACCTGGCAGGTCGTCACCGACGGCCCGCTGCTCACGGTGGACGAGCACCTCAGCGGCGACATCGTGCACCCCGACCGCTTCTGGGAGCTGCTCTCCGACCTCGGCAACGTCCAGGTCGCGGTGCCGGTGCTGGCTCTGGCGGTGGGCTGCGCCGCCTGGCGCGGCCGGCTGGCCGGCCTGGACCGCTGGTGGCTCCCGCCGGCCGCGGCGGCGCTCACCATGGCGCTGGTCCCGGCCCTGGTCGTGCCCCTGAAGGAATGGACCGCCCGCCCCGCCACCCCGGTCATGCCCCCGGCCGTCGGCTACTACCCGTCCGGCCACACGGCGACGGCCGCGGTGGCCTACGGCGCCACGGCCCTGCTCGTGCTGCCCTGGCTCCGCTCCCCCGCCGGCCGCCGCGTCACCGTCGCCGCGTGCACGGCCCTCGTCCTGGCCGTGTCCACCGGACTTCTGATCAGGGGTTACCACTGGCCGCTGGACGTGGTGGCCAGCTGGTGCCTGGCCACCGTCCTGCTGACGGCACTGTGGCGGGTGATCAGCCGAAGTAGCCGTCGAACGTCCGCTGGAACTCCCCGCCGCCGTAGCGGTCCCAGTTGACCGACCATGTCATCAGGCCGCGCAGCGACGGCCAGGTGCCGTGGGGGGTGTAGGGACCGCAGTTGGTCTTCTTCGTCAGGCAGTCGAGGGTCTTGGTGACCTCGGCGGGGGTGACGTGGCCGTTGCCCGCGTCGGTGGAGGCCGGCATGCCGATGGCGATCTGGTCGGGGCGCAGGGGCGGGAAGACGCGGGCGGGGTCGCCGGCGACGGGGAAGCCGGTGAGCAGCATGTCGGTCATCGCGATGTGGAAGTCGGCGCCGCCCATGGAGTGGTACTGGTTGTCCAGGCCCATGATCGGGCCCGAGTTGTAGTCCTGGACGTGCAGCAGGGTCAGGTCGTCGCGCAGGGCATGGATCACCGGCAGATACGCCCCGCAGCGCGGGTCCTGGCCGCCCCACTTGCCGGTGCCGTAGTACTGGTAGCCGTTCTGCACGAAGAAGGTCTCGGGGGCCATCGTCAGCACGAACGTGGCGCCGTACTTCGCCTTCAGGGTCTTCAGCGCGGAGATCAGGTTGACGATCACCGGGGTCCTGGGGTTCCGGAAGTCGGTGTCGTCGGCGTTCAGGGACAGGGAGTGGCCCTCGAAGTCGACGTCGAGTCCGTCGAGACCGTACTCGTCGATGATCTCGGAGACGGAGGCGACGAAGGTGTCGCGGGCCGCCGTGGTCGTCAGCTGGACCTGGCCGTTCTGGCCGCCGATGGAGATCAGGACCTTCTTGCCGGCCGCCTGCTTGGCCTTGATCGCCGCCTTGAAGTCGGCGTCGGACTCGGCGTTCGGGCACTCGGTGAGCGGGCAGCGGGTGAAGCGGATGTCCCCGGAGGTGACCGAGGTGGGCTCGCCGAAGGCCAGGTCGATGACGTCCCAGCTGTCGGGGACGTCGGCGAGGCGGGTGTAGCCGGCGCCGTTGGCGAAGCTCGCGTGGAGGTAGCCGACCAGGGCGTGCGCGGGGAGGTCGCCGCTGCCGCCGCCCGTCGTCGCCCCGGTCGTCGCCGTCACGGCCGCCGACTTCGCGGACTCACCGGCGCTGTTGACCGCGGTGACCTGGAAGGAGTACGGCGTCGACGGCGCCAGGCCCGTCACCGTGGCCGTCGTGCCGGTCACCGCCCGGTCCTTCGTGCCGTCGCGGTAGACGGCGTATCCCGTGGCGCCCGGCACCGCCGGCCAGGACAGGGTGACAGTGGTGGAGGTGACGGTGCCGATCGCCGGGGCCGCCGGAGCGGCGGGCGGCTGTCCGGTCGTGCCGCCGGGGCCGGTGAGGGTGAGGTCGTCGGCCTGGTAGGCGCCGGTGCCGTACCAGCCGTGGGTGTAGATCGTGACCGCGGTCGTGGCGGCGCCGGTGCGGAAGGTGGTGGTGAGCTGCTGCCAGTCGGGGGCGGACTGGGTCCAGGTGGAGACGTCGGTGGTGCCGGTGCCGCTCGCGCCGAGGTAGACGTAGGAGCCGCGGACGTAACCGGTCAGCGTGTACTGCGCGTTCGGCTGCACGGCCACCGTCTGGGCGCACTGGGCGTTGTCGTTGCCGGCCGGGGTGGCCTGCAGCGCGTGACTGCCGCTGTGCACCGGTGAGGTGATGGTCTGTCCAGTGGGGCAGGTCCAGCCGTCGAGGCCGGACTCGAAGCCGCCGTTCACCGCGAGGTTCGCGTCGGCCGCACGGGCGGCCGACGAGAGCGCGGTGATGCCGGGGACGGCCAGGACGGCGGCCGTGATCAGGGCGGCCAGGGGTCTGGTGCGGTCCACAAGTGCCTCCGGGCATGGGGGAAGTGGAGGGGTGGAGCGCGCCCAACTTGGTCCAGACCAATCGCGTTGTCAAGGCTTTCGGCGGATCACCCCTGCTCGCCCCCGGCCGCCCGGCCCGCCGCCGCCTCGTGCATCGCCAGTTCGAGCAGCGCCGGGTCGGTCAGCGTGCCGGAGCCGTCCGGCTGGAGCAGCCAGCGCACCGCGCCGGTGGACAGGCCCGGGTAGGGCACCACGATCCAGGTGCCGGGCCCGGCGCTGCGGATGCCGGTGCCGATCCAGCGCGCGGCGGTCCCGGGCGGCACGAAGAAGCCCGTGCGATGGTCGCCGAAGTCGACCAGGACGGGACCGGGCCGGTCGAGGATGCGGGTGAGGACGTCGAGCGTCGGGTAGCCGAGGTCGCCCGGCAGGATCAGCACGTCCCAGGCCCGGCCGGCGGGCAGCAGCGCGACCCCGAGGGGATTGCGCTCCCACTCCCAGCGGCAGGCCCCGGGATCCGGCGCCACCGATGCCAGCCACTCCACCGCCGTCTTCGCCGCTGCCATGAGAAGACCTCCCTGTCCCGTGCACCTGTCGCGGCGCGGTGCGCGTCGCGGACGTCACGAACGAGAGGGAGGTCTTCCAGGAGCATTACGCGGGTTGCGGCAACCCGTTGGAGTGATCCGGGTCACGCGACAGGGTCAGCTGTCGAAGCCGAGCCCCAGCTTGTCCATCGTGCGCAGCCACAGGTTGCGGCGGCCGCCGTGGGCGTCCGCGCGGGCCAGGGACCACTTGGTGAGGGCGATGCCGGTCCAGGCGAACGGCTCCGGCGGGAACGGCAGCGGCTTCTTGCGGACCATCTCCAGCGCCGTGCGTTCGGTGCGCTCCCCCGCCAGCAGGTCCAGCATCACGTCCGCGCCGAAGCGCGTCGCGCCGACGCCGAGGCCCGTGTAGCCGGCCGCGTACGCCACCCGGCCCTGGTGGGCGGTGCCGAAGAACGCCGAGAAGCGCGAGCAGGTGTCGATCGCGCCGCCCCACGCGTGCGTGAAGCGCACGCCGTCCAGCTGCGGGAAACAGGTGAAGAAGTGCCCGGCGAGCTTGGCGTAGGTCTCCGGGCGGTCGTCGTACTCGGCCCGCACCCGGCCGCCGTAGGGGTAGATCGCGTCGTAGCCGCCCCACAGGATCCGGTTGTCGGCGGACAGCCGGAAGTAGTGGAACTGGTTCGCCGAGTCGCCGAGGCCCTGCCGGTTCTCCCAGCCGATCGACTTCAGCTGCCCGGCCGTCAGCGGCTCGGTCATCAGCGCGTAGTCGTACACGGGGACGGTGTACGACCGCACCCGCTTGACCAGGCTCGGGAAGATGTTCGTGCCCAGCGCGACCTGCCGGGCGCGGACCTGGCCGTACGGCGTGCGTACGGCCATACCGGTGCCGTACGTCTTCAGCGTGAGCGCGGGGGTGTGCTCGTAGACGCGCACGCCGAGGTCGACGCAGGCGCGCTTGAGGCCCCAGGCCAGCTTGGCCGGGTTCAGCATCGCCACGCCGCGGCGGTCCCACAGGCCCGCCTCGAAGGTCGGGGAGTTCACCTGCGCGCGCACCGCGTCGGCGTCGAGGAACTCGATGCCCTCGGCGAGACCCTTCGCCTCCAGTTCGTCGTACCACTCGCGCAGTTCCCGCGCCTGGTACGGCTCGGTCGCCACGTCGATCTCACCGGAGCGCTCGAAGTCGCAGTCGATGCAGTAGCGGGCGATGGCCTGCTCGATCTCGTCGAGGTTGCGCCGGCCGAGCTCCTCCAGCGTGTGGATCTCGTCCGGCCAGCGGGTCAGCCCGTTGGGCAGGCCGTGGGTCAGGGAGGCGGCGCAGAAGCCACCGTTGCGGCCGGAGGCGGCCCAGCCCACCTCACGGCCTTCGAGCAGGACCACGTCCCGCTGCGGGTCGCGCTCCTTGGCGATCAGCGCCGTCCACAGTCCGCTGTACCCGCCGCCGACGACCAGCAGGTCGCAGGTCTCGGCGGTGGTCAGCGCGGGCTCGGGGCGCGGCCTGCAAGGGTCGTCCAGCCAGTACGGGACCGGCTGCGCTTCGGAAAGAGACTCTGTCCAACGGCTCATGGCGCTCGGGGCCATGATTTCAACTCCCTACAGGGTTTTACGGAAAGGGACTCACGCCTTGTGCTTGCTGCGGCGGTTTCCGGCCGCCATGGCGAACAGCACGCACAGGACGGCGACCAGGAACATGGCCGTACCGATGACATTGATCTGCACCGGCGTGCCGCGCTGCGCCGAACCCCACACGAACATGGGGAAGGTGACGGTCGAGCCCGCGTTGAAATTGGTGATGATGAAATCGTCGAAGGAGAGCGCGAAGGCGAGCAGCGCGCCCGCGGCGATTCCGGGCGCCGCGATGGGCAGGGTGACCCGCAGGAACGTCTGCACCGGTCCGGCGTAGAGGTCCTGCGCGGCCTGCTCCAGGCGCGGGTCCATCGACATCACGCGCGCCTTGACCGCGGTGACGACGAAACTGAGGCAGAACATGATGTGGGCGATCAGGATCGTCCAGAAGCCCAGCGGCGCGCCCATGTTGAGGAACAGGGTGAGCAGCGAGGCCGCCATGACGACCTCGGGCATCGCCATCGGCAGGAAGATCAGCGAGTTGACCACGCCCCGGGCGCGGAAGCGGTAGCGCACCAGCGCGAAGGCGATCATCGTGCCGAGCAGGGTGGCGCCGACGGTCGCCCACACCGCGATCTGCAGGCTGATGCCGAGCGAGCCGCACATGTCGGCGACGCCGCACGGGTCCTTCCAGGCGTCCGTGGAGAACTGCTGCCACTCGTAGTTGAAGCGGCCCTTCGGTTTGTTGAAGGAGAACACCGTGACGACGATGTTCGGCAGCAGCAGATAGGCGAGCGTGATCAGGCCCGCGATGACGACGAGCTTCTTCTTGAGCCAGTTGACGAAGGGCATTTAGACCAGATCCTCCGTCCCGGACCTGCGGATGTAGAAGGTGACCATGAGAAGGATCGCGGCCATGAGGATGAAGGACAGCGCGGCGGCCGTCGGATAGTCCAGGATCCGCAGGAACTGTGTCTGGATGACGTTGCCGATCATGCGGGTGTCGGTGGATCCGAGCAGTTCGGCGTTGACGTAGTCGCCGGCCGCCGGGATGAAGGTGAGCAGCGTGCCGGAGACGACGCCCGGCATCGACAGCGGGAAGGTCACCTTGCGGAAGGTGGTCCACGGCCGCGCGTACAGGTCGCCGGCCGCCTCGTGCAGCCGCCCGTCGATGCGCTCCAGGGACGTGTACAGCGGCAGGATCATGAACGGCAGGAAGTTGTACGTCAGACCGCACACCACCGCGAGCGGGGTGGCGAGCACACGGTCGCCGGCCGTCCAGCCGAGCCAGCTGGTGACGTCGAGGACGTGCAGCGTGTTCAGGGCGCCGACGACCGGGCCGCCGTCGGCGAGGATCGTCTTCCAGGCGAGGGTGCGGATCAGGAAGCTGGTGAAGAAGGGCGCGATCACCAGGATCATGACCAGGTTCTTCCAGCGTCCCGCGCGGAAGGCGATCAGATAGGCCAGCGGGTAGCCGAGCAGCAGGCACAGCACGGTCGCGGCGGCCGCATAGGCGACCGAGCGCAGGAACTGCGGCCAGTACTCGGCGAGCGCGTTCCAGTAGGTGGCGAAGTGCCAGGTGACCTTGTAGCCGGTCTCCAGGGAGCCCGTCTGCACGGACGTGGAGCCCTGGTAGATCATCGGCAGCGCGAAGAAGACGATCAGCCACAGCAGGCCGGGCAGCAGCAGCCAGTACGGCGTGAGGCGGCCCCGCTTGCGCGGCGGCTTCTTCTCCGGTGCGGTGGGGGTGAGCGGCGGGGGCGCCTCGGTGAGCGTCGACATCAGGCCGCCGCCTCTTCCTCGGTGCCCGCGTCGATGTCCTGGGTCGCGTCCATGCCGAAGGTGTGCGCGGGGCTCCAGTGCAGGACCACGTCGGCGCCGGGAACGAGCCGGCCGTCGCGCTCGACGTTCTGCACGTACACCGCCAGCTCGTCGCAGACGGGGCTGTCGATGACGTACTGCGTGGAGACGCCGATGAAGCTGGCGTCGGCGATCTTTCCGGTGACGCGGTTGCGGCCCTCCGGGATCGAGCCCGCGTCGTCGGCGTGCGTGAGCGCGATCTTCTCCGGGCGGATGCCGACCAGCACCTTGCCGCCGGCGGTGGCGGGCGCGGAACAGCGCGCCTGCGGCAGCACCAGCTTGCCGCCGCCCGCCTTGAGGACGATGTCGTCGCCGCTCTTGGTGTCGACCTCGGCCTCGATCAGGTTGGAGGTGCCGAGGAAGTTCGCGACGAACGTGGTCTGCGGGTTCTCGTACAGGTCGGTGGGCGCGCCGAGCTGCTCGACGCGGCCGGCGTTCATCACGGCGACCGTGTCGGCCATGGTCATGGCCTCCTCCTGGTCGTGCGTGACGTGCACGAAGGTGATGCCGACCTCCATCTGGATGCGCTTGAGCTCCAGCTGCATCTGGCGGCGCAGCTTCAGGTCCAGGGCGCCGAGCGGCTCGTCGAGCAGCAGCACCTTCGGGTGGTTGATCAGCGCGCGGGCGACCGCGACGCGCTGCTGCTGGCCGCCGGAGAGCTGGTGCGGCTTCTTGCGCGCCTGCTCGCCGAGCTGGACCAGCTCCAGCATGTCCTCGACCTGCTTCTTCACGCTCTTGATGCCGCGCCGGCGCAGACCGAAGGCGACGTTCTCGAAGATGTCGAGGTGCGGGAAGAGGGCGTAGGACTGGAAGACCGTGTTCACGGGCCGCTTGTAGGGCGGCAGACCGGTCACGTCCTGGTCGCCGAGGCGGACGGTGCCGCTGGTGGGCTCCTCCAGGCCGGCGATCATGCGCAGGGTGGTGGTCTTGCCGCAGCCGGAGGCGCCGAGCAGGGCGAAGAAGGAGCCCTGCGGCACGGTCAGGTCGAGCGGGTGTACGGCGGTGAAGGCGCCGTAGGTCTTGCTGATCCCGGAGAGGCGGACGTCGCCGCTGTTGTCTGTCGTCGTCATGATCGTCACGCCCCAGTGAGCTTCGCGAATTTCTGTTCGTAGGCGGTCTCTTCCTTCTGCGTCAGGGAGCGGAAGGGGCGAGACTTCGCCTGCATTGCCTTGTCGGGGATGATCAGCGGGTTGTTCGCCGCATCCTTGTCGATCTTCGCAAGCTCGGCCTTCACGCCGTCGACCGGACAGACGTAGTTGATGTAGGCGGCGAGCTCGGCGGCTGCTTGCGGCTCGTAGTAGTAGTCGATGAGCCGCTCGGCGTTGGTCTTGTGACGTGCCTTGTTGGGGATCAGCATCACGTCGGTCGAGGTGATGTACCCGCTGTCCGGGATGATGAAGTCGACGTCCGGGCTGTCCGCCTTCAGCTGCACGACGTCACCGGCCCAGGCCAGACAGGCGGCGAGGTCGCCCTTGGTGAGGTCGGAGGTGTAGTCGTTGCCGGTGAAGCGGCGGATCTGACCGCTGTCCACGCCCTTCTGCAGCCGGGCGATCGCCGCGTCGAAGTCGTCGTCGGTGAACTTCGCCGGGTCCTTGCCCATGTCCAGCAGCGTCATGCCGACGCTGTCGCGCATCTCGGTGAGGAAGCCGACGCGGCCCTTGAGCTTGCGGTTGTCGAGCAGGTCGGAGACCGACTTCACCTCGACGCCGCCCAGCGCCTTCTTGTTGTAGGCGATCACCGTGGAGATGCCCTGCCAGGGGTAGGAGTACGCCCGTCCCGGGTCCCAGTCGGGATTGCGGAACTGCTGCGAGAGGTTGGCGTAGGCGTGCGGCAGGTGCGCCGGGTCCAGCTTCTGCACCCAGCCCAGACGGATCAGGCGGGCGGCCATCCAGTCGGTGAGGACGATCAGGTCGCGGCCGGTGTCCTGGCCCGCGGCGAGCTGCGGCTGGATCTTGCCGAAGAACTCGTTGTTGTCGTTGATGTCCTCGGTGTAGCGGACCGTGATGCCGGTGCGCCGGGTGAACTCGTCGAGGGTCGGATGGTGCTTGCCCGCGTCGTCGACATCCATGTACTCGGTCCAGTTGGAGAAGTTGACGGTCTTCTCCTGGGCCGAGTGGTCCTCGGCGGACGTGCCGCCCGCCGTCTTGCCGGCCGCGGGGATGCCGCAGGCGCTCAGCGCCCCGAGTCCGCCGACCGCCAGCGCGCCGCCCGCGGAGGCGCGCAGCAGGGAACGGCGGGTCAGGGCGGCCCGGCCGCCGCGGAAACTGCGCCGCATGGCGGCCGCTTGGGCCGGCGTCAGGCGGTCGGGCTCGTAACTCTCCATGCGCGTGGTTGCCCTTTCGGGAGGGGTGGGCCGTGGTCGGTGGCCCGTCGTGGCTATCGGTCCCCGAAGATCGTGCGGTGCCAGTCCTTCCTGACGACCGCCGTGTTGTCGAACATGACGTGCTTGATCTGCGTGTATTCCTCGAACGAATACGATGACATGTCCTTGCCGAAGCCGGACGCCTTGTAACCGCCGTGGGGCATCTCGCTGATGATCGGGATGTGGTCGTTGATCCACACGCACCCCGCCTTGATCTCGCGTGTCGCCCGGTTCGCCCGGTACACGTCCCGGCTCCACGCGGAGGCGGCGAGGCCGTAGGGGGTGTCGTTGGCCAGCCGGATGCCTTCATCGTCGCTGTCGAACGGCAGAACGACCAACACGGGGCCGAAGATCTCCGCCTGGACGATCTCGCTGTCCTGCGGGGCGTCGGCGACCAGGGTGGGCCGGTAGTAGGCGCCCTTGGCCAGCTCGCCGCCGGGTGCCTCCCCGCCGGTGACCACGCGCGCGTAGGCACGCGCCCGGTCGACGAAGCCGGCCACGCGGTCGCGCTGGGCGTGCGAGATCAGCGGTCCGAGGTCGGTGCCGGGGGCGAACGGGTCGCCGAGCCGCACCGTCTCCATCAGCGCGGCGGTCCGGGCGACGAACTCGTCGTACAGCGGGCGCTGCACGTACACGCGCGTGGCGGCCGTGCAGTCCTGCCCGGTGTTGATGAGCGCGCCGGCGACCGCGCCGTTGACGGCCGCGTCCAGGTCGGCGTCGTCGAAGACCACGAAGGGGGCCTTGCCGCCGAGCTCCAGATGCAGGCGCTTGACGGTGGCGGTGGCGACCTCGGCGACCCGCTTGCCGACCCCGGTGGAGCCGGTGAAGGAGGTCATGGCCACGTCCGGGTGACCCACCAGGCGCTCACCGGCCTCCTTCCCGGTCCCGGTGACGACGTTGATGACGCCGTCGGGGATACCGGCCGCGGTGGCGGCCTCGGCGAACAGCAGCGAGGTGAGCGGGGTCAGCTCGGCGGGCTTCAGCACGATGGTGTTGCCCGCGGCGATCGCCGGAAGGATCTTCCAGGCGGCCATCTGCAGCGGGTAGTTCCACGGCGCGATGGACCCGACGACACCGATCGGCTCACGGCGGACGTACGACGTGTGGTCGCCGGAGTACTCACCGGCCGACTGCCCCTGGAGGTGCCGGGCGGCACCGGCGAAGAACGCGGCGTTGTCGATCGTTCCCGGCACGTCGAACTCGCGGCTGAGCTTGAGCGGCTTGCCGCACTGCAGGGACTCCGCGCGGGCGAAGTCCTCCGCACGGTCGGCGAGGACCGCGGCGAAGCGGTGCAGGGCGTCGGACCGCTCCCCGGGCGTGGCACCGGCCCAGCCGGGGAAAGCCGCGCGGGCGGCGGCCACGGCCGCGTCGACGTCGTCGGCGCCGGCCAGCTCGTAGGTGAAGACGTCCTCGCCGGTGGCCGGGTCGACGACCGCGTGGGTGCGGCCCGAGGTGCCCCGGGTGAGGCGTCCCGCGATGTACTGCGCGCCGTCCGCGAAACGCTCCTGTGCGGGGAATTCCGCGGACCTCTCCGGGGTGGTGCCCGGGTTGTGCATGTCGCTCTCCTCCGCCGTCGTACCCCTGTCCCGTGAGGGAGACGGGTGGCTGTCCCGTGGGGATGGGTGGCTGCCCCTTGGGGGTGGGTGGCGTAGCTCCAGCTCGATTTGAGTGCCGATCCTGACAGAGGACCGGGAGGTGGACAAGGGATTCCGTTGTTGCCTTTCGGTTACGCGACGAATTCGGTCGACCAGGTGTCGAGTGATACCGGAAAAGGGCGGACGCAGTGTCAGTGGCGCGTGCCAGACTCGCGTGCATGACGGAGATCGATTCTCGGGAGGCCCTGGTCAGGGCGGTCCACGCGGGGGCGAGGATCAAGTACCTCTGCTTCTGGGGACACCGGCCGCGAGCCGACGGCCGGGTCGGCGCGAGCTGTCTGAGCCAGTGGTGGCCCTCACCGTTCGTGGTCGACGGCGTGCGGTACGCCACGGCGGAGCACTGGATGATGGCCGGCAAGGCGCGGCTGTTCGGCGACGCGGAGGCGGAGCGGCGGGTTCTGGCCGCCTCGCACCCGGCCGAGGCCAAGAAGGCGGGGCGCCTGGTGCGCGGCTTCGACGAGGCGGTGTGGGCGCGCGAGCGGTTCCGGATCGTCGTCGAGGGCAGCGTGCACAAGTTCTCGGCCGACCCGGAGCTGCGGGAGTTCCTGCTGAACACGGGCGACCGGGTGCTGGTCGAGGCCAGCCCGGTCGACCGTGTGTGGGGCATCGGCCTCGCGGCGGACGACGATGCGGCGACGGCCCCGGAGCGGTGGCGGGGACCGAACCTGCTGGGCTTCGCGTTGATGGAGGCGCGGGAGCGGTTGGGTCGAGGGCTCGCGTGAGGGGCCGGCGGGCGCGGCTCGTGTGGGGGCGTGGGCGGGCGCTGATCGCGTGAGGGGGGCGGGCGGGCGCTGCTCGCGTGAGGGGTGGGCCGGCGTTGCCCGCCCGCCCGGGGACGTCGGCTCGCGTGCGCCTCGGTGTCAGGAGGTCGCGATCACCAGGATCAGGAAGCCCACGCCGAGGACGATGCCCGCGGCGCCGCAGATGATGCCGGCCAGGGCCTGGCCGGCGTTGGTGGCCTCGCCCCGCTTGGCCTTGCTGCGGCCGATCGCGCCGAAGATCACGCCGAGAGCGCCCGCGATGATGGCCAGCGGCCACGCGCAGAAGATGACGGCGCCGATGATGCCGAGCACCAGCCCCGCCGTCCCCATGCCGTTGCTGGGCAGGGGCTGCATGCCGGGCCAGCCGTAGTAGCCGGCCGGGTAGCCGTGGGCCTCGGGGCCATGGGCACCGCCGGCCGCTCCCGGGTAGCCGAGAGGGCCGGGGTAGCCGTAGGGGACCTGGCCGGGACCGTCCGGTGCGATGGGCGGCGGCGGCACCGGTTCACCCCGCGGCGTGGACACGGCCGGGGGCGCGAAGGGGTTGGCGTCGGTGACATGGCCCGGCTGCGGCGGGGCGAAAGGATGGGCACCGCCGGCGTGGTGCGACTGCGGCGGGGCGAAGGGGTTGGGTTCGGGCCAGGAGTGCGCGGTGTCCGTACCGCCGGGGACGGAGGCGAACGTCTGCTGCTCCTGCAGGGGTGACGGGGCGAGCGGCCCCGAGGAGGCGACCGTGTGTCCGGGCTCCTCCGCGGCGCCGGGAGCGGCCCACGGGGCGGCTCGGCCGCCGGAACCGGACGCAGCGCCCGTGGCATGCGCCGGGAAGTCGTCGGAGGCGGACCCACCCCCGGCCGCCGGGCCCTTGCCGAGCGACACCCTCGGGCTCTCCCCCGCGCCGGGCCCGTCTGCGGTCCCGTTCTCGGGCGCCCCAGGTATCCCCGGTGTTCCCGTCTCGTCGGCCATGCGCGAATCCCCCTCTGCGAACGTCCCGCCATGCTACGGCCCGGCCGCACGCCCCACCCCGGCCCCCCGGCCGGCCCGGTGACGGCGACGGCGACAGCGACAGCGACAGCGACAGCGACAGCGACAGCGACAGGAGCGAACCCCCCGCCGACCCCCGTCACCCCTCCCCCGTCCCGGCCTACGATGATCCCGAATCACCGATCAGCCGATCACCGCGTCCCGGCACCGGCACCGCCGGCCGGGGCGCCGTCCCGGGGAGGACCCTTGACCGAGCACTTCGACGCGGCCACCGCCGCGCCCGTCCCGCGCGACCTGCACGCCTTCATCGCCGGTCTGCCCAAGGCCGAACTGCACGTGCACCACGTCGGCTCCGCCTCCCCGCGGATCGTCTCCGAGCTGGCCGCCCGCCACCCCGACTCCAAGGTCCCGACGGACCCCGAGGCGCTGGCCGACTACTTCACGTTCACGGACTTCGCCCACTTCATCGAGGTCTACCTGTCCGTCGTCGACCTGATCCGCACCCCGGAGGACGTCCGCCTGCTCACCTACGAGGTGGCCCGCGACCTGGCCCGCCAGCAGGTGCGCTACGCCGAGCTGACCATCACGCCGTACTCCTCCGTGCGCCGCGGGATCGACGAGCGGGCGTTCATGGCGGCGATAGAGGACGCCCGCAAGGCGGCCGAGGCCGAGTTCGGCACGGTGCTGCGCTGGTGCTTCGACATCCCCGGCGAGGCCGGCCTGGAGGCGGCCGAGGTGACGGCCCGGCTCGCCACGGACGACGCGGTGCGCCCCGAGGGGCTGGTCTCCTTCGGCCTGGGCGGGCCGGAGATCGGTGTGCCGCGCCCGCAGTTCGAGCCGTACTTCGACCGGGCGATCGCGGCCGGGCTGCACTCGGTGCCGCACGCGGGCGAGACCACCGGCCCGCAGACGGTGTGGGACGCGCTGACGTACCTGGGCGCGGAGCGGATCGGGCACGGCACGAGCTCCGCGCAGGACGCGACGCTGCTCGCGCACCTCGCCGAGCGCCGCATCCCGCTGGAGGTGTGCCCGACGTCGAACATCGCCACACGCGCGGTGGCCACACTCGACGAGCACCCGATCAAGGAGTTCGTGCGGGCCGGTGTCCTGGTGACGATCAACTCCGACGACCCGCCGATGTTCGGCACCGACCTGAACAACGAGTACGGGGTCGCCGCACGGCTGCTGGATCTCGACGAGCGGGGCCTCGCCGAGCTGGCGAAGAACGCCGTCGACGTCTCCTTCCTGGACGACGCCGGCAAGACCCGTATCCGCGAGGAGATCGACACGTACACCGCGCGGTGGCTCACCGCCTGACGATCACGGGCCCGCTGCCGTCGACGGGCGCGGACCGACCTTGGTCGACGGCCGGGGACCGGCTGCCGTCACAATGGCCCGCATGGAGACCCTGACGGCCGTGGCGCACCGCGGCGACCCGTACCGCGTCCGGGAGAACACGATCGCCTCCCTGCGTTCCGCGCTCGCCGCGGGCGCGGACGCCGTGGAGATCGACGTACGGCTCACCCGGGACGGCGTCCCCGTCCTCCTGCACGACGAGACGCTGAAGCGGCTGTGGGAGCAGGACCGCCCTCTGCTCGCGCTGTCGCTGGCCGAGGTGGAGGGACTGACCGGCGGCGGGGTGCCGACCCTCGCGGCGGCGCTGGCGGCGACGGACGACAGCCGGGTGATGGTCGACCTGCCCGGCACGCCGGACGTGAGGGCGGCGCGCCGGGTCGTGGACGTGGTCCGGGAGGCGGGCGCGCAGGACCGCGTGTACTACTGCGCAGCCGCCCAGGCCATGCTGGCGGTGCGTGCCGCCGACCCCTCCGCGGAGATCGCGCTCACCTGGACGAGCCTCGCGCCGCCGCGCCCCGCGCTGCTGGAGGCGGTGCGGCCGCGCTGGCTGAACTACCGCTTCTCCCTGATGGACCACGCCCTGGCCGAGCGCGTCCACCGCGACGGCTATCTGCTGTCCGTCTGGACCCCCGACACCCGTCGCGCCATGCGCCGCCTGATCGCCGCCGGCGTCGACTCCATCACCACCAACCGCATCGACCTCCTCAACTCCCTGCGCGAGAGCCAGGGGCGCCGTTCGGGTCACCCGGCCTCCTCGGGACAGCCCTGAGGGGCGAGCGGTGGTGCGATCGCCTGTGCGTCCGCGCCCTCGCCCACCCACAGGCGGATGAGGAGCGCGGCCGTGGCCTCCAGGAGGCCGGCCTCCGTCAGTCCCCCGGCGTTCAGCGGCTCGCACCCCAGGTCGCGGACGAGATGGCGTACCGCGGACAGCGCGTCCTCGTCGTCGCCGCACAGCGGGACCGCCAGCGGGCGACCGTCGAAGACGGGCGGGGTCAGCCGCCAGACGTCGACATGGCAGAGGTTGAACGCCTTGACCACGTGCGCGGCGGGTGCCGCTGCGGCGATGCGTTCGGCGGCCGAGGGGCCACCGGCCGTGCGGAGGGTGAATCCGGGGCCGACCGGGTTGGTGCAGTCGATCACAGTGCGCGCGGCGAGTGTGTCGGCGAGCCCCGCGACCACGTCCACCACGGCGTCGTACGGCAGGGCCAGCAGGACCGCGTCCGTGCCGAACCGGGCCGCCTCCCGCAGGCTGCCGTCCCCGCCAGAGCGGCCGCCGGTGTACACCGCGTGCCCGGCCCGCCGCCACTGTGTGCCGAGCGCGTCGGCCATGCCGCCGCTGCCCAGAATTCCGATGCGCATCCGCGTCTCCTTCGTCGTTCCCCGACCAACACCCCCACGCTAGGCAGGGGTTGAGGCACCATTCGGTACGTGACCACCGACCAGGACTTCCTCGCCGACTGCCGGGCCCGCCTCGCCTTCGACCTGCTCGCCAACACCTGGAACGCGGTGGTGCTGTGGGCCCTCGGCACCGGCCCCCGGCGCCACGGTGAACTGCGCGCGCTGATCGGCGGGATCAGCCAGAAGGTGCTGACCGAGACGCTGCGCCGACTGGAGTTCAACGGGCTGGTCGCCCGCCGGGCGTACGGCGGTGCGCCGCCCCGTGTCGAGTACGAACTCACCGCCCTGGGCCGGACGTTGCTCGCCCCGATCGACGCGGTCGGCGCATGGGCCTTCGAGCACGGCGACGAGGTGCTCGCCGCGCAGGACCGCTGTGCGGGGCACGGAGGCAGCGGCTTCCCTTAGGGGGTGACCCCACCCGTGCCCCGACGCATCGGGTGGGTCGATGGGGGTCCGGCCAGGGTCGGCAGCCCTCCTCGGTGACGATCCGGGCAGCCGTGCGGACGACGACGATGATCACGCACCGTCTTCGTCCGAGTCTCTGGAGCAGCCCATGTCCCCTCGCCGCCGCACCCTGGTCGCCACCGCCGCTCTCGCCCTCGCCGTCACGGTGGCCGCGCCGGCCACCGCGGCCGTCGCCGCGCCCGCGCCGCAGTCCCTGACGGCCGCCCGGGGGACGTCGGGCCCGGACGCCGCCGCGCTGCGGGCGGCCATCGCCGGGCTGCCCGACGAGGACGCCACGGCCGCCCTGGTCCGCGTCGGCGGCACGGGCGGCCGCTGGCGCGGCAGTTCCGGTGTGCACGACCTGGCCAGTGGCCGGGCGGCCGACCCGGACGCCCGCTTCCGGGCCGGCTCGACGACGAAGGTGGTGACGGCGGCGACCGTGCTGCGGCTCGCGGCGCAGGGCCGCGTCGACCTCGGGGCGCCGGTCGAGCGGTATCTGCCCGGACTGCTCGGGCCGGCGTTCCACGAGCCGGTGACGGTACGGCAGTTGCTGAACCACACCAGCGGCGTCCAGGCGGGTGACGGCTTCGGGGACTCCTTCGCCGAGCAGTACGCGCACCGCTTCGACACCCTTACGCCGGCTCAGGTGGTCGCGTCGGCGGTGGCGAAGGGGCCGGAGTTCGGCCCCGGGAAGCGGCAGCACTACCTGAACGTCAACTACACGATCCTGGGGATGCTGATCGAGAAGGTGACCGGGCGCCCGTACGCCGAGGAGGCGACCCGGCTGGTACTGCGCCCGGCCGGGATGCGGGACACGTACTTCCCCGGCACCGATCCGCGCATCCGCGGCCCGCACAACCACGGCTACCAGAAGGTACGGCAGCCGGACGGGACGACGACGCTGGTCGACGTCACGCAGTGGAACCAGGCGGACCGCTGGGCGGCCGGTGACATGATCTCGACGACGGCCGACCTGGAGCGGCTGATCACCGCCCTGTTCCGGGGCCGGATCGTGCCGGGGCGACAGCTGGAGGAGATGTTCACGCTGCCGGCCGGCATCGACGGCGCCACGTACAGCGCGGGACTGCAGACGTACACGGCCGGGGGGCGCACCTACTGGTTCAAGACCGGTGCGCGGTACGGCTACAGCTCGGCCGTCGCCGCGACCCGTGACCTGAGCCGGGTGGTGGTGTACTGCGTCGGCGACACCGACGCCAAGGACGACGACCCGAACCCCGTCGCCGAGCGGATCGTTGCGGCGGCGACCCGCTAGCCGAGGTCACCGCCCGACCACCCGCCGCGCCACCACGTGCGCCACGGCCGTGACGGCGCCCGCCGTGGCCAGGCCGACGGCGAGGTCGCGGGGGCGGGTCGGGCGCAGTACGCCGGCGCGGCGCAGGCGGCCGCGGGCCCAGAGGGTGAACGGCACCACGAGGAGCGGCGAGGTGGCGGCCCCGGGGGTGTAGCCGCGTACGGCGGCGGCCTGCGCCATGTGGACGAGGCCGTGCAGGCCGAAGCCGTTCAGTGCGGCCTCGTAGAAGGCCGACCGCCCGCCGCTGGCGTGCCCGGCGGCGGACGCCGCGGCGACGAACGTGCCGACGACCGCGACCGCCACCGGGAACTCCCGCTCGTCGACGGCCTCCATCCCGCGCCACGCCCGCTCGGGCACGGCAGGGAACCGCTCGCGCAGCCGGGGCAGGCTGCGCCGCACCCAGCGCGGGCCGGCCGCCAGCTCCTCGAGGTCGTGGAGCGCCCAGGCCGCGAGCAGGCCGAAGGTCACCCGGGCGGACAGGTTTTCACCGAGCGATGAATTATCCACACGGGCGATTCTGCTACAGCCCGGCGATCTTGTTCCACCGCTTCGCGAAATCCACCCGCTCCTCGGCCGTCATGTCGCGGGCGATGGCATCCCCCCGTCCCGTCGCCGGACACACCTCCGCCCCAGCCCCCCGTCCCGCCGCCCCGGGCCCCCGTCCCGTCGCCGGACGCACCGCGGCCCCGGACGGTCCGTCCTCCGTCCGGGGCCGCGCGTCGTGGGCCGAGGCCGTCGGCCTCAGCGCACCCGCAGGGGTGGTGTCACGCGTCCAGGGACGTCATGACGTGCTTGATGCGGGTGTAGTCCTCGAAGCCGTACGCGGACAGGTCCTTGCCGTAGCCGGACTTCTTGAAGCCGCCGTGCGGCATCTCGGCGACCAGCGGGATGTGGGTGTTGATCCACACGCAGCCGAAGTCGAGCTTCTTCGACATCCGCATGGCGCGGCCGTGGTCCTTGGTCCACACAGAGGAGGCCAGGGCGTACTCCACGCCGTTGGCCCACTGAACGGCCTGGTCCTCGTCCGCGAAGGACTGCACGGTGATGACCGGGCCGAACACCTCGTTCTGGATGATCTCGTCGTCCTGCTTCAGGCCGGAGACGACGGTCGGCGCGAAGAAGTAGCCCTGGTCGCCGACGCGCTTGCCGCCGGCCTCCACGCGCGCGTGGGCGGGCAGCCGCTCGATGAAGCCCTCGACCTGCTTGAGCTGGTTGGGGTTGTTCAGCGGGCCGAAGAGCACGTCCTCGTCGTCCGGCTGACCGGTCTTGGTCTCGGACGCGGCCTTGGCGAGCGCGGAGACGAACTCGTCGTGGATCGACTCGTGCACGAGCACGCGCGTGGCGGCCGTACAGTCCTGGCCGGCGTTGAAGAAGCCCGCCACGGAGATGTCCTCGACGGCCTTGGCGATGTCGGTGTCCTGGAAGACGACGACCGGGGCCTTGCCGCCCAGCTCCAGGTGGACGCGCTTGACGTCCTTGGCGGCGGACTCGGCCACCGACATGCCCGCGCGGACCGAGCCGGTGATGGAGGCCATCGCCGGGGTCGGGTGCTCGACCATGGCACGGCCGGTCTCACGGTCACCGCAGACGACGTTGAAGACGCCCTTGGGCAGGATCCCGCCGAGGATCTCGGCGATCAGCACGGTGGAGGCCGGGGTGGTGTCCGACGGCTTCAGCACGACGGTGTTGCCCGCGGCGATCGCCGGGGCGAACTTCCACACGGCCATCATCATCGGGTAGTTCCAGGGCGCGACCTGTGCGCAGACGCCGACCGGCTCACGGCGGATGATCGAGGTCATCCCCTCCATGTACTCGCCGGCCGAGCGGCCCTCCAGCAGTCGCGCCGCACCCGCGAAGAAGCGGATCTGGTCGACCATCGGGGGGATCTCCTCGGAGCGGGTCAGCCCGATCGGCTTGCCCGTGTTCTCCACCTCGGCCGCGATGAGGTCCTCGGCGCGCTCCTCGAACGCGTCCGCGATCTTCAGCAGGGCCTTCTGGCGCTCCGCCGGGGTGGTGTCGCGCCAGGCCGGGAAGGCGCGCGCGGCGGCCTCCATCGCGGCGTCGACGTCCGCCTGGCCGGACAGCGGCGCGGTCGCGTACGCCTCGCCCGTCGCGGGGTTGACCACCTCGGTGGTCCGTCCGTCGGCGGCGTCCCGGAACTCACCGTCGATGTAGTTGCGCAGACGACGCAGCTCGGTGCTCACTGCCGGCCCTCCAAGTTCGGTGTCCAATCACTGAGATGCCCAGACTAATCGCTGCGCCCACGTTTTCAACACCCCTGATCCCCTCGCTTCTGCGAAATCCGTCGGTCGCGGTCTCGTAAACAACGAATTTCATCGATCAGGGCTTGCACAACTGTCGAGACGTCGTGCACAGTGAGGTCGTGGCCAGTCGAAGCGCAGACCCCAGGGACGCACGGGACTCCCGCGAGTCCCCCCGCGACACCCCTCGTGAGTCCAGGAACGGCAGCAATCCGAATCTGGACGCCGTCTCCCTCGCCATCATCGAACAGCTTCAGGAGGACGGCCGCCGGCCGTACGCCGCCATCGGCAAGGCCGTCGGCCTCTCGGAGGCGGCCGTGCGCCAGCGCGTCCAGAAGCTGCTCGATCAGGGCGTGATGCAGATCGTCGCCGTCACGGACCCGCTCACCGTGGGCTTCCGCAGGCAGGCGATGGTCGGCATCAACGTGGAGGGCGACGTCGAGGCGGTGGCCGACGCGCTGACCGCCATGTCGGAAGTCGAGTACGTGGTGATGACCGCGGGCTCGTTCGACATCCTCGCGGAGATCGTCTGCGAGGACGACGACCACCTGCTGGACGTCATCAACAAACGCATCCGGGCCCTGCCCGGCGTGCGCTCCACCGAGAGCTTCGTCTACCTCAAGCTCAAGAAGCAGACCTACATGTGGGGAACCCGATAACCGTGAGCACAAAGGACCTCAGCAAGTCCGCGTACGACCACCTGTGGATGCACTTCACCCGCATGTCCTCGTACGAGAACTCCCCCGTCCCGACGATCGTCCGGGGCGAGGGCACCTACATCTACGACGACAAGGGCAAGCGCTACCTCGACGGTCTCGCCGGCCTGTTCGTGGTCCAGGCCGGTCACGGCCGCACGGAGCTCGCCGAGACGGCCGCCAAGCAGGCCAAGGAGCTGGCCTTCTTCCCGGTGTGGTCCTACGCCCACCCCAAGGCCGTCGAGCTGGCCGAGCGCCTGGCGAACGAGGCCCCGGGCGACCTGAACAAGGTCTTCTTCACCACCGGCGGCGGCGAGGCCGTCGAGACCGCCTGGAAGCTCGCCAAGCAGTACTTCAAGCTGGTCGGCAAGCCCACCAAGTACAAGGTCATCTCCCGCGCGGTCGCCTACCACGGCACTCCGCAGGGCGCTCTGTCCATCACCGGCCTGCCGGGCCTGAAGGCCCCCTTCGAGCCGCTGGTGCCGGGCGCGCACAAGGTGCCGAACACCAACATCTACCGCGCCCCGCTCTTCGGCGACGACCCCGAGGCCTTCGGCCGCTGGGCCGCCGACCAGATCGAGCAGGAGATCCTCTTCGAGGGCCCCGAGACCGTCGCCGCGGTCTTCCTGGAGCCGGTGCAGAACGCCGGCGGCTGCTTCCCGCCGCCCCCCGGCTACTTCCAGCGCGTGCGCGAGATCTGCGACCAGTACGACGTGCTGCTCGTGTCGGACGAGGTCATCTGCGCCTTCGGCCGCCTCGGCACGACGTTCGCCTGTGACAAGTTCGGCTACGTCCCGGACATGATCACCTGCGCCAAGGGCATGACCTCGGGCTACTCCCCTATCGGCGCGTGCATAGTCTCGGACCGGCTCGCCGAGCCGTTCTACAAGGGCGACAACACCTTCCTGCACGGCTACACCTTCGGCGGTCACCCGGTCTCGGCGGCGGTCGGCCTCGCCAACCTCGACCTGTTCGACAAGGAGAAGCTGAACCAGCACGTCCTCGACAACGAGGGTGCCTTCCTCTCCACGCTGCAGAAGCTGCACGACCTGCCGATCGTCGGCGACGTCCGCGGCAACGGCTTCTTCTACGGCATCGAGCTGGTGAAGGACAAGGCCACCAAGGAGTCCTTCAACGACGAGGAGACCGAGCGCGTCCTGTACGGCTTCCTCTCCAAGGCGCTGTTCGACAACGGCCTGTACTGCCGCGCCGACGACCGTGGCGACCCGGTCATCCAGCTCGCCCCGCCGCTGATCTCCAACCAGGAGACGTTCGACGAGATCGAGCAGATCCTGCGCGCGACGCTGACGGAGGCGTGGACGAAGCTGTGACCGTCCGGACGGCCCTCACCGTCCCGACGTCACCGATCGTCCCGGCGTCCTGATCGGCCATCCCCCGGCCTATCTTCCGTCTGGATGATCATCCCGGCCCCGGTGCCCCGTTCGAGTGAGAAACGGGTGCCCGGGGCCGCGTGCTGTCCGGGCTCCCGGCGTCCGCTGCCTAGCGTGCCAGTGACCGATCGGCCCTGCCCTCGTTCCCCCGCACGGGGGAATGGCACGGGAACTACGGATCTGACACGAGGTGTACGCCCATGGAGGCCCCGCCGGACAACGACGTGCTCTGGGCACGCTCCCTGCACTTCACGCACAGCGACGGCTCCCCCGCGCTTCAAGGGGTCTCGCTCGGCGTGCGCGAGGGCGAGATCCTCGCCGTCGGCGGCCCGCGCGGCAGCGGCAAGACGACGCTGCTGCGCTGCCTGTCCGGACTCGCCCCGGCCCAGAGCGGCGAGGTGTGGTTCAACAGCGTGCCGCTGCACACCATGGGCCCGGTCACCCGCGAGCGCCTGCGCCGCGACCGTTTCGGCTGGATCGACCCCGCCCCGCTGCTGGTGCCCGAGCTGAACGTGTGGGAGAACGCAGCCCTTCCGCTGATGCTGCGCGGCGTCGGCCGGCGCCGCGCCAAGGTCGCCGCCACCGAGTGGCTGGAGCGCGTCGACATCGGCGACAAGGCCCGCCGGCGCCCGCACGAGCTGACCCAGGCCGAGCGGCAGCGCGCCTGCATCGCCCGCGCCCTCGCCCCGGCGCCCACCGTCCTCTTCGCCGACGAGCCCACCGCGCCCCTGTACCGCGCCGACCGCGCGCACGTCCTGCGCACCCTCACCACGGCCGCCCGCTCGCACGGCATCACCGTGGTCCTGGCCACCGCCGACCCGGAGACGGCCGCGCTCGCCGACCGCACCGTGTCGCTGCTCGACGGGCGCCGGGTGAAGACGGTGCACCTGCCGCCGGTCGCCGAGACGGAAGGCCGGACCGCGTGGTCGCTCTCCGTCTGACCCGCGGTGCCCGCCCGGCCGTCCAGCTGCGCCGCCTGCTGGTGGCGGCGGCCTCGGCGGGCACGGGCTTCCTGCTCCTGTGCACCCTCGGCTACGCGCTGGGCCACCCCGGCGCCTCCCCGGCGTCCCTGCTGCTGCGCCTGGCGTGGTGCGTCGTACCGCTGGCCGCCACGGTGTGGTTCGCGCTGGCGGTCGCCCGCACCGACCCCGCGACCAAGCCCCGCCCCGGCCTGTCCGCCGTAGGCCTCGGCCCGGCCCGCCTGATGGCGATCGCGGCCCTGACGACGGCGCTGTCCACCGTGCTGGGCTCGGTGCTGGCCCTGCTGGTCTTCCTGCACCTGCGCGGTGACCTCACCGGCATGCCGTTCGACGGGGCCGCGTCCCAGTTCCTCGCGGCGGACCAGCCCCTGCCGGTGCCCGCGGCGCTGACCCTGCTCGCCGTCCTCCCGGTCACCGCCTCGGCCCTGGTCGCCTTCGCCCGACGCCCCCGCGAACCCCGCCCCCGGCCCACTCCGCACCCCTACGGCCGCTTCGGCGCGTACAGCACCACGGCGGTCCGCGAGACGTTCGGGGCGTACGGCAGGTTCGGCGCACGCCTGCGGGGCAGCGAACCGGTGAGCAGGCCGCAGCCCCCGGCCGGCCCCGCCGCCGGGGCGGCACCGGCCGACACGGACGTGCTCACGCGAGCGCCGGGCGAGGCCACCGATCCCGACGGTCCGCAGGAGACTCCGGCCGAGAGCACCCACCCGGCACCGCCCGCCGAACCCCACCCCACCGCTCTCCTCCCCTGGGGCGTCACCCTTCTCACCGCCGGCCTGGCCACCGAGGCCTACGCCACCCGCACCACCGACCCGACGGCCCTGCCCATGCCCGGCGGTCTGACCACCGGCCCGGTCACCGTCCTCCTCGGCTGGCTGCTCACCGCCGCCGGCCTGGCCCTCGCCGGGCCCGGACTCACCCATCTCACCGGCCGCCTGCTGCAGGCCGTCCGCCCGGGTGCCCTGCGCCTGCTCGCCGGGCGCGTGCTGATGGCGGAGGCCACCCGCATCGGCCGTCCCCTCGGTGTCGTCTGCGCCGTCGCGTCGGCCGCGTTCGCCACGACCGCCCTGCGCGACGACGGCTCGCCCGCGCTCGGCCCGCTGACCACGCTGGGCGCCCTCGTCGTCGCCGGCTGCGCGATGGCGACCCTGTTCACCGCCGCCGTGGAGGCCCGCCAAGACCGGGCCGACACCATCGCGGCACTGCTCCGGCTCGGCGCCCCGCCCACGATGCTGCGCTCCGCCGCGGCCCTGCGCGCGGCCGCCCTGCTGGCCGTCTTCGGCCCGTTGACGCTGCTGGTGGCGGAACTGGCCGCGCTGCCCCTCGCCCGCTGAGCACACCGGGACGAAAAAGTGTCCCCGGCCACCGATGAGTTCCGTCGTCTCCGGGCGTCTACCCCCTCGACAACACCGCGCCACCAACGGGAGAGGCCGCATGTCCCAGCAGATGATCTTCGTGAACCTGCCCGTGAACGACCTCGAGGCCTCGAAGAAGTTCTTCACCGGCCTCGGCTACACGATCAACCCCCAGTTCAGCGACGAGAACGCCGCGTCGGTCGTCATCAGCGACACGATCGTCGTGATGCTGCTGACGAAGCCCTTCTACGCGACCTTCACCGACAAGGGGATCGCCGACACGAAGACGACCAGCGAGGTGCTGATCTGTCTGAGCGCCGAGAGCCGCGACAAGGTCGACGAGCTGGTCGACCGGGCGATCGAGATCGGCGGCACCGCGACCGGCAAGACGCAGGACATGGGCTTCATGTACGGCCGTGCCTTCGACGACCTCGACGGCCACACCTGGGAGATCATGTGGATGGACCCGGCGGCCGTGCAGGGCTGACGGACCCCCTTGCCTAGCATGGGCGGGTGCACCCGACACCCGCCCAGCCGTACGACGGCTCCCATGACCGTGAGATCGAGTCCCTCGCCCGGTTCGACGAGGTGGTCGCCCGGCGCGGCACTCTCGCCGGGTTCCGGGTCCAGGCTGTGGACCTGACGGACCGTACGGACGTGCTGCTGTCCGTGGAAACCGCCGGCGCCATCTTCCTCGGCTGCCCGATGACCCCCGAGGCAGCCGCCCGCGTCCGGGCTTCCGACGCCCTGGTCTTCCCGCCCGTCCCCGGCCTGCCGTTCGACCCCTACCGGGGGTTCGTCTACTCCGCCGAGGAACTCTTCGCCGGCCTCGACCGCGGCTACGAGGCCACCCCGGACGCGCTCGCCTACGCCTGGTTCCAGCAGACGAAGGCCGACGGCGACATATTCGCCTCCATGCTGCGCTCGATCCACGACGACGCGGTCTCCGACGCCCTCGACGAAGTCCTCGCCGGCGCCCGGGTCGTGGGGGTGATGGGCGGCCACGCGATGGCGCGCGGAAGCCGGGAGTACGCCGGTGCCGCCCGCCTCGGCCGCGCCCTGGCCCACAACGGCCTCACCGTGGCGACGGGCGGCGGCCCCGGCGCGATGGAGGCGGCGAACCTCGGCGCGTACACGGCGCCCTTCGACGACGACATGCTGACCGCGGCCCTCGAACTCCTCGCCCCGGTACCGTCGTTCAGGCCCTCGGTCACCGACTGGGCGCGGGCCGCGTTCGAGGTGCGCGCCCGCTGGCCGCGCGGCGGCACGTCGATCGGCATCCCGACGTGGTTCTACGGCCACGAGCCGCCGAACCCGTTCGCCACGCACATCGCCAAGTACTTCGCCAACGCCACCCGTGAGGACGGCCTGCTGGCCCGCTGCACCGCCGGAGTGGTGTTCCTGCCGGGTGCGGCCGGCACCGTACAGGAGATCTTCGACAACGCGACGCCGAACTACTACGAGTCCCGCGGCGAGGTGACGCCGATGGTGCTGGTGGACCGGGCGCACTGGACGGAGCGGCTGCCGGCCTGGCCGCTGGTGCAGTCGCTCGCCCGGGACCGCTCGATGGCGTCCCGGATCGCGCTGGTCGACCGGATCGATGAGGCGCCCGAGGCGTTGAAACATCTCGCCGGTTAATAAGAGGGCAAAGGCAACGCCCCCGGCGGGCATATGCGTTGACACTTCTTATGGAACGCTTATAAACCTGTGAGCCTCATGGGGGCTGTGGTGCCGGGCGGTTGTGATCGCATCCCCTCGGCGCCGCAACTCCCCTTCAACCCCCCGCAGTTGCATCCCGTAAGGACAAACGTGTCCATATCCCGCCGTACCGCCGCCCGTTCCGTGCGCGCCCTCGGGGTCGCCTCCGCCGCGGCGGCGCTCGCGCTCGGAGTCGCCGGCAACGCGCTCGCCTGTGACATCAGCGAATTCTCCGCCAAGGCCGCGTGCGAGGGTGACAAGGGTGTCATCACCGTCACCGATGTCGACGCCTCCGGCACCCCGGCCCTCGTCTCCGTCTTCCTGGAGAACAAGGGCAGCGACGACCACAAGGTCGGCGAGCAGACCGTCACCGGCTCGTCCGAGGGTGTGACCATCACCTTCGCCGAGGACTGGAAGCCGAACGCCGTCTACCGCGTCCGCGTCCTGGCCGGCGACACGAAGCACCCGATCGTGGACAAGGACATCACGCCGAACCTCACCACGCCGCCCACCACCTGCAAGAAGGGCACCCCGACGACGCCTCCGGCCCCGCCGACCAGCCCGGCGCCGAAGCCGTCGCCGTCCGCTCCGGCCGAGGACACGCCGAGCCCGTCGGCTCCGGCGAGCACCGCCCCCGCGGGCACCGTGAGCAACGCCCCGTCCCCGGCGGTCGGTGACTCCAACCTCGCCGAGACCGGTGCGAACTCCAACACCGGCATGATCGCCGGCATCGCGGGCGCCCTGGTCGTGGTCGGCGGCGGCGCCGTCTTCCTCGGCATGCGCCGCCGCGGGGCCAAGGACAACGGCTGACCCCGCACACACGACGGCCCGTCCCCAAAAGATCGGGGGCGGGCCGTTCGCCTGCCCGCCGGCCGTGCCGGAAGCGTCCCTCAGCCGAGGACGACGACCTCGGCCCCGTCGAAGGCGACGCCCACCTCGGCGCCGACCTCTGGCGCCTCACGCAGCGCGCAGGCCGCCTCCAGACGGGGCGCGTCCTCGGGCTGGAGACGGACGGCGACATGGGTGCCGCGGAAAGTGCGGGCGGTGACGGTGCAGCGCAGGCCCTGCGCCACCTCGGTCAGCCGGACCCCGGCCGGGCGGACCAGCAGGTCGCGCGGCCCCTGCGGGGAGCCGTCGGGCACCGGCAGCTTGCCCCAGGGAGTATCGGCCGCCTCGCCGACGACGGTCCCCGGCACCACGTTGTCGAAGCCGAGGAAGCGGGCGACGAACGCGTCCGCCGGATGCTGCCACACCTCGAGGGGTGTGCCGGACTGGGCGATGCGCCCGTCCCGCATCACCACGACCCGGTCGGCGAGCGCGAACGCCTCACCCTGGTCGTGGGTGACGGCGAGCACGGTGGTGCCCAACCGGCCGAACAGCTCCCGCAGTTCGACGACCAGGCGCTCGCGCAGCGAACGGTCCAGCTGACCCAGCGGTTCGTCCAGCATCAGCAGCCGGGGGCGCGGCGCGAGCGCCCGGGCGAGCGCGACCCGCTGCTGCTCACCCCCGGACAGCGCGGCCACGGCCCGCCGCCCGGCACCGGGCAGACCGACCAACTCCAGCAACTCCTGGACGCGCTCGCCCTGTTCGCCCTTGCCGGTGCCGTGCATACGCAGCCCGAAGGCGACGTTCCCGGCGACGTCGCGCTGCGGGAAGAGCTGGTGATCCTGGAACATCAGCCCCACGCCCCGCTTGTGCGCGGGCACCTTCGCCTGGTCGTGGCCGTCCAGCAGGATCCGGCCCGCGTCCAGCGGCTGGAGCCCGGCGACCGCCCGCAGCAGCGTTGACTTGCCGCTGCCGCTGGGGCCGAGCACGCACACCACCTCGTGCTCGGCGACATCGAGGTCGACGGCGTCGAGGACGGTCCGCTCGCCGAAGCGGACGGTCGCGGCGTCGAGGCTGAGCAGCATCTAGAACTCCCCCGTCCGGTCGGGCACCCGCAGGCTCTCCAGGACGAGCAGCGCCACGGCACACACCACCATCAGAATCGTCGACAGGGCCATCGCCTGCCCGTAGTTGAGGTCACCGGGCCGCGCCAGCAGCCGGGCCACGGCCACCGGCAGCGTCGGGGTGTCGGCCCGCGCGATGAACACGGTCGCCCCGAACTCGCCCAGCGACACGGCGAAGGCGAACCCGGCGGCGATCAGCAGGGCCCGCCGCACCATCGGCAGATCGACCTCCCGCCACACCCGCCACGGTGAGGCCCCGAGCACGGTCGCCGCCTCCCGCAGCCGTGCGTCGACCGCGCGCAGCACGGGCAGCATGGTCCGGACGACGAAGGGGACGCCGACGAGCGCCTGCGCGAGCGGTACCAGGATCCAGGAGCTGCGCAGGTCCAGCGGCGGTTTGTCGAGGGTGATCAGGAAGCCGAAGCCGACGGTCACCGCGGACACGCCGAGCGGCAGCATCAGCAGCGCGTCGAAGCCGCGCACCAGACGTCCGGCGTCCCGGCGGGTCAGCGCGGCGGCGGCGAGCGCGCCGATCAGCAGCGCGATCGCGGTCGCGGCGACGGCGTACTGCAGCGAGTTGCCGATGGCCTCGATCGGCGGGACGAGGAAGGTGTTGCCGTCCTGGCTGGTCAGCGCCCGGTAGTAGCCGAGGCCGCCGTCCAGGGAGCGCTGCACCAGCACCGCGGGCGGCAGCACGAGCAGCACGGCGATGGTGAGCAGCACCCCGCCGAGCAGCGCCCACTGCCCGGCGCCGCGCGGCCGGCGTGCCGTCGTCGCCGCGTCCACCAGTTTCAGGGCGCTCTCCCGGCGCCGTGCCGTCCGGGCGTGTACGGCGAGGATCGCGCCGACCGCGACGAACTGGACAACCGTCAGCACGGCGGCGGTGGACAGGTCGAAGACGTCGGCGGTCTGTCGGTAGATCTCCACCTCCAGGGTGGAGAAGCCGGGGCCACCGAGGATCTGGACGATGCCGAAGGAGGTGAAGCAGAACAGGAACACCATCAGCGCGGCCGCCGCGACCGCCGGCGCGAGCGCGGGCAGGGTGACCGTGCGCCAGGCGGTGAAGCGGGACGCCCCGAGCATCCGCGCCGCGTCCTCCTGGCGCGGGTCGAGCTGCGCCCACAGTCCGCCGACGGTCCGCACGACGACGGCGTAGTTGAAGAAGACGTGGGCGAGCAGGATCGCCCACACGGTGGTGTCCAGCCGTACGCCCCACAGCTGGTCGAGCAGGCCCCCGCGGCCGACCAGCGCGAGGAAGGCGGTGCCGACGACGACGGTCGGCAGCACGAACGGCACCGTCACCACCGCCCGCAGCAGCCGCTTGCCGGGAAAGTCGAAGCGGGCGAAGACATAGGCGCCGGGCAGCCCGAGCAGCAGGGTGAGCCCGGCGGAGACCAGCGCCTGCCAGGTGGTGAACCACAGCACGTGCCGGATGTCGGACTGCCCGAGGACGTCGGTGAGCCGCCCGAACTGCCAGGCGCCGTCGACCTTGAGCCCGCGGGCGACGATCGCGGCCACGGGGTAGGCGAAGAACACGGCGAAGAACGCGACGGGCAGGGCCATCAGGCCGAGCCGCGCCGCGTTCCCCGCGCGGTCCGGGCGCCGGGCTACTTCAGTACGAGTGAGGTCCACTGCTTGACCCACTGGTCGCGGTGGTCGGCGATCTTGGCCGGCGCCAGGGTCTCGGGGTCCTTGGCCGCGGGGCCGTACCGGGTGAACTCGGCGGGCACCTTGGCGCCGTCGAGCACCGGGTAGACGAACATGTTCAGCGGCATGTCCTGCTGGAACTCCTTGGAGACCAGGAAGTCGATCAGCGCCTTGCCGCCCTTGGTGTTCTTCGCGTTGCTGAGCAGCCCGGCGAACTCGATCTGCCGGAAGCAGGTGCCGGCCGCGACGCCGGTCGGCGCGGTCTTCGGCTGCGGCTTGGCGAAGACGACCTCGGCGGGCGGGGAGGAGGCGTACGAGACGACCAGCGGCCGGTCGCCGTGCGCCTTCTTGCCGCCGGACGAGCCGGAGAACTCCTGGTCGTAGGCCTGCTCCCAGCCGTCGACCACCTTCACGCCGTTGGCCTTGAGCTTCTTCCAGTAGTCCTGCCAGCCGGCGTCGCCGTACTTGGCGGCGGTGCCGAGCAGGAAGCCGAGGCCGGGCGAGGAAGTGGACGCGTTTTCCGTGACGAGGAGGTTCTTGTACTCCGGCTTGACCAGGTCGTCGAAGGAAGCCGGCGGGGTCAGCTTGTGGTCGGCGAAGTACTTCTTGTCGTAGTTGACGCAGATGTCGCCGAAGTCGATCGGGGTGACCCGGTGCTTGCCCTGGTCCAGCTGGTACCGGGCGCCGATGGCGCCGAGCCCCTTGGCCTGGTACGGCTGGAAGAGGCCGTTGTCCAGGGCGCGGGAGAGCAGGGTGTTGTCGACGCCGAAGAAGACGTCGCCCTGCGGGTTGTCCTTGGTGAGGATGGCCTTGTTGACGGCCTGCCCGGCGTCGCCGCCGGGGAGGACCTTGACCTTGTACCCGGACTGCTTCTCGAAGTCCGCGAGGACGTTCTTGGACACGGCCCACGAGTCGTGGCTGACGAGCGTGACGGTCTTGGACTCGGCGGCGGTCTTCTCGCTCCCGCCGGACGACCCGCACGCGGACAGCGTGACGAGGCCGAGGCCGACCACCACGACCGTGGCCTTCTTGGTGATGCTCACTGACATTCCTCCTGGAGTGACCAGGAAGAGACGCGGCCCTGCCCGGGACGTCTCGCGACGGCCCGGGCAGGGCGCAACAGCTCGAGTGATGACCGATCTCCCTACCCAGAATGACCTGGGCGAGGTTCGGAGGGTCTGCGGCCCTGTCCGCCGCACTCTCAGCGCTGTGGCGCTCCCCTGTCGGAATATGTAGATGTACTGACGCCAGTCAGATTACCGCTCGGTGGCGGCGAGCTGACCACACGCCCCGTCGATCTCCTGCCCACGGGTGTCCCGGATCGTCACCGGTACACCATGGGCGGCGATGGCCTCGACGAACGCCTTCTCGTCCTCGGGCCGGGAGGCGGTCCACTTGGACCCCGGCGTCGGGTTCAGCGGAATGAGATTGACGTGCACGGGCTTGCCCTTGAGCAGCCGCCCCAGCCGGTCCCCGCGCCACGCCTGATCGTTGATGTCCCGGATCAGCGCGTACTCGATGGACAGCCGCCGCCCGCTCTTCTCGACGTATTCGAACCCGGCGTCGAGCACCTCGCGCACCTTCCACCGCGTGTTCACGGGGACGAGGGTGTCGCGCAGCTCGTCGTCCGGGGCGTGCAGCGAGATCGCCAGCCGGCACTTGAAGCCCTCGTCGGCGAACCGGTGGATGGCGGGCACGAGGCCGACCGTCGACACGGTGATGCCGCGCTGCGACAGCCCGAGGCCGTCGGGCGCGGGATCGGTGAGCGCGCGAATGGCCCCGACGACCCGCTTGTAGTTGGCGAGCGGCTCGCCCATGCCCATGAAGACGATGTTGGACAGCCGGGAGGCCCCACCGGGGATCTCCCCGTCCCGGAGCGCCCGCATGCCCTCGACGATCTGATGCACGATCTCGGCGGTGGACAGATTGCGATCCAGCCCGGCCTGCCCGGTCGCACAGAACGGGCAGTTCATGCCACACCCGGCCTGCGAGCTGATGCACATGGTGACCCGGTCCGGATACCGCATCAGCACGGACTCGACGAGCGTCCCGTCGAACAGCCGCCACAGCGTCTTGCGCGTGGTCCCCTCGTCGGTCGACAGATGCCGCACGACGGTCATCAGCTCGGGGAACAGCGCCTCCCGCAGCCTGTCACGCGCCCCGGCGGGGATGTCGGTCCACTGCTCCGGCTCGTGCGCGTACCGCGCGAAGTAGTGCTGCGACAGTTGCTTGGCGCGAAACGGCTTCTCCCCGATCTCGGCCACGACCGCCTTGCGCTCGGCAGGCGAAAGATCGGCAAGATGCCGCGGCGGCGTCTTGGCTCCGCGCGGCGCGACAAAAGTAAGTTCTCCGGGCTTGGGCATGGTGGTACCAGTGTCGCAGATCGACTCGGGTGGCCCGCCCGGCCGGTTCGGCCACCCGTTACGTCGGTCAGGGGCGCGGCAGCGGTTCGGCAAGCCCTACGCCGTCGTGTGCTCCAGGTGCTGCTTGAGCAGCTGCTCGTTGCGCGGGAACTCCTTGCGGACCTGGGGGCGTACGACGAGGGGGATGAGGACCTTGCCGAGGCCGTGGCCCTCGAAGTCGAGGTCCACGGTCAGCCGGGTGCGCCGGCCCTCGTCGACGGGGGTGACCTCGCCGCGGAAGGTGCCGCGCACCGGCCCGTCGATCCCGTGGACGCTCCACGAGCGGCCCGGCTTGTACTCGGTGCACTGCATCGTCATGGGAACGTCGCGGCGGCCGATGTGCCGGGTGACCCGGACCCGGGAACCGAGTCCGAACGGGCCGTCGTCGAGCTGTTCGGCGGACACCGCGCTGGCCTGCCACTCCGGCAGGTGGGCGGGGTCGGTGACGAACGTCCACACTTCGTCGGGGCGGCAGTCGAGAACGATCTCATCGTGGAAACCGGACATGGTGGCCCCCTTTCCAGGGTGAGCCGGTTCGGGGCTTACACCCGAAATCGTCCCACCGCATCCGTCGCCCAGCCATCCAGAAGACAGAAGGCCGGGCCGTACGACGACGAGCCCCGCCCTCCGCTCAGGAGGACGGGGCTCCACAGCCGTGCGCGCCGGTCAGCCGGCGCCGACGAACAGCACCAGCAGCAGCCACACCACCGGAGCCGTCGGCAGCAGCGAGTCGAGGCGGTCCATGATGCCGCCGTGTCCGGGGAGCAGCGTGCCCATGTCCTTGATGCCCAGGTCCCGCTTGATCATGGACTCGCCGAGATCGCCCAGCGTGGCGCTCGCCGCGACCGCGAGGCCGAGCAGCAGCCCCTGCCACCAGGTGCCGTCGTCGATCAGGAACTCCAGGCACAGCGCGCCGGCGACCATCGCGAACGTCACGGCGCCGAGCAGGCCCTCGCGGGTCTTGCCGGGGCTGATCCGCGGGGCGAGCTTGTGCTTGCCGAAGCGCCAGCCGACGGCGTACGCGCCGGTGTCGCTGACCACCGTGAGGAGCAGGAAGGTCAGCACCCGCCAGGGGCCGTCGTCGGCGGTGAGCATCATCGCGACGAACGTCGCCAGGAACGGCACGTAGAAGGCCGCGAAGACGCCCGCCGTGACGTCCTTGAGGTAGCCCTCCGGCGGCTCGGTCATCCGCCAGACCAGTACCGCGAGCGTCGTGAGCGCCATGGCGACCCACGCGCCCTCGGCGCCGCGCACGTACCCGGCGACCACCATCGCGGCGCCGCCGACCGCGAGCGGCACCAGGGGCGCGCGGATCTCCTTGCGCTCCTGCAGCCTGCTGGTCAGCTCCCACAGGCCGACGACGACGGCGACGGCGATCACGCCGACGAACACGGCCTTGACGATGAACAGGGAGGCGATGATGACCGCACCGAGCCCGACGCCGACCCCTATGGCGGAGCTCAGGTCGCGGCCCGCGCTCTTCTTCTGCGGGGCGGGCGCCGGCTGCGGGGCGTCGGGCATGGGCTCCGGATTCTGCTCGCGGAAGGTGTCGGTACGGACGCGGTGGTCGCGGAGGTCGTCGTCCCGGAGGCTGTCGGCACGGACGTTCCCGCCGCGCGCGTTCTCGTCGCGGAACAAGGGGCCGCTCAGCCGAGCGGCCCCCCGGTCGTCATCCTGGTCTCCGCCGTGTGCGGGTCCGTCGGGCACGATGGGCATGGGGCGAGTCTGCTGCGCTTCCTGCGCATCGTACGCGGGACCCGCCGGGCCGGAGCCCGGGACGGGCCCCTGGTCGGCGGGGCCCCAGTACCCGGCCTGCCCGGCGTGGGGCGGCGCCCCCCAGGAAGAGTCGTTCATCAGACCTCGAGCAGTTCCGCTTCCTTGTGCTTGAGGAGCTCGTCCACCTGGGCGACGTACTTCGACGTCAGGTCGTCGAGTTCCTTCTCCGCACGGCGGCCCTCGTCCTCGCCGACCTCGCCGTCCTTGATCAGCTTGTCGATGGCGTCCTTGGCCTTGCGGCGCACGGAGCGGATGGAGACCTTGGCGTCCTCGCCCTTGCTGCGGGCGACCTTGATGTACTCGCGGCGGCGCTCCTCGGTCAGCTCGGGGAACACCACCCGGATGATGTTGCCGTCGTTGCTCGGGTTGACGCCCAGGTCGGAGTCGCGGATCGCCTGCTCGATGTTGCGCAGGGCGGTCTTGTCGAACGGGGTCACGACGGCCATGCGCGGCTCCGGCACGGAGAACGAGGCCAGCTGGTTGATCGGCGTCGGCGCGCCGTAGTACTCGGCCACGATCTTGTTGAACATCGCCGGGTGCGCACGGCCGGTGCGGATCGCGGCGAAGTCCTCCTTGGCGACCACGACGGCCTTCTCCATCTTCTCCTCGGCCTCGAGGAGGGTCTCTTCGATCACCACTTGCTCCTGCGTGTCTTGAGTAGGCCCGGCTGCGGTTCCTGGCTGTGGTCGGCGGCCGGCTGCGTCGCGTCTTCTTCCTGCACGGTTCCCGACCTGCAGGACATTGTCCATCCCCCGGTCAGGGTCGGGGTGATTCTCCGGTCAGTCCCGGCTGCCCTGTTCACCCACGAGCGTGCCGATCTTCTCACCCTTGACGGCGCGGGCGATATTGCCCTCCTTCAGGAGCTCGAAGACCACGATCGGGAGCTTGTTGTCGCGGCAGAGCGTGATGGCCGTGGCATCGGCGACCTTCAGGTCGCGGGTGATGACCTCGCCGTAGCCGAGCGAGTCGAACTTCACGGCGTCCGGGTTGGCCTTCGGGTCGGAGTCGTAGACCCCGTCCACGCCGTTCTTGCCCATGAGCAGGGCCTCGGCGTCGATCTCCAGGGCGCGCTGGGCGGCGGTGGTGTCGGTGGAGAAGTACGGCATGCCCATACCGGCGCCGAAGATCACCACGCGGCCCTTCTCCAGGTGCCGCACGGCGCGCAGCGGGATGTACGGCTCCGCGACCTGGCCCATGGTGATGGCGGTCTGGACGCGGGAGACGATGCCCTCCTTCTCCAGGAAGTCCTGGAGGGCGAGGCAGTTCATCACGGTGCCGAGCATGCCCATGTAGTCCGAGCGGGCGCGGTCCATGCCGCGCTGCTGCAGCTCGGCCCCGCGGAAGAAGTTGCCCCCGCCGATGACGACGGCGACCTGCGCGCCGTCACGCACGACGGCTGCGATCTCACGGGCGATCGCGTGCACCACGTCCGGGTCGACGCCCAGCCCACCGCCGCCGGAGAAGGCCTCTCCGGACAGCTTCAGCAGAAACCGGCCGCGTACTTTGCCGTCATCGCTCTTGTCGGGCTTGGTGGTCATGGGGATCCCGCCTCTTTCAACGTGGTGCACATGCGAAGAAGGCCATTGCCGGCGGGGCGTGGTTCACATCCCATGCGGCAATGGCCTCCTCGTCAGATCTGCTGCCGTCCGTCACGCGCGCGTGTGACGCCGTGCGCGAACGGCAGGGACGACTGATGTCGACCCTATCGGGGTCGAGCGTCGATCGCCGTACGGACTCAGATGCCGACCTTGATGCGCGAGAAGCGCTTCAGGGTGACACCGGCCTCCTGCAGAACCTTCTCGACGCTCTTCTTGTTGTCCAGCGCGTACGGCTGGCCGAGGAGCGTGGCGTCCTTGAAGAAGCCGTTGAGGCGACCCTCGACGATCTTGGCGATCGCGGCCTCGGGCTTGCCTTCGGCGCGGGTGGTCTCCTCGGCGATGCGGCGCTCGGACTCGACGACGTCGGCCGGGATCTCGTCCTTGGAGAGGAACTTCGGCGCGAAGGCGGCGATGTGCTGGGCGACGCCCTTGGCGACCTCGGCGTTCGGCTTGTCCAGCTCGACGAGGACACCGATCTGCGGGGGCAGGTCGGGCATCGTGCGGTGCATGTAGGCGAGCACGAAGCCGTCGGAGAACTGCGCGAAGCGGTCCAGGACGATCTTCTCGCCGAGGTTGGCGTTGGCCTCGTCCACGAACGCCTGGACGGTCTTGCCGGGCTCGATCTCGGAGGCGAGCAGGGCCTCGATGTCGGCCGGGTTCGTCTTGGCGACGTGCTCGGCGATCGTGTTGGCGACGGCCTGGAACTTCTCGCCCTTGGCGACGAAGTCCGTCTCGCACTTCAGCTCGACCAGGACACCGGAGGAGTTGTCGTCGGCGATGATCGAGACCACGGCGCCGTTCTCGGCGGAGCGGCCCTCGCGCTTGGCGACGCCCTTCTGGCCCTTGATACGCAGCGCCTCGACGGCCTTCTCGACGTTGCCGTCGGCCTCGTCCAGCGCCTTCTTGCAGTCCATCATGCCGGCGCCCGTGAGCTCGCGGAGCTTCTTGACGTCGGCGGCGGTGTAGTTCGCCATGAGTCTGTGAGTCTTTCTCGAAGTCTGGAGGATCCAAGATCTGCGGGGTGCGGACTCCATGTGGTCGGAGGCCGCTGCCCTGCCGCTGACCTACGGGTGAACGGCGGGAGCGGACACGACCGCGCCGGAGGCGCCGTCGGATTCAGTACCGCTCCCGCCGTCAACGCTGACGCTGACGGGTCAGGCCTGCTCGCCCTCGGCGGCCTTCTCGTCCTCGGCGGCCGGCGCGGCCTCGGTGGCCGGAGCCTCCGCAGCCGGGGCCTCCTCGGCCGGAGCCTCGGCAGCCGGAGCCTCGGCGGCCGGGGCAGCGGCTTCCTCGGAGGAGTCAGCCTTCTTCTCACCCTCGAGCAGGTCGCGCTCCCACTCCGCGAGCGGCTCGCCCGCGGCCTTCTCGCCCTTGCCCTCGCCACCGCCGGAGCGGGCGATGAGGCCCTCGGCCACGGCGTCGGCGATCACGCGGGTGAGCAGGGTGACGGAGCGGATCGCGTCGTCGTTGCCCGGGATCTTGTAGTCGACCTCGTCGGGGTCGCAGTTGGTGTCGAGGATCGCGACGACCGGAATGTTCAGCTTCCGGGCCTCACCAACGGCGATGTGCTCCTTCTTGGTGTCCACGATCCAGACGGCGCTGGGCACCTTGGACATCTCGCGGATACCACCGAGGGTCTTCTCCAGCTTGGCCTTCTCGCGCGAGAGCACGAGAAGCTCCTTCTTGGTCAGACCCGACGCGGCGACGTCCTCGAAGTCGATCTGCTCGAGCTCCTTGAGGCGCTGCAGACGCTTGTAGACGGTGGAGAAGTTGGTGAGCATGCCGCCCAGCCAGCGCTGGTTGACGTAGGGCATGCCGACGCGGGTGGCCTGCTCGGCGATGGCCTCCTGCGCCTGCTTCTTCGTGCCGACGAACATGACCGTGCCGCCGTGGGCGACGGTCTCCTTGACGAACTCGTAGGCGCGGTCGATGTACGACAGCGACTGGAGCAGGTCGATGATGTAGATGCCGTTGCGCTCGGTGAAGATGAAGCGCTTCATCTTCGGGTTCCAGCGACGGGTCTGGTGACCGAAGTGGACGCCGCTCTCCAGCAGCTCCCGCATCGTGACGACGGCCATGGCCGTATCTCCTTGAGTTCTCGGTTGTGCCGCGTCCGCCGGACGGCGGTCGCGCCTGACGCCCGCGGTGCGCCGTGCCACGAAGGACCGAGGGGCGCTGATACGGACCGTTTCCGGTGGCCGTAGCGGGGCGTGCGAAGTCGACCCGGTGACCCGGATCGCCAGAAGAAGTGTACGGGACCGGCGGGGCGCCGGGTGACGCCGCTGTCCACAATCGGGCAGTGGTCCACAGATCCCGGCCGAGGTCGCCTGGAGTGCGGGACCGTCTGAGGCATGGGGACACAGCGACACGCAGGGGTGATGTGGGCGGTGCTGGTGGGGCTGGTGGTGACGCTCCTGGCGCCGCTGGCCTGGGCGCAGCCACCGCCGCCGGTGCCTTCGGGTACGCGAGAGCGGGTGCCGGCGGTGGCGACGACCTGGCCGGTCGGGGTGCGTCCGCGCATCCTCCGCGGGTGGTCTCCTCCCGCTTCCCCGTACGGCCCGGGCCATCGCGGAGCCGACCTGGCGGCCGAGCCGGGGGCTCCCGTGCGGACGGTGGCGGCGGGCCGGGTGTCCTTCGCCGGACGGGTGGCGGGCCGGGGCGTGGTGTCGGTGGAGCTGCGGGGGACGGGGACACCACCCCTGCGGACGACGTACGCGCCGGTACGGGCCTCGGTGCGCCAGGGTGACGAGGTGACGGCGGGCGCGGTGATCGGCGCGGTGGAGCCGACGGGCTCCCACTGCGCTCTGCCGTGCGTGCACTGGGGCCTGCGGAGAGCCGAGGCCTACCTGAACCCGCTGCTGCTGCTCCCACCGCGCCTGCGCAACGGGGGCACGTCGAGGCTGCTGCCGGTGCTGGGAGTACCGCTGCCGTCGGGAGCGGAGCTCAGCTCTGCTGCTGTCGTGGCCGAGCTCAGCCGCGCACGCCCCGCAGCGCCATCGCGACGGCCGCCTCGGCGATCACCGAGGGTTCCTCCGCCGCTCCGAGCTCGAGGCGCCGCACGGCCGCGTCCACGATCCCCTGGACGAGCATCGCCGTCAGCCGGGCCTGCCCTTGCCCCATCTCCTCCAGCGCCTCGACGATCAGCGCCACGAGGCCTCCGTGGGCGGCGCGGATCTTCTCCCGGGCTCCCGCGTCCAGCTCGCTCGCGGAGATGGCGACCACGGCCCGGTGCCGCCGGTCCCCCACCAGCTCCAGTTGCGTGCGCACATACGCATCGATCTTGGCCTGCGGCCCGTTCGCCGCGGTCATCGCCGCCGACACCTCGGCCGCCCAGACGGGGAAGTCGACCGCGCACAGCTCCTCGACCACGGCCGCCCGCGACCGGAAGTACTCGTACACGGACGACCGCGCGAGCCCTGTCCGCTCGGCGAGGGCCGGGAACGTCAGCGCTTCGGTGCCGCCCTCGGACAGCAGGGAACGCGCCGCGTCCAGCAGGGCGGCGCGCTGCATCGACCGGTGCTCGGCCACGGAGGCCGCTCGAATCCTTGGCACGTCAACCACTTTACGGACGCGCCACCCGGGACGGGAGTCACTCGCCAGGCCCGCTCCCCTGCCGGCCCGGGCCGCTCGCCGGCGCTCAGCGCCCGAAACTGGCCAGCTTCGCACGCAGCTGGAGCACCGACTTGGTGTGGATCTGGCTGACCCGGCTCTCGGTCACCCCGAGCACGTTGCCGATCTCCGCCAGCGTCAGGCCCTCGTAGTAGTACAGCGTGACCACGGTCTTCTCCCGCTCGGGCAGCGTGTTGATCGCCCGCGCGAGGAACCGCCGCAGCTCCCGGTCCTCGGCGACCTCCACCGGGTTGTCGGCGGCGGTGTCCTCCAGCGTGTCCATCAGGCTCAGCCGGTCGCCGCTCTCCCCGCCGACGTGCAGCAGTTCCTCCAGCGCCACGACGTTGGCCAGCGACAACTGGCTGAAAACGGCGTGCAGTTCCTCCACCGCGATGCCCAGTTCCGCGGCGACCTCCTGCTCGCTGGGGGTGCGCCGCAGGCGTGCCTCCAGCGTGGCGTAGGCCCGCTCGACGTTGCGCGCCTTCTGCCGCACCGAGCGCGGGATCCAGTCCAGCGCCCGCAGCTCGTCGATCATGGCGCCGCGGATCCGGGTGATCGCGTACGTCTCGAACTTGATCTCCCGGTCGATGTCGAACTTCTCGATCGCGTCGATCAGCCCGAACACCCCGGAGGAGACGAAGTCGGCCTGCTCCACATTGGGTGGCAGGCCCACGCTCACCCGGCCCGCCACGTATTTGACCAGCGGCGAGTAGTGCAGGATCAGCTGCTCCCGCAGCCGTTCGTCTCCGGTCGCCTTGTACGACCGCCAGAGCTCGTCGAGCGTCGAGGGAGCGGGCGGCCGCACGCTGCCACCGTCACGGGCGGCTGAGGGGATCGCCGCCCGGTCGGACCCGGAAGTGTGCTGGGGCATTCGTCGCCTTGTGCCGTTCTGCTGTGCCGTACGCGTGAATGTGGGGGTGTCGTCGCCGATTCTTGTGAGCGTAGCGTGACTGAAGGATCGCGGTGTGCGAAGAAGGCGTCCCGGAGGATCCGCAGATACGTTCCGCTGGGCGCCCCGGCGGAGCGCGGCAGTCACCGCGCGCGCTCTGCCCGGGCGCCAACTCGCCGGAATTTCCCTGGGCTTCGGGCTTCCCCCGGACGGCCGAACGAACGCCGTCAGCCAGGTGAGCGAGCGCCTCTGGCGGCCACCACGGCCTGGCGTGTCAACTTCCAGTCGTCGCCGTGTCGTTCGACGTAACCGAGGGCTCTGAGTTCGTACAGTCTCGCGATCGCGTCGTCCTGGCTGGTCTGCGCGTCGCGCGCGATGTCGGACGCGCGGGCTCCGCGGCGGCCGGGCAGCGCCGCCAGGACCCGGCGGGCGCCCGGGGCCAGCAGATCCCTCGGGAGCACCGGGCCGCGCCGCTCCGGAGCCAGCTCGCCGATGTCGCCGATCAGTTCGACGACCTCCGCCGCGTCGGTCACCAGGGTCGCGCCGCCGCGCAGCAGTTCGTGCACTCCGGCCGACAGACCGCTGGTGGCGGGCCCGGGTACTCCTATCGTGTGACGGCCGAGGCGCTGCGCGGCCCGCGCGGTGACGAGCGAGCCGCTGCGGTACGCCGCCTCGACGACCACACTGCCCCGGGTCAGGGCGGCGATGACCCGGTTGCGCAGGATGAACCGGCTCGGTGTCGGATGGTCGCCGGGCGGCAGCTCACCGACCACCAGCCCCTGGTCGGCGATCCGGTTGATCAGCTCGGTGTGTCCGCGCGGGTAGGGCCGGTCGACGCCGCAGGCCAGGACGGCGACGGTGGCGCCGCCCGCGCCGAGGGCCCCGCGGTGGGCGGCGCCGTCGATGCCGTATGCGCCGCCGGAGACGACGACCCAGCCCCGCTCGGCGAGGGCGGCGGCGAGGGTGGCCGCCATGTGGGCGCCGTACTCGGTGCAGGCGCGGGCGCCGACGACGGCGACGGACTTCAGCGCCCACATGCGCAGGCTGGGCCGGCCGCGCACCCACAGCCCGAGCGGGCGGGCGTCCCCCAGGTCGTCGAGCTGCCCGGGCCACTCGGAGCTGCCGGGCGCCACGAACCGCACGCCGGCGGCCTGCGCGGCGGCGAGGTCAGCCTCCGGCTCGGCCCGCCCGGCGCGGGCCAGCAGCCCGGCCCAGCGCTGTGCGCTCACCCCGGGAAGCGCCGGTCCCCCGGCCCGCAGCCGCCGCACGACCTCGCCCACCCCGAACTCGCGCACCCACCGCCCTCCGGCCTCCTCCCCCGGCTCGACGACGCGGGTGAGGAAGACCCGGCCGAGCAGTTCCTCGGCCGGTCCGGGGCCGCCGGTCATGCGAGCGCTCCGATGGCCATCGGGACCCCACGCGGAACGCCGGTGCGCAGTTGCAGCGCCAGGGCCACGTCGGTCGCGTCGGGCCGGTCGTGGCCGACGAGGTCGGCGACCGTCCAGGCGACCCGCAGCACGCGGTCCAGCCCGCGGGCCGTGAGGACCCCGCGCTCCAGGCTGCGTTCGGCGTCGTCCAGGGCCCCCGGCACGGCGTGCCAGCGGGTGCGCAGCTCCCGGCCGGGTACCTCGCTGTTGGTGCGCCACGGGGTGCCCTCCAGCCGGGCCGCCGCCCGCTCGCGGGCCGCCCGGACCCGCCCGGCGACCGTCGCCGTCGACTCACCACCGGGACCGCGCTGCGCGAGTTCGGCCCGGCCCACCGGGTCCACCTCCACCCGCAGGTCGACCCGGTCGAGCAGCGGACCGGAGATCCTCGCCTGGTAGCGGCGGATCACCGACGGCGGGCAGTCGCACAGGCTGTCCCTGAGCGAGAAACGCCCGCAGGGGCACGGGTTGGCCGCGAGCACCATCAGGAACCTCGCCGGGAAGCGCACCACGCCGGTACTGCGCGCGATCACGACGTGCCCCGACTCCAGCGGCTGCCGCAGCGCGTCGAGCGCCTGGCCGCTGAACTCGGGGGTCTCGTCCAGGAACAGCACGCCCCGGTGGGCGAGGGAGACCGCGCCGGGCCGGGCGATGTTCGCGCCGCCGCCGACGAGGGACTGCATGGTGGCCGAGTGGTGCGGGGCGCAGTAGGGCGCGACGTCGATCAGCGGCTTGCCCGGCGGCAGCAGCCCGGCCACCGAGTGCACGGCCGTGACCTCCAGCGACTCCTGCCGGGTCAGCCGGGGCAGGACGGCGGGCAGCCGCTCGGCGAGCATGGTCTTGCCCGCTCCGGGCGGCCCCTCGAGGAACAGGTGGTGCCCGCCGGCCGCGGCCACTTCCACCGCCGTACGCGCCGAGATCTGGCCGACGACGTCGGCGAGGTCGTGACCGGTGTCCTGCTGGGCCGCTCCGATGCTGTGCATGCCGGTGGCCGCGCCGGTGCCCGGCATGCGCAGGCCGGCCAGCAGCGGATCGGGCCGCCCCAGTTCGTCGGGCTCCTCCTCCGGGACGGGCTCGTCGGTCAGGACGGCGATCAGCTGGCGCAGGGTGCGCACGCCGAGGACCGACACTCCCGGTACCAGCGACGCCTCGGCGGCCGCGCATTCCGGGACGACCACCTGTTCGTACCCCGCGTCGGCGGCGGCGAGGACGGCGGGCAGGATGCCCCGCACCGGCCGCACCCGCCCGTCCAGCCCCAGCTCGCCGATCATCACGATGTCCGAGAGCACCCGGGGATCGATCCGCTCGGCGGCCCCGAGGACGGCGCAGGCGACGGCCAGGTCGAACCCGCTGCCCGCCTTCGGCACCGAGGCGGGCGAGAGCCCCACGGTGAGCTTCTTCTGCGGCCACTCGGCCCCGCTGTTCACCACCGCCGCCCGCACCCGGTCGCGGCTCTCCGTCAGGCTCTTGTCCGGGAGGCCGACCAGGGTGAACGCGGCGACGCCCGGTTCGAGGTCGGCCTGGACCTCCACGACGACGCCCTCGACACCGACCAGGGCCACGGAACACGTACGCGCGAAGCCCATGTCAGGCCACCCCCCGCACATGCTCGACAACCGGTGCGCCCCGCCGTGGCAGGACCACCCCGACGAGGTCGATGCGGACACCGCCCGGTGGGGCCCCTCCGTGGGCCTGGATCCACCGCTGCGCCAGCGCGCGCAGCCGCTCGGCCTTCTCCGGGGTGACGGCGGACATCGGATGCTCGAAGGAGCCGTCCCTGCGGGTCTTCACCTCGCAGACGACCAGGACGTCGCCGTCCCGCGCCACGATGTCGATCTCTCCGGACCGTCCGGCCCGCCAGTTGCGCTCCAGGACCGCGAGACCGGTCTCGGTCAGCCGCCGGGCGGCCAGGGTCTCTCCGTACCTGCCGAGGGCACTGCGTGCGTTCATGTCGGCACCACCTCCGGCGCCAACGATCACGCACCCGCCATCAGGAAGTGGATCTTGGTGGACGGCTGACCGCTTGTGGAAAACATGGCCACCCACACGGGTGACACAACCGGCGGCATCAGCTGCCGGGCAGCTCCAGATCGCTCTTGTTGAGCTCTTCGATGTTCACGTCCTTGAACGTGAGGACGCGGACCTGTTTGACGAAGCGGGCCGGCCGGTACATGTCCCAGACCCAGGCATCCGCCATCGTCACCTCGAAGAACACCTCACCCTGGACCGAGTGCACCTGCATCTCGTAGTCATTGGTCAGGTAGAAGCGCCGCTCGGTCTCGATCACGTATTTGAACAGACCGACGACGTCGCGGTACTCCCGGTAGAGCTTGAGCTCCATCTCGGTCTCGTACTTCTCGAGGTCCTCGGCGCTCATGGCATGTTCCCCTTCAGCCGTGCGGTCCCACCATTGTGCGCCAGTCGCGCGCGCCCCTAGACGATTTCCGTCTCCAGGGTCACGGGCCGGCCCGGGGGGCCTTCGTCGAGCAGAGTGCGCAACAGCTCGGCGAGTCTGGTCGGATACACCGTCTCATGCGTCCCGGTCAGTTCCGCACAGGACCACCACCTCGCTCCCGCGACGCTGCGCCGTTCCAGCTCCGTCAGCGCCAGTGCCCGGGTCGCCGTCGTCGTCGTACGGGCCAGGTAGTACCACTCGTCCTGGTCCCAGCGGCGGCCCGCGAACGGGAACGAGCAGGTGCGCCGCCACAGCACCGGGCCCAGGTCGACCTCGGTGATGCCCGTCTCCTCGGCGAGTTCCCGCAGCGCGGCCTCCTCACGGGTCTCCTCGCCCTCCAGGCCGCCGCCGGGCGTGAACCACCAGTCGTCGGCCGGATCGTCCGGCTCATGGCCGTGCAGCAGCAGAACCCGGTCCTCGGGGTCGAGCAGGACCACCCGCGCGACCTTGCGCAGCGCACCCTCAACGGACACCGGCGGGCTCCGTCCGCGCAGCGGGGCGGGACCGGCGCGACGCCCGCTTGGCGATCGGCCCGTAGGCCCCGCCCGCTAGCACCAGCACGGCGCCCGCGACGATCACGGTGACGACGGAGCGCAGCGGCCCCGGCTCGGACAGCGCGCCGAGCGGCTCGAAACCGGTGGGGCGGGCCAGCATGCCCTTCATGGGCCATACGACGGCGTCGACCCGCGCGGTCACGGCGCTCTCGTCGACCGTGCCGCGGGCCGCGTCGGTGAGGTGGGCGGTGGAGTCCAGCGAGCCCTGGCGCTCGTCGCCGAGCAGGAACAGCCGGCCCTTGGGGACCGTCACCTTCGGGAAGTTCATGATCTCGGCGGGGGTGCCCGCGGCCAGATACGGCTCGTCGATCTGCTTGCCGTTGACGGTCAGCTTGCCGTGGGTGCAGCAGGCGACGGTGTCACCGCCGACCGCGACCACGCGCTTGACCACGGGGGCGTTCGACACCCACGACTTGTCGTTGAACACGACGACGTCACCGCGGCGCACGTCGCCGCCGTCGACACGATGGGCCAGCACCCGGTCACCGACGTCGATCGTCGGCGTCATCGAGGGGGTCGGCACGGTGTACGGCCGGTACACGACCGCGCCCCAGACGAACCCGCCCAGGAACAGCACCATCCCCAGCGCGACGGCAAGCCCGGAGACCCGCTGCCCCACCTTGCCGCCACCACGTATGCGCTCACCCATGGCCCCGCACCCTACCGTGGGCTCCGCCGGGCGGGGAGATCCCACCTGGCCCGGTCCGGCGCCGGCGGGCGGTGGGAGGCACGGCCCGGCCTCGCGGGCCGCCGCAGGCGTCCATGGGCGCGGGGAGCTGCGCGACCAGCCGGCGCTCACCCGCGGACGAACGGCGGCCGGAAGACCCTCAAGGCCGACGACGCCGCCACAGAGCCACCGGCACCACACCCGCCAGCACCACCGCGTCCGGCGCCGCGGGCAGGACCGCGGCCGCAGAGGACGGCTTGTCCAGCCCCGTCTGACCGAACGTGTCCGGCACGGGCAGCGTCCCCCACCGGTTGATCGGCCACGCCTTGACGATCGCGCGGCCCACGACGTCCTTCACCGGGACCATGCCGTGGTGCCTGTCGTTCTGGTTGTAGCGCGAGTCCTTCGAGTCCTGCCGGTGGTCACCCATGACCCAGATGTAGCCCTTGGGCACCTTCACCTTGAACGTCCCGCCACCCGGGTCGTCGGAGCACGGCGTGTTCCCGGCGTAGACGTAGTCCTGCTCGTTCAGCGCATGGCCGTTGACCGTGAGCGGCCCGGTGCCCTTGCACTCCACGGTGTCACCGCCGACCCCGATGACCCGCTTGATCAGGTCCTTCTCCTCGGCCGACGGCATCAGACCGATCCAGCTGAGCACCTTCTGCACGGCGTTGGGGTCGGTGGTCGCCTCCCCGGCCAGCCAGTTGTCCGGGTCGTGGAAGACGACGACCTCGCCGCGCTCGGGCTCGGAACCGAACCACGGCGTCAGCTTGTCGACGAGGACCCGGTCACCCTCCTGCAGCGTGTTCTGCATCGACGCCGACGGGATGGAGAACGCCTGCACCAGGAACGTCTTGATGAGCAGCGCCAGCACGAGCGCGATCCCGATGAGGATCGGCAGTTCCTTCCAGAAGGAGCGCGGCTTCCTCGGCCCGGCAGCCCCTGCCGCCGAACCCCGTGACACCGTCCGCCCTGCCTCGCCCGGCACCGCGCCGTCCTCCATCACGTCGGGGTCATTCCCTGCAGTCCTCGAAGTCACGGCGCCGTCCGCGGTCGAGGCTGCGGACTCCCCGGGGCGTCCGCGGTGTTCCTCGCCGTCGTGTCCGGACCGAGCGCCAACCGCCACATCCCCCACGCCAACTCCTCACTCTGTGTCGCTGCCTGCCCCGTGCGCGACGCAGGCCCACCACTCCCATAACGAGCGGGAGTTCCGCAGGGGTCGGGAGCTGGAGCATTTCCTTGTGATCCACCGGATCACCGGAGGCAACCCTATGCGACAGCGAGCCGGCCGTGGCCGACCCGGACACCTCCGCGTCGGCCCCGCCCGCCACGTCGGCCCCGGCGGCGTCGTGCACGGACGCGTACGCCGACGGTTCGTCCAGGGTGCTCCAGTGGCCGAGGGGCCAGGCGATGACCATGGCCCGTCCCACCACCTCGTCCTCGGAGACCGTACCGCCGTAGTCGGTGCCCTGGTGCGAGCGGGAGTCCGCGGAGTTGGACCGGTGGTCACCCATCACCCACAGCCGCCCCTGCGGAACGGTGACGTCGAAAGGCGTGTCGGAGGGGGTGTCGCCCGGGTTCAGATAGTCCTCGTTCAGGGGAACGCCGTTGACGGTGATCCGCCCCTGGGCGTCACAGCACTTCACATGGTCCCCACCGACCCCGACCACCCGCTTGATGAGGTCCTTCTCGTTGTCCGACGGCAGCAGTCCGATGAACGTCAGCCCCTCTTTGACCTGCTTCACCACGACCGGGTCGTTCTTCTTGACCGTCGTCTGCTCGTCCTTCAGCCAGCCGCCCGGGTCCTTGAACACCACGACGTCCCCGCGCTCGGGCTTGGATCCGAACCACGGGGTGAACTTGTCGACCAGAACCCGGTCGCCGATGCGGATCGTCTGCTCCATGGAGCCGGACGGGATCACGAACGCCTGGACGAGGAAGGTCTTCAGCACCAGCGCGATCAGCACGGCGACCCCCACCAGGAGGGGGATCTCCTTCACAGCACTGCGCCGGCGCTTGCGCTTGACCTTGCGCTGGAGCCTGCGCCGCTCCGCACGCGTGCGGCCACCTCCGGCAGGCGCACCGCTGGGAGCGGAGGCGCGCCGAGACCCCGTGGGCAGCGGATCGTCCGCTCCCCCACCGGCGGCACCCCGCCGCCGACCACGGTTACCCATGGACGCCCCCCGTACCGCCGGCACCACCGCTGGCGCCCAGCGCACCGCCGGCGGCCTCCGGCACACGCGCGTACGCCCCCGGCCGCTCCAGCCGGGTCGCATGCCCCAGGGGCCATACGATCCAGTCCGCCCGCCCGATGACGTCGCCGGCCGGCACCATGCCGCCGCCCGGCGAGCCGAGATGGTCACGGGAGTCGCTGGAGTCGCCGCGGTGGTCGCCGAGCACGAACAGGTGGCCGTCGGGCACCACGACGTCGAAGGTCACCGTGGACGGGCTGTCCCCGGGGTACAGGAACGCCGACTCCTCGACCGACCGGCCGTTCACCCGGATCCTCCCCTCCTGGTCGCAGCAGACCACGTGGTCTCCCCCCACACCGACGACGCGCTTGACGTAGTCACCGTCCCCGAAGGAGTCGCCGCCGTCGAACACGACGACGTCCCCGCGCCGCGGCTCGGCTCCGAAACGGTATGCCAACTCATTTACGAGAACCCTGTCCCCGATCCTCAACCCCGGTTCCATGGAACCGGAAGGAATCTGGAACGGCCGCACCACGAAAACGTTGAGGAGCAGCGAAAAGACCAGGCAGACGAGCAGGGTCAGGCTGATACGACCGCCGGGGAGCCACGCGGCGATCCGGTCAGCCAACGCGAAACGCGACCGTCCCTCCCCACCCGCCGCTGCGGGTTCGGAGGAGCGGTCGCGCTCCGTGGGCTGTGCTTCGGTGTCCATCGGGGCCGAATGCTATCCGGCCCCGCTGTGACCCCGGGAAAGCGCTCAGCTGTCGCGCTTCTCCTTGATCTTCGCCGCCTTGCCGCGCAGCTCGCGCAGGTAGTAGAGCTTGGCGCGACGCACGTCACCGCGGGTGACGAGCTCGATCTTCTCCACGATCGGGGTGTGCACCGGGAAGGTGCGCTCGACGCCGACGGAGAAGGAGACCTTGCGGACCGTGAAGGTCTCGCGCACGCCGGCACCCTGGCGGCGGATCACCACGCCCTTGAACTGCTGCACACGGGAGCGGTTGCCCTCGATGACGCGGACGTGGACGTTGACGGTGTCACCCGGGCGGAAGGCCGGGACGTCGCTGCGCAGCGACGCGGAGTCGACGGAGTCGAGCAGGTGCGACATTTCGTCTGCTTTCTTCGCTGATGCCACAGGTCATCAACGGCATCTAGATCTTTCAATGGGAAGCTGCCCGGGTCGGAGCGGACGTCCTGTCCCCCTGTGGCAGGGGCGCACGCCGGACGGACGGACAGCAGCGGTCTATTCTTCCACGCCGGTCGCCCGGCGCCAAAATCGGCCGTACGGCTCGCCCTCGGGGTCGGGCTCCCAGCCCAGGATCGACAGCATCTCGCGGTCCTTCTTGTCGAAGGCCTTCGGGTCGCACCGCTCGATCAGGTCGGGCCTGTTGGCCGTCGTGCGCCGCAGTGCCTCGTCGCGGCGCCAGCGGGCGATCTTCCCGTGGTGGCCGCTCAGGAGCACCTCGGGGATCTCCCGGCCGCGCCAGGCGGGCGGCTTGGTGTAGACGGGGCCTTCCAGCAGGTTGGCCATGGCGCCGGGCGCGAAGGAGTCGTCGCGGTGGGACTCGGCGTTGCCGAGGACCCCCGGCAGCAGCCGGGCAACGGCCTCGGTGACGACGAGGACGGCGGCTTCCCCGCCGGCGAGGACATAGTCGCCGATGGACACCTCGTACACGGGCATGCGGGTGGCGTACTCGTCGATGACGCGGCGGTCGATGCCCTCGTAGCGGGCCGGGGTGAAGATCAGCCAGGGCCGTTCGGAGAGGTGGACGGCGAGTTCCTGGGTGAAGGGCCGGCCGCTGGGAGTGGGCACGATGAGCGCGGGCTCACGGGAGCCGCTCTCGTAGCCGTCGGCGAGCACGGAGTCGAGCGCGTCGCCCCACGGGTCGGTCTTCATGACCATGCCGGGGCCGCCGCCGTACGGGGTGTCGTCGACGGTGTTGTGCCGGTCGTACGTCCAGTCCCGCAGATCGTGGAGGTGCACGTCCAGCTGCCCCCGCGCGCGTGCCTTGCCGACGAGGGAGACGTTCAGCGGGTCGAGGTACTCGGGGAAGATCGTGACGACGTCGAGCCTCATGCCTTGTCGTCCCCGGACTCTTCGCGGGACGAGGCGATCTCGGCGCGGTCGTCGATCAGGCCGGGCGGGGGCGCGATGACGGCCTTCTGCTCGGCCAGGTCGATCTCGGTGACGATCTCCTCGACGAAGGGGATCATCACCTCGCTGCCGTCGGACCGCTCGACGATGAACAGGTCCTGGGAGGGCAGGTGGGAGATCTCGGTGATCCGGCCGACCTCGGTGCCGTCCTCGGTGACCACGTCCAGGTCGATCAGCTGGTGGTCGTAGTACTCGTCCTCTTCCTCGGGCAGCTCGTCCGGATCGATCTCGGCGATCAGGAGGGTGTTGCGCAGCGCCTCTGCGGCGGTGCGGTCGGCGACGCCCTCGAACCGCAGCAGGAGGCGGCCGCTGTGGACGCGTCCCGACTCGATGGTCAGCGGACCGGTGGAGGCGGGCTCCGTGGCGAGTACGGCGCCGGGGGCGAGCCTCCGTTCCGGCTCGTCGGTCCGTACCTCGACGGTGACCTCACCCTTGATCCCGTGGGCACGGCCGATCCGTGCGACTACCAACTGCACCTGTTCATTCTCCTGTCATACGACTGCGGGCCGGGGACGGCCCAGTGGCCCTCCCCGGCCCGAGCCGGTGCTGCACAGCGTCAGCGGACGTGGTCCACGTCGACGAGGTCGACACGGACACCGCGGCCGCCGATGGCGCCCACGACGGTGCGCAGAGCGCGTGCGGTACGGCCGTTACGGCCGATGACCTTGCCGAGGTCGTCCGGGTGGACCCGGACCTCGAGCACACGTCCGCGGCGCAGGTCGCGCGAGGCCACCTGCACATCGTCAGGGTTGTCGACGATGCCCTTCACGAGGTGCTCGAGAGCCTCCTCGAGCATGCTCAGGCCTCGGTCGACTCGGACTCAGCCGCAGCCTCGTCCTTCTTCTCAGCCTTCTTCTTCTGGGTGATCGCCTCACCCTTGCTGTCGTCATCGCCACCGATGGCCTCGAACGACGGGCGCGCGGGCTTCGGCTCGGCGACGAGCAGCGGAGCCGGGGCGGGCTCGCCCTTGTACTTCTGCCAGTCGCCGGTCTTCTTCAGGATGGCGAGCACGGGCTCGGTCGGCTGAGCGCCGACGGAGAGCCAGTACGCCACACGCTCGGCGTCCACCTCCATGACCGACGGGTTGTAGGTCGGGTGGTACTTGCCGATCTCCTCGATGGCCCGGCCGTCACGGCGGGTACGGGAGTCGGCGACGACGATGCGGTAGTGAGGCGAACGGATCTTGCCCAGACGCTTCAGCTTGATCTTGACTGCCACGGGAGTGGGTTCTCCTGAATTTGACGTGGTTGGGCACGGCGAGAGAGCCGCGTGGGGTTGCGGTACCCGAGTGCCCGATGGACGCGTCAGCCGGAGGAGAGAGGGGTCCTGTGCGACTGTCGAGTACAGCTAGCCATTGTGCCACACGCGGCGGGGCGCTTCCGGCCGAGGGTTGCTTGTCGTGGGCACGCTTAAGAGGCACCCGGCGCCGCCGTGACGCCGTCGGGTGCGCAACCCGGCGTGACGGGGCGCAGCCGGCCGGTCTCGGCCGGCGGCACCCCACCTCTGTTCGACCGCTCCGGCACCCACGAGATGCCGGTACGCGCGGCCCCGGTTACGCCGCTCCCACGACCTCCGGGATGCGGAACGGCTTGCCGCAGCCGCCGCAGACGATCGGTGCCTGGGCCAGGACCGACGGGACGACCCGGACGTTGCGGCCGCAGTCGCACACCGCCTTGACCCGGACGCCGCCGCCCGAGGACCCGTGCCGCGCGGCCGGGCCACGGAAGGCGCGGGTGGCGCCCGAGGAGGTCGCCGCCGAGTGGGCCTTGAGGGCCCGCTGGAGACGCTCGATGGTGGGCCGGTAGCGCCGCTTCGCCTCGGGACTGAGCGTGACCAGCGAGAAGCCGCTGCTGGGATGCGGCTCCTCGGTGTGGTCCAGGCCCAGTTCCTCGGCGATCGCAAGGAATCTGCGGTTGTGGTAGCGCCCGGCCCGGGATGTGTCGCGCACGCCGCGCGCGGCGGCGATGCCATGGACTGCTTCGTGCAGCAGTCGCTCGAAGGAGAGCTCGTGCCCGCACGCGGACGACGACTCCCCGATCAGTGACTCCGGCGCGGCGAGGTCCGGCAGCTCGGGGTGGTACCGCTGAATGTCGGCCCACGCCTGCGCCAGCTCGGCGGCGAGAACAGGTGGTGTCTGTGTCGTGCTCACGTAATGACAACGAGCCGGGGTGCTTCTGTGTTCCGATTCCGGGGCATCCCAAATAATTTGCACGTACCCGTCAGTTGCCACTGATGCGTCCTGACGAGGACGGGTGCGCTGATCTGCGGAAATGCCGCACAGCTCATATCAAGGTGGTGCGTAGACCGACGTAGGCGTACGTACGTACCTACGCGTAGATCATGTCGACGTGGGACGCTCCACGGGATTCGCCGGCGCGCAAGGGCCGTTTCGGTCACGCACGCGGCGAGCCCCGTCACCTTCGTCAGCGCATGCGACGACGGCGACGTTACCGGGTCGGTCGCACTCCCTCGGCGCCACCCCGGCCGCCGTCGGCGGGACATTGTTGGGGCCACGTTGCGCGCAGGTGAAATCCAGCCAGTCCAACAGCCAACTCTCAACCCGCGGTCGCTTTCCACTGGACGCACCGCCGAGGCGGGAGTTTCCTGGCATACGGGGGTCAGTGCGAGCGCACTGCACGGGGGCCATGCAGGACCGGCAACTCCAGCGAGACGGGCACACGGCTTTTCTCTCGGCGGATTGGGGCGCGTACCTATGACACCTACGCTCGTGCGGCAGCACCTCCCCCAGGTGGGCTCGACACCCCGCGTGGACCTGTGTGCACGCGCGCGTGACTGGTCGGAGATCCAGGAGCGGATGCTGGTTCCGCTCTACGAGAGCGTCTACGAGCGACTGGAAGTGGGGCCCGGCACCCGCCTGCTGGGCCTGGGCTGCGGCTCCGGCCTGGCCCTGCTGATGGCGGCGGTGCGCGGCGCGGAGGTCACCGGCGTCGAGTGCCACTCCGCGGAACGGCTGGCCCTCGCCCGCGAGCGGCTGCAGCCGGAGGCACCCGGGGCACGCGCGCGTGGCGGCGCACGGCTGATGCGGGAGACCCCGCGGCGGGCGGCCCCGTCGTACACGCTGGTGACGGCGTTCGAGCCCATCGGGTGCACGGCCGGCGATTCCGACGGTCTCGCCGAACTGCTCGCCGGGGCGGTGGCGGTCGCCGAGCGCGGCACCCCCGTGGTGCTGGCCGGCTGGGGCCCGCCGGAGCGGTGCGCCACCTCCTCCGTGCTGCGGGTGGCGGGGAAGCTGGCCGATCCGCTGCGCAGCCCGGGCAGCTGGCGCCCGGCCCTGCGCGACGACCTGGAGGAGGTCGCCCAGCGGGCGGGACTGCGCCCGGACGGTTCCGGACGTGTGGCCTGCCCCTTCGGGTACGCCGACGTGGACAGCGCGGGGCGCGGTCTGCTGTCGACCGGGCTGTTCGACGCGGCGATCGCGGCCGCCGGCCAGGAGCAGGTCGACAAGGAGCTGACCGAGGCGCTGCACCCGCACCGGCGGGCCGACGGCACCGTGTGGATGCCGAACGTCTTCCGCTACCTGATAGCCCGCGTGCCGTGAGCGGCCCTCAGGACTCGTCCTTGGTCAGCCGCGAAATGCCCGCGATGCGGTAGGCGTCGGCCTCCTCCAGCGTCTCGCGCTCCAGCAGCGCCTCGGCCAGCGCGTCCAGCTGCCCGCGGTGGTCGCGCAGCTTGCGGCACGCCTCCTCGTAGCACTCGTCGACGACCCGGCGCATCTCCTCGTCGATCGCGTCGAGGGTCTGCGGGGCGGCGGCCAGGCCGTAGGCCTGCTGGGCGTCGTTCGGCAGCGCGGAGAGGCGGCCGACGCGTTCGCTCATGCCCCACCGGGAGACCATCCCGCGGGCGATGCGGGTGACCTGTTCCAGGTCGCTCTCCGACCCGGTGGTGATCACGTCGTAGACCACATGCTCGGCCGCCATGCCGCCGAGGGCGCCGATGATCCGGCCGCGCAGGTACTCCTCGGTGTAGGCGTACTTGTCCGCGTCCGGCGTGGACAGCGTGACGCCGAGGGCCCGGCCGCGCGGCACGATGGTGATCTTGCGGACCGGGTCGGCGCCCGGCTGCAGCATGCCGAGCAGCGCGTGCCCGCTCTCGTGGTAGGCGGTGCGCCGCCGCTCCTCGTACGGCATGACGAGTGCGCGTTCCGCGCCGAGCTGCACCTTCTCCAGGGCGTCGGACAGGTCGGACCGGGTGACCTGCCGCCGGCCGCGTTTGACGGCGAGCAGGGCGCCTTCCTTGGCGAGGTTGGCGAGTTCGGCGCCGGTCATGCCCGGGGTGGTCCTGGCGACCTGGGCGAGGTCGACGTCGCCGGCGAGCGGGATCTCACGGGTGTGGATGCGCAGGATGGCCTCGCGGCCGCCCCGGTCCGGGGGCGAGACCTGGACGACCCGGTCGAAGCGGCCGGGGCGGGTGAGCGCCGGGTCGAGGACGTCGGCGCGGTTGGTGGCGGCGACGACGATGACACCCTCCGAGCCGGAGAAGCCGTCCATTTCGGTCAGGATCTGGTTGAGGGTCTGCTCGCGCTCGTCGTGCCCGCCGACGCTCGCGCCGCCGCCGCGGGCGCGGCCGATGGTGTCGATCTCGTCGATGAAGATGATCGACGGGGCGACCTTGCGGGCCTCCGCGAACAGCTCGCGCACCCGGGAGGCGCCGACGCCGACGATCATCTCGATGAACTCGGAAGCGGACGCCGAGAAGAACGGCACCCCCGCCTCCCCGGCGACGGCCCGCGCGAGCAGCGTCTTGCCGGTGCCGGGCGGTCCCGCGAGCAGCACGCCGCGCGGCATCTTGGCGCCCATGCGGCGGTAGGCGTCGGGGTTCTTCAGGAAGTCCACGACGTCGTTCAGTTCGCCCGCGACCTCGTCGATGCCGGCCACGTCCGCGAAGGTGGTGCGCGGCTGCCCGGGCTCCAGCTCGACCGGTTTGGGCGGCGCCTTGCGGCCCAGCATGCCGCCGGCCCCGCCGAACCCCGCGCGCATCCGCCGGGCGATGAACAACCACACGGCGATGAGCAGCAGCATCGGCGCCAGCGAGATCAGCAGGTTGACGAGAAAACTGCGGTGCTGGACGACGGGCTCCGCGGTGACCGTGACGTTGTGCTTGGTCAGGGACTCCCAGATCTTGTCGTCGGCGAAGGTCGGGCGCTCCGTCTTGAACTTGGTGTAGGTGCCGGAGCCCTCGGGGTTGTCCTTGGCCTTCCTCAGCTGGCCCTGGATCGCGTCGCCCTTGGCGTAGATCTTGCTGACGTTGCCGGCGTCGACCTGCTTGCTGAACTCGGTGTAGGAGATCGTCGGCTCGGTCGCCTCGTCCTGGAAGGACAGGATGAGGTTGGCGATCAGGTACACGATCAGCGCGGCGACGATCAGCCGCCACCAGCCGCCACCCATCCGCCGCCCGCCGGAGGGCGGTTTCGGCGGCTCCTCGGGGGTGCCCTCGGTACGCCAGGGCTGGTCGGGTGACTTCCGCGGCGGGGCAGGGTTGGCCATAACCGGACGTTACGACAGGAAAGCCACAGAAGCATGCGGGTGTACGACACCGGGGGCGCCCCTCTGGCGAAGGGCGCCCCCCGGCGGACGTACGGCGGGCCGGTCAGCCCATGAACTTCTTGAACTCGTCCGGCAGCTCGAAGTCCTGCCCGGCCTGCTGGCCCGGCAGGCCGAAGGCGCCGCCGTTCTCGGCGGCGGCCGCGCGGCGGGCGGCCTCCTCCTGCTCCTGCTGCTTGCGCTTCATCGGGTTGCCGGAGCGCTGCTTGCCCTTGGCCTTCTTCTGCTGCTTCTTCTGCCGGCCGGGACCGCCGCCCATGCCCGGGATCCCCGGCATGCCGGGCATGCCGCCGCCCTGCGCCATGCGGGACATCATCTTGCGGGCCTCGAAGAACCGCTCGACGAGGTTTTTCACCGCGCTGACCTCGACACCGGCACCCTTGGCGATACGGGCGCGACGGGAGCCGTTGATGATCGTCGCGTCCTGGCGCTCGGCCGGGGTCATCGACTTGATGATCGCGGCCGTGCGGTCGACGTCCCGCTCGTCGATGTTGTTGATCTGGTCCTTGATCTGGCCCATGCCGGGCAGCATGCCGAGCAGCTTGCTGATGCTGCCCATCTTCCTGACCTGCTCCATCTGGGCCAGGAAGTCGTCCAGGGTGAAGTCCTGGCCCTTCTTCGACGCCAGCTTGGAGGCCATCTTGGCGGCCTCTTCCTGGCTGAACGTCTTCTCGGCCTGCTCGATCAGGGTGAGCAGGTCACCCATGTCGAGGATGCGGGAGGCCATCCGGTCGGGGTGGAAGGCGTCGAACTCGTCGAGCTTCTCGCCGTTCGACGCGAACATGATCGGCTTGCCGGTGATCTGCCGGATCGACAGGGCGGCACCACCGCGGGCATCGCCGTCGAGCTTGGAGAGCACCACGCCGTCGAAGCCGACACCGTCGCGGAAGGCCTCGGCGGTGTTGACGGCGTCCTGACCGATCATCGCGTCGACGACGAACAGGATCTCGTCGGGGCGGACCGCGTCCCGGATGTCCGCGGCCTGCTGCATCATCTCCTGGTCGATGCCCAGGCGGCCGGCGGTGTCCACGATGACGATGTCGTGGACCTTGGACTTGGCGAACTCGATGGAGTCCTTGGCGACCTTGACCGGGTCGCCGACCCCGTTGCCCGGCTCCGGCGCGTACACCGCGACGCCGGCGCGCTCGGCGACGACGCTCAGCTGGTTGACGGCGTTGGGACGCTGCAGGTCACAGGCGACCAGCAGCGGGGAGTGGCCCTGCTCCTTGAGCCACCGGCCGAGCTTGCCCGCGAGGGTGGTCTTACCAGCACCCTGGAGACCGGCCAGCATGATCACGGTCGGCGGCTGCTTGGCGAAGCGCAGACGCCGGGTCTCGCCGCCCAGGATCGTCACGAGCTCGTCGTTGACGATCTTGAGAACCTGCTGGGCCGGGTTCAGCGCCCGGGAGACGTCGGCGCCGAGGGCGCGCTCCTTGACGTTCTTGATGAACGTCCGGACGACGGGCAGGGCCACGTCGGCTTCGAGGAGCGCGATGCGGATCTCGCGCGCGGTGGCGTCGATGTCCGCCTCACTCAAACGCCCCTTGCCGCGCAGATTCTTGAAGGTCGCTGAGAGGCGATCGGAGAGAGTATCGAACACGGCGGCGTCGGTCCTCGGAGTCGGGGGCAGTATGAGCGTCTTCCAGGGTATCCGGCTCCGCAAGACAATCGTCCCCGCCCGCCGCATCGCGTACGGGGACGGCACCCCCGCGTGAGCGGGGACCACCACCGGCCAACGGATGCCGGGCCCTCGACGTCACGCCCGCAGCGTCTCCTCCAGCTTTCGCGCCACCGCCGCGGCCTCCTCGCCGGGCAGTGGCGCGCCCTCCGGATCCGTGACATAGAACGCGTCCACCGCGTTCGCACCCAGCGTCGACACGTGCGCACTGCGCACCCTGACGCCCGCGTCCTCCAGCGCCCGCCCGATGCGGAACAGCAGGCCCGGGGCGTCCTGGGCGCGGACCTCGATCACCGTGGCGAGGTGGGAGGCGGCCGGGTGGACGGTCACCCGGGGCGGGGGCGGGACGACGCCCCGGCGGCGCGGGTAGGCCGCGTCGCGTTCCGCGAGACGGGAGGCGATGTCCAGCGAGCCGTCCAGCGCGCGGACGAGGTCGGCGCGCAGCCGGGTGGCCTCCGGCAGGGAGCCGTACTCGGCCGCGACCCGCCAGTCCAGCAGCAGCACCGAGCCGTCCACGCCGTCCGGCAGGTCCAGCGCGCGCAGCTCGGCGGTGCGCACGGTGAGCCGGTGCACGGCGAGGACACCGGCCACCGCGGGCAGCACGCCCGGCTGGTCGGGCACGGCGATGAGCAGCTCCACGCCGAGCGGCTCGGGATCGCCGGACGGCTCCTCGCCGGGCGGCTCCGGCTGTGCGCGCAGCGCCAGCACGGGGCCGCCGGTGGCGGCCGCCTCCAGCCCGAGCCGTTCCTGCTCGGCGGTGGGCGCGGCCGGCTCGGGTTCGTCCGGCGCGTCGCCGGCGAGCACGGCCGACACCCGCCGCACCAGGTCCGCGACGAGCGAGCCGCGCCAGGAGGACCAGGCGGCCGGGCCGGTGGCCAGCGCGTCCGCCTCGGTCAGGGCGTGCAGCAGCTCCAGCGTGGACGGCGCGCCGACCGCCTCGGCGACGAGCCGCACGGTGGCCGGATCGTCCAGGTCGCGCCGGGTGGCCGTCTCGACCAGCAGCAGGTGGTGGCGGACGAGGGCGGCGAGTACGGCGACGTCGGCGCGGTCGAAACCGATCCGCGCGGCGACGTCACGGGCGATGATCTCCCCGGCCACCGAGTGGTCGCCGGGCCAGCCCTTGCCGATGTCGTGCAGCAGGGCCGCGACCAGCAGCAGGTCGGGCCGGCCGACCCGGCGGGTGAACTCCGAGGCGCGCACGGCCGTCTCGATCAGGTGCCGGTCGACGGTCCACACATGGACGGCGTTGCGCTGCGGCCGGCAGCGCACCCGCTCCCAGTCGGGCAGCAGCCGGGTGATCAGCCCCTCGGCCTCCAGCGCCTCCCACACCTCCACGGTGGGGCGCCCGGAGCCGAGCAGCGTGACCAGCTGTTCCCGCGCCTCGGCGGGCCAGGGCGCCGGCAGCGGGCGTGCGGTGGCGGCCATCCGGCGCACGGCGTGCAGCGACAGCGGCAGGCCTGCCTGGGCGGCGGCGGCCGCGGCGCGCAGCGGGAGCACGGGGTCGCGTTCGGGGCGCGCGGCACGGGCGAGCACCACCTCGCCGTCCTGTTCGACGACGCCCTCGGCCAGCGGCGAGCGCTCGGCGACCGGTTTGCCACCGCCCAGGATGGCGCGCAGCCGGGGCCGCACCGCGCGGGAGCGCAGCACGCGGCTCACCTCGCGCCAGGTGACGTCACTGGCGTACGAGATGACCCGGGCCGCCTCGTAGACCTGCCGCAGCAGGGCGTCGGCGTCGAGCAGGCCGAGGCCGGCGGCGACCTGGTCCTGTTCCTGCAAGGAGAGCCGGTCGGTGGCCCGGCCGGTCGTCAGGTGCAGGGCGTCGCGGACGTCGAGGAGGCGGCGGCGGGCGTCGTCGAGTCCCTCGCGGGGCGCGTCGGCGAGCCAGGACGCGGCGACCGCGCGCAGGGCGGTGGCGTCCCTGAGGCCGCCCCGGGCCTCCTTGAGGTCCGGTTCCAGCAGGTACTGCAGCTCGCCGTGGCGTTCGGCCCGTTCGGCGCACAGTTCCTGGAGTTCGGGCAGGCGCCTCGGGGCCTGGTTGCGCCAGTCGGCGAGGACGGCGGTGCGCAGCGAGGCGGTCAGGGCGAGGTCGCCGGCGAGGTGGCGGGCGTCCAGCAGGCCCAGCTGCACCTTCAGGTCCTCCCCGGCCGTCTTGCGGGCCTCGGCCGGGGTGCGCACGGAGTGGTCGAGGGCGAGGCCGAGGTCCCACACCGGGTACCAGAGGCGGTCGGCGAGGGCGGCGACCGCCTTGGGGTCGGCGCCGTCGTGCAGCAGAAGCAGGTCGAGGTCGCTGCGCGGGGACAGCTCACCGCGCCCGTACCCGCCGACGGCGACCAGCGACACCCCCCGCAGCTCACCGGCGCCCGCCGCGAACAGCTGCGCTAGCCAGTCGTCCGTGAGCCGGGACAGGGCCGCACGGCGCGGCGGCCCGGACTGCTCCCCCTCGGTGAGGAGGTGCAGCCGGGCCGCCGCGTAGCCGCTGGGGCCGGGGTCCTCTGCTTCGTGGCGAGCGTTGGTCGTCGTCACCCAGCGACTCCTGTTCGTCAAGCGGTCAGAGCGCGTCGGGGCCGCGCTCGCCGGTGCGGACCCGGACGGCCGTGTCGACCGGGATCGACCAGACCTTGCCGTCACCGATCTTGCCGGTACGGGCCGCCTTCACGACGACCTCGATCAGCTGCTCGGCGTCGTCGTCCTCGACCAGCACCTCGATACGGATCTTGGGAACCAGGTCGACGGTGTACTCGGCGCCGCGGTAGACCTCGGTGTGCCCCCGCTGCCGACCGTAGCCGCTGGCCTCGGTGACCGTCAGTCCCTGGACTCCGAAGGCCTGCAGGGCCTCCTTGATCTCGTCGAGCCGGTGCGGCTTGACGACGGCGGTGATGAGCTTCATGCGTCCACCTTTCGGGTCCCGGCCTCGGCCACGGCGGCCGGTACGGCGCTGGTGCGGGCGGCTCCGCCACCGGCGCCGCTGAAGTCGTACGCGGTCTCGGCGTGCTCGCTCTGGTCGATGCCGAGGACCTCCTCGTCCTCGGTGACCCGCATGCCGATCGTCTTGTCGAGGACGAAGGCGAGGATCGCGGAGACGATGAGGGAGTAGGCGAGGACGGCGCCGACACCGGCGCACTGCTTCCACAGCTGGGTGAAGGAGTGGTCGCCGTAGAAGACGCCGGTCGCGGCGGACTGGCCCTTGCCGGTGGCGAAGAAGCCGATGAGCAGGGAGCCCGCGATTCCGCCGAACAGGTGGACGCCGACGACGTCGAGGGAGTCGTCGTAGTTGAACCGGTACTTCAGGCCGACGGCCATCGCGCACAGCACACCGGCGATGGCGCCGACGGCGATCGCGCCGAGCGGCGAGACCGCGCCGCCGGAGGGCGTGATGGCGACCAGGCCGGCGACCGCGCCGGAGGCGGCGCCCAGCGTGGTGAACGCGCCGTGCCGGATCTTCTCGTAGATCAGCCAGGCCAGCATGGCGGCACCGGTGGCGACCTGCGTGTTCACGAACATCAGCGCGCCCACGCCGTCGTCGTTGCCGAGCCAGGAGCCGGCGTTGAAGCCGAACCAGCCGAACCACAGCAGTCCCGCGCCCAGCATGACCAGCGGCAGGCTGTGCGGACGCATCGGGTCCTTCTTGAAGCCGACGCGCTTGCCGATGACGAGGATCACGCCGAGCGCCGCGGCACCGGCGTTGATGTGTACGGCCGTACCGCCGGCGAAGTCGATGACGCCCAGTTCGTACGCCCAGCCGCCCGCGCCCCAGACCCAGTGCGCCACGGGGAAGTACACGATCGTCACCCAGAGCGTGATGAACAGCGCCCACGCGCTGAACTTCACGCGGTCGGCGAGCGCGCCGCTGATCAGGGCGGGCGTGATGATCGCGAACATCAGCTGGAACATGCAGAAGACGAAGACGGGGATGGAATAGCCGTCCCACAGCTGGGTCAGCCCGATGTTGCTCAGGCCCAGCCAGTCGGAGTTCCATCCGATGAGGCTGCCGGAGTCCGTGCCGAAGGCGAGGGAGAAGCCGTAGAGCACCCACAGGATGGTGACGATCCCGAGGCTGATGAAGCTCATCATCAGCATGTTCAGGGTGCTCTTGACGCGGACCATGCCTCCGTAGAAGAAGGCCAGGCCCGGGGTCATGAGCATCACCAGGGCGGAACAGATGAGCATGAAGCCGGTGTTGGCGGACGACAGTTTGGGTGCGTCCGCCGCGAGCATGATGGCTGCTGGTGCCATCGGCGTCTCCTCGTCGTTGTACGGCCCCGTGCGGGCGAAGCCTGAGCGGAATGCCTCAGCGGAATGAGGGGTGGGCTGGTTATGGCGACGAGATTGACGCAGTGCCGTTTCGGTGGACGGCCCGCGTTGTTTCGCCGGGGTGACGAAGGCGCCCGGCGTGTTACGCCCCGGTGAATTGCCGGGGGAACGGGACCGGCCACGGGCGGCCCTCCGATGACCTGGCGGGGGAGCCGAGTCGGGCGGTTCGGGAGGGCCGGCCGCGGCCGGGGTTCAGTGGGTGGAACGGGTGGGGTCAGACCGCCTCGGCGGCCTCCGGCAGCTCGGCGGCGAGCTTGTCGGTGAGGTCGACGACATCGGCGAGGTCGCCGAAGTCGCGGGCCGCGGTGTCGACGGTCTTACGGATCCGGGTGTTGACCCGCTCGGAGCGCACCTTCCGGGCGATCCGCATGGCCTGCCCGGCGTAGACCGTGCTCTGCTCGGGTTCGCGGCGCAGCAGGTGGACGGTGGCCATGCCGATGAGGTTCAGCGCATACGACCGCTGGTGCTCGCTGTCCTCGGCGAACAGCTCCACGGCCCGTTGCATCAGCGGCTCGGCCAGGGAGGCGTAGGCGGGGCTGCGGCCGGCGACGTAGGCGAGGTCGCGGAAGGAGTGGCTGTTCTCGCCGTACAGCTCGGCCTCGGAGAAGAAGCGGATCCAGTCGGGGTCCGGCTCGTCCCAGTCGTCGGCGTCGGCGAAGGTGTCCTCGGCCATGCGGACGGCCCGCTTGCACTTGCCGGGCTGGCCCATGTTGGCGTAGGCGCGGGCCTCCATCGCATACAGCATCGCCTGGGTGCGGGGGCTCGCGCAGTCACGGCTGCCGTACTGGGCGAGGTGGATGAGCTCCAGGGCGTCCTCGGGCCGGCCGAGGTGGATCATCTGCCGGCTCATGCTGGAGAGGACGTAGGAGCCGAGCGGCTTGTCGCCGGCCTCCTTGGCGGCGTGCAGCGCGAGGACGAAGTACTTCTGCGCGGTCGGCTGCAGCCCCACGTCGTACGACATCCAGCCGGCCAGCTCGGCCAGCTCGGCGGCGACCCTGAACAGGCGCCGGGTCGTGGCCTCGGGCTGGGGTTCCTGGAGCAGGTCGGTGACCTCGTGCAGCTGGCCGACGACCGCCTTGCGGCGCAGGCCGCCGCCGCACTGGGCGTCCCACTGCCGGAACATCACGGTCGTGGTCTCCAGCAGGTCCAGTTCCGGCTTGGAGAGCCGGCCGCGGGCGCGGCTGGTGGGGATGGTCTGCGGGGCGGCCTCCCGGCGCTGGCCGGGCAGCGCCGGTGTGGGCACCAGCCAGCGCTGCATCGGCTCGATGAGGGCCGGGCCCGCGGCCAGGCCCAGCGAGCTTCCGAGGAAGCCACGCCGGGCCAGCATCAGGTCGCTGCGCGAGAACTCGCCGAGCAGGGCGACGGTCTGCGGGCCGGTCCAGGGCAGGTCGACGCCCGTGGCGGACGGCGAGGGGCGCACGGTGCGCAGGCCGAGGTCCTCGATGGAGACGACGCAGCCGAAGCGCTCGGAGAACAGCTCGGACAAGATCCGGGGGATGGGCTCGCGGGGGTTCTCGCCGTCCAGCCAGCGGCGGACCCGGGAGGTGTCGGTGGAGATGTGGTTGGCGCCCAGCTGACGGGCACGGCGGTTCACCTGGCGGGCGAGCTCGCCCTTCGACCAGCCGCTGCGCACGAACCAGGACCCGAGCAGCTCGTTGGGGCGCTTCTCAGCGTTCGTCCCGCTACCGCCGTTGCCGCCCACTGGAACGCCCCCATCCCTCATGACCTCTTGCCGCGCCTTGCCGCGCCGCTGCGCCAAGCCCTATCAGAATGCCGGTTCTCGGGGTCTTCCGTCTGGTGGTTCTCACCCTTCGAACGGAAAACCGAGTTGCCTCCGGCATACCCACGAGCGCATGTGCCCGCCGGCACCGTGCACTCAAAGTAATCCTACGATCACCCGTCCGGCCACGGCGGAAGCGTAAACGCCACCATTCGCCACCCCTTCGAATGAACTCACGGTGGCGTTCCCGCGATTCACTTGACATAGGACAGCTGGGAGTGAGCGCGCGGATGCATTCGGGGGCGCGTGTCGCCGGACGCACTACCGCGGGCACTTCCGGACGCCGGCCGCGGCAGGGTCGAGGACACGCTCCGTAGCGGGTTGAGTGTTCTTGGTAACCACCGCTTCGTAACCACCGGTGCGTCGGACCCGTTGGAGGGGGCATGGGCTTCACGATCGGCAGCAGTCGGGGCATCCGTGACATCCGCGACATGCGGTCCGCCTCTCGGCGGCGCGGCCGCTCGTCGGAGTGCACCGCGGTGGCGGAGTTCACCGGGCTGTGGGGCTGGGACGTCGTGCCGGGCGCTCGGGCGATGGCGGGCGTGTGCTCGTGCGGGCGCGGCGACTGCCCGGCGCCGGGAGCGCATCCACTGCCGTTCGCGGCCGAGGTGCGGGCGGGGGCGACGCTGGACGAGGTGACCGCGGCGTGGGCGGAGGTGCCGGGCGCGTCGGTGATGCTGCCGGTCGGGCGGGCGTTCGACGTGCTGGAGGTCTCGGAGGCGGCGGGGCGGCGGGCACTCGTGCGGCTGGAGCGGATGGGGGTGCCGCTGGGGCCGGTCGCGGTGACGCCTCAGGGGCGGGCACAGTTCTTCGTGGCGCCGGGGGCGGCCGCCGATCTGCCGCGGTCGCTGTACCGGATGGGATGGGACGATCCGGGACTTGATCTACTGGGGCTGGGGGCCGGGACGTACGTCACGGCTCCGCCGTCGGATCGGGGCGGGATGGGGGCGGTGCGGTGGCTGCGGCCGCCGGCGCTGGATTCGGCTACCCGGCCGGCGGGGGCGCGGTTGGTACTGGGGACGCTTGCCTATGCGGCGCATCGGTCGCGGGGGGCTTTGGGGTAACGGGGGTCGGCGGTCGTCCGCGGGGGCGTTGTGGCTGGTCGCGCCCACGCGGCGGAGCCGCATGTCGCATACAGCCCCGCGCCCCTTATGGGCCTGCGGCGGCCCGTCTCTGTCCGGTGGGTGGCTGGTGTCCGTGCCTGCCATGTCTGTGAGTCGGGGCCGCACCCACCCCCGGCCGGCGACAGCACCGGGCAGCGCTGGACGCCGGGCAACATGGACATGGAGCCACCCCCGGTCACGCGATCGCGCCGGGGGTGGTGATCCGTGTGGACGACGCAGTCGCTAGTCGCCGAGGAGGGCGTCCACGAAGGCGCCCGGTTCGAAGGGGGCCAGGTCGTCCGCGCCCTCACCGAGGCCGACCAGCTTGACCGGTACGCCCAGCTCCCGCTGGACCGCGATCACGATGCCGCCCTTGGCCGTACCGTCCAGCTTGGTCAGGACGATGCCGGTGATGTCGACGACCTCCGCGAAGACACGGGCCTGGACGAGGCCGTTCTGACCGGTCGTGGCGTCGAGGACCAGCAGCACCTCGTCCAGCGGGGCGTGCTTCTCCACGACCCGCTTGACCTTGCCCAGCTCGTCCATGAGACCGGTCTTGGTGTGCAGCCGGCCCGCGGTGTCGATGAGCACGACGTCCGCGCCCATCTCCTTGCCCTCCTTCACCGCGTCGAAGGCGACGGAGGCGGGGTCCCCGGCCTCCGGCCCGCGCACGGTGTGGGCGCCGACCCGCTCCCCCCAGGTCTGGAGCTGGTCGGCGGCGGCGGCGCGGAAGGTGTCTGCGGCGCCGAGGACGACACTGCGGCCGTCGGCCACCAGGACGCGGGCCAGCTTGCCGGTGGTGGTGGTCTTGCCGGTGCCGTTGACGCCGACGACCATCACGATGCCCGGCTTGCTGGTGACCGGCTCGGTCTTGACCTCGCGGTCCATGTCCGGGCCGACGAGCGTGAGCAGCTCCTCGCGCAGCAGGCCGCGCAGCTCCTCCGGCGTGCGGGTGCCGAGCACCTTGACGCGTTCGCGCAGGCGCTCGACGAGCTCCTGCGTGGGCTGCACGCCGACGTCGGCGGTGAGCAGCGTGTCCTCGATCTCCTCCCACGTGTCCTCGTCGAGGTGTTCACGGGAAAGCAGGGTGAGCAGGCCCTTGCCCAGGGCGTTCTGGGAGCGGGAGAGGCGGGCGCGCAGGCGGACCAGGCGTCCCGCGGTGGGCTCCGGGATCTCGATCTCGGGAGCCTCGACGACTTCGGCCGGCGGCTCCTCTACGGCGACGGGAGCCCGGCCGCCTGGAAGATCCACCTCCTCGATGGTGCGCCGCGGTTCCTCCCGCGGCGTCTCGGCCTCGTCGCCGACGTGCGGCTCGGCCGGAGGAGCGGTGATGTCGGGCGCGGCGGGGGGCGGCGGGGGCAGCGACTTCTTCCGTCGGCTGCCGACCACGAGCCCGCCGAGCGCGACGATCGCGACCACGGCGATGACTACAGCAAGGATGACGGTTTCCATAACCCGTCCAGTATCAGCCATGGGGGTCCGCCGGAGCGGTCTTGTGGCTTCCTCTGAGAGACAAACGCCGCTGGAGGGCAGGAGCCGGACCAAAGTACGATGGTGATACCCCTGTCAACGCGCGTAGAGTCCCGACATCGTCCTGTCCCCCACCTTTGAGGCTCCCTCTTCCCATGAGTAAGACCGCCGAGACCGAAGGCGCTCTCGAAACCCGCGGCATCGAACAGGTGCCCGACAACGAGCGCACCGCCAAGCCCCGTGAGCTGTTCCCCACCTGGGTGGGCGCCAACATCAGCGTGCTGCTGCTGACGATGGGCGCGAGCCTCGTCGTGGCGTACCACCTGAACATCTGGCAGGCGCTCGTCGTGGCGGCCGTCGCGCCCGTCGTGTCGTACGGCCTGGTCGGGCTCATCGGCATCGCCGGCAAGCGGGGCGGGGCGCCCGGGATGGCGCTGTCGCGCGCGGTGTTCGGGCAGCGCGGCAATCTGCTGCCCGGTTCGCTGATCTGGGTGGCCCGCTGGGGCTGGGAGACGATCAATGCGGTGACCGGCGCCTACGCCATGCTCACCATCCTGGACATCGTCCTCGGCATCGGCGCGAACAGCGTGCTCGACATGGTCATGCTGCTGCTGTTCGTCGTCGCCACCTTCGCGATCTCCGGGCTCGGCATCAACGCCGTGCAGAAGTGCAACAAGTACGCGACCTACCTGTTCGGCGCCTTCTCGGTACTGGTGCTGGTCTATCTGGCCGTCAACACCGACTGGTCGAAGGTCATGGAGCACTCGGCCGGTTCCACGGCCGCGGTGATCACCGGCATCGGCATGATCGCCGCCGGCGGCGTCAGCTGGATCCCGTCCGCTCCCGACTTCACCCGCTACCTGCCGCGTACGGCGTCCTCGAAGGCGATCGTCGGTACGTCGGTCGGCGGCGCCGGCATCGTCGTCCTGCCGATGGTGCTGATGGGCGCGGTGATGGCGGTGTCCACGCCGGACCTGGCCTCGGCGTCCGACCCGGTGTCCTTCCTCGGCGAGATCCTGCCCACCTGGATCGCCGTGCCGTATCTGCTGATCGCGCTGATCGGCATGCTGCTGATCAACTCCATGTCGATGTACTCGGCGGGCTTCACCGCACAGACCCTCGGTTTCAAGGTGCCGCGCCACTGGGCGGTGTCCGTGAACGCCGTGATCTCGCTGATCTTCGGCGGTGTGCTGATGCTGGTGGCGACCAGCTTCATGGGCTCCTTCATCGCCTTCCTGTCCCTGCTCGCCGTCGCCTTCTCGGCGTGGGTCGGCGTCTTCGGCGCGGACATGCTGCGGCGCACGGAGTACGACGGCGCGGCCATGGCCGACACCACGCGCAGCAGCGCGTACTGGTACCGGGGCGGCTTCTCCCCCGCCGCGGTCGTCTCGTGGGCGGTGGGTCTCGTCGGCGGCCTGATGTTCACCACGTCGGACTGGTTCACCGGCCCGCTCGCGAAGAACAACGTCATCGGCGAGTACGGCCTCGGCTGGGTCGCCACCGTCGTGATCTCCGGCCTCCTCTACCTGGCCCTGCCCAAGCCGGCGGTCGTCCGGCCGGCGGCGACGGAGACGGCCGAGGAGCGCGAGAGCGTCACCGTCTGACCGCCCACCCCCGCAAGCCCCCTCCAGCGGCGAAGCCCTGCCGGAGGGGGCTTCTTCGTACCGGTCACCGATCCGCACCCGCGAACGGCGGGAAGGGGCCGGGGTGGGGGGTGTCCGCCCGCAGCGGCCGGCACCGGGCAAGGGGGCCCACGTCGGAAACGGGCGGCCGGACCGAGGACGGACACCCCTCACCCCGGCCGCGACTCACAGACAACCGCAGGCGCGACACCAGCCACCCACCGCACCGCAACGGGCCGCCACAGGCACCAAAAGGGGCGCGGGGCTGTATTCGACAGGCTCCGCCGCGTGGGCGCGACCAGCCACAACGCACCCCGCACCCGACCCACCGGAGCGCAAAGACACCGCCGCCCCCACCCGGGCAGTGACCGGGTGGGGGCGGCGGACGGATCGAGGAGAGGGCAGCGGGGACTTGGCCCGTCTCCTCGAGTTCGGGAGGGCGTCAGCCCATCTCCTCCAGCGTCTTGCCCTTCGTCTCCTTGACGTACTTCAGGACGAACGGGATGGAGAGCGCGGCGAAGACCGTGTAGATCACGTACGTGCCGGAAAGGTTCCAGTCGGCCAGCGACGGGAAGCTCGCGGTGATGGCCCAGTTGGCGATCCACTGCGCGGCGGCGGCCACGCCCAGCGCGGCGGCGCGGAGCTTGTTCGGGAACATCTCGCCGAGGAAGACCCAGACGACCACACCCCACGACAGGGCGAAGAAGAGCACGAAGATGTGGGCGGCGATCAGGGCGACCCAGCCCTGGGTGCTCGGCAGCTTGCCGCCGACCAGGTCGTAGCTGAACGCCCAGGCCTCGAGCGCCAGGCCGACGACCATGCCGACCGAGCCGATGAGCGCGAGCGGCTTGCGGCCGACGCGGTCGACGAAGATCATCGCGATCACGGTGCCGACGATGTTGATGATCGACGTCGTGAAGGAGTAGAAGAACGAGTCCGACGGGTCGACGCCCACCGACTGCCACAGGGTGGAGGAGTAGTAGAACGCGACGTTGATGCCGACGAACTGCTGGAAGACCGACAGGCCGATGCCGATCCAGACGATCGGCTTGAAGAAGAAGCCGCCACCGAGCAGGTCCTTGAAGGAGGACTTGTGCTCGCTCTTCATCGCCAGCTCGATCTCGTCGACCCGGGCGTTGAAGTCGACGTTCTTGCCCTCGACCTCGGCGAGGATCTCCTTGGCGCGCTCCCGCTTGCCGACGGAGATCAGGAAGCGCGGCGACTCGGGGATGGCGAAGGAGAGCATGCCGTACAGGACGGCCGGGACGACCATGACGCCGAGCATGACCTGCCAGGCCTCCAGGCCCATCAGCTTGCCGCGCTGGTCACCGCCGGCGGCGTTGAGCAGGCCCCAGTTGACCAGCTGGGAGACGGCGATGCCGATGACGATCGCGGCCTGCTGGAAGGAGCCGAGGCGGCCGCGGTAGGCGGGCGGGGCGACCTCGGCGATGTAGGCCGGGCCGATCACGGAGGCCATGCCGATGGCGAAGCCGCCGACGATGCGCCAGAACGCGAGGTCCCACAGGGCGAAGGGCAGGGCCGAGCCCACGGCGCTGATCGTGAAGAGGACCGCGGCGATCTGCATACAGCGGATACGGCCGATGCGGTCGGCTATCCGGCCGGCGGTGGCGGCACCGATGGCACAGCCGATCAGGGCGATCGCGATGACCTGGGCCAGCGCGGCGGAGCCGATGTCGTAGCGACTTCGGATGGCCTCGACGGCGCCGTTGATGACGGAGCTGTCGTAACCGAAGAGGAAGCCGCCCATCGCGGCGGCTGCCGCGATGAAGATGACATGCCCGAGATGATCGGGATGAGCCGTACGGGCTCCTGACTGGGGTGCCTGCGCTGTGCTGGTCACGTGTACTCCTCGGGCCACCGGCAACGCTGCCGGGTGGGGGTCTGCCCTTCCAGGCTTCCAGTGGCGCGTACGGGTACGCCGCTCACACCTGAAGGTAAAAGCAACGTTGCAGAGACTATGCCTTCAAGTTTCGAAGTCAATAGTCCAACGGCTGTGAGTTTGTAGATAAGCCGAGGGTCGTTGTGTTCAATAAATGAACGTCCAGTCAGATGATCTTGAACACCCGAGCCCGTACGTCCCTAGCGCAGGCGCTGCGAGATGACCTTCGAGACACCGTCGCCCTGCATGGAGACGCCGTACAGCGCGTCCGCGATCTCCATCGTCCGCTTCTGGTGCGTGATCACGATCAGCTGCGAGGCCTCCTGCAGCTCCTGCATGATCCGGATCAGCCGCTGGAGGTTGGTGTCGTCCAGCGCCGCCTCGACCTCGTCCATGACGTAGAACGGACTCGGCCGGGCCTTGAAGATCGACACGAGCAGGGCCACGGCGGTCAGCGACCGTTCGCCGCCCGAGAGCAGGGAGAGCCGCTTGACCTTCTTGCCCGGCGGGCGGGCCTCGACGTCCACGCCCGTGGTGAGCATGTTGTCGGGGTCGGTCAGCACCAGGCGGCCCTCGCCGCCCGGGAAGAGGCGGCTGAAGACGCCCTCGAACTCGCGGGCCGTGTCCCGGTAGGCCTCCGTGAACACCTGCTCGACCCGTTCGTCGACCTCCTTGACGACCTGGAGCAGGTCGGCGCGGGTCTTCTTCAGGTCCTCCAGCTGCTCGCTGAGGAACTGGTGCCGGGCCTCCAGCGCGGCGAACTCCTCCAGCGCGAGCGGATTGATCTTGCCGAGCTGCTGGTAGGCGCGCTCGGCGGCCTTCAGACGCTTCTCCTGCTCGGCGCGGACGTAGGGGCGCGGCTGGTCCCCCGCGGCGGAGCCGCTGTCGGATGACGTGTCCGCCGGCTCTTCACCGTCGGCGGGGGACGAGGGCGGCACGGGCTGGTCGGGCCCGTACTCGGCGACCAGCCCCTCCGGTTCGACACCCAGTTCCTCCAGCGCCTTGGTCTCCAGCTGCTCGATACGCAGCCGCTTCTCGGCGCCGAGTACCTCGCCGCGGTGGACTGAATCCGTCAACTTGTCGAGCTCGGACTTCAGTTCGCGTCCGGCGATGCGGGCGGCGGTCAGCTCCTGCTCGCGGGCGGCCTTGGCGGCCTCCGCGGCGGACCGTTCCCACTCGGCCCGGGCGAGGGACACCTCGATGTGCGCGAGCAGCTGGCGGGCACCCGCGGCGACGGCCTGGGCGACGGCCGCCTCGTGGCGCAGCCGGGCGCGGCGCTGCTCGGCACGCGCGCGTGCCTCGCGTTCCGCGCGGGCGGCCCGGTCCAGGGAGTCGGCGCGTCCGGCCAGGCCCTTCACACGTTCCTCATGGGTGCGGACCTGGAGGCGGGCCTCCATCTCGGTCTGGCGGGCGTTGGCCCCGTCGGCGGCCAGCCGGTCCCGCACGGAGGTGTCCGGCTCGTCGTCGACGGGGGTCTCCTCGGCGACGAGGAGCCGTTCCGCCAGCTCCTCCGCGTCCTGGACGGCCTGCTCCAGCGCCTCCTGCGCGCGGGCCGCGGCTGCGGTGGACCGCTCGGCCTCGCCGGCGGCCGCGCGGGCCTGCCCGGCGAGCCGCCCGAGCTGCTGCGCCACGGCCGATTTCTCCCGGTCGGCGGCCCGGCGGCGTTCACCGAGTTCTTCTACGAGACCGACGGCCTCGTCACGCCGCTCAGCCGCCACCCGCTGCTCCTCGGCCAGCTCCTCACACCGCACCCCCAGCTCCGCGAGTTCGGCGGCCGCCTCGTCGACGGAGGCCTGCACCTCCAGGAGGCTCGGGGCGCCGGCGGAGCCGCCGTGGGCGAAGTGGGCGCCCAGCAGGTCGCCCTCGGCGGTGACGGCGGTCAGCTCGGGGTGCGCGTAGACAAGGTCCTCGGCGTCCTGCAAGGTGCCGACGACCACCAGTCCTTGCAGGAGGCGGCGGACCGCGGGCATGAGGTCGGTGGGGCCGCGGACCAGGTCTGCGGCGGGGCGCATCGCGGGGTGGGCAGTGGCTGGTCGTCGGGCGTCTGCCGGTGCGTCGTGGCTGGTCACGCCGTTCACCGCGCCCCGTGGGGGCGCTTCCGGCGCCCCTGCCAGCAGCAGTGCCGCCCTTCCGCCGTCCTGCTTGCGCAGCAGCCGGATCGCCTCTGCCGCAGCGGCCGGGGTTTCGACGGCGATCGCGTCTGCGGCTGCTCCGAAGGCCGCGGCCAGGGCCACCTCGTAGCCCGGCTCCACCGTCAGCAGTTCTGCCGCCGGTCCGAGGACTCCCTTCAGGCGGTCACGGGCGCCGAGCAGTATGCCGGTGCCGTCCTTGCGGCGCAGGCCGAGCGCCAGGGCCTCGTGGCGGGCCTGGGTCGCGGCGCGGCTGCGTTCGGCGGCGGTGAGGGCCTCGCGGGCGGCACCCAGGGCCGTTTCCGCGTCGGCGAGCTGTCGCCTGGCCGTCTCGTGGCGTGCGGCCAGTTCCTCGTCGCCGGCGTCGAGGCCGTCGACCTCGGCCTGGAGCGCCTCGTACTCTTCCTGCGCGGTGACGGCGCGTTCTTGTGCCTCGTCGCGGGCGGCGGCCAGGCGGTCGATCTCGGCCTGCGCGGACGCGGCGCGCGAGCGCGCGGCGCCGACCTGGCCGCGCAGCCGCGCGAGGCCCTCGCGGCGGTCGGCGATGGCGCGGGCGACGTCCTTCAGGCGCCGCTCCTCCTGGGCGAGCTCCCGCTCCAGCTCGGCGCGGTGCGCGACGGTGTCCTCCAGGGCCCGTTCGGCGGCCTCGAGGGCGGCCGTCAGCTCGGCCTCCTGCTCGCGGATGCGGGCGGCCTCGCGCTCCATGTCCTCCGGGTCGCGGCCGCGACGCTCCTCGGGCGGGGCGGAGGTGGCGCTCTTGACGCGGGCGTCGGCGAGGGAGATCGTGCCGCGGACGCGCTCGGCGAGCTGGGAGAGCTCGTACCAGGTCTGCTGGGCGCGCTGGAGGCGTGGCGTGAGCTGCCGTACCTCGTCCTCCAGCAGGGCCTCGCGCTGCTGGGCCTTCTTCAGGTCCTGCTCGGCGGTGTCCTTGCGGGCCTTGAGCGCGGCCTCGTCGGCGATCTCGGTCTGCAGTGCCCGGCGCAGGCGCACCAGGTCGTCGGCGAGCAGGCGCAGGCGGGCGTCGCGGAGGTCGGCCTGGATGACGGCGGCCCGGCGGGCGACGGCGGCCTGACGGCCGAGCGGTTTGAGCTGGCGGCGCAGCTCGTCCGTGAGGTCCTGGACGCGGGCGAGGTTGGCCTGCATCGCGTCCAGCTTGCGCAGGGCCTTCTCCTTGCGCTTGCGGTGCTTCAGGACGCCCGCGGCCTCCTCGATGAAGGCGCGGCGGCCCATCGGGTCGGCGTGCAGGACGGAGTCGAGCTGGCCCTGGCCGACGATGACGTGCATCTCGCGGCCGATGCCGGAGTCGGAGAGCAGTTCCTGGATGTCGAGCAGGCGGCAGGTATCGCCGTTGATCTGGTACTCGCTGCCGCCGTTGCGGAACATGATCCGCGTGATGGTGACCTCGGCGTACTCGATGGGCAGCGCGCCGTCGGAGTTGTCGATGGTGAGCGACACCTCGGCGCGGCCGAGCGGCGGGCGGCCGGTGGTGCCGGCGAAGATGACGTCCTCCATCTTGCCGCCGCGCAGCGACTTGGCGCCCTGTTCGCCCATGACCCAGCTGAGCGCGTCCACGACGTTGGACTTGCCGGAGCCGTTGGGGCCGACGACACAGGTGATCCCCGGTTCGAAGCGGAGCGTGGTCGCCGAGGCGAACGACTTGAACCCGCGGAGCGTCAGGGCCTTGAGGTGCACGCCGTCGGACTCTACCTTCCGGGGTTGTCTCACTCTATGAACCACGGGGCTACCCGCGGTTTCACTGTTGAACGCCCAGGGCACATCAGACGTTGAAGAGGGTGAAAGGATGCACGGGGGAAAGAAAGACGCCGGGGAAAAGAAAGAAGGGACGCCGAGGCGTCCCTTGCACTTCTGACACTGAAGCGGTTGCGGAGAGCCCAACCACTGCCTGTGCTGTTGTGGAGCGGGCAGCGATCAGGTGAGCGCAGGCTCCGCCTGGTGTGCGTCAACGCTCTCCATGATCCTGTCGTGAGAAGCGGCAGCCTGCAGAGCGTCCTTCTCGGCCTGGATCCGCACGAGCTCGGATTCGAGGTCCTGGACGCGCTGCTGGAGCCGTCGCATCTCGGCGAGGAGTCGCGGGTCGGAGCCGCCGACGTAACCGAGAAGCGCCTTTGCCATGATGGATGGTCCTCCACACTGAGTGACCGACCGAAGCGGTGGTGGGTCGTGAGGGATTCGCACCCGCGGCTGCCTGGCGGGCCTGCAGTTGTGCTGCCGTTCAGCCATGCCAAACAGCTAAGGTGCGCGGGCTTTCAGCGTCTCACCAAAAAGTTTGACGGTCAACACGATCACGCCCCGTATGGGAGGACGACCCGGGGCACGCGGCGCGAAAGCGCCAGCGCTGCGACTCCTGCGGGCCCCTCGGGGCGTGGCGATCATCCTTGCGTGCGGAGCCCGCCATCGCAAGCCCTTCTCCGCAACGACCTGCCGGTTTCCACGGAGCGAGGGGGCGTGCGGCGCCCGTCGGCGCGCCCTTGGACGGGCCGGGGGCCGGGGGTCAGCGGATGGCGAAGCCGTCGTAGCCGCCGCGGGGTGTGTCCCAGATCTCGGTGACGCCTTCGACGCGCCCCGGCGTGTCGCCGCCGCGGAGCCAGTCGAGCAGTCCCTCGCAACCCGGGCGGGAGCCCTCCGCGACCACTTGGACGCGGCCGTCGGCCAAATTGAGAGCAAAACCACTCAGGCCACCGATCTCGAGAGCCTTGGCCCGCGTGAACCAGCGAAAACCCACACCTTGCACGTGTCCACGTACCCAGGCGACCAGTCGTACATCCTCGCTCATGGGTGCAACCTAACCGGCCAATGTCACTCGGGACACTTCCTCCCCTGACGCCATGGGGTACCGTCCCGACCCAATGCATCTCATATGAAACTCACCCGATGGGGTGAGTCTGGTCGGCTGCCGGGGGTGAGGGGACCCCCGTGATCCGCTGGGCGGGCCGACCGCCAGGACGAGGAAGGCCAGGACATGGGACGCCACCGACGCTCCGCCGCCGGCCGCGCCGCCAAGGGCCGCGCCACGGGGGCCACGCAGCGGGAGGGCTCCTACGCGGAGCACCGCACCCCCGGTGACTCGGCCGGAGGCGACACCGCCCCGATGGGCATCGCGCCCTATCTGAACCCGCAGGCGTACGCGGAGGCCGTGGCGAAGAGCCAGGCCTACCTGTTCGCCACCGACGACAGCTCCCGCGGCGGCGGGCCCAGGACGGGCTTCGCCCCCGACGCGGGCGCACCGCGCGGGGGCGGCCGGCGGCGACGCAGGCGGGCCGTGACGCCGGTGCGCACGGGCCTGCTGGGCGTCGCGGGCGCGGTCGCCATCGGTACGGTCGCCGTGGCCTCCGGTGTGGTGCCGGGGCTGCACAACTACCGGCTCGGCGGCAGCGCCGGCGGGGACGGCGGGGTGCAGGCCGCGGACGCGCCGACGAACTCGCCCAGCGAGCAGGGCGGTACCTCCGGCAACGCCGAGGCCGGCGACAGGAGCGGCCCGGTCACCGGCCGGACCCCCGGCCGTTCGACGTCGGCACCGGCGTCCGCATCGGCGTCGACGTCGGCACCGGCATCGGTCTCCCCTTCGCCGTCGGCGTCCCCGTCCACGGCGTCGCCCTCCCCCACGCCCACACCGTCGAAGACCGCGACGAAGAAACCGTCGGCAGCGCCGCACACGACCGCCCCCTCGCGCAAGGCTGCCCCCACGAAGGCGCCGGAGCGGACCAGCGCACCGCCGGTCACCGTGCCGGCGCAGGCGCGGGCCGAGGCGGAGGTCCTGCGGCTGGTCAACGAGGAGCGGGCGAAGGCCGGGCTCGCCCCGCTGGCAGCGAACAGCGCGCTGACGGGCCTGGCGGAGAACTTCAGCGACGACATGGCCGCGCGCGGCTTCTTCGATCACACCGACCCCGACGGGCACACCCCCTGGGACCGTGCCGCGAAGGCCGGCATCACGGGCCTGGGCGGCGAGAACATAGCCCGCGGCCAGGCCGACCCGGCGGCGGTGGTGGCGGCCTGGATGGACAGCCCGGGCCACCGCGCGAACATCCTCAACCCGGACTTCAAGACCCTCGGCGTCGGCGTCCACCTCGGCGCGGGCGGCCCTTGGTGGACCCAGGACTTCGGCTTCTGAACCGGCGCACGGCACCCCCCCCCGTGAGCGAACGCGATGCACGCGTTCAAAACAGGGGGTGCTTGTGCCGGCGCAACCCGAGACGCCGTACCGAGTGGGACGCGTACTGCGCCGCATGTCTGTCGGAGTGCCGGGTGGAGCGACGACTCCCTGCAGACCTTGTGATCCCCGCGCCGCTCCTCCCGGAGGACTGGGCCGGCGACGGAGGCATCGCGGGGCCGGCGTGACGCGGCGTTGGGACGACGACGTACCAGCGGGCCGTGGTCAGGCCGCCGCCAGGCCCCGCAGGAACACCCGCGCCGTTTCCGTCACACGGCGGCCCAGGTGTTCCGCCGTGGCGATGTCGGCCTTGTGGACGGCCTCGGCGCCCTCGTCGGCGTTGGTCTGGGCGGCGGCGCCGGAGAAGAAGCCGAGGCGGTTGAGGTCGTTCTCGGAGGCCGTGCTCGCGTTCCAGCCGGGCAGCAGGCCCAGGTTGACCCAGTGCATGCCGAGCTGCGCGGCGAGGATCTGGAAGAACTGCAGGGTGTGCAGCTTGTCACCGCTCTTGGAGGCGGAGTTGGTGAAGCCGGCTGCCAGCTTGTCCGTCCACGCCTGGGTGGCCCAGCGCTTGGACGTGGCCTCGGCGAAGACGTGGAAGGCGCCGGACGCGGTGCCCATGTAGGTCGGCGAGCCGAAGACGATCGCGTCGGCGCGGTCCAGCAGCTCCCACAGCTCGTCGGTGATCTCGTCGACCTTGATCAGGTGGACCTCGGCGCCGGCGTCGGCGGCGCCTGCGCGCACGGCCTCGGCGAGGACGGCGGTGTGACCGAAACCGGAGTGGTAGGCGATGGCGACAACAGGGGTGGTCATGCGTACTCCTCGTAAGGGCAGCTCGTAAGCGATGAAGAAAGGAAAGCACTAACTTCTGGTTAGTGCAACCCAGCAGATAGCGCTGCGTTCGAGTACGCTTGAGCCATGACCGGTACCGATCAGCGCACGCCCGACCAGGACCTGCCGTACAACGTGTTCGCCAAGGCCTGCCCGTCGCGGGGCACGCTGGAGCACGTCACCGGGCGCTGGGGCGCGCTCACGCTCGGCGCGCTGCACGAGGGTCCGCTGCGCTTCAACGAGCTGCGCCGTCGCGTGGACGGGGTGAGCGAGAAGATGCTGTCCCAGACGCTGCACGCGCTGGAGCGCGACGGACTGGTGCACCGTGAGGCCCAGCCCACGAACCCGCCCCGCGTGGACTACGAGCTGACGGCGCTGGGCCACCAGGTCGCCGAGCGGCTGCTGAGCCTCATCCACTTCGTCGAGGGCAGCATGGACGACGTCCTGGCCGCCCGCGAGCGGTACGACGAGACCCGCGCTACGGCGTGACGCGCGGCGCCCGCTGGCACTTGGGGCAGAAGTAGCTGGAGCGGTTCATCCAGGGGCGGCGGCGCATCGGCGTGCCGCACCGCTTGCACGGCAGGCCCTCACGGCCGTACGCGTCCAGGGATCGGTCGAAGTAGCCCGACTCGCCGTTGACGTTGACGTACAGGCTGTCGAAGCTGGTGCCGCCGACGGCGAGGGCCTCGTTCATCACGTCGCGGATGTGGCCGAGGAGTTCGGCGGTGCGTGGCCGGGTGAAGCCGGCCGTCGGGCGCTCGTAGTGGATGCGGGCGCGCCACAGCGCCTCGTCGGCGTAGATGTTGCCCACCCCGCTGATCAGCGACTGGTCGAGCAGGGCCCGCTTGATGGTGGTGCGCTTGCGGCGCAGCGCCTGGTGGAACGCCTCGTCATCGAAGAGCGGGTCCAGCGGGTCGCGGGCGATGTGCCCGATGACGTCCGGCAGCCCGTCGTCGGTCGTCTCGTGCAGCGAGAGCCCGCCGAAGGTGCGCTGGTCGACGAAGCGCAGCTCGGTGCCCTGGACGTCGGTGAAGCGGACCCGGATGCGCAGATGCTTCTCGTCGGGCGCGGCGTGTGGCTGCACCAGCAGCTGGCCGCTCATCCCGAGGTGGGCCAGGATCGCCTGCCCGGTGTCCTCCAGCGGCAGCCAGAGGTACTTGCCGCGCCGGCTGGGCACGCCGATGCGGTGCCCCTCGAGCCGGTGCGCGAAGTCGTCGGCGCCCGCCGGGTGGCGGCGTACCGCGCGCGGGTGCAGCACCTCGGCGTCGGCGACGGTGCGGTGGGCGACCCACCGCTCCAGGCCGCGCCGTACGACCTCGACCTCGGGCAACTCGGGCATGGGGCTCCCCCCGTCACGCGGTACGGCGTCACACGGTACGGATCGAGCGCCCGCCCCGGTGTCGGGGCGGGCGCTCGGTCGCTTGTCGGATCAGGCGGAGGCCGACGCCTCGTCGGCGGTCTCGGCGGCCTTCGCCGCCTCGGCCGCCTTGGCGCGCTCGTCCGCGGCGGCGCGGATGGCACGCCACGCGGACTCGGCGGCCTGCTGCTCCGCCTCCTTCTTGCTGCGGCCGGTGCCGGTGCCGTACGAGACGCCTCCGACGCGGGCGGCAGCAGTGAAGGTCTTCTCGTGATCGGGGCCGGTCTCCGTGACCAGGTACTCGGGAACACCGAGCCCCTCGGTCGCGGTCAGCTCCTGCAGGGACGTCTTCCAGTCCAGGCCGGCGCCGAGATTGGAGGACTTCTCGATCAGCGGGTCGAACAGGCGGTGCACCAGTTCGGAGGCCGCTTCGAGGCCCTGGTCGAGATAGACCGCGCCGATCACCGCTTCCAGGGTGTCGGCGAGGATGGATGCCTTGTCCCGGCCGCCCGTGCCCTCTTCACCGCGGCCGAGCCGGATGAAGGAACCCAGGTCGAGCGAGCGCCCCACTTCTGCCAGCGCACGTGAGTTGACCACCGCGGCCCGCAGCTTGGCCAGCTGGCCTTCGGGCAGGTCGGGGTGGGTGCGGTACAGCGTGTCGGTGACGACGAGACCGAGTACGGAGTCCCCGAGGAACTCCAGGCGCTCGTTCGTCGGCAGACCGCCGTTCTCGTACGCGTAGGAGCGGTGCGTCAGCGCTCGCACCAGAAGGGCGGACTCGAGCTGGTAGCCGAGCCGCCCTTCCAGAAGCGTGTGGGACGAGGCCTGGTTGTCCGCCGACTGCTTCTTGGGCGTGGACACAGTGCCTCTCACCAGCCGCTCAGACCTCGAGGACCTGGCGCTTGTTGTAGGTGCCGCACGACGGGCACGCGATGTGCTGCTGCTTGGGCTCGTGGCAGCGCTCGCACGCGACCAGGGTGGGGACCGCAGCCTTCCACTGCGACCGGCGGTGGCGCGTGTTGCTGCGCGACATCTTCCGCTTCGGAACAGCCACGGCTACTTCTCCTGCTTCTCGTCGACGCCCGCTTCGGCGCCGCTCGTGTCGTCCTTGTCGCCGTCCCGAAGTGAGCCGGCGAATCCCTGCAAAGCCGCCCAACGAATGTCGACGGCGTCGTGGTGGTGGTCCGGGTCGTCCGCGAGCCGCACCCCGCACTCGGGGCACAGACCGGGGCAGTCTTCCTGGCACACCGGCTGCATCGGCAGTGCGAGCACCACCGCATCACGCAGCACAGCCTCGAGGTCGAAGAGTCCGTCCTCGAGGAAGAGCCTGTCCTCGTCGTCCTCGGCGTCGTCGCCCGGTTCCGTGTGCTGGACACGGCCCCGGTCGTCGGCGTCAGGGTACGAGAACATCTCCTGGAAGTCCGCTTCGACATCGAGCTGAAGCGGCTCCAGACACCTTACGCACTCCCCCTTCGCGGTCGCACGGGCGGTGCCTGTGACAAGCACACCTTCCATGACCGACTCCAGGCGGAGTTCGAGCTCCATCGGGGCGCCTTCCGGCACTCCGACGACTCCCACCAGACCGAAGTCCCGGGGAGTGGGGACCGTGCGAGTCAGGCGCTGCAGCGCGCCTGGCCGCCGGCCCAGCTCGTGCGTGTCGAACACGAGGGGGTTGCGGTGGTCGAGGCGGGCGTTGTGAGCCATTCCTGCTTTCGGTCTTCCAGCTCAGGGGGTGACGCCACCGCGGAAGCTCCGGGCAGCGCTGATCGCGGACGTACTCGCGACCGAAGAGCCAGGATACTGGACCTTTCGCTCTCGGCCCAATCCGGGCCGGATGCTACAGGCCGCGGCCCTGCTCGTAGGCCCTGAGCTGTTCCGCGCTGATCATGCCGGTGTCGAAGAGGCTGGTCTCGTCGAGGGCGTACGACTGCTGCGGGCCGCCGTCCTGGGGCTTGTGGGGCTGCTGCGCGTGCTGCGGGTGCTGGGCCTGCTGCGGGTCGTAGACGGGCTGCTGACCGGTGTCGTAGCCGCCGTAGCCGTACGGGTCGGCCTGCTGGTAGCCGTAGGCGTCCTGGGCGTACTGCTGATCCTGCTGCTGGGCGTACTGCTGCGGGTAGCCGGCGTAGGGGTCCGGCTGCTGCGCGTACGCGGCGTACTGGGGCTCGGGCGACTGCTGGGGCTGCTGCGCCGGCGGGGCCTGGGCGTCCTGCTCGGCGAGCGCGGCGAGGTCGGCGAGGTAGTCGGCGTCGCTGGAGTGCTGGACGGTGCTGGTGTCGAGGGCGCCGAGGTCGTCGCTGGCGATCCGGCCGTGCAGCTTCAGCCGGCCGCGGCCGACCGCTTCCAGGGTTTTGGCCAGGACCGCCTCGAAGGCGCCGAGCTTGGCGTCGACGTAGGCGTCGGCGTCGCGGCGCAGGACCTCGGGGTCGTGGCTGCGCTGCGGGGCGTCCTCGTCCTCGTAGCCGTCCGCGTCGAGGCCGGGACCGGTGCCGAGCAGCTTCTCGCGGCCGCGGCCGACCGAGCCGAGGGTCTTGGTGAGGACGACCTCGAAGTTGGCGAGCTTGGAGTCCACGTAGTCGTCCGCCTCGGCGCGGATCTCCTCGGCCTCCTTGCGGGCCTCGGCGAGGATCCGGTCGGCCTCGGCCTGGGAACGGCGGGCGACCTCGGTGTCCGAGATCAGCGAGCCGCGCTCGGCGTGGGCGCCGGCGATGATCCGCTCGGCCTCCTGCCGCGCCTGCTCGACCATCTGCTCCCGGTCGCCGATCAGCTCCCGGGCCTGGGCGAGGGAGTCGGGCAGGGCCGCGCGCAGTTCCTCCAGCATCGACAGCAGGTCGGCGCGGTTGACCACGCACGAGGCCGACATGGGCATCGACCGGGCACCGGAGACCGCCGAGACGATCTCGTCGAGCTTTTTCTGCACGTCCACCGTGTGCTCGCCACTCTCTACGGATGTGATGGAGACGGACGGGACGACTGTAGCCCGTTCAGCCTTGCCGCAGCCGCGCGTTGAGGGCCTCCAGCACGGGTGCCGGGACCAGGTGGGCGACGTCGCCGCCCCACTGTGCGACCTCCTTGACCAAGGAGGACGACAGGAAGCTGTAGGTGGGGTTGGTGGGCACGAAGAGGGTCTCGACACCGGAGAGGCCGTTGTTCATCTGGGCCATCTGCAACTCGTAGTCGAAGTCGCTGACCGCGCGCAGGCCCTTGACGATGGCGGGGATGTCGCGCTGCTTGCAGAAGTCGACGAGGAGGCCGTGGAAGGCCTCGACCCGTACGTTCCCGTACTCGGCGGTGACGGTGCGGATCAGCTCGATCCGCTCGTCGATCTCGAACAGGCCCTTCTTGGACTGGTTGATCATCACCGCGACGTACACCTCGTCGTACAGACGGGAGGCGCGGGCGATGATGTCGAGATGTCCGTTGGTGATCGGGTCGAACGACCCGGGACAGACGGCGCGGCGCACTTGTGATCCCTCGCTCTCCGGTCCGGTCATCGTGCGTCTTCGCACGTAGAGGCGGCGCGACCGTACCAAAACGTTCCCTCGCCGTAGCGCCGGGCCCGGAGCGCTTCGAAACCGTCCGGCCACCGGAACTCCCCGCCTCTGGTGCTGCGCTCCACGGTGACGAGCGCTTGCTCAGCGAGCCAGCTTTCCGAGCGGAGTGTGAGCAGGATCTCCCGAAGATCGTCGTCCGTGACGGCGTACGGGGGGTCGAGGAAGACGATGTCGTACGGCGCGGTGGGCGGCTGGGTGCGGATGACCTGTTCCGCCTTGCCGTGCCGGACCTCGGCGCCGGGGAGGCCGAGGTTCCGCACGTTGTCGCGCACGGTTCTCGCGGCCCGTGCGTCGGCCTCGACCAGCAGGGTGTGGCCCGCGCCCCGGGAGAGGGCCTCCAGGCCGACGGCGCCGGAGCCGGCGTAGAGGTCGAGGACGCGTTCGCCGTCGAGGGGGCCGCCGAGGAGGGACTGCCAGGTCGAGAAGAGACCTTCGCGTGCTCGATCGGAGGTGGGGCGGGTGCCGGTGCCTGGCGGGACGGCCAGGCGGCGGCCGCCGGCTGCACCGGCGATTACGCGGGTCATCTTCGGTCCTTGGTCGTGAGCGGCTTCGCGTATCAGTGTGGCTGGTCGCGCCGTTCTCCGCGCCCCTGGGTCGGCAGTTGCCCGCGCTCCTGGTTCGGCCTTGGTCACCCCTTTTCCAGGTACTGCTCCCTTTCCTCGTCCACCAGAGCATCCAGCGCCGTGCGCAGGCCCGGGAGCCGCTCCAGCTCCGGGTCGTCCGCGACCACCTTGGCCGCCTCCTCCCTCGCCTCCGCGATGATCTCCTCGTCCTCGATCACCGCGAGGACACGCAGGGAGGAGCGGGCGCCGGACTGGGCCTGGCCGAGGACGTCGCCCTCGCGGCGCTGCTCGAGGTCGATACGGGACAGTTCGAAGCCGTCGAGAGTGGCGGCGACCGCGTTCAGGCGCTGGCGGGCGGGGCCGGCCTCCGGCATCTCGGTGACCAGCAGGCACAGCCCGGGAGCCGCGCCCCGGCCCACCCGGCCACGCAGCTGGTGCAGCTGGGAGACGCCGAAGCGGTCGGCGTCCATGATCACCATCGCGGTGGCGTTGGGGACGTTGACGCCGACCTCGATGACGGTCGTGGCGACCAGGACGTCCGTCTCGCCGGCGGCGAAGCGGCGCATGACGGCGTCCTTGTCGTCGGGGTGCATGCGGCCGTGCAGCACCTCGACCTTCAGGCCGTTCAGCGGGCCGCGGGCGAGCTGCTCGGCGACGTCGAGGACGGCGAGCGGCGGGCGTTTCTCCGCGTCGTCCTCGGCGGACTTCTTCGCCTTCTTGGTGCCCTCCTCCTCGTCGCCGATCCTGGGGCAGACGACGTAGGCCTGGTGGCCGTTCTCGACCTCCTCGCGCACCCGCTCCCAGGCCCGGGCCAGGAAGTGCGGTTTGTCCGCGGCGGGGACGACGTGGCTGGCGATGGGTGAACGGCCGGCCGGAAGCTGGTCCAGGACGGAGGTCTCCAGGTCGCCGAAGACGGTCATGGCCACCGTGCGCGGGATGGGGGTGGCGGTCATGACGAGCAGGTGCGGGGGCTGTTTGCCCTTGCCGCGCAGGGCGTCGCGCTGCTCGACGCCGAAGCGGTGCTGTTCGTCGACGACGACCAGGCCGAGGTCGTGGAACTGCACCTTGTCCTCGATCAGCGCGTGCGTGCCGATCACGATGCCGGCCTCGCCGGTGACGAGGTCGAGCAGCGCCTGGCGGCGGGCGGCGGCGCCCATGGAGCCGGTGAGCAGGACGACCTTGGTGGAGCGCTCGGCGCCGCCCAGCATGCCGCCCTCGGCCAGCTCCCCCATCATCTCGGTGACCGACCGGTGGTGCTGCTGGGCGAGCACCTCGGTGGGCGCGAGCATGGCCGCCTGCCCACCGGCGTCGACGACGGCGAGCATGGCACGCAGGGCGACCAGCGTCTTGCCCGATCCGACCTCGCCCTGGAGGAGGCGGTGCATCGGGTGTTCCGTGGCCAGGTCGTCGAAGATCTCCTGGGAGACCTTGCGCTGGCCCTCGGTGAGGGTGAAGGGCAGGCGGGCGTCGAAGGCGGCGAGGATGCCGTCCGGCTCGGGGCGGCGGGCCACCGCCGGGAGCTGCGCGTCGGCGTGGCGGCGGCGGGCGAGGGCGACCTGGAGGACGAAGGCCTCGTCCCACTTCAGGCGGGCGCGGGCGTCGTCGATGTCGGCCTTGGTGTGCGGGCGGTGGATCTTCAGCAGGGCCTCGGGCAGGGAGACCAGGCTCCGGCCCTCGCGCAGGCTGTCCGGGAGGGGGTCGACGGCCTCCAGGGCGCTGGGCAGGACCGTCTGGACCGCCTTGCCGATCTTCCAGGACTCCAGTTTCGCGGTGGCCGGGTAGAGGGGGATGAGCGCGCCCGCCCACGTCTCGACGCTCTCCTCGCCGTCGCCGCGCAGCAACTCGTAGGCCGGGTGGGCGAGTTGGAGGCGGCGGTTGAAGACGGAGACCTTGCCCGCGAACATCGCGCGGGTGCCCGGGAGCAGCTCCTTGTGCGGCTTGTGCACGCCGGCGCCGAAGAAGACCAGCTGGAGCCGGCCGCTGCCGTCGGTGATGGTCACCTCCAGTCGCTGGCCCTTGCCGCGCGGGGCCCGGGAGGAGGCGAAGGTGTGCAGGCGGGCGTCGGCGACCTGGGCGACCACTGTGACGTGCTCGTCCATGGGGAGGTCGGCGAGGTGGGTGAGCTGGCCCCGCTCCTCGTATCTGCGCGGGTAGTGGTGGAGGAGGTCGCCGACGGTGTGCAGGCCGAGGTGCTCGGCCATCACCTTCGCGGTGGCGGGGCCGAGCACCGACTTCAGCGGTTGTTGCAGTGGTTCTCGCAGTGCGGGCACGAGATCCATTGCACACCACGGCACTGACAATGCCGAAGACGTGCGGTGACCCGGCGCCCACGACGTGCGGCCGGCCGGGTGGTTCAAGGCTTGGGTACGTCTTCGGAAATCCCTGGTCAGGACGTTCGTTCGAGCCGTAACATGACGCGCTCCGGCCATCCCCCGCGGATCCCCGCCCCACCGGGACCGCCCGACCCCGCGCCCTCGGCCCTCCCCCACCAGCGGCGCTGTGACGATGGACTCGCAGATCTCACAGTCATCCCAGTCACCTCAGACACCTCATTCGTTCCAGGTCGACCTGCGTGGTCTGGTCGACCTGCTCTCCCATCACCTCTACTCCAGTCCGAAGGTCTATCTGCGCGAGCTGCTGCAGAACGCCGTCGACGCCGTCACCGCCCGCCGCGCCGAGGAGCCCGGCGCTCCCGCCCGGGTGCGGCTGTACGCCGAGGACGGCGCCCTGCGCGTGGAGGACTCCGGGATCGGGCTCACCGAGGCGGACGTGCACACCCTGCTGGCGACCATCGGGCGCAGCTCCAAGCGGTCGGACGGGTTGCGCGAGGCACGCTCGGACTTCCTCGGGCAGTTCGGCATCGGGCTGCTCGCCTGTTTCGTCGTCGCCGAGCGGATCCGGGTGGTCAGCCGCAGCGCCCGTACGCCCGACGCGCCGCCGGTGGAGTGGACGGCGCGCGACGACGGTTCGTACACCGTGCGGACGCTGCCGGTGCGGGAGCGGCCCGAGGCCGGTACGACCGTGTACCTCACCGCGCGCCCCGGGGCCGCCGAGTGGCTCACGCCCGAGCGGGTGCTGACGCTGGCGCGGGACTTCGGCTCACTGCTGCCGTACGACGTACGGGTCGGCGAGGAGGCCGTCACGGACCTGCCCGCGCCCTGGGACCGCTCCTATCCGAGTCCCGCGACGCGGCGGGTGGCGCTGGCCAGGCACTGCCACGGGCTGTTCGGGTTCACGCCGCTGGACTCCATCGATCTGGACGTGCCGGTGGCCGGCATCCGCGGGGTGGCGTACGTGCTGCCACAGGCGGTGAGCCCGGCGCAGCGGGCGGGGCACCGGGTGCATCTGAAGGGCATGCTGCTGACCGAGCGGGCCGAACAGCTCCTGCCGGACTGGGCGTTCTTCGTGCGCTGTGTGCTGGACACCGACAGTCTGCGGCCCACCGCCTCGCGCGAGTCGCTGTACGAGGACGAGACGCTGGCGGCCGTGCGGGAGGCGCTCGGGGAGCGGATCCGGTCCTGGCTGACGTCGCTCGCGGCCGGTGACCCGGAGCGGCTCGCGGCGTTCCTGTCGGTGCACCACCTGGGGGTGAAGTCGCTCGCGCGGCACGACGCGGAGATGCTGCGCACGATGCTGCCGTGGCTGCCGTTCGAGACGACGGACGGCCGGCTGTCGCTGGAGGAGTTCGCGCAGCGGCACCCGGTGGTGCACTTCACGCGGACGGTGGAGGAGTACCGGCAGGTCGCGCCGATCGCCTCCGCGCAGGGCGTCGGTGTCGTCAACGGGGGCTACACCTACGACAGCGAGCTGGTCGAGGCGCTGCCGTCGGTGCGGCCCGGCACGGTCGTCGCCGAGCTGGACGCGGACACCGTCACCGCCCACCTGGACGGTGTCGACGCGGACGTGGAGCTGGCCCTGGCGGGCTTCCTGGCGGCCGCGCGGGCCAAACTGGACCCGCTGGGCTGCGATGTCGTGCTGCGGGCCTTCCACCCGCTGTCGGTGCCCGCGCTGCACCTGGACGACCGGGCGGCACGGCACGAGCAGGCGCGCGCCGAGACGGAGGAGCAGGCAGACGAGTTGTGGGCGGGCATCCTCGGCTCGCTGCGCGGCAGCGCGCCACGCGCGCGTCTGGTGCTCAACCATCTCAATCCGCTGGTCCGCCGGATCAGCGCGCTCGGCGATCCGGAGCTGATCGGCACCGCCACGGAGTCGCTGTACGGGCAGGCGCTGCTGATGGCGCAGCGGCCGCTCAGGCCCGCCGACTCGGCGCTGCTGAACCGCGCCTTCATCTCACTGCTGGAGTGGGCGACGCACGGGGAGGGCGAACAGCGATGAGCGAGATCACGGACTTCGACGCGTTGCGCCGCGCGATGGCGGAGAACTCCGAACAGCCGGAGGGGCCGGCGCGCAACGCGCGTGCGGAGCAGCTGCTCGCCGAGGCGGAGAAGCTGGACATCCCGCTCGCCGTGATCGAGGCGCTCGGGCACCAGCTGAAGGTCTACAACTACAGCTCCGAGAAGGCGAAGATGTTCGTCCCGTTCGCGCGGCTGCTGCGCCTGTGGGACGAACGGCCGGAGGACTTCGACGCGTACGAGGTGCACTCGCTGCACTGGGTGTTCAAGTGGGTGTCGGCCGGCATGCTCGACCAGCCGCACATCCCGCTGGCGTCCATCGAGAAGTGGCTCGGTGAGATGGAGCACCGCTACCGGCTCGCCGGGTACTCGGAACGGGCGGTGCGCAGCGCGGAGTTCGCCGTCGCCGCCCACGTGGGGGACCTCGCGCGGGCCGAGCGGGCGTACGCCGGATGGCTGGCCGCCGACCGGGACGAGATGGCCGACTGTCATGCCTGCGAACTGCACCAGCAGGGCGGGTGGCTTCAGCGGCGGGGGCGGTACGCCGAGGCGATCGAGGTGTGGCGGCCGGTTCTGGAGGGCGAGTTCACCTGTGCGCACGAGCCGCACGCCGTCCTCGCCTCCTCGCTGACCCCGCTGCTGCGGCTGGGCCGGGTGGACGAGGCGCGCGCCCACCATCTGCGGGGGCTGCGCCTGGTGCGGGCGATGGAGAGCATGCGGGGCGCGTTCGCGGACCATGTGGAGTTCTGCGCGCTGAGCGGCAACGAGGCACGCGCGCTGGAGCTGCTCGCCGAGCGGCCGGCGTACTTCACCGACGACGGGCATCCGCGCAGCCGGCTGAGCTTCCTGGAGGCGGTCGTGCTGCTCATGGACCGCCTGGTGGAGCTCGGTCTGGCCGAAGAGCGGGTGCCGGGGCCCGCGGGACAGGCGTGGACGGCGGGCGGCCTCGCGGCACACGCGCGTGGCGAGGCGCTGGCGCTGGCCGCGGCCTTCGACCGGCGCAACGGCACGGCGTACACGAGTGAGCAGTCCCGCGCGCGGATGGCGCAGCGGCCGCTGGTGGAGCGGCTGCCGCTGGGGGTGCGGTCGGTGCGGACGGCCGCGGCCACCGCGATGCCGCCGGTGACCGGACCCGTGGCCACGCCGGTCACCGGGCCGCCGGTGCCCGACGGGGACCTCCCGGCGCTGCTGGCGCGGGCGCGGCGGCTGTCCGACACGCTGCAGCCGGACGCGCTCGAGGCGTGGGCGGCGGTACGGCGGGCCGCGCAGGGCGCCGAGCTGGCGCCGTACGACCGGGCGGAACTCCTCGACCACGAGGCGATGAGCCGGGGCGAGGAGGGCGCCGAGCTGTTCGAGCGCGCGGCCGAGCTGTACGAGCGGGCGGGCGACGAGGGCGAGGCGCTCGCGGCACGCGCGCGTGGGGCGTACGTGCGCGCGCTCGCCGGTGATGTGGACGCGGCGCTGGCGGCGGTCGCGGAGCCCTACGAGCAGGTGCTCGCGTTGTACGCCGGGGACGGCACCGGGCTGCGGCAGACCGCGTCGGTGGTGATGAGCCGGGCGCGGATCCTGATGCGGCGGGTGCACGAGGCCGAGGGGTTGGTGGATGCCGCGGTCGCCGAGCGCGCCGAGGGGGCCGTACGGGAGGTGCTGGCGCTCGTCGAGGGCCGCGCCGGTGATGACGTGCGGCTCGCGGCGCGGCAGGCCGAGGCCGTGGCGATGCTCGGCGAACTGGCCGCGCACGGCGGGGATCCGCAGGCGGCCGCGGACCTGTTCGCGCGGGCCGCACGGGAGTTCACCGACGCCGGGGTGCCGTGGTTCGCGGTGGAGTACGAGGCGCGGCTGGCGCAGCTCGCCCACCACCTCGGTGACCTGGCCGAGGCCGAACGGGCGCTGCGCGCGGCCCTGGAACACGGCGGGGCGCAGCTGACGCCGGTCGGACGGGCCCAGCTGCATCTGCAGCTCGCCGAAGTCGTCGGCGGACGCGGTGAGGCAGGCGAGGCCGCCGAGCACGCCCTGGAGGCCGCGCACTGGGCGGACGAGGCCGACGAGGGGCCGACGCTGGGCGCCTGGGCGCGGCACCAGCTCGGCGGGCTGCTCGTCCGGCAGGGCCGGTGGGCGGAGGCGGCGGAGGTACTGGAGTCGGCTCTGCCCGACGTGAGCGCGCACACGCACGGCGACGGGGCGGTGGTGCAGACCCTGTGGTGGCTCGGCGACTGCCTGGGCGAGCTGGGCGAGCACCGTGCGGCGGCGGAACGTCGCCTGCAGGCGGCCGACATCGCCCGGCACTGGCCGGAGCAGCAGGACCATGCCACGCTCGCCCATCTGGCCGCGACGAGCCTGGAGGCGGCGGGCCTGGCCGAGGAGGCCGGGCAGGCCTACGCGCGTGCCGGTGAACTGTGGCGCGCGGTGGGCGATGTGCACGGCCTCGTCCGTTCGCTGCGCGCCCGCGCGTGGCTGGCGCTGCGGGCCGAGGACGGCCTGGCGGCGGCCCGGGAGCTGATGTCGGCGGCCGTCGAGGACTGCGCGGCGGCGCTGGCTGCGTCAGGCGGGGACGAGGAGTCCCGGCGCCGGCTCACCGCGGAACTGGGCCACACGCACCGCCAGTTCGGCGATCTGCTGGCCCGGTCCGGCCCGGCGGCGTTCGAGGAGGCCCTGGCCGAGCTGGAGGAGGCGATCACCGTCTTCGCCTCCCTGGGCCCGGACGCGGTCCATGCCCGTACCGGGGCGGAACTGGCCGCAGGATGGCTGGCGGCCGAGCTGGGCCGGCCAGACGCGGCGCAGGCACGCGCGCGGGCCGTCCTCACGGCGTACGAAACCGCCCCCGGGGACGACGAGACGGTCACGTCCCGCCGAGCGGAGGCGGGAGAGCTGGCGCAGGCGGCGCGGAAGGCGGCGGACTGAGCGCGCCCTCGGCTGGGCTGAGTGCGCTCTCACCGTCTCCGGTGTCCCCGCCCGCGCTGCGGACCGCGGGGCGGTGGGGTCACTCCACGCCGATCAGCAGGAGCGCGCCCTGCCGGCCGCCTCGGTAGACGACCGTGTCGACGGCGAGGTACGTCTCCCGTACCCGGGTCTGAAGGTGGTCGGTGACGCCGTCGGGGGCTTCGTCGCCGAGGACGAGGGTGACGAGTTCGCCACCGGCGGCGAGCATGCGGTCCAGCACGGTCTCGGCGGTGGCGGTGACGTCCGCGCCGATCACGGCGACGTCGCCGTCGATGAGGCCGAGCACGTCACCGGCCTGGCAGATGCCGGCCGTGGTCCAGGACTCGTGTTCGGCGACGGTGACCTCGGCGTACCGGGTGGCCCCCGCCGCCGAGGTCATGGAGACCACGTCCTCGTCGAAGCGGCGGTCGGGTTCGTGCACCGCGAGCGCGGCGATCCCCTGGACCGCCGACCGGGTCGGGATGAGGGCCACCCGGATGCCCTCGGTGCGGGCCTGTTCGGCGGCCGCCGCGGCGGTGTGGCGCAGTTCGGGGTCGTTGGGCAGCAGTACGACCTCGCGCGCGTGGGCACGTCGTACGGCCTCCACCAGTTCCCCGCTGGCGGGCGGCTCGCCGGGGCGGGCGAGCACCGTCGTCGCGCCCGCCCCGGTGTACAGCCCGGCGAGGCCCTCGCCGGGGACGACCGCGACGACGGCCCGCTGGGCGCGCTCGCGGGGCGGGCGCTCGCCGTGCGCGGTGTGCGCGTCGTCGGCGCCGAAGTGGGTGATCCGGATCCGGTACGGCCGCCCGGCCTCCACCCCGGCCTCCACGGCGGCGCCGGCGTCGTCGACGTGCACGTGGACGTTCCACAGCCCGTCGCCGCCGACCACGACCAGCGAGTCACCGAGGGCGTCCAGTCGGCGGCGCAGCCGGGCCACGGCGTCGTCGCCGGCCTCCAGGAGGTAGATCACCTCGAAGGCCGGACCGCCCCCGTCGGGAGCGGCCCCCGGGTCGGGGCAGGCGATGAGCGTCCCGGACGGGCACCCGCGCGCCTGCGAGGCGGCCGGCCCGCGCGGGTGGCCGTCCGGATCGGCGGGTGTCTCCCCCGTGAACGTCTCCACGAGCGCCCCCAGCACCGTCACCAGTCCCCGCCCGCCGGCGTCCACCACCCCGGCGTGCTCCAGGGCGGCCAGCTGACCGGGGGTCGCGGCGAGTGCCGTGCGCGCCGCGTCGTACGCGGCCCGCGCGACCGTCCCGCAGTCGCCTCCCGCCTCGCCCACGCCCTCGGCGGCGTCGGCGGCCGCGGCGGCGACGGTCAGCACCGTGCCCTCGACGGGGTGGGCGACGGCCTGCCGGGCGGAGTCGGCCGCGCGCCGCAGCGCGCGCCGCAGCCCCGGCCCGTCGGCGTGAGAGTCGTCACCCTGCGCGGCGAGCACCTGCGCCATGCCGCGCAGCAGCTGGGCGAGGATGGTCCCGGAGTTCCCGCGCGCCCCGATGAGCGCGCCGTGCGCCATCGCGTGGACGGCGTCGGCCAGGGAAGGCCGCCCGCCGCCGGTCTCGTATCCGGCGAACACGGCCTCCACTGCCCCGGCCGCCGACTCCAAGGTCAGATACAGGTTGGTGCCGGTATCCCCGTCGGCCACCGGATAGACGTTGATCGCGTCGATCTCCTCGCGCGCGCGCCCGAGGGCGTCCAGCGCGAGGGAGCACCACGTGCGCACCGCGAGAGCATCGAAGAATGTCTGCGGCACCTGCGCCACCTGCGCCTCCCTGAGCTGCTGGACGTGGGACGCAGCGTAGACCCAGGCCGGGTGCCTGCCGGAAGAGGGCCGTGGGCGGGCCGCTGGGCCGCCATGGTAGTTTCGTTGTCCGGACGCAGTCGTTGTATGCTGCTCCGGTTGCCCGATCCGATCGGGCTGATTCCCCTGGCAGCGCCACTCAGATCTCAGATCACTCACCGATCGCAGGATCCGTCCCGGCATGCCGGGATTAACCGTAAGTGCATCTGAAGTCTTTGGAGTGACCGGTGGCTGCCAACTGCGACGTCTGCGGCAAGGGGCCGGGCTTCGGCAACAACATCTCGCACTCGCACCGCCGTACGCCCCGTCGCTGGAACCCGAACATCCAGCGTGTGCGTACCGTGGTCGGTGGGACGCCGAAGCGCGTGAACGCCTGCACCTCGTGCATCAAGGCCGGCAAGGTCTCGCGCTGACGCTTCTCCCCCACGCTCGGCTCCGCTCGAGCAGGGGGGACCCCCATCCGCGCGCGGCCACTGTCGGTTCGCTGCACAAAGCCGGTCCACCATCAGGTGGGCCGGCTTTTTGCCGTACCCACACCCCGGTCCGGCCTGCCAGAATCCGGGGAATGCGCTTCGGCATCCTGGGCCCGTCGGAGATCCTCACCGACGACGGCACCCCCCTCTCCCCCGGCGGCCCGCGCCCCCGCGCCCTGCTCACGCTGCTGCTGCTCGACGCCGGCCGCGCCGTCCCGGCGGACCGTCTCCTGGACGGCCTGTACGGCGCCGAGCCGCCCGCCGGAGCCGCGAACGCGCTGCAGTCGCAGATCTCCCGGCTGCGCCGGCGCCTCTCCCCGCACACCGCCATCGAGGCCGTCGGGGCCGGCTACCGGCTGGCCGTGGACCCCGGCGCCGTCGACGCCCACCGCTTCGCCCGCCTCGCCGCCGAGGGACGTGCCGCCCTCGCCGCCGGTGACCATCCGCGGGCGGCGGCCGTGCTGCGCGACGCCCTCGCCCTGTGGCGCGGCCCGGCGCTGCCCGACCTGCCCGACGCGCACGCCGAGCGGACCCGCCTGGAGGAGCTGCGGCTGGCCGTCGTGCAGGACCGCGTCGAGGCCGATCTCGGGGGCGGGGGCGGGGCGGAGCTGGTGCCGGAGCTGCGGGCGCTGGTCGCGGAGCACCCGCTGAGCGAGCGGCTGTACGGGCAGCTGATGCGGGCGCTGCACGCGGGCGGGCGGCCCGCCGAGGCGCTGACGGTGTTCGAAGAGGCGCGCGGCGTCCTCGCCGACGAGCTGGGCGCCGACCCGTCGCCCGAGCTGTCCGCCCTCCACCTGGACCTGCTGCGGGCGCGCCCCGGCGCCCCCGCCCGGCCCCGGCTGCCGGCGCAGCTGACCCGGTTCATCGGCCGGGAAGAGGAGCTGGCGCGGATCGCGGAGGCGTCCGCCGCCTCCCGGCTGGTGACGCTCACCGGTCCCGGCGGTGTGGGCAAGACCCGGCTCGCCCTGGAGGCGGCCCGCACCGCGCCGGACGTCTGTCTGGTGGAGCTGGCACCGCTGGCCGACGGCGAGCGGATCCCGTACGCGGTGCTGGCCGCGCTCGGGGTGCGGGACGGGTTCCGCGCTCCCGCCACGGACGCCACCGACCGGCTGCTGGCCGCGCTGGAGGACCGCGCGGTACTGCTGGTGCTGGACAACTGCGAGCACCTGATCGAGGCCGCCGCGCGGACCGCCGCGCTGCTGCTGGGCGCCTGCCCCGGCGTGCGGGTCCTGGCGACCAGCCGGGAGTCGCTGGGCATCACCGGCGAGGTGCTGGTCCCTGTGCCGCCGCTGCCCGAGGAGCCGGCCGTACGGCTGCTGCTGGACCGCGCGCGTGCCGTGCGCCCCGACGTCGACGGCGACCACGCGCGCGTGCCGGAGATCTGCCGGGCGCTGGACGGGCTGCCGCTGGCGATCGAGCTGGCCGCGGCCCGGCTGCGCACGCTGTCGCCGCCGGAGCTGGCCGAGCGGCTGCACGACCGGTTCCGGCTGCTGGCCCGCGGCGACCGCGCCAAGGCGCCCCGGCACCGCACGCTGCGCGCGGTCGTGGAGTGGAGCTGGGAGCTGCTGGACGCGCAGGAGCGGGAGCTGGCGAGCCGACTGACGGTGTTCCGCGGCGGCGCCACCCTGGACGCGGTGGCGGCGGTGTGCGCGGTGCCGTACCCGGAGGACGTCCTGGCGTCCCTCGTGGAGAAGTCGTTCGTGGAGGTGTCGGGCGGCCGCTACCGCATGCTGGAGACGATCCGCGCGTTCGCGGCGGAGGAACTGGCGGGCGGCGCCGGGGACCTCACCGCCGTGGCCGGGCTCCGGGACGCCCACGCCGCCTACTTCCTTCAGCTCGCCGAGCGCGCGCAGCCGTACCTGCGCGGCGGTGAACAGCTGCCGTGGCTGGCCCGGCTGGCCGCCGAACACGAGAACCTGGACGCGGCCCTGCGCCGTCTGACGGACACCGCCCCGCACGAGGCGCTGCGCCTGATGGCCGCCCTAACCTGGTTCCGGCGGTTGCGGGGCCTGCACGGTGAACGGGTGGGGCAGGCGCGGGCGCTGCTCGGGGCGGTCGGTGACGAGCCGCCCGCCCGCCTGGCCGAGGAGTACGCGCTGTGTCTGATGAACGCCGTCTCCGGGCAGGGTGACGACCCGGCCGACCCGGGTCTCGTCGCGCGGGCGGCCGCGGTCATGGCGACACTCGAAACGCCGCTCCGGCTGCCGTTCACGGTGGTGCTGTGGTCCCTCACCGGCGGCCCCCGGCTCGCGGTCGACGCGCACGTGCGCGTGCAGGTCGGCGACGAGCCGTGGGGCCGGGCCCTGCTGGACCTCGGTCTCGCCTACCAGGCGTGGTTCTCGGGGCGCGCGGACGAGGCGGAGGAGGTCTTCACGCGCGCGTGGGAGGGCTTTCGCGCGACCGGTGACCGCTGGGGCATGGCCAACTGCCTGGATCCGCTCGGCGGCTTCGCCCACGCGCGCGGCGCACACGGGCGTGCCCTCGCGCTGCTCGACGAGGGCCTGATTCATGTGCGGGAGCTGGACGCCCCCGAGGAGACGGCGGACCTGCTGCACCGGCGGGCGTACGTGCTGCTGGCCCTCGGCGCCCACGAGGAGGCCGCCGCGCACTTCGCCCGCTGCCGCGATCTGGCCCGCACGGCCGGTGCCGCCGACAAGGTGGCGGGCGCGCTGCGGGGCCTGGGTGACACGGCCCGCCATGGCGGTGACACGGCAGGCGCACGCGTGCACTACGAGAGCGCTCTGCAGACGTGCGCGGCCACCTGGTTCAGCGTCGGCGAGACGGTGCGCATCCTGATCGGCCTGGGCCGGACGGCCGCCGCCGAGGGCGACACCGGCGCCGCCCGCGACTGGCTCGCCCAAGCCCGCGCCCAGGCCCTTTCGGCGTCCGACGTGCTGCTGCCGGCGGATGTCGCCGACGCCCTGGCCGATCTCGCCGCGCGGCCGCAGGAGGCCGCCGAACTCCTGGGCGCCGCCGCCGGCCTGCGGGGCCTGTGCCTGGACGGCGACCCCGACGTCGTACGCACGACACGGCGCACGCGTGCGCGGCTGTCGCCCGAGGCTTTCGACGAGGCCTTCGAGCGGGGCCGGCGCCTGCGGTCAGCGGCGGTCAGCGCACGGTAGGCGGGCGGTAAGCGCCGCCCGAGAGGCTCCTCGCATGACGAAGAACCTGAGCCGTCTCACCGTCCTGATCTCCGGCGCGAGCGTCGCCGGCCCGGCCCTCGCCCTCAACCTCGCCCGGTACGGCGCACACGTCACGGTCGTCGAGAAGGCGCCCGCGCTGCGCGGCGGTGGCTTCGCCGTCGACTTCCGCGGGCACGTGCACCGCCGGGTGCTCACCACCATGGGCATCTGGGACGACGTCCACGCCCACCGCACCCGCATGGGCCGGCAGACGGTCGTCGACGCCGACGGCAAGGCGCGCGTGGACCTGCCCGCGGAGATGATGAGCGGGGACGTGGAGATCTTCCGCGGTGACCTGTCCCGGATCATGTACGAACGCACCAAGGACCGCGTGGAGTACGTCTTCGGCGACTCGGTCACGGCGCTGACCGACACCCCGGACGGGGTCGACGTCCTCTTCGAGCACGGCGCGCCCCGCCGCTTCGACCTGGTCGTCGGCGCGGACGGCCTGCACTCGAACACCCGCCGCCTGGTCTTCGGCGACGAGTCGCGCCACCTGCGCTTCTTCGGCCACTACGTGGCCGGTTTCGCCGTGCCGAACCATCTGGGCCTGGACCGTACGGGCCGGCTGTACAGCGAGCCGGGCCGCTGTGTCGTCGTCGGCAACTACGACGGCGACCCCGAGCGGGCGGGTGCCCTGCTGGTGTTCCGGTCCGAGGAGTTGGCGTACGACCGCCGGGACCTGCAGGCGCAGAAGCGGATCCTCACCGAGCGGTTCGCCGGCATGGGCTGGGAGACACCCGCGGTGCTGAAGGCGCTCCGGGAGACCGACGACCTGTACTTCGACGCCATTGCGCAGATCCACATCGACCGGCTGACGCAGGGCCGGGTGGCGCTCCTCGGGGACGCCGGGTACGGGGCGACGATGGGCGGCATGGGCACGGGCGTGGCCGTCGTCGGCGCATACGTCCTGGCCGGGGAACTGGCGCTGGCGGACGGCGACGTGCGCGTCGCGCTGGCCGGGTACGAGGCGCGCATCCGGGACTTCGCCCGGGGCTGCCAGAAGATCTCCGGCAACGCGGGCCCGTTCTTCGCCCCGGCCACCGAGCGCCGCATCCGCAGCCGGGACCGCATGTACCGGCTGCTGAGCTCCCGGATGCTGGCCGGTTTCTTCAAGCGGCTGACGGAGAAGGCGGCGACCGCCATCGACCTCGGGGAGTACCCGGCGTGAGCACCCCCTGGGGCGCTCAGGCAGTACCGCTCCTGAACGCCCACCCGTGGTCGACGGGCCCGATCCCGCCGCCGAGTGCGAAGCCGGCGGCGATGGCCCCGGTGACGTACTCCTTGGCGGCCGTGACCGCCTCCGGCACGGACCGTCCCTGGGCCAGGCCGCAGGCGATGGCGGAGGCGAGCGTGCAACCGGTGCCGTGGGTGTGCCGGTTGTCGTGGCGCGGGGCGCGCAGCCAGTACTCCTCGGAGCCGTCCGTGAGCAGGTCCACGGCGTCCCCGGCCAGATGCCCGCCCTTGATCACCACCCAGCGCGGCCCGTACGCCAGGACGGCCGCCGCGGCGCGCCGCAGGTCGTCCTCCGACTCGACGTGTACGCCGGTGAGTTGGGCAACCTCGTCGAGGTTCGGAGTGGCGACGGTGGCCGCCGGAAGCAGCTTGGTACGCACGGAGTCCAGCGCGGAGGCGGCCAGCAGCGCGTCGCCGTGTTTGGAGACGCCGACCGGGTCGACGACGGCGGGCGCGTCGGTGCCGGCGAGCAACTCCGCGACGGTTTCCACGAGTTCGGCGGAGCCGAGCATGCCGGTCTTCACGGCCTGGACGCCGATGTCGTCGACGACGCTGCGGTACTGCGCGCGCACCGCCTCGACCGGCAACTCCCAGGCGCCCTGCACACCGAGGGAATTCTGCGCGGTGACGGCGGTGAGCACGCTCATGCCGTGCGTGCCGAGCGCCAGCATGGTCTTCAGGTCGGCCTGGATCCCGGCGCCGCCCCCGGAGTCGGAGCCGGCCACGGTGAGCACCCGGGGCGGCGCGGTCATGACTCGATGTCCCCGAAGTGGTCCCAGCCGCCCTTGCTGGTCCAGGGGGCGCCGTCGACGGTCACCTGGGGCAGCGCGGAGGGGTTGAGCACCTCGCCGATCACCTTCCAGCGGGCGGGCAGTTTGGCGTCCGACGGGAAGGTCGCGACGATCGCGTGGTCCTCTCCCCCGGTCAGCACCCACTGGAGCGGGTCGACGCCCACGGCCTGGCCGATGTCGTGCATCTGGGTGGGGATGTCGATGGCGCCGGAGCGGATGTCGATGCGCACCTTGCTGGCCTCGGCGATGTGCCCGAGGTCGGCGATCAGCCCGTCGCTGACGTCGCACATCGCGGTCGCGCCGAGCGCCGCGGCCGCGGGACCCGCGTGGTACGGCGGCTCGGGGCGGCGGTGGGCCTCGACGAAGGCGCGCGGGGAGCGGAAACCGCGGGAGAGCACCGCGTACCCGGCGGCGGACCAGCCGAGCCAGCCGGTCACGGCGACGAGGTCGCCGGGCTGCGCGCCGCCCCGGGTGACGGGTTCCTGGTTGCGCAGGTCGCCGAGCGCGGTGATCGACACCATGATCGTGTCACCGCGTACGACGTCGCCGCCGACCACGGAGGCGCCCGCGACCTGGCACTCGTCGCGGATGCCGTCCATCAGCTCGGTCGGCCAGGCCACCGGCAGTTCGGCGGGCACGACCAGGCCGAGCAGCAGCGCGGTGGGGACGGCGCCCATGGCGGCGATGTCGGCGAGGTTCTGCGCGGCGGCCTTGCGGCCGACGTCGTAGGCCGTGGACCAGTCGCGGCGGAAGTGCCGGCCCTCCAGCAGTATGTCGGTGCTGGCCACCACCCGCCGGTCGGGCGCGGCCACCACGGCGGCGTCGTCGCCGGGCCCGACCCGGACCGCCGGGGTGGTGGTGAGACGGGAGGTGAGCTCCCTGATGAGCCCGAACTCCCCGAGCTCACCAACAGTGCCCTTCATTGTCCTGGCTCCCCTTCCGTCCCTGCTGACGTTGTCCGTGCCCGGTCGCGCGGGACCAGTGTCCTCGATACCGTCGAAGTGACCGGCCGCAGGTGCCCGGTCGATGTGACCGGCCCCCGGTGAACGGTCCCTGCAGCCATCCTCGTCCGCCCTGTCCGCACCCCGGCACGCAAGGCCCGGTTCCCACAGGTCTCCCCGCGGGGAGCGGCGACGCGGTACCGTGGCGTTCCTTTTCCCCACATGATCCTCGTGGCCGCCCTGGAGGTTCCGTGGTACAGGCGTACATCCTGATCCAGACTGAGGTCGGCAAGGCGTCGACCGTCGCCGAGACGATCGGCAAGATCCCTGGAGTGATCCAGGCCGAAGACGTCACGGGTCCCTACGACGTCATCGTGCGCGCGCAGGCCGACACCGTCGACGACCTGGGCCGCATGGTGGTCGCCAAGGTCCAGCAGGTGGACGGCATCACCCGCACCCTGACCTGCCCGGTCGTCCATCTGTAGCCCCCGTCTACCCTTGGCCGGTGAGCATCTTCCGTCACCGGCCCCTCGGCCTGCCCGCCCTCGCCCTGCTCCTCGGCGTCGCGGGCTGCTCCTTCGCAGACGACAGCGCGTCGGTCGCGGTTCCGTCGCCGGCGGCGAAGACCGCGGCGCTCTGCCGAGAGCTGGACCGGGCGCTGCCGTCCCGGGTCGACGGCCAGGACCGCCGGGACCCCACCCCCGCGTCACCGCTGACCGCGGGCTGGGGGGACCCGGCGATCATACTGCGGTGCGGTGTCGAGCGGCCCGCGAAGATGACCGACCAGAGGGTCTCGGAGGGCGGTGACCCCGACGCGGTCGCCGGCGGCGTGGACGGTGTCGACTGGCTCATGGAGAAGCAGGACGACGGCGCGTACCGGTTCACCACCGCCAACCGCCGTGCCTACGTCGAGGTGCGCGTGCCCAAGGGCCGGGACACCTCGTCGGTACTCGTCGACCTGGCCCCGGCCATGAAGAAGGCGATCCCCGAGGGGATCGCCGACTGAGCGCCCGGAGGAACTAGCGCAGGCCCGTCGACCTGCGCAGGGCCGCCCGGATGAGGCGGTCGACCAGCTCGGCGTAGCCGACACCGGTGGCCTGCCACATCTTCGGGTACATCGAGATGGGCGTGAAGCCGGGCATCGTGTTGATCTCGTTGATGACGAACTCGCCGTCCTCGGTGAGGAAGAAGTCCGCGCGCACCAGGCCCTCGCAGGACGCCGCGTCGAAGGCGTCCACCGCGAGCCGCCGCACCTCGGCGGTCTGCTCGTCGGTGAGCGGCGCCGGGACGATGCCGGGCGTGGAGTCGATGTACTTGGCCTCGAAGTCGTAATACGCGTGGGCGTCCGGCGGCGGGATCTCCGCCGGCACCGACGCGCGCGGGCCGTCCTCGAACTCCAGCACGCCGCACTCGATCTCACGGCCGCGCACGGCCGCCTCGACGAGGATCTTCGGGTCGTGCCGCTGCGCTTCCTCGATGGCCTCGTCCAGGCCGGAGAGGTCGTCCACCTTGGTGATGCCGATGGACGAACCGGCGCGCGCCGGCTTCACGAACAGCGGCCAGCCGTGCTCACCGGCGAAGTCGACGATCTTCTTGCGGGCGGCGGAGGTGTCCCGCTCCCACTCGCGGGGCCGGATCACCACGTACGGGCCGACCTTGAGCCCGAAGGAGGTGAACACCCGCTTCATGTACTCCTTGTCCTGGCCGACGGCCGACGCGAGCACGCCCGAGCCCACGTACGGCACCCCGGACAGCTCCAGCAGGCCCTGCAGGGTGCCGTCCTCGCCGTACGGGCCGTGCAGCACCGGGAAGACGACGTCGACCTCGCCGAGCGCCTTGGGCACCGAGCCGGGCTCGCTGTAGACGACCTCGCGGCTGGCGGGGTCGACGGGGAGCACCACGCCGCCGTCGCCGGGCTCCGCCATGTCCTCGACCTCGGGGGTGCGGCGGTCGGCGATGGCCATCCGCTCGGGCTCGTCGGCCGTCAGCACCCAACGGCCCTCCCGGGTGATGCCGATCGGCAGGACGTCGTACCGCGTCCGGTCGATGGCGCTCAGGACGGCGCCGGCCGTGACCATGGAGATCCCGTGTTCGGAGCTGCGTCCGCCGAACACGACGGCCACGCGCGGCTTGCGGGACGGCTGCTCAGGGCTCTGGGGGAGGTTCTCGGTGCTCATATCGCGTTGAGAGTACCCGTTGGTATTCCCCGAGTCAGCGCCCACCGGGCCGCCGTGACTCCGTGTCCCTCGGTCGGTCGCGCAGCGTCGCGCGGGCGGGGCCGTTCAGCGCCGTTCGGGCTTGGCGCTGCGCGACATCAGCTCCTTGAGGGCGACCACCGGGGACTTGCCCTCGTGCACGATGGACACGACGGTCTCGGTGATCGGCATGTCGACGCCGTGCCGCCGGGCCAGATCCAGCACCGACTCGCAGGACTTGACGCCCTCGGCGGTCTGCCGGGTGACCGCGATGGTCTCCTGCAGGGTCATGCCCTTGCCGAGGTTGGTGCCGAAGGTGTGGTTGCGCGACAGCGGCGAGGAGCAGGTGGCCACCAGGTCGCCGAGACCGGCCAGTCCGGAGAACGTCATCGGATCGGCGCCCATCGCCAGGCCCAGCCGGGTGGTCTCGGCGAGGCCGCGGGTGATGAGCGAGCCCTTGGCGTTGTCGCCGAGCCCCATGCCGTCGGCGATGCCGACGGCGAGCCCGATGACGTTCTTGACGGCACCGCCCAGTTCGCAGCCGACGACGTCGGTGTTGGTGTACGGCCGGAAGTACGGCGTGTGGCAGACGGTCTGCAGGCGCTGCGCGACCGCCTCGTCGGTGCACGCGACGACGGCCGCGGCCGGCATGCGGGCGGCGATCTCACGGGCGAGGTTGGGCCCGGTGACCACGGCGACGCGTTCCGGGCCCACCTTGGCGACGTCCTCGATGACCTCGCTCATCCGCATGGTGGTGCCCAGCTCGACGCCCTTCATCAGCGACACCAGGACGGTGCGCGGGGCGAGCAGCGGGGTCCACTCGGCGAGGTTGGCGCGCAGCGTCTGGGAGGGCACCGACAGCACGGTGAAGTCGGCGCCGGCGGCGGCCTCGGCGGGGTCGGTGGTGGCGCGCAGGTTCTCGGGCAGCTGCACGCCGGGGAAGTAGTCGGGGTTGGTCCGGGTGGAGTTGATCGCCTCGGCGACCTCGGGGCGTCGCGCCCACAGCACGACCTCGCACCCGGCGTCGGCGAGCACCATGCCGAAGGCGGTGCCCCATGAACCGGCGCTGAAGACGGCTGCCTTGACCGGCGTGACCGGCTTGCTCACGTGCCCTGCCCTTCCGCCTGCTTGCCCTGCGCCCGCGCCTCGGCCTGGGCCTGGGTGCGGCGGCGCTGCTCGATGCGCTCGCGGCGCGGGTCGTACGGCGCGGCGGGCGCCTTCTCGCCGCGGATCTCCTCCAGCTGGCGGGTGATGGCCGCCATGATCACCTCGGTGGCCTCCTTCAGCACCTCCGCGGTCATCTCCTTGCCGTAGAAGCGGGAGAGGTCCACGGGCGGCCCGGCCAGCACGCGGTGGGTCTTGCGCGGGAAGAGGTCCGGCTTCCTGGCGTACGGCGGCAGCAGCTCGTTGCAGCCCCACTGGGCGACCGGGATGACCGGGCACCTGGTCTGCAGCGCGACGCGCGCGGCGCCCGTCTTGCCGGTCATGGGCCAGCCGTTGGGGTCGCGGGTGAGGGTGCCCTCGGGGTAGAAGGCGACGCACTCGCCGCGCTCCACGGCGTCGATCGCGGCCCGGAAGGCGCTGAGCGCGTCGGTGGACTCGCGGTAGACGGGGATCTGGCCGGTGCCACGCATGGCGGCGCCGACGAAGCCCTTCTTGAAAAGCCCGCTCTTGGCCAGGAATCGCGGGACCCGGCCGGTGTTGTACTGGTAGTGGGCATATGCGAAGGGGTCGACGTGCGAATTGTGGTTCACCACGGTGATGAATCCGCCGTCGGCCGGAATGTTCTCCATTCCGCGCCAGTCCCGCTTGAGCAGAAACACCAGCGGTGGTTTGCAGATCACCGCGGCGAAGCGGTACCAGAAGCCGATTCTGCGGCGGGGCACGCGGACACCTTCCTCTAGGGCTTGCCACCGGGGCCCGTGGGGCCGCACAAGTGTCGCCCCGGGCCGCCGGTCTGTCGAGAACACCGTACGCCCCGCCGTCCCGCCGACGAGATGGCCCGGCGACAATGACCAGGACACGAGAGGGACGGTACGCCGGTGCAGTGGACCTTGGTCATCCCCCTGAAGCCTCTGGCGCGGGCCAAGAGCAGGCTCGCGGACACGGCCGGGGACGGGGTGCGCCCGGGCCTCGCGCTCGCCTTCGCCCAGGACACGATCGCGGCGGCGCTGGCCTGCGACGCGGTGGATGATGTGGTGGTCGTCACGAACGACGCCCTGGCCGGCCATGAGCTGGCGGCCCTGGGCGCCCGTATCGTCCCCGACACCCCGTCCGCCGGCCTGAACGCGGCGCTGGCGCACGCGACGGCGGTCGTACGCGCCGAGCACCCCCGAACTCCCGTGGCGGCCCTGAACGCCGATCTGCCGGCCCTGCGCCCGCTGGAATTGGCCCGGGTCCTCGATACGGCCGCCCCATTCCCGCGCGCATTTCTCCCGGACGCAGCGGAAATCGGCACCACGCTCCTGTCGGCCGGTGCCGGACAGGAATTGCAGCCGGCATTCGGCGCTCGCTCCCGTGCCCGCCACCGCGCGTCCGGCGCGGTCGAGCTGCCCCTGGACCGGGCCGATTCCGTACGCCAGGACGTGGACACCGGCGACGACCTGCGCGCCGCGCTCTCCCTCGGCGTGGGCCCCCGGACGGCCGCGGCGGCCGCGCGGCTGCTGATCCCCGGGCAGTAGGCTGACCGTCATGCAGGCCACCGCATACACGTACGACCCCGAGACCCGCTGCGGCCAGGTGCTCCTCGACGACGGCACCCCCGTGCCCTTCGACGCCCCGGCCTTCGATGCGGGCGGCCTGCGCCTGCTGCGCCCCGGCCAACGGGTCCGTATCGAAACGGAAGGTGAAGGCGCCTCCCGCCGCATCACGCTGGTGACCCTGCAGACGTTCTGACACCGGCCGCGTCCCCCGTGGGCCCCGGTCGGAATGTCCCGTCGGCCGGGCCGTCCCGTCCCAAAGCGGCGCCGCCACCAGGACACCAGGTCCACAACACACCGCGGGCCGGACTCCGTCAGGGAGTCCGGCCCGGCGCGTGAGTAACCCGTGCGGTCGCCTCCTAGCGCGCGGTGGTCTTCTTCGCGGCGGTCTTGCGCGCCGACGACTTCTTGGCGGGCGCCTTCTTGGCGGTCGCCTTCTTCGCCGGGGCCTTCTTCGCCGTGGTCTTCTTGGCGGCCGTGGTCTTCGCCGCGGTCGTCTTCTTGGCGGCCGGCGTCGTGGTCTTCTTCGCGGGCGCCTTCTTGGCCGTGGTCTTCTTCGCGGCGGCCGTGCTGGTCTTCTTCGCCGGGGTCGCCTTCTTCGCGGTGGTGGTCTTCTTCGCGGCCGCCGTCGTCTTCTTGGCCGCGGCCTTCTTGCCCGCGGGCTTGGCGATGGTGGCGGACGGGCCGGACAGGCTGCCCTTGGGGGCCTTCTTGACCGCGATGTCGTTCTTCGGGAGCTTCTTCGACCCGCTGACCAGGTCCTTGAAGCCCTGACCCGCGCGGAAGCGCGGAACGGAGGTCTTCTTGACCCGAACCCGCTCGCCGGTCTGCGGGTTACGGGCGTAGCGGGCCGGCCGGTCGACCTTCTCGAAGGAACCGAACCCGGTGACCGAGACCCGGTCGCCCCCGACGACCGAGCGGACGATGGCGTCCAGGACCGCGTCGACAGCATCGGCGGCCTGCTGGCGGCCACCCATCTTGTCGGCAATCGCTTCTACGAGCTGCGCCTTGTTCACGTCTTCCCCTTCGGAGACATCGCCAGAACGAAAGTGTTCAAGCTTTTTCGCACGTTAGGCAGATATATACCGCAAATCAAACACGAAACGGGCTTATCACCCTTGTGCCGCAACGAACTCGGCGATCACGGATGTGTTCAGTCGTCCTCTTCGGGGACGCGCCCCGCATCGAGATCCGCCATGAACCGCTCCAGCCGCCTTGTCGCACCGGCAAGATCGTGTTTGGCCGCGGCCGTAATGACCAGCAGCTTCCGGGTCAGCGCCATCCGTACGCCCTCCGGGACTTGCAGTGCGCGCACCCTGGCGTGCGCTTGTTTCAGTTGGTCCGCGACCGCCGCATAGAGCTCGAGTTGGCCGTCGTGTTCCATGCACAGATTGTGCCATCTGGGGCGAGTTGTCGCCCGCGCAGGGGGCAACTGCCGCCTCCAACAGCCATCCGGGCGCACCGCGAAGACGCGTTCCTGAGCCTCGGATACCCCAGCAACCACCGTCGTAACGTGGGAAGTTGAACCGCCCCCGACCGCCGGCCGACGCCGTACGGACCCAAAAACGCCTGTACCCCCGATCGGGCCGATCGGGGGTACAGGCGGGGTGATGCGGTGGCCGAAACCCGACCCTCAGCGGGCGCGGGCCGGGCCGATGGTTCAGACCTGGAGGGTGCGCGGCTTGAAGGACGGCCGCTTCGCCTCGTACGCGGCGATGTCCGCCTCGTTCTGCAGCGTGATGGAGATGTCGTCCAGACCGTTCAGCAGCCGCCATCGGGAGTTCTCGTCCAGCTCGAAGGAGGCGGTGATGCCCTCGGCGCGCACCTCACGCGCCTGAAGGTCCACGGTGACCTCAGCGGTCGGGTCCTTCTCGACCAGCTCCCACAGTGCGTCCACGGTCTTCTGGTCCAGGACCACGGTGAGCAGGCCGTTCTTCAGCGAGTTGCCGCGGAAGATGTCGGCGAAGCGGGAGGAGATCACCGCCTTGAAGCCGAAGTTCTGCAGCGCCCACACCGCGTGCTCACGGGAGGAGCCGGTACCGAAGTCCGGGCCCGCGACCAGGACGGTGGCGCCCTGCCGCTCGGGACGGTTCAGCACGAACTCGGGGTCCTTGCGCCAGGCCTCGAACAGCCCGTCCTCGAACCCGTCGCGAGTGACCTTCTTGAGCCAGTGGGCGGGGATGATCTGGTCGGTGTCCACGTTGCTGCGGCGCAGCGGGACGGCCCGGCCGGTGTGCGTGGTGAAAGCTTCCATGATCCTCAGACTCCAGCGGGCGTACGGGTCTCGGCGTCGGTCAGGTCGGCGGGCGAGGCCAGGTGGCCCAGCACCGCGGTCGCGGCCGCGACCTGCGGCGACACCAGGTGGGTGCGGCCGCCCTTGCCCTGCCGGCCCTCGAAGTTGCGGTTGGAGGTGGACGCCGAGCGCTCACCGGGGGCCAGCTGGTCGGGGTTCATGCCCAGGCACATGGAGCAGCCCGCGTGCCGCCACTCGGCGCCGGCCTCCTTGAAGACCACGTCGAGACCCTCGGAGACGGCCTGCAGACCCACCCGCGCGGAGCCCGGGACGACCAGCATCCGTACCCCGTCGGCGACTTTGCGGCCCCGCAGCAGGTCGGCCGCGGCGCGCAGGTCCTCGATGCGGCCGTTGGTGCAGGAGCCTACGAAGACGGTGTCCACCTTGATGGAGCTCAGCGGCTGACCGGCCTCCAACCCCATGTACTCCAGGGCCTTTTCGGCGGCGAAGCGCTCCGAAGGGTCTTCGTACGAAGCCGGGTCGGGGACGGACGCGGAAAGCGGCGCGCCCTGGCCCGGGTTGGTGCCCCAGGTGACGAACGGGGACAGCTCGGCGGCGTTGATGACGACCTCGGCGTCGAACTGGGCGTCGTCGTCCGTCCGCAGCGTCTTCCAGTACGCGACGGCGGCGTCCCAGTCGGCGCCCTCGGGGGCGTGCGGACGGCCCTTGAGGTACGCGAAGGTGGTCTCGTCAGGGGCGATCATGCCCGCGCGGGCGCCGGCCTCGATCGACATGTTGCAGATGGTCATCCGGGCCTCCATCGAGAGCTTCTCGATGGCGGAGCCGCGGTACTCCAGGATGTAGCCCTGGCCGCCGCCGGTGCCGATCTTCGCGATGATCGCCAGGATCAGGTCCTTGGCGGTGACGCCCTCGGGCAGTTCGCCGTCGACCGTGATCGCCATGGTCTTCGGGCGGGCCATGGGCAGCGTCTGGGTGGCCAGCACATGCTCGACCTGCGAGGTGCCGATGCCGAACGCCAGCGCGCCGAAGGCGCCGTGCGTGGAGGTGTGGGAGTCACCGCAGACCACGGTGGTGCCGGGCTGGGTCAGGCCCAGCTGCGGGCCGACGACGTGCACGACGCCCTGCTCGACGTCGCCCAGCGGGTGCAGCCGCACCCCGAAGTCGGCGCAGTTCTTGCGCAGGGTCTCCAGCTGGACCCGGGAGACGGGGTCCGCGATGGGCTTGTCGATGTCGAGGGTCGGGGTGTTGTGGTCCTCGGTGGCGATGGTCAGGTCGAGCCTGCGCACCTGGCGGCCGCTCTTGCGGAGGCCGTCGAAGGCCTGCGGGCTGGTCACCTCGTGCAGCAGGTGCAGATCGATGAAGAGGAGGTCGGGCTCGCCCTCGGCGCGCCGGACGACGTGGTCGTCCCAGACCTTCTCCGCGAGTGTCCTACCCATCGCTTTCCCTCCGACCGGCAAACGTCCACCGGCCCAACTAGAGATCTTGAGGAGGCGTTGCCCGCGCCCCTGCGACCGGACATCCGCCACCAGGCCCGTCGAATCGCGGGCCGCTGTGCCTTCGTGACATCCAGAGTGGCGGGTTCCACGGAAAATTGAACTTGCGTTTCACAGAGTGAGACGCGAGTATCGTTGCATGGACAACAGTAGCGGCGTCGGCGTTCTGGACAAGGCGGCCCTCGTCCTGAGCGCTCTGGAGTCCGGTCCGGCCACCCTCGCGGGTCTGGTCGCGGCCACCGGACTGGCTCGACCCACGGCTCACCGCCTGGCCGTGGCACTGGAACACCACCGCATGGTGGCGCGTGACATGCAGGGACGTTTCATTCTCGGCCCTCGGCTCGCAGAACTGGCCGCGGCCGCGGGTGAGGACCGTCTCCTCGCCACCGCCGGCCCGGTGCTCACACATCTGCGTGACGTGACGGGCGAGAGCGCGCAGCTCTATCGCCGCCAGGGTGACATGCGTATCTGCGTCGCCGCCGCGGAGCGCCTGTCCGGACTGCGGGACACCGTGCCAGTCGGCTCCACGCTCACCATGAAGGCCGGCTCGTCGGCGCAGGTGCTGATGGCCTGGGAGGAGCCCGAGCGCCTGCACCGGGGCCTGCAGGGCGCCCGCTTCACGGCCACGGCCCTGTCCGGCGTACGGCGCCGTGGCTGGGCCCAGTCGATCGGTGAGCGCGAGCCGGGCGTCGCGTCGGTCTCCGCGCCCGTGCGCGGCCCCTCCAACCGCGTGGTGGCCGCCGTGTCCGTCTCCGGTCCCATCGAGCGCCTCACGCGCCACCCGGGCCGTATGCACGCCCAGGCGGTCATCGATGCCGCGGCCCGCCTCTCGGAGGCCCTGCGCCGCACGGGCTGAGGTCCGCCCCGCACCGGTAGAGGTCAGCCCCCACAGCCAGAGGTCCCGTCCCGACGCCGCGGCGGGACCTCTTCGAGGGGGCCGACCCAGGCTCGGCTACGACGGGGCCGAAGAGCTCGCGCCGTATGCCGAGTTGTCGCGCCGGCCCCTGGACGAGCCGCTGCTGCGGCGCCGGGCACGACGAAGGCCCTCCGCCGAAGCGAAGGGCCTTCTTCTTGTACCCCCGACCGGATTCGAACCGGCGCTACCGCCTTGAGAGGGCGGCGTGCTAGGCCGCTACACAACGGGGGCCTGGACACTGCGTTTCCGCAGGTCCGAGCTGGTCTACCTGGACTCGAACCAAGACTAACTGAACCAGAATCAGTCGTGCTGCCAATTACACCATAGACCAATGATGGTTTAGACCAGTCAGTACCCCCGACCGGATTCGAACCGGCGCTACCGCCTTGAGAGGGCGGCGTGCTAGGCCGCTACACAACGGGGGCCCTAGCGATCCCGACATGATCGAGATCAGTACCCCCGACCGGATTCGAACCGGCGCTACTGCCTTGAGAGGGCAGCGTGCTAGGCCGCTACACAACGGGGGCTTTGCAGATAAGCTCTGCGAGCTGGCCTACCTGGACTCGAACCAAGACTAACTGAACCAGAATCAGTCGTGCTGCCAATTACACCATAGGCCACTGGAACTCAAGCCCCTGCGGGGATCTCGTTCTAGTTTCGCTCCCCCGGGTCCCGGCCTTTCGGCCCGCTCCCCGGCGGCGCAGGAAGAACATTACCTGAAGGTGGACCGGGCTCCAAAACGGGTATCAGCGCCGAGCACCGCCGGGAGTTCGGCCAGGGTCGAGATCCGGTGCGGGCCCCGGGGCACATCACCGCCCGTACGCGCCCCGTCACGGTCGATCCACACCGACAGCAGGCCCGCCTCGGCCGCCCCCCGCCCGTCGATGTCCGGGTGGTCCCCGACGTAGGCCACCTCGTGCGGGGCGAGGCGCAGGGCCGTGCAGGCCGCGTGGAAGGCGGCTGCCTCGGGCTTGGACACGCCCAGCTCGGCCGCGCACAGGATGGTCTCGAAGCGGCCGTGGACGCCGAGGACGCGCAGCTTGCGGTCCTGGACGACAAGGCTGGAGTTGGACAGCACCGCGTGCCGGTAGCCGGCGGCGAGGGCGTCCAGGGCGGGCACGGCGTCCGGGAAGAGGGCCCAGGCGGACTCGTAGTGACCGACGTAACGCCGGAACCAGTCGTCGGCCTCCGCGTCGGTCAGTTCCGCGCCCAGGAACGTGCGCACCCGGTCGCGGCGCTGCGCCTCGAAGGTCGCCTCCCCGGCCGCGAAGCGCCCCCAGTGCAGCTCGGTGGCCTGCTTCCAGAGTGCGAGCGCCTGCTCCGCCGTACCGAAGGCACCGAGCAGTCCCTCGGCGGCCAGGTGCGCGCGCATGCCGGCGCGGTCGGCGCTCGTGTAGTCGAAGAGGGTGTCGTCGACGTCCCAGAGGACGGCTCGGATGCTCATGAGCCGACGGTAGCGAAACGCCAGGGGCGGCACCCGGGCCTTGCCGGACACCGCCCCTGTCACGCGGGTGCGCGCTACGCCGCCAGCTTCACCAGCGCCGCGTCGATCCGGGCCAGCGACTTCTCCTTGCCCAGGACCTCAAGGGACTCGAAGAGCGGCAGGCCGACCGTGCGGCCGGTGACGGCGACCCGGACCGGGGCCTGGGCCTTGCCGAGCTTGAGGCCGTGCGCCTCACCGGCGGCCAGGACGGCCTCCTTCAGCGACTCCGGAGACGACCAGTCGGCCGCCTCCAGCTTCTCGCGGGCCGTGCGCAGCAGGGCGTCCGAGCCCTCCTTCATCGCCTTCGTCCACGACGCCTCGTCGAAGACCGGCTCGGCGAGGAAGAGGAAGTCGACGTTGTCGGTGATCTCCGACAGCACCTTCACGCGTGTCTGCGCGTGCGGGGCGACGGCCTGCCACTTGGCCTCGTCGAAGTCCTCCGGCGCCCAGGTGGCGAAGGGGGCCTTCAGCCACGGGCGGCAGCGCTCGGCGAAGTCCTTCACGTCCAGCATGCGGATGTGGTCGGCGTTGATCGCCTCGCACTTCTTCAGGTCGAAGCGCGCCGGGTTGGGGTTCACCTCGGAGATGTCGAAGGCGGCGACCATCTCCTCGATGGAGAAGATGTCCTGGTCCGCGGAGAGCGACCAGCCCAGCAGGGACAGATAGTTGAGCAGGCCCTCGGGCAGGAAGCCCCGCTCGCGGTAGAGGTTCAGGCTCGACTGCGGGTCGCGCTTGGACAGCTTCTTGTTGCCCTCGCCCATCACGTACGGCAGGTGACCGAAGGCGGGGGTGTCCTTGGCGACGCCCAGCTCGATCAGCGCCTTGTACAGCGCGATCTGGCGCGGGGTGGAGGAGAGCAGGTCCTCACCGCGCAGGACGTGGGTGATCTCCATCAGGGCGTCGTCGACCGGGTTGACCAGCGTGTACAGCGGGGCGCCGTTGGCGCGCACGATGCCGTAGTCCGGAACGTTCTCCGGGGTGAAGGTCAGCTCGCCGCGCACCAGGTCGGTGAAGGTGATCGTCTCGTCGGGCATGCGGAAGCGGACGATCGGGGCGCGGCCTTCGGCCCGGTACTGCTCGACCTGCTCGGCGCTCAGGTCGCGGCAGTGGCCGTCGTAGCCGGAGGGCTTGCCGGCGGCGCGGGCGGCCTCGCGGCGGGTGTCCAGCTCCTCCTGGGAGCAGTAGCAGTGGTAGGCGTGGCCGGCGTCCAGGAGCTTCTGCGCGACGTCCTTGTACAGGTCCATGCGCTGCGACTGCCGGTAGGGCGCGTGCGGGCCGCCGACCTCGGGGCCCTCGTCCCAGTCGAAGCCGAGCCAGCGCATCGCGTCGAGCAGCTGGTTGTAGGACTCCTCGGAGTCGCGGGCCGCGTCGGTGTCCTCGATGCGGAAGACCAGCGTGCCCTGGTGGTGCCGGGCGAACGCCCAGTTGAACAGGGCGGTGCGGACCAGGCCCACGTGGGGGTTACCGGTGGGCGAGGGACAGAAACGGACGCGTACGGGGGAGCCGGGTGCGCTAGCCACGCTTGACAACCTTGTTGGTGAGAGTGCCGATGCCTTCGATGGTGACGGCGACCTCGTCGCCGACGTTCAGGGGGCCGACCCCTGCCGGGGTGCCGGTGAGGATGACGTCGCCGGGCAGCAGCGTCATGGCCTCGGAGATGTTGACGATCAGATCCTCGATCGAGTGGATCATCTCGCTCGTGCGGCCCAGTTGGCGCTGTTCGCCGTTGACCGTGAGCTGGATCGTCAGGTCGGACGCGGTCGCGAGGTCCAGGTCCGTCTCGACCCAGGGGCCGAGCGGGCAGGAGGTGTCGAAGCCCTTGGCCCGCGCCCACTGCTTCTCGCGCCGCTGGACGTCCCGGGCGGTGACGTCGACGGCGCAGGTGTAGCCGAAGATCACGTCCGCCACCCGCTCGCGCGGGACCTCGCGGCACATACGGCCGATGACGACGGCGAGCTCGGCCTCGTGCTGGAGGTCCTCGGTGAAGGGCGGGTACTGGATCGCGTCGCCGGGGCCGATCACCGAGGTGGACGGCTTGAAGAAGGCGAAGGGGGCGTCCGGCACCTCGTTGCCCAGCTCACGGGCGTGCTCGGCGTAGTTGCGGCCGAAGGCGACGACCTTGTTGGGCAGCACGGGGGGCAGCAGCCGCACCTTGCTCAGCGGCACCTTGGTGCCGGAGAGCTCGAAGTCCGCGAACGGGATGCCCTTGATGATGTCGAGGACGAGCTCGTCCGGCTTGCCGCCTTCGACCGCGCCGAAGGCGACGTTCCCGTCGATGGAGAACCTGGCGATGCGCACGGGATCCTTGCGCCCCTTAACTTGTCACTGAGCTGGCTGGAGTCTGACGCTCCAGGCTAACGCGGTGGACAGGCCGGAACCTCGCGCATGGTCGCCGGGGTTCGCGTGTATCCCGTGCCGTCCCGTGTACGACGAAGGGCGCCCGCTCGGTGCGGGCGCCCTCGGCTGCCGGGTCGCGGCTGTGCGCTCAGTGCGCGGCGGTCACGGGGACGTCCATGAGGACCGTGCGCCGCGGGTTGGCGGTCTGCGCCGGCAGATCGATGGAGTGCTCCGGCTGCTCGGGGATCTGCAGCTCGTCGGCGTCCTTCAGGTGCGCCAGCGTCGTGCGCCGCGGGTTGGCAAGCGTGTGGAACATCATCGTCGTCTTCACGGTTAACAAGACCTGTTCGTCTCGGGGCGCTGGGAGGGGCCCAAAGCTACCTCACGCGCGGATTGTCAGAACGTCACCTCTTGTCAAGCACGAGGCCAAACGTGCGCATTCCCGTCGAAGGCGTGAAGACCACATGATCCTCGTGTGAGTTTGCTCACGAATCACAGCTCAAACCGGTCAATTCCGACCCGCGGATCACCCCACCGAAACGGACATTGAGCCCCTGAAGCCCTCATTCCGCTCCTGATCATGGCGACTGGGACACCGACCCCGACCCGCCGACTCGCTCGGATACGCCCGATTCGTCCGGGATCACTTTCCACACCTGGTAACCCGGCCCTCACGTGCTGTCACAGAGGTCACACAACAGCCACGAACCTTGTTGGAGATCCTGCACTGTGCTGGAATGCCACGGACCGCCGCAGGATCGAGCCGGCGCACGGGGGGCGCGAAGCAGCGTCGCTCCCGACAAGGTGGGCGGCGAGAGGGGAAGTCCAGCGCCGGTCACTCACGACCACCCGGGAGACGCATTCAGGGCGATCTCCCAAGACGCCGACACCGTTCCTCCGTATCTGCGGAGGAACGCCTGGTCCAGAGGTTGCGACGCTAGTGCAGGGACGTTTCAAGAGGGATGGCAGCGCTTCGGCGGAGCCGGAGCCGCACGGCGGGACTGGCCCGATGGCCGTCAGCTCCTCGCCCCAGCACGCCCAGAACCCGGGCCAGGCGGCCCCGTCCGGCGACGGCGGTGAACGCCCCGGGCGTCCGGGGGTGACCGTGTCGGCTCCCAGCCCCACCACTCCCAAGGTCAAGCCGCCGCAGGGCCCCTCCGGCCCCGGCACGCGAATAGCCCTGCGCAACTGGCGCATCTCCACCCGACTGGTGTCGCTGCTCGCGCTCCCCGTGGTCGCCGCGACCACCCTGGGCGCCCTGCGCATCAGCGAGTCGATGGACAACATCCAGCAGCTCGAGAACATGAAGCTGCTGACCGAGATGACCAAGCAGGCCACCGAGCTGGCCGCGGCGCTCCAGGAGGAGCGCGACGAGTCCGCCGGTCCGCTGGCACACGGTTCCAAGGCCGAGGACCCCACCGTCAAGGGGCTGCGGGACAAGACCGACCGTGCCAAGGACAACTTCATCGACGCCTCGGAGCAGGTCGAGGACGGCAACCTGCAGGGTGTCCGCGAGAGCGTCGTCGCCATCGCCCGGGATCTGAACACCCTCGGCAGGATCCGCCAGGAGGCCTACACCTCCCAGGGCAACTCCTCGCAGACGGTCGAGGCCTACCACCGGCTGATCACCCACCTGCTGGACCTTTCCCAGGACATGGCCGAGGCCACCAGCAACCCGGAGATGATCCAGCGCACCCGCGCACTGGCCGCGTTCTCCTCCGCCAAGGAGTACGCCTCCATGCAGCGCGCGGTCATCGCGGCCGCCCTGCCCGCCAGCAACACCACCTACGGCGACCTCTCCGAGAACGACCGCAACTACGCCGAGTCGGCGACGGAGGGCCAGAAGTCGGAACTGAGCACGTTCCGCAGCATCTACGGCGACAAGAACGCCGAGGAACTGCTCAAGCCCATCCAAGAGGGCAACCCGATCATCGAGGACGCCGACACGTACGCGAGCCGTGCGGTCCAGGACATCGGTGGTCTGAAGAAGCTCGACAAGCGGTCGTACAAGGACTGGCTGGACGACAGCGGCACCAAGCTCCAGCAGATGTCGAACATCGAGCTGACCCTGCTCAGCGAGATGGAGCAGAAGGCCCGTGAGCTGCGCAGCGACTCCGAGCGCGAGGCGATCATCTCGGGTGCGCTGATCCTGCTGGTCCTCGGTGTGTCGCTGGTCGGCGCGTTCGTCGTGGCCCGGTCCATGATCCGCTCGCTGCGCCGGCTCCAGGAGACCGCCACCAGGGTCGCCCAGGACCGCCTGCCCGAGCTGGTCAAGCAGCTGTCGGAGTCGGACCCGCAGGACGTCGACACCTCCGTGGAGTCGGTCGGTGTGCACTCCCGCGACGAGATCGGCCAGGTGGCCGCGGCCTTCGACGACGTGCACCGCGAGGCGGTCCGCCTCGCCGCCGAGCAGGCCCTGCTGCGGGGCAACGTCAACGCGATGTTCACCAACCTCTCGCGCCGCTCCCAGGGTCTGATCCAGCGCCAGCTGTCGCTGATCTCCGAGCTGGAGTCCCGCGAGGCCGACCCGGACCAGCTGTCCTCGCTGTTCAAGCTGGACCACCTCGCCACCCGTATGCGCCGTAACGGTGAGAACCTCCTCGTCCTCGCGGGTGAGGAGCCCGGCCGGCGCTGGACCCGCCCGGTTCCGCTGGTCGACGTGCTGCGCGCCGCCGCGTCCGAGGTGGAGCAGTACGAGCGCATCGAGCTGGCCTCCGTGCCGACGACCGAGGTCGCCGGCCGGGTCGTCAACGACCTCGTGCACCTGCTCGCCGAGCTGTTGGAGAACGCGACCTCGTTCTCCTCGCCGCAGACCAAGGTCAAGGTCACCGGTCACGCGCTGCCCGACGGCCGCGTGCTGATCGAGATCCACGACACCGGCATCGGCCTCTCCCCCGAGGACCTCGCCGCGATCAACGAGCGGCTGGCCTCGCCGCCCACCGTGGACGTCTCCGTCTCCCGCCGCATGGGTCTGTTCGTGGTCGGCCGCCTCTCGCAGCGCCACGGCATCCGCATCCAGCTGCGTCCGTCCGACTCCGGTGGTACGACCGCGCTGGTCATGTTGCCGGTCGACGTGGCGCAGGGTGGCAAGAAGCCGCAGCCGCCGAAGCCCGGCCAGGGCTCCACCGGCGGTCCCGCCGCCGCGCAGGCCGCCGCCGGTGCGGCCGCCGCACGCCGCCAGGCCGCCGTGCAGAACGGTGGCGGCCAGGGCGCCGGAGCCTTCGGCGCCTCGCCGTCCGCGGGTGGCCCGGGTGCCGGCAACGGCGGCCTGCTGGGCGCCGGTCAGGGGCCGCGTGCCGCGCTGCCCGGCCGGGACGGCCCCCGCCCGGGTGCGCCGGCCGCTCCCCGCGGTCCGCAGCAGCAGGGCCGGCCCGCGCCGGCCGGCACGGGTGCCCCCTTCGGTCAGCCGGCCGCGCCGCAGGGTCTGCAGGCCGCCGGTCCGGGTGCGCCCGGCCAGGACCCCTTCGGTCCCTCGCGCGGTCCGGCGCCGGCGCAGCGCCCTGCCGACGACGCGGGTGCGGGCGCGGAGAAGGGCGGCCGGCGTCGCCGTCCGCAGCTGCCGCCGCGCGGTGGTGCCCGGGCCGAGCTGCCCGGCACCGCTCCGCAGCAGCCGCGTACGCCGAGCTGGAGCGACCAGAGCGGCGAGCCGCCGGTGTCGCGTGCCTCGCTGGACACCCCGCGCGGCCACGAGGAGCCGGAGGCCGAGCAGACCTCGCGGATGCCGCGGATCGACGACCGTCAGGGTCCCGGCGCGACCGCCGAGATCCCGGTCGTGGGCCGCGGGGACCAGGCGCAGGGCCCGAACGGCGCCTCCGACTTCGCCCGTCAGGACTTCGGCACGCCGCGTCCGAGCGGTGGCCAGGGCAGCGACCAGTTCGTCCGCTCCGACATCTTCGGCGCCGACAGCCGTGACGCCGGGCCCGCCACGGGCCGGTTCCCGGCCCCGCAGGCGTACGACGACGGCTCCACCGGCCAGTTCCCGGCGCCGCAGCACGACGGCTCCAACACGGGCCGGCATGCGCTGCCCGCGCGTCCGGAGCCCGCGGCCGGCGACCCGTTCGGTCAGCCGCAGTCGGGTGGCTACGGCTACCCCCAGCAGCAGGCCCCGCAGCAGCGGCCTTCGTACACCGAGCCGCAGGCTCCGCAGCAGCGTCCCGTCCGGCGTGAGCCGGAGGCGCTGCCGCCGGCCAGCGGTCCGGGTGACGGCCGTACTCCGCTGTACGACACGCTGGAGACCAACTGGTTCCGCGGCGGCCGCGAGGAGGAGCAGCAGCAGAGCGCCGCTCCCGCCCCGCAGCAGCAGCAGGCGCCGGCTCCCGCTGCCCCGCAGCAGCGGCCGGCCCAGAGCGGCTGGCGCAGCTCGCCGAACGACGATCTCGTCCGGCAGGCGGAGCGGGTGCGTCAGCCCGCCTCGGGTGGGGTCACCACCTCCGGTCTGCCGCGCCGCGTGCCCCGGGCGAACCTCGTGCCGGGCACGGCTCAGCAACAGCAGAACCAGGCCGGTCCGCAGGTCTCGCGCGCGCCTCAGGACGTGCGCGGACGGCTGACCAATCTTCGTCGGGGCATCGCTCAGGGCCGTCAGGCCGGCAGCGGCCAGACCGGCAGCTTCCCGAGCCCCACTCACCAGCAGGAGCGTTAGTTGAGCCAGATGAGCCAGGCGGCACAGAACCTCAACTGGTTGATCACCAACTTTGTGGACAACACCCCCGGGGTGTCCCACACGGTCGTCGTCTCCGCCGACGGTCTGCTGCTGGCGATGTCCGAGGGCTTCCCGCGCGACCGTGCCGACCAGCTGGCGGCCGTCGCGTCCGGGCTGACCTCGCTGACGGCCGGTGCCTCGCGGATCTTCGAGGGCGGCACCGTGGCACAGACGGTCGTCGAGATGGAACGGGGTTTTCTGTTCCTGATGTCCGTCTCGGACGGCTCGTCGCTGGCCGTGCTCGCGCACCCGGAGTGCGACATCGGCCTCGTCGGCTACGAGATGGCACTCCTGGTCGACCGCGCGGGCGCGGTGCTCACGCCCGACCTGCGTGCCGAGCTCCAAGGAAGTCTGCTCCACTGACCGGCCCGTGATCCATACGCGTCACCGAAAAACCGTCCGGCCGCCACAATCCCCCCACCGGCCCCGTCCGACGGCCAGCCCGACCGACTTGCTGTCTCGCCCGGAGGATCCATGACCCCGCCCACCGCCCATCATGATCCGTACGCAGGGTCGTACGAGGAAGAGGGCGACCAGCCGCTGGTCAGGCCGTACGCCATGACCGGCGGCCGGACCCGGCCGCGCTACCAGCTCGCCATCGAGGCGCTGATCAGCACCACGGCCGACCCGGCTGCGCTCATGGGGTTGCTCCCGGAGCACCAGCGCATCTGCCATCTGTGCCGTGAGGTGAAGTCGGTCGCGGAGGTCTCCGCGCTGCTCAACATGCCGCTGGGCGTGGCCCGCATTCTGGTCGCGGACCTCGCCGAAGCCGGTCTCGTCGCGATCCACCAGCCGGGCGGCGACGAGGCCACCGGTGCTCCGGACGTGACACTGCTCGAAAGGGTGCTCAGTGGACTTCGCAAGCTCTAGCGGTCAGGCGACGGCCGCGGGTCGCTCGACCACCTCGGCGAAGATCGTGGTGGCGGGCGGCTTCGGCGTGGGCAAGACCACGTTCGTCGGCGCCGTCTCGGAGATCAACCCGCTGCGCACGGAGGCCGTGATGACGTCCGCGTCCGCGGGCATCGACGACCTCACCCACACCGGAGACAAGACCACCACCACGGTGGCCATGGACTTCGGCCGCATCACCCTGGACCAGGACCTGATCCTCTACCTGTTCGGCACCCCCGGACAGGACCGCTTCTGGTTCATGTGGGACGACCTCGTCCGCGGCGCCATCGGCGCCGTGGTACTCGTCGACACCCGCCGCCTCGCCGACTGCTTCCCCGCCGTCGACTACTTCGAGAACAGCGGCCTGCCCTTCGTCGTCGCCCTCAACGGCTTCGACGGACAGCAGCCCTACCAGCCCGAAGAGGTGCGGGAGGCGCTGCAGATCGGGCCGGACACCCCGATCATCACGACGGACGCGCGCCACCGCGCCGACGCCAAGTCCGCCCTGATCACGCTGGTGGAACACGCCCTGATGGCGCGCCTGCGCTAGCGCTCACCTCGGTGGGACGCCGGGCCGGCACTCAAGTCGGAAGGGCGATACGGCAGTTGTCCTGGGGTGGTGACGGAGCCGGCTGTGGCCTTTGACACGGCCGGCTCCGGTGTTCATAACAGTTCGGCAGAGGAATCGTGGAGAACCGCCACGCGTCGCGGTCGCCCGGTGTCGCTGTGCGCACGAACGCCCCGTCTTTTGGCGGGGCTCGCTCTTTATGACCGTTTTATGCGGGGCTTACATCACCTCGAGCCCGCGCATTCCGCTGTTTGGAAGAGCGCAGGTCGTCGTGCTGGAATGCCTGAACTGCCCAATAGTCAAAGACGTACTGGTAGGCCTACCGGGAGTCGTTTTGGCCGACCGGGCACGGACACGCTGCGGCACGACGAAGGTGCCGACCGCCGAGAGGTTGTTGGTCGAGTGAGGCGAAGCAAGAACAGTCCCGAGCCGGCGGCGCGGGGCAACTTCACCCCGCCGCCGCGCACAGCGGCGCCCGCTCCTGTGCCCGGTTCGGAACCGTCGGCGGCGCCGGCCCCGAGCGGCGGCCGCTTCTCCCCCCGCAACTGGCGGGTGCCGACCCGGCTGAACGCGATCCTGCTCATACCCGTGCTCGTCGGCCTCGTCATGGGCGGCTTCCAGGTCAAGAGCTCGATCGACACCTGGCAGAACGCGGAGGACGCGGAGAACGTCGCCCTGCTGGTCCGCGCAGCGGAGGACTACGGCCAGGCCCTGCTCGACGAGCGTGACCTCACCGCCCCCGACCTGCTCCAGGGCAAGGGCGAGACGGCCGAGGTCAAGCAGCTGCGCGCCGCCACCGACTCGGCCAAGGGGAAGTTCGACGAGGCGGCGAAGAACCTGCCGCACACGGCCGCCCTCGACCGCCGTATGCAGCTGTTCCGGTCCAACGAGAACAAGCTGGGCGCCCTGCGTCAGGCCGCGTTCACCAAGCCGATGGACCCGGTGAAGACGGAAGAGGGCTACGTCCTCGTCCAGCACTCCCTGATGGAGTTCGCCAACGAGCTGAGTCTCGGCACCGGCAACGTCACCTCCTACGGCCGTACCGTCTACGCCGTCTCCCTCGCCAAGGCCGCGACCTCGCTGCAGCGCGCGATCGGCGTGCACCTGCTGATCCGGCCCGCCGACAAGCGGAGCGTGGCCGCGCAGCAGCGCGTCTCCCTCGCCACGTACCGCTACCTCGAGGGCATCGCCGTCAACGAGTTCGTCTCCGGCGCCACCCAGGCCGACGTCGACCGTCTCGACCAGGTCATGGCGCAGCAGCGCCAGAAGGTCGGTGACCGGGGCGCCGCCGTCAACGCCGGTGACAACAGCTCCACGCAGGGTGGCGCCTACACCGCCATGCCCGTCGCCGACAAGATGCTCCAGGGCATCGCCGCCGGCACCTTCAGCTCCGAGGAGCTGGCCGCCAAGGGCGTGACGCCGCAGACCTGGATGGGCGCCTCCACCGCGAAGTTCGACGGCTACCGCCAGGTCGAGACCGAACTGGTCGACAAGGCCGTGGCCGACGCGCAGAGCATCGCCGACAGCGCCAAGCAGGACGCCATCGTCACCGGCGCCATCGTGGTGATCGCCCTGCTGCTCGCCTTCATCCTGGCCGGTGCCGTGGCCCGCCAGATGAGCCGCGCGATGCGCCAGCTGCGCAACGCCGCGTTCGGCATCGCCGAGCAGCGCCTGCCGATGCTGGTCGACCAGCTCTCGCGCACCGACCCCGGCCGGGTCGACACCCGGGTCGCGCCGATCCCGATCACCACCACCGACGAGATCGGCGAGGTCGCCCGAGCCTTCGACCAGGTGCACCGCGAGGCGGTCCGGCTCGCCTCCGAGCAGGCCCTGCTGCGGGGCAACATCAACGCGATCTTCACCAACCTCTCGCGCCGCAACCAGTCGCTGATCGAGGGCCAGCTGTCCCTGATCACGGACCTGGAGAACAACGAGGCCGACCCGGACCAGCTGGAGAACCTCTTCAAGCTGGACCACCTCGCCACCCGTATGCGCCGCAACGGCGAGAACCTGCTGGTCCTCGCCGGCGAGGAGCCCGGCCGCCGCTGGGACCAGCCGGTGCCGCTGGTCGACGTGCTGCGCGCCGCCTCCTCCGAGGTGGAGCAGTACGAGCGCATCGAGCTACAGGGCGTGCCGGAGGCCGAGATCCACGGCCGGGCCGTGACCGACCTCGTACACCTGCTGGCCGAGCTGCTGGAGAACGCCACCACGTTCTCCTCCCCGCAGACCAAGGTCCGTGTCACCGCGACCCGTCTCCCGGACGGCCGCGTGATGATCGAGATCCACGACAAGGGCATCGGCCTGACGGCCGAGGACTTCGCCGACATCAACCACAAGCTGGCAAACCCGCCGACCGTGGACGTCGCGATCTCCCAGCGCATGGGCCTGTTCGTGGTCGGCCGGCTGTCCGACCGGCACGGCATCCGGGTCCAGCTGCGCCCCTCGGGCGAGCAGGCCGGCACGACCTCGCTGGTCATGCTGCCGGACGCGATCACGCACGGTGGTGGCGGCGAACAGCACGTCCAGCGCGACGAGTTCACCGTCTCGCAGATCATCCCGGAGCAGAACTACCGGGGTGAGGACTTCAGCCAGCCGATGCGGACGGCCGCGGAGCTGGGCTTCGACGACAGCCGCTATGTCGAGGTCCCCGACGACCTGCGGGACCTGGACCCGGTCGGCCGCTCGCTGATGCGCGAGGAGCGCCGCGCGGCCCTGGAGTCCCAGTCGAACGGCCAGCCCCAGGAGCAGAACCCCGAGCAGGGCGGGTACGCCGACGACTTCGGCTCCACCACCCAGCAGCAGTCCGCCTACGACGCCCAGCAGGGCGGCTTCCCCGAGCAGGGCGGCTTCCCCGAGCAGGGCGCCGGGTACGACCAGCACACGGCGTACGAGGAGCAGCGCGGCGGCTACGACGGGCAGCAGGCGCCGTCGTACGAGGACTCCTACTACGGGCAGAACGGCCACGTACCGCAGAACGACGGTTTCCAGAACGCCGGCGGCTACTCCGAGTCGTCCTATGCGGAGCCCGCGCAGGAAGAGTCCGCGGCGGCGCACGCCGGCACCACGGACGGCCCCTCGGGCTTCGACCGGACGTCCTACCAGGACGACTGGCCCCAGCAGCACAGCGGCTACCAGAACGGCTACGGGTCCCAGTACGCTGCTCAGGCACCGGAAACGGAACCGCAGCGGACCGCTGACGCGAGTCAGCAGGACCGCGTAGGCTTCGACCGTCCGGGACCGGCCACTTCCGCCGTCCACGAGTTGACCGACGCCGGGCTGCCGCGCCGCGGATCCCACGCGAGCGGTTCGAACGGCTCCGCGCAGCGCGTGAACGAGGAAGCGCCGGCGCCCACTCCGGAGCCCAACGGCGACAATGGCAGCTGGCGGTCGGCGAACGACGACCGCTGGCAGCAGGCCGCGCAGCTTCGGAAGCCCAAGGCAGGCGGGGTGACAGCCTCCGGCCTGCCGCGGCGGATTCCCAAGGCCAACCTGGTCGACGGCGCCGCCGAAACCACCCCCCAGGGGGGCCCACAGGTCTCCCGCGCCCCGGAGGACGTCCGGGGCAGGCTGAGCAACCTGCGCCGGGGCGTCCAGCGTGGACGCAGCGCGAGCGCAGGCAGTGAAACGAACGGCCAGGGCTTCGGTCCTGACAGCACCTACAACCAGGAGCGTTAGTGTGAGCCCGATGAGCCAGGCGGCACAGAACCTGAACTGGTTGATCACCAACTTCGTGGACAACACCCCGGGGGTGTCCCACACGGTGGTGGTCTCCGCCGACGGACTCCTTCTGGCGATGTCCGAAGGCTTCCCCCGCGACCGCGCCGATCAGCTCGCGGCCGTCGCCTCCGGTCTGACCTCGCTGACCGCCGGTGCGTCCCGGATCTTCGAGGGCGGCAGCGTGAACCAGACGGTTGTGGAGATGGAGCGGGGATTCCTCTTCATCATGTCCATTTCCGACGGTTCCTCGCTTGCGGTGCTGGCGCACCCGGAGGCGGACATCGGTCTCATCGGATACGAAATGGCCCTTCTGGTGGACCGGGCCGGTACTGTCCTGACGCCGGATCTGCGGGCTGAGCTCCAGGGCAGCCTGCTCAACTGACAGGGGGACGGTGCGTATTGGCGTCCCGGGGCCGTAAGGTTTCGGGACGCGGGCTTCCACGTGGTGGGATGCCAGACACGCTCGGAGGAGGAGAAAAAGTGGCAACACCCCCAGGCGGATCGCCTTCGGGCAACTGGTCGTACGGCCCTGGCCAGGGCCGCGGCGACGGTTCCGCGAACCCGTACGCCTACCCCTCCGCCCCGAGCCACCGGCAGCCGTACATGCCCCAGGGCCCCGGCCCGTCGCCGTACGACCAGCCGCCGGCCCCGCGCATCCAGCCCGTGCAGCCCCAGCGTCGCACCCCCGAGCCGGCGCCCGCCGGGGCGTCGAACAACCCGCTGGTGCGTCCGTACGCCATGACCGGCGGCCGGACGCGACCGCGCTACCAGCTCGCCATCGAGGCGCTGGTACACACCACCGCTGCTCCGCACCAGATGCAGGGCCAGCTGCCCGAGCATCAGCGGATCTGCAACCTGTGCCGCGAGATCAAGTCGGTGGCCGAGGTCTCGGCCCTGCTGACGATCCCGCTCGGCGTGGCCAGGATCCTCGTCGCCGACTTGGCGGAGGCGGGACTGGTCGCCATCCATCAGCCCGGCGGCGACGAGAACGCCGGCGGCCAGCCAGACGTGACACTGCTCGAAAGGGTGCTCAGTGGACTTCGCAAGCTCTAGCGGCGGTCCTTCCCGCTCCACCACCTCCGCGAAGATCGTGGTGGCGGGCGGCTTCGGCGTGGGCAAGACCACGTTCGTCGGCGCCGTCTCGGAGATCAACCCGCTGCGCACGGAGGCCGTGATGACGTCCGCGTCCGCGGGCATCGACGACCTCACCCACACCGGAGACAAGACCACCACCACGGTGGCCATGGACTTCGGCCGCATCACCCTGGACCAGGACCTGATCCTCTACCTGTTCGGCACCCCCGGACAGGACCGCTTCTGGTTCATGTGGGACGACCTCGTCCGCGGCGCCATCGGCGCCGTGGTACTCGTCGACACCCGCCGCCTCGCCGACTGCTTCCCCGCCGTCGACTACTTCGAGAACAGCGGCCTGCCCTTCGTGATCGCCCTCAACGGCTTCGACGGACAGCAGCCCTACCAGCCCGAAGAGGTCCGTGAAGCACTGCAGATCGGCCCGGACACCCCCATCATCACCACCGACGCCCGCCACCGCGCCGACGCCAAGTCGACGCTCATCACGCTGGTCGAGCATGCGCTGATGGCACGCCTGCGGTAGTCGGTTCGGCTTCCGGGCTGCCCCTTGCGGTCGTACGCCGCCTGCGGGCAGCCCGTGTCCGGCCGCTCCCCACGGCGGAGCCGCGGATCGGGCACCGCCCCGCGCCCCTTGGGTGTACGAAGAAGGGCCCCTCTCCTCGGCGAGGGGCCCTTCTTCGTGCTTGTGTCAGCGCCAGCTGTGCGGGGCGCGGAAGCCGTTCTCGCGCTCCAGGCGGCGCCAGCCGGCACGGGCGCGGCCGCGGTGGGCGGGGACGGTCTCGGCGGGGCGGGCGGCCGCGCGGGCCAGGAGGACGGCCGTGATGGCGGCGACCTCCTCGGGCTCGGCGTGGCCCTTCTCGACGCGGATGTCGGGAGTGCTCATGGGTGTCAGTCTCCGTGAGTAAGGGGTCCGCGGGGTTGCCGCGGTGGGTCCGCTGGGTTACTGCGGAGGGTTGCCGTGCTTGCGCGAGGGCAGGTCGGCATGCTTCGTCTGGAGCATCGCGAGTGAGCGGACGAGGACCTCACGGGTCTCGGCGGGGTCGATGACGTCGTCGACCAGGCCGCGCTCGGCCGCGTAGTAGGGGTGCATCAGCTCCGCCTTGTACTCCTTGACCATCTTCTGCCGCATGGCCTCGGGGTCCTCGGCGTCGGCGATCTGCCGGCGGAAGATGACGTTGGCGGCGCCCTCGGCGCCCATGACGGCGATCTCGTTGGTGGGCCAGGCGTAGGTCAGGTCGGCGCCGATGGACTGGCTGTCCATGACGATGTAAGCACCGCCGTACGCCTTGCGCAGGATGAGCGAGATCCGCGGCACGGTCGCGTTGCAGTACGCGTACAGCAGTTTCGCGCCGTGCCGGATGATCCCGCCGTGCTCCTGGTCGACGCCGGGGAGGAAGCCCGGGACGTCCAGGAAGGTGATGATCGGGATGTTGAAGGCGTCGCACATCTGCACGAACCGCGCGGCCTTCTCCGACGCCTCGATGTCCAGCACACCGGCCAGCACCTGCGGCTGGTTGGCGATGATGCCGACGACCTGGCCGTCCAGCCGGGCGAGGGCGCAGATGATGTTGCGGGCCCAGCGCTCGTGCACCTCGAGGTACTCGCCGTCGTCGACGATCTCCTCGATCACCTTCGTCATGTCGTACGGCCGGTTGCCGTCCGCCGGGACCAGGTCCAGCAGGACGTCGCCGCGCCGGTCGACCGGGTCACCGGACTCCGCCCGCGGGGGGTTCTCCCGGTTGTTCTGCGGGAGCAGCGACAGCAGGTACCGCACCTCGGCGATGCAGGTCTCCTCGTCGTCGTACGCGAAGTGACACACACCGGAGGTCTCCGCGTGCACGTCCGCGCCGCCGAGCCCGTTCTGAGTGATCTCCTCACCGGTGACGGCCTTGACCACGTCCGGGCCGGTGATGAACATCTGCGAGGTGTCGCGGACCATGAACACGAAGTCCGTCAGCGCCGGGCTGTAGGCCGCGCCGCCCGCGCACGGGCCGAGCATCACCGAGATCTGCGGGATGACACCGGAGGCCTTGGTGTTGCGCTGGAAGATGCCGCCGTACCCGGCGAGCGCGCTGACACCCTCCTGGATGCGGGCACCGGCGCCGTCGTTGAGCGACACCAGCGGCGCACCGGCCGCGATGGCCATGTCCATGATCTTGTGGATCTTCGTGGCGTGGGCCTCGCCCAGCGCGCCGCCGAAGATGCGGAAGTCGTGGGCGTAGACGAAGACCGTGCGGCCCTCCACCGTGCCCCAGCCGGTGATCACACCGTCCGTGTACGGCTTCTTGGCCTCGAGCCCGAAACCGGTCGCCCGGTGCCGGCGCAGCTGCTCGACCTCCCGGAAGGACCCCGGGTCCAGGAGCAGCTCGATGCGCTCCCGGGCGGTCAGCTTGCCCTTGGCGTGCTGGGCCGCGGTCGCCTTCTCGCTCGGACCGGCCAACGCCTGGGCACGGATCTCGTGCAGCTCGGCGACCCGCCCGCGCGCGTCCGTCGGCTCGCCGGTGGGCTCACCCGTCGTCTCTTCCAAAACGGTCATGTAGCGACCTTACGAAGACCGCCAAGGAAAGCGAGCCGTCGACTCCGTACAGTGTCCGGCCCGTTTTCCTGGTACCCCTGAACAGAACCAGGCGGGCATGCAGGCGTTCCGACTGCTCAGAGGGCATCGGGGTTGTAGGGGTCGCACAAATCGGCCGGGCGTAAGACGCCTCACATCGGGGCGCTCGCATGCCATCGCTGGAGTGAATCCGGGCCCCGGTCGACGACCCGGGAAAGACTACCCCCGCCGAGACTGTTGAACTTTGAACGGAATAGGTCTACCGTCGAAATCGTTGGCATCGTTGAACATTCAACATTCCGTCCCCAAGGAGCACGCCATGGGCATCTTCGGCCGCAAGAACACCCCCGAGACCACCACCGCCGGCACCACCGCCACCGCCACCGCACCCGTCAGCCCGGACCTCGCGGCTCTGACCGGCGACTACACGATCGACCCGAGCCACACCACGATCGGCTTCGTCGCCCGGCACGCCATGGTCACCAACGTCAAGGGTTCCTTCCTCGACTTCTCCGGCTCGCTGCACCTGGACGGCGCCGACCCGTCCCGCTCGACGGCCTCCCTCGACGTCAAGATGGACAGCATCGACACGGGCAACGCCGACCGCGACGGTCACCTGAAGTCCGCGGACTTCTTCAAGACCGACGAGTTCCCGACGATGACCTTCCGCTCCACCGGGGCGCAGGCCCTGGGCGGCGACGACTACCGCATCACCGGCGACCTGTCGATCCTCGGCGTCACCAAGCCGCTCACCATCGACCTGGAGTTCCACGGCGCCGCCAAGGACCCGTTCGGCAACGAGCGCGTCGGCTTCGAGGGCAAGGCGGAGATCCTGCGCTCGGAGTGGGGCCTGACCTGGAACGCGGCGCTGGAGACCGGCGGCGTCCTGGTCTCCGACAAGATCAAGCTCGTCTTCGACATCTCCGCGATCCGCAACGCCTGACCCGAACTCCGGCACAGCACGGGCCACCCGACTTCCGCGTCCCTCGCGGAAACCGGGGGCCCGTGCCGCGTTGTGGCGGACGGCCGCTCAGAAGCTGCCGCCGCCGAAGTCCCCGCCGCCCCCGCCGAAGTCCCCTCCGCCGCCCCCGTCGCCGAAGCCGCCGAAGTCCCCGAAGTCGCCCGAGTCGAAGTCGGAGCCGGACACGTCACCGCCGTCGTAGCCGCCGGTGCCGAAGTCGCCGTACCCGGTGCCGTAGTCGGCGGCGTACGACGGGGTGGCCATCATGCTGCCGAGCAGGGTGCCGACAAGGAGGCCGGGCAGCAGGCCGCCGCCGAAGTAGCCGCCCGCCCACGGGCCGTAGGCCGGGCCCGCGTCCCAGTAGGGGCGGCGGCCGTAGTCGGTGTCGACCTCGCGGACCATCGGGTCTCGGCCGTCCGCCAGCCGGGCCTGGTCCGCGGCGCACACCGGGACCTCCCGCGCGGCGCCGCCGGCCGGGGTCCAGGTGGCGTCGGCGACCGAGGGGCCGTGGCGCGGGTCGAAGAAGCACGGCGGCCGACGCTGCGGCAGCGGCCGTCCCTCGCGGCGCGCGGCGAGCTGGGCCAGGGAGAAACGGCCGTCCTCCAGCGCCTGCGTGACGGCCCGAACGTCCTCGGGCCGGCGCGCCGCGGCCATCAGCGACTTCGCCTGTTCGTAGGCGTCCAGGGCCCGCTCGTAGTCCGCGCGCATCGCGTCGTCGGCGCCCGGCTCGGCCGGGTGGAACTCGAGCCGGTCCAGTTCCTCGCCGAAGGCGGTGATGTCCTCGTCGACCACCACGCGCAGCTGCTCCAGCGCGGCCTGTTGCCCCTCCTCGCGACGGCGCCGGCCGCGCCGTACCAGGGCGTAGGCGCCCGCGCCACCGGCGACGACCACGGCGGCCGTGGCGACGAGCGCGGTGGTCGACACCCCGCCGCCGTTCCCGGTCGAACCCCAGCCGGACGGCGCCGAGCCGCCCATGTTGGCCACCGCCCGGTCGGTGAAGCCGGTCAGCTGGGTGCGCGCGTCACGATCACCCTGGACGCTGCTCACCAGGTTGTGCACGGCCGCCCGCGGCAGCACCGAGGCGTCGGCCCGGGCATCGAAGCGGTCGCCGAGGCGGACGGCGTACAGGCCGGTGATACCGGTGGCGGTCCGCAGGTTGGTGAAGAGGTTCTTGGTCGGGTAGTCGCCCGGCAGCACGACCACGAAGAGCGGCTTGTCCGCGCTTTTGATGCGCTTCGCCAGAGCGTCGGCGTCCGCGGCCGACAGCTGCGAGGCGGCCGGGTCGACATAGACGGGGTTCTCGCGCAGCGCCCGCCCGATCGTGGACAGATCGGAGTCCGCGACGGCATGCGGTGCCGGCGCCCACAGCACTGCGCACGCGGCGAGCAGAGCGGCCGCCAGCAGGGCCGGGAGGCTTCGGGTCCGTACGACGGCCTTCATACATCGAACGTACCCGAAGCCTCCCAAAACGCTCGTCCGCGCTGAGCGGAATCAGGCCGCCCGGTAGGCCGCCGTCAGTTTCTCCACCGCCTGTGCGTACCGTCCGGTCAGCAGCAGGTGGTCCGCCTCGGCGAACGGCCCCGCGACCGCCGGGCTGAGGTGCTGCCCCGCCTTCTGCTGGACGATCAGCCGGGCCCTGCCGACCAGCGCGCGGCCGGCGGAGTCCGCGCCCGCCCGTTCGGCCGCCCGGGCGGCGACGCCGAGCGCCTTCAGCGCGGCCGCGCCGCCCCGCGGGACCTTCGTCAGCGTCGTCAGGCCCCAGCCGTAGGGATACTGCGGATCATAGGAGCTGTCGCCGACGTTGATCGGCAGCTGCGCCTGCGAGCGCGGCCAGGTGACCGGCAGCTGCCCGGTGAACGGCCGTCTGCCGTACAGCACGTCGGCCACGCCGTCGCCCTCGGTGCCCGGCAGCCAGGAGGCGACCAGGGCGTCGATCTCACCGAGCTGGTCGCCGATCAGCTGCGGACGGCCGGAGACGATCAGCACCGCGCACTTCATCGCCGCGCACACCCGGTCGACGGCCTCCCGGTCGGCGGCGCTCAGCCGAAGGTCGTGGCCGTTGCCGACATCCCCGACACCCTCGGCGTAGGGGGTCTCGCCGACGACGACCACGCCGACGTCGTAGCCGGCCGTCGGAGCGGAGGCGTCCTTGGAGTAGGTGATCGCGGCGCCGGACTTGCGCATGCCCTGCAGGATGGTCGTGCCCTGCGTGACGGCGCCGGAGGAGCCCTGCCAGGTGAGGGTCCAGCCGCCGGTCTGGTTACCGAGGTCGTCGGCGTCGGATCCGGCGACGTAGACCTTCTGCGTGGGCTTGAGGGGCAGCAGTCCGCCGTCGTTCTTCAGCAGCACCTGTGACTTCGCGGCCGCCTCACGGGCCACCGCACGGTGCGCGGCCGAGCCGATCCGGGACGCTCCGCCGGTGTCGGCGTAGGGGTGTTCGAAGAGCCCGAGCCGGAACTTCTCGGTGAGGATGCGGCCTACGGCGTCGTCGATCCGCCGTTCGGCGATCCGGCCCGCCCTCACCTCGGCGACGAGTGCGCCGGTGAAGTCCTTGTAGCCGTAGGGCACCATCATCATGTCGACACCGGCGTTCACCGAGGTGCGCACCCGTGCGGCGTAGTCGCCGGGGAGCTGGTCGAGGGCGTTCCAGTCGCTGATGACGAAGCCTTCGAAGCCCATCCGGTCCTTGAGCACCCCGTTGATCATGTCGCCGCGGGCGTGCATCTTCACCGCGCCCTTGCCGTCGCCGACGATGTCGAGGGAGGAGTACGACGGCATGACCGTGCCGATGCCCCGCTCGACGGCCGTCTCGAACGGCGCCAGGTGGATGTCCCTCAGCTGCCGCGGGGTGACCGTGGTGACGCCCTGGTCGATGGTGTACGTGCCGGTGGTCGAGGAGCCGTACGCGGTGCCGCCGTCGCCGACGAAGTGCTTGGCGGTGGCGAGTACCTTGTCGTCCCGGCTCAGGTCCCGGCCGTCGGCACGGCCCTGCAGGCCCTGGACGACGGTCTCCATGGACTGCACGAGGGCGGGGTCCTCGCCGAAGGACTCGTAGGAGCGGCCCCAGCGTTCGTCACGGCTCACGCACAGACAGGGCGCGAAGTCCCAGGGGATGCCGGTGGCACGGACCTCGGCCGCGGTCACCGCCCCGGTCCGCTGGGCGAGCGCGGGGTCGCGGGTGGCACCGATGCCGACGTTGTGCGGCATGATCGTGGCGCCGGCCAGGTTGTTGTGGCCGTGGACGGCGTCGACGCCGTAGATCAGCGGGATCTGGAAGCGGGTCGCCCGGGTCCGCAGCTGGAAGCCGTCGATCATCCGCGCCCAGCCCTCGGGCGTGTTGGGCGTGGGCGTGGAGCCGCCGCCGGAGAGCAGCGAGCCGAGGGCGTAGCCGGCGATGTCGCCCGCGTCGCTCATCGCGCCCCGCTCGGCCTGGGTCATCTGGCCGGCCTTCTCCGCCAGGGACATCCGGGACAGCAGGTCGGCGACGCGCTCGCGCACCGGCAACTTCGCGTCGAGGTAGGGCAGTCCGTGCGCGTCGATCACGATCTGCGGGGTGTCGGCGGGGGCCTTGGCGCCGGTGACCGTGAGGGTGAGCGGGACGGTCTCGGCGGATTCGGCGTCCCGGTCCTTGCGGGTGGGCACCTCGATGGTCCGCGCCGTGCCGGACGCGGTGCCGGGCGGGAAGGTGAGGGTGCCGGAGACCGGCGTGTAGTCCTGGCCGGCGGTGGCGGTGCCGCCTTGCGTCGCGTACGTGACCGTCACGGGGTCGGTCAGGGGCTGGTCGCCGGTGGTGGCGACGGTGACCTTCACGGACGCGGTGCCGCCCTCCCGGACGGTGTGCACGGCGGCGTCGGTGGTGACCAAGGCGCGCAGCGACTGGTCGGCCGTGCCGTACAGCTCCACGCCGTCCAGGGCGAAGGTGCCGCGCACGCCGGTGGGCAGGGTGACGGCGTAGCCCCACATCCGGGTGAGACCGAGGACATGGTCGATGCCGCCGACGGGCTGGTAGTCGGTGCGATAGGTGAAGTCGGTGAACGGCAGCTCGATCTGTTTCCAGCCGGTGAAGTCGTCGGTGAAGGACGTGGTCCACAGCTCGGAGGCCTCGCCGTTCGCCCCGCCGTCCTTGATCTCGAAGGTGGTCTTCTTCCCGGTGCCGTGTCCCTCCCACCACAGGCGGATGCCCCGGTGGGCGGACCAGTCGTGCGGCGGCCCGGACGCGGCGAAGTCGTGTGTGAAACCGCCGTAGCCGCTGATGTCGTAGCTGCCGGCGAGGACCTTCTGCCCTTCGGGGGCGTCGGAGCGGTCGGTCAGGCTCAGCGCGGGCGGGTCGTCGGCGTCGCCGCCCCAGGTGAAGATGGACTCGGCGGGCTGCTGGGCGAAGGGCACCTCGCCCTCGAAGCGGTCGACGGGGACCGGGGCGGGGGCGTCTGCGGCCCGGGCGGACGCCCAGGGGAGCAGGGCCGCCAGCACTGCGGTGGAGGCGAGCAGGGCGGTTCTTCGCATGGACCTTCCCTCGGCTCTGGGGGTACCTCTCAAGGCTTAGTTCAGAGCGTGAGTTAACGGGTCTCCGGTCACGCCGTCAAGACTTCACACCGGAACTGATACGCAGCCAACTCCTGGCGCGATCCGAGGCGTTGAAGCTTCGAAAACTGAACGCACAACCCCTTGACGCCCGCACTCCGCCGTCATTTACTCACGGCTCGCACGCCCCCATCCCCCACCTCTCAGAAGGGCGGCGCACATGAGGAGAGCCTCCACGGCCCTGCGCCTGCTGCTCACCGGACTGCTCACCGCGGCCGGCGTCACGGCCGCCACCGTTCCCGCGCGGGCGGCCGGCGAGCCGGTCACGGCCTGGCTGACCACCACCGACGACTCCGGCGGCCGGCACGTCGTACGCGGCCTGGAACCGCAGACGCCGTTCGCCTTCACCGCCGGCGCCGGCGGCAGCGGCGAGAACATCACCGTCGACGAGAACACCCGCTACCAGACCTTCACCGGCGGCGGCGCGTCCTTCACCGACACCGCGGCCTGGTTGATGAACAGCAGCGGGGCGCTGTCCGCGGCCACCCGGGACGCGACGATGCGCAAGCTGTTCTCCCCCACGGACGGCATCGGCCTGTCCTTCCTGCGCGATCCGATGGGCGCCTCGGACCTGGCCCGGTACGGCTACACGTACGACGACGTCCCCGCCGGCCAGACGGACCCCTCCCTCACCCGCTTCTCGATCGCGCACGACCTCGCCGACGTCGTCCCGCTGACGAGACAGGCCCTCCAGCTCAACCCGTCCCTCACGGTGATGGCCTCACCCTGGACGGCCCCGGCCTGGATGAAGGACAGCGGACAGCTCAACGGCGGCTGGCTGAAAGCGGAGGACTACGGCGCCTACGCCGGCTACTTCGTGAAGTACCTCCAGGCCTACCGCGACCAGGGCGTACCGGTCTCCTACGTGACGGCGCAGAACGAGCCGACCTGCTGCTCGGGCTATCCGTCGATGAGCTGGAACGCGAGCGGACTGGCGTACTTCACCAAGAACGAACTGCTGCCGAGACTCCAGTCCGCCGGACTGCCGACGAAGGTCCTGGCCCACGACTGGAACTGGGACACCTACGACGCCTACGCCGCCCAGACGGTCGACGACGCTGCGATCCGCACCCATCCCAACTTCGGCGGCATCGCCTGGCACGGCTACGGCGGCGACATCGCGAAGCAGACGACCGTGCACAACCAGTACCCGCAGCTCGACGCCTTCGGCACCGAACACTCGGGCGGCACCTGGATCGCCGACCAGCAGCGCGAGGACATGCTGAACATCATCGACTACACCCGCAACTGGGCGAAGTCGGTGACGAAGTGGTCCCTGGCGGTGGACCAGAACATGGGCCCGCACAACGGCGGATGCTCCACCTGCACCGGCCTGGTCACCGTCCACAACGGCGACGCGCGCAGCGGCCAGGTCGACTACACGGTCGAGTACTACGACATGGGGCACCTGACGAAGTTCGTCCGCCCCGGCGCCCAGCGCATCGCCTCCACGCCGTCCTCGGCCCTGCCGAACGTGGCCTGGCGCAACCCCGACGGTTCGAAGGCCCTGATCGCCTACAACGACTCCGCCTCCCCCCGCACGGTCACGATCAACTGGGGCTCACAGCACGCCGCTTACTCCGTCCCCGGCAACACGTCCGTCACCTTCACCTGGTCCGGCACGCAGTCCGGAGGCGGCGACCGCACGGGCGCGTTCGTCGGCCTCGCGGACAAGTGCCTCGACGTGGCCGGGGGTTCCACCGCCAACGGCACGGCGGTCCAGCTCTACGACTGCAACGGCACGACAGCACAGCGCTGGACGGTGAAGACCGACGGCACGATCCAGGCCCTGGGCAAGTGCCTCGACGTCACCTCCGCTTCGACGACGGACGGCGCCAAGATCCAGCTGTACGACTGCAACGCCACCGGCGCGCAGCAGTGGTCGTACAACACCTCGACCGGCGACGTGGTGAACCTGGCGGCGAACAAGTGCCTGGACGTAACAGACAACACGTCGACGAACGGCACCCGTCTGCAGATCTGGTCCTGCACGGGAGCGGCCAACCAGAAGTGGAGGCTGCAGTAGATCACTCAGCGTGGGGAGCACGGCCCGGCACGCCGGGGTGTGCTCCCCCAAGCTGCACGGCAGCCAGCCCAGGGGCACGGGGAACTGCGCGACCAGCCACAACGCACCCCACAGACGGACGACGACAGCCGGCCACAGGCACTCGCCCCCGAGAAAACCGCCCGCGCGCCGCAGGCAAGTCGCATGCTGGAAGCATGACCACCGCACGCGACCTCTTCATCACCGCCCTGGACGTGCCCGCCGGCCGGCCCTTCGCGCAGGGCGATCTGTCGCTCGCGCTGGCCGGGGCCGAGCTGGTCGACCTGATCGCCGACGAGACCGTCCACCTGGACGACGACCGGATCCTGCCCGGCCTCCCCCGGGCCACGGGCGACCGGCTGCTGGACGAGGCGGCCGCGGCCCTGCGCCGCGACACGCCGTACGAGTCCGTCGAGGACTGGCTGTGGCGGCGGGGGCGCGGCCTGGCCGCCGCCTACGCCGCCGACCTGAAGGCGCAGGAACCCGGCGGCCGCCGCTGGCTGCCGCACAAGCACCCCACTCCCCCGACCGACTCCCCTGACCGCGGCCGGGCCACCACCCGCTGGGCCTCCCGGGAGCCCGTCCTCGTCTCCCTCGCCGCCGCCCTCGGCATCCCCGACGGCACGGCCGAGGGCACCCAGGAGCAGGACACCGCGGACCTTCCCGACGCCACGGTGACCGTCCTCGCAGCGGTCCACGGCGCACTGACCGAGCTGGCGGCCGTACGGCAGCGCCGCCGTATCGAGGACGACGCCTACGCCAACGTCTGGCGCGGCCTGTGATCGGCCGGGCGGGCCGCGGCTAGGCGACCGGCTGTCCCACGGCCAGCAGGTTCCCCTCGCTGTCCCGGAACCAGGCCCCGCGCTCGCCGCGCGCGCCCTTGCTCGGATAGTTGCCCTCGACCTCGGCGATGCCGTCCCGGGTGCGCAGCCCGGGCGCGTCGACGTCCTCGAAGACGACCCCGCGCCGCCGCAGCTCGGCGACGACCGCCTCGATGTCGTCCACCTCGAACGCCATCTGGGTGAACGTGCCGGGCGAGGACCCCGTCGAGCCGAACACGACGAAGTCCACCCCACCGCACCGGTACAGCAGCCCGCCGGGCCGCTCGTCCACGGGCCTGAGGCCCAGCTTGTCCGCGTAGAACCGCCGGGCCCGCTCCAGGTCCCGGGCGGGCAGCCGGGTCGCCACGCGCGCCCGGCCCAGAAGGTCGCCGTCCGAAGAGGTCATGCCTCCACTGTGGCCTATTCGGCCGGGTGCACGCCCGCCCGCAGCAGCCCGTAGGTGTACGCGTCCTCCAGCGCCTGCCAGGAGGCGGCGATGACGTTCTCGGCGACGCCCACGGTGGACCACTCGCCGGCGCCGTCGCTGGTGGAGATCAGCACGCGGGTCGTGGACTGGGTGCCGTGCACGCCCTCCAGGATGCGGACCTTGTAGTCGACGAGGTCGAGCTTGGCGAGCTGCGGGTAGATCTTCTCCAGCGCGACGCGCAGCGCACGGTCGAGGGCGTTGACCGGACCGTTGCCCTCCGCGGTGGCGACGATCCGCTCGCCCTTGGCCCACAGCTTCACCGTGGCCTCGTTGGCGTGGGTGCCGTCGGGGCGGTCCTCGACGATCGCGCGCCAGGACTCCACCTCGAAGTAGCGCAGCGGCCTGCCCTGCACCTCGGTGCGCAGCAGCAGCTCGAAGGACGCGTCGGCGGCTTCGTAGGTGTAGCCCTTGAGCTCGCGCTCCTTGACCCGCTCGACGACCCGCCCGACCAGCTCGCGGTCGCCGCCGAGGTCGATGCCGAGCTCCTTGCCCTTCAGCTCGATCGAGGCGCGCCCGGCCATGTCGGAGACCAGCATCCGCATGGTGTTGCCGACCCGCTCGGGGTCGATGTGCTGGTACAGGTCCGGGTCGACCTTGATCGCGGAGGCGTGCAGCCCGGCCTTGTGCGCGAAGGCGGACACGCCCACGTACGGCTGGTGCGTGGAGGGCGTGAGGTTGACGACCTCGGCGATGGCGTGCGAGATGCGGGTCATCTCCCGCAGCCGGCCCTCGGGCAGCACCTTCTTGCCGTATTTCAGCTCCAGCGCGGCGACCACCGGGAACAGGTTGGCGTTGCCGACCCGCTCGCCGTACCCGTTCGCCGTGCACTGCACGTGGGTCGCGCCACCGTCGACGGCGGCGAGCGTGTTGGCGACCGCGCACCCGGTGTCGTCCTGGGCGTGGATGCCGAGCCGGGCGCCGGTGTCGGCGATCACGGTGGAGACGACGGCGTTAACCTGCGCGGGCAGCATGCCGCCATTGGTGTCGCACAGCACGACGACGTCGGCGCCGGCCTCGGCGGCGGCCCGCACGACGGCCTTGGCGTACTCGGGGTTGGCGCGGTAGCCGTCGAAGAAGTGCTCGCAGTCGACGAAGACGCGGCGGCCCTGCGAGCGCAGGTAGGACACCGTGTCGCGGATCATCTCCAGGTTCTCGTCGAGCGTGGTGCGCAGCGCCAGCTCCACATGCCGGTCGTGGGATTTGGCGACCAGGGTGACCACGGGCGCGCCGGACTCCACCAGCGCCCTGACCTGGGGGTCCTCGGCGGCGGTCGTACCGGCGCGGCGGGTGGAGCCGAAGGCGACGAGCTGGGCGTGGCGGAAGGTGATCTCCGCCTGCGCGCGGGCGAAGAACTCGGTGTCGCGCGGGTTGGCGCCGGGCCAGCCGCCCTCGATGAAGCCGACGCCGAAGTCGTCCAGGTGCCGTGCGATCGCGAGCTTGTCGGCGACGGTGAGGTTGATGCCCTCACGCTGGGCGCCGTCCCGCAGGGTGGTGTCGAAGACGTGGAACGAGTCGTCGAGCTCGCTGGTTGCCGTCTCGGTCATGGTCTCAAGGCTCCTGTTGTGGATCTTCGGTCTTACCGGAATGACCGGCTCCACCGTCCCCCCAATGGTCCCTCGCGCCTGACTCCCGGCTGAAGGTGGGCCAGGAAACAGAAAAACCCCTCGCGGGTGCGAGAGGTCTGCGCGCGGGTCGAGGACGACGGTGGCCGCCCGTACCTGGTCGTACGTGGCGGTCACTGCGGACCGGCGCGCCTGCTGCCAATAATCGTGGCGAACGAGAGCACGAGGGCAGTCTGGCACAATTCGCCCGCGCGCTCACCGCCCGTCTCAGGATGCGAGCGCGGCACCGGTCAGCTCTCGCGCGACCGGGTGCGCCCGGGTCCGGACGACGACGCCGCCCGGACGCGGGATCAGCCGTCCGCGAGGAGCGAGTCGTCGATGAACTCCCGTACGTGGCCGAGGATCTGTGCCCGGTCGGTGCCGCGCAGTCCGATCGCCACATGGATGGAGAAGCCGTCCAGCAGAGCCCGCAGCCGGGACGCGAAACGGTCGGGGTCGACGGCGCGGAACTCGCCGTGCGAGATGCCCTCGGCGAGGAGGGCGACCAGGTCGCGGTGCCAAGCGCCCTCGATGGCGGCCTGGCGGACCCGGGCGTCGTCGTCGGCGTTCTGCGAGCGGTTCCACACCTCGAGCCACAGCGTCCAGTGCGGGTCGCGGTGGCCGTCGGGGACGTACAGGTCGACGTAGCCCGCCAGCCGTTCGCGGGCGGTGCCGCCGCTCGTCAGCAGCCGGGCGCGCTCGGCGCCCAGACGGCCCTCGCTCCACTCCAGGGTCTGCAGCAGCAGTTCGTCCTTGGAGCGGAAGTAGTACAGCAGATGGCCGCTGCTCATGCCGACCTCGCGGCCCAGCCCCGCCATGGTGAGCTTCTCCAGACCGCGCTCGGCGATCATGTCCATGGCGGAGGTGAGGACCTCCTCGCGCGGCGGCGCGTTCCTGCGCGCACGGGCCGCACCGGCCATCTGCTGCTCCTGCGTCTCGGACGGGTCTGCGGGTCAGACCTTGGGCTGCTGCTGGGTGATGCAGTGGATACCGCCCCCACCCGCGAAGATCGTACGCGCGTCCACCAGGGTCACCGTCCGCTCGGGGAAGAGCTTGCGGAAGATGCCGGCCGCGATCTCGTCGCGCGGGTCGCCGAAGCCGCACAGCACGACGCCGCCGTTGCACAGGTAGTGGTTGATGTAGGAGTAGTCGGCCCAGTGGCCGTCGGCCTCCAGCACGGTCGGGGCGGGCACCTCGACGACCTCCAGCGTGCGGCCACGGGCGTCGGTCTGGGAGCGCAGGAGGGAGATGACCTCCTTGGTGACCTCGTGGTCCGGGTGGGCCGGGTCGGGCTGGTGGTGGGCGACGACGACGCCGGGTCGGGCGAAGGCGGCGACGATGTCGACGTGGCCGAGGGTGCCGAAGCCGTAGGGCGGGTAGTCGCCGGTGAGGCCGCGCGGCAGCCAGATCGCCTTGCTCGTGCCGAGGTGGGCGTGGATCTCCGCCTCGACCTGCTCCCTGGTCCAGTGCGGGTTGCGCTCGGGGCCGAGCTGCACGGTCTCGGTGAGCAGCACGGTGCCCTCGCCGTCGACGTGGATCGCGCCGCCCTCGTTGACCAATTGCGAGGCGTACGTCTTGGCACCGGCGAGGTCGGAGACATAGGCGCCGATCTTGGAATCGTGCTCCCAGCGGGCCCAGTCCTGGGCACCCCAGCCGTTGAACGTCCAGTCCACGGCGGCGAGTTCGCCACGGCCGTTGGTGAGGAACGTGGGGCCGATGTCGCGCATCCAGGCGTCGTCGAGTTCACGCTCGACGACCTCGATGCCCTCGCCGAGCAGGGTGGCGGCCTCGGTGGACTGGCCGGGACCGCAGACCACGGTGACCGGCTCGAAGCGGCGGATCGCGCGGGCGACCGACGCCCAGGCGATCCGGGACGCGGCGAGGTCCTCGGGGTCGTCGAAGGTGGGGTTGGGGCTCGGCCAGGCCATCCAGGTCCGCTCGTGCGGGGTCCACTCGGCGGGCATGGAGAAGCCGTCGGCGGCGGGGGTGCTCATCCAGGGCGTCCTTAGAGGAAGTAGAGGCGGTTGAGGGAGACGGAGTCGGCGGGCTCCGAGCTGAGCGGCTCGCCGTCGAGGGTGACCAGGCCGGTGCGCTGGTCCACGTCGACCTGTCCGGTACGGGAGTTGAGCCGCAGGTCGGCCGGGCCGATGCCGCGAGTGCCGCGCACGGCGACCCGGCGGCGCCGGGTGGGCATCGTGTCGTTGCCCTGGTCGACGGCGGCCTGGGCGACGAACGCGACGGAGATGTCGGCGGCGGTGGCACCGAAGGCACCGAACTGCGGTCCCAGCACGAGGGGTTCGCAGGTGTCGGTGGCCGCGTTGGGGTCGCCGACCACACCGTAGGCGGGGAAGCCGGACTTCAGGACGAGCTGCGGCTTGGCGCCGAAGTACTCCGGCCGCCACAGCACGATGTCGGCGAGCTTGCCGACCTCCAGCGAGCCGACCTCGTGGGCGAGACCGTGCGCGATGGCCGGGTTGATGGTCAGCTTGGCCATGTAGCGCAGGACGCGCTCGTTGTCGTGGTCGGTGTCCGGACCGCCCAGCTCGGTCTTCATCTTGCCGGCCATGGCGAAGGTGCGGCGCACGGTCTCGCCGGCCCGGCCCATGCCCTGGGCGTCGGAGGAGGTGATGCCGATCGCGCCCAGGTCGTGCAGCACGTCCTCGGCGCCCATCGTCCCGGCGCGGATGCGGTCGCGGGCCATGGCGGCGTCGCCGGGCAGGTCGGGCTTGAGGTCGTGGACGGAGACGATCATGCCGTAGTGCTCGGCGACCGCGTCCCGGCCGAAGGGCAGCGTCGGATTCGTCGACGAGCCGATGACGTTGGGGACACCGGCCATCTTCAGCACGTTGGGGACGTGTCCGCCGCCGCAGCCCTCGATGTGGAAGGCGTGGATGGTGCGGCCCTCCAGCACCCGGAGGGTGTCCTCCACCGACAGGCACTCGTTGAGGCCGTCGCTGTGCAGGGCGACCTGCACGTCGTGCTCCTCGGCGACCCGCAGCGCGGTGTCCAGCGCGCGGGTGTGCGCGCCCATGTCCTCGTGCACCTTGAAGCCGGACGCGCCGCCCTCGGCCAGCGCCTCCACCAGAGGTGCCGCGTGGGAGGACGAGCCCCGCCCCAGGAAGCCGATGTTGACCGGCCAGGCGTCGAAGGCGTTGAAGGCGTGGCGCAGCGCCCACGGCGAGTTCACGCCGACGCCCCACACCGGGCCGAACTCCTGCCCGATGATCGTGGTGACACCGGAGGCGAGCGAGGCCTCCATGATGCGCGGCGACAGCAGGTGGACATGCGTGTCGACGGCGCCGGCGGTGGCGATCAGCCCCTCGCCCGAGACGATCGACGTGCCCGTGCCGACGACGACGTCGACGCCGTCGAGGGTGTCGGGGTTGCCGGCCCGCCCGATCCCGCAGATGCGGCCCTCGCGGATGCCGATGGACACCTTGCGGATGCCCTGCACGGCGTCGATCACGACGACGTTGCTGATCACGACGTCGCAGGTGTCCCGGACGGCGGCGGCCTTCAGGTGCAGGCCGTCGCGGGCGGTCTTGCCGAAGCCGGCGAGGAACTCGTCGCCGTACTTCTGCGCGTCGGACTCGACCTTGATGGTCAGCCCGCTGTCGCCGAGGCGGACGCGGTCGCCGGCGCGGGGGCCGTGCGTGGCCGCGTACTCCTGCGGCGTGAGGTGGCGGGCTTCGGCGGGGTGGCCTCCGGGGCGGCTCATCGCTCGGCCTCCTTCTGGTGGGTGTCCCCTGCGCCGAGGTAGCCGCAGGCGGCGGCCCGGCGCAGGGCCTCGTCCTTCGCGCCCGGCGCGTCCAGCGGCCCGTCGACCAGGCCGGCGAAGCCGATCGCGATCCGTTCGCCGCCGATCGGCACCAGACCGACCTCGTGCGTCTCGCCCGGCCCGAAGCGCACGGAGGACCCGGCGGGGACGGCGAGCCGCATGCCGTAGGACTGCTCGCGGTCGAAGTCCAGGCGGGGGTTGGCCTCGAAGAAGTGGAAGTGCGAGGTGACCGACACCGGCACGGTCGCGGTGTTGGTGACCGTGAGCCGGAGAGCCGGCTCGGGGTCGGAGTGCATCGGGCCGGGCAGCAGCGCGCCCGGGGCGTCATCGCCGAGGCCTCCGCCGATGGGGTCGGAGACGACGGCGAGCCGGGAGCCGTCGTCGAAGACGGCCTCGACCATCACCTCGGTGACCACGTCGGCGACGCCCGGCAGGACGTCGTCCGGGCCGAGCACCGAGCGGGCCGCCTCGATGGCCTCGGCGAGCCGCTTGCCGTCCCGGGCGGCCTCGCAGACGGTGTCCGCGATCAGCGCGGTCGCCTCCGGGACGTTCAGCCTCAGCCCGCGGGCCCTGCGGGCACGCGCCAGCTCGGCAGCTCCGAAGAGCAGCAGCCGGTCACGTTCCGTGGGGGTCAGTCTCACCTCGCGGCACCTCCTTGCCTTCCTCGCTTTAGAGCACCACTCTAAACACCGGATTCACGCAACGGAAATATTGACGAGCCACCTCTGCACACGTCACATTGAACGTCGCTCTAAACCTCAGGTGGCCGTCGAAGGAGACCCACACATGCCCATCGAACAGCGCGGAGTCGACACGATCCCCGACGAGGAACGCACCAGCGGACCGCGGGACCTCGTATCGATCCTTCTCGGCTCCAACCTCTGCCTGGGTGTCATCGTCTTCGGCTGGCTGCCGGCCTCCTTCGGCCTCGACTTCTGGTCCTCGATCACCTCGATCGTCGCGGGCACGGTCGTCGGTACGGCGCTGACGGCGCCGCTGGCGCTGATCTCGCTGCGCACCGCGACCAACCTGTCCACCTCCTCCGGCGCCCAGTTCGGCGTGCGCGGCCGGCTGATCGGCTCGATCGTCGGCCTGCTGCTCGCCCTCGGCTACACCGCCCTGACGGTGTGGGTCGGCGGCGACGTCTCGGTCAGCGTGCTCGGCCGCCTCTTCGGCCTCCCGGCCAACGGCATGTCGTACGGCGTGGTCTACGCGCTGCTGGCCGGGGCGACCGTCGCGGGCGCGGTGTACGGCTACAAGGTGCTGCTGACCATGTCCCGCGTGCTGGCCGTCGGCATGACGGCCCTGCTGGCGCTCGGCCTGTTCGCCTACGCCCCGCACTTCACCACCGCCGCGCTGCCCGAGGCCGGCGGCTATCTGCTGGGCGGCTACTGGCCGACCTGGCTGCTGTCGGCGGTGGCCGCGGGCCTGTCCGGGCCGATCGCCTTCATCACCCTGCTCGGCGACTACACCCGCTACATCTCCCCCCGCCGTCACGCCCCGCGCCGCATCCTGCACGCCACCTGGCTCGGCCTGGTCCTCGGCCTGCTGGTGCCGCAGCTCTTCGGCACCTTCACCGCCTACGGCGCCCGCGCCGCGCTCGACTACGCCGGCCCGCTGGTGAACGCCTCCCCCACCTGGTACCTGATCCCGCTGCTGCTGGCCGCCTCCGCCGGCTCGGTCGGCAACGCCGGTCTGATGCTGTACTCGATGGGCCTCGACCTGGACGCGATCCTGCCGCGCGCCTCCCGCGCCCGCGCCACCCTCACCGTCGCGATCGTCGCCACGGCCTGCGTCTTCGTCGGCCACTTCCTGTGGGACGCGCAGGCGGCGATGACGTCGTTCGTGCTGCTGCTCACCGCGATCGGCACCCCGTGGGCCGTCATCACCCTGATCGGATTCGCCCGCTGCCGTGGCCGGTACGACGCGGACGCGCTGCAGGTCTTCAACCGCCGCTCGCACGGCGGCATCTACTGGTACCGGGCCGGCTGGAACGTCCAGGCCGCCGTCTCCTGGGCGATCGGCGCGTTCGTCGGCCTGCTGGCGGTGTCGCTGCCGGAGTACGAGGGCCCGCTGCTGACCTACACCGGTGGCGTGGACTGCAGCTTCCTGCTGTCGGGCCTGGTCGGCGGTGTCGTCTACCTGGCCCTGACGGCCCGGGGGGCGGGCGTACCGGCCCTCCCGGCCGCCCCCGCGGCACCGGCCGAGACGATGACCGCCGGCCACTGATCCCCAGACCCCCGGGCCGGCCGAGGACGGACGGCCGGCCCGGGCCGACACACGGCAGGGCCGCCCCGGACGCGCTGTCCGAGGCGGCCCTGCTGTTGTCCATCGAACGAATCAGCCGAGCTTGTGCATCCAGCCGTGCTTGTCCTCGGTGATGCCGCGCTGGAGGCCGAGCAGCGCCTCACGCAGCCGGAGGGTGACCGGGCCGGGAGTGCCGTCGCCGTGGCTCCAGGCGTCCGACTTGGTCTTGACGTGGCCGATCGGGGTGACGACGGCGGCGGTGCCGCAGGCGAAGACCTCGGTGAGCGCGCCGGAGGCGGCGTCCTCCCGCCACTGCTGGAGGGTGATCACACCCTCCTCGGCGGTGTAGCCGAGGTCACGGGCGACCTGGAGCAGGGAGTCGCGGGTGATGCCCTCGAGGATGGAGCCGGTCAGGGCCGGGGTGACGATCCGGTCGCCGTAGACGAAGGCGACGTTCATGCTGCCGGACTCCTCGACCTTGGTGCGGGTCACCGCGTCGAGGTAGACCACCTGGTCGCAGCCGTTGGCGGCGGCCTCGGCCTGCGGCAGCAGGGAGGCGGCGTAGTTGCCGCCGGTCTTGGCGTCGCCGGTGCCGCCCGGGACGGCGCGGACGTGGTCCTCGGAGACCCAGATGGTGACGGGCTTGACGCCGCCCGCGAAGTAGGCGCCGGACGGGGAGGCGATCACCATGAACAGGTACTCGTTGGCCGGGTGGACCCCGAGGCCGGTCTCCGAGGCGAACATGAAAGGCCGCAGGTAGAGCGACTCCTCACCGCCGTGCGGCGGCACCCAGTCGCCGTCCTGGGAGAGCAGCGCGTCCAGGGCGGCGATGAACAGCTCCTCGGGCAGCTCGGCCATCGCCATCCGCCGCGCGGAGTTGCGGAAGCGGCGGGCGTTGGCCTCCGGGCGGAAGACCGCGACCGAGCCGTCGGGCTGGCGGTACGCCTTGAGCCCCTCGAAGATCTCCTGCCCGTAGTGAAGGACGTGGCTGGAGGGGTCGAGGGAGATGGGGCCGTACGGGACGAGCTGCGCGTCGTGCCAGCCGCGTCCCTCCGTCCACTTGATCGTCACCATGTGGTCGGTGAAGTGGCGGCCGAACCCGGGGCTGGCGAGGATCGCCTCGCGCTCCGCGGCGGGCAGCGGGTGGGCGGAGGGCTTGAGCTCGATCGTGGGCGTCGTCATGAGTGGTTGTCCTTCACCGGTTGTCGTGACGGGCCGCGCTCCTTCATGCCAGGCAAGGACCGTTTCCGGCCAGTGCTAGGACGTCCGAGCTTTCCCTCATGTCGCGGCTCCGCGTTCGATTATCGCGCGGGGGCGGCGGCTGAAGGAATCCGGGTGGGGCGGCCCAGGGGTCGATGGTTCCACCCGGCGCCGCACAGGGAAAGCCGCCGGGTGCGTCAAGGCGACCCGGCGGCTTCGAAGTGGTTCTTCAGGAGCGCACCGGATCAGCCGGCTACGCGTACGGCGAGCGCGTCGCCGATTTCCGACGTGGAGCGGGCGGGCTTGCCCACGCGCTCGGCGAGGTCGGCGGCGACCGCGTCCTCGATCCGGGCCGCCTCGGCCTCGTAGCCGAGGTGGCGCAGCAGCAGGGCGACGGACAGGACCGTGGCGCTGGGGTCGGCCTTGCCCTGGCCGGCGATGTCCGGGGCCGAGCCGTGGACCGGCTCGAACATGGACGGGAACTCGCGGCTCGGGTTGATGTTGCCGGAGGCCGCGACGCCGATGCCGCCGGAGACGGCCGCGGCGAGGTCGGTGATGATGTCGCCGAAGAGGTTGTCGGTGACGATCACGTCGAACCGCTCGGGCTGGGTCACCAGGTAGATGGTGGCCGCGTCGACGTGGATGTACTCGGTGGTGACCTCGGGGTACTCCTCGGCCACCTTGTTGAAGATGTTCGTCCACAGGTGGCCGGCGAAGGTCAGCACGTTGTTCTTGTGCACGAGCGTGAGCTTCTTGCGCGGGCGCGCCTGGGCACGCGCGAAGGCGTCGCGCACCACGCGCTCGACACCGAAGGCCGTGTTCACGGAGACCTCGGTGGCGACCTCGTGCTCGGTGCCCTTGCGGATGGTGCCGCCGTTGCCGGTGTAGGGCCCCTCGGTGCCCTCGCGCACCACCACGAAGTCGATCTGCGGCTCACCGGCGAGCGGGGTGGCGACCCCCGGGAGCAGCTTGCTCGGACGCAGGTTGACGTGGTGGTCGAAGGCGAACCGCAGCTTCAGCAGGAAGCCGCGCTCCAGCACGCCCGACGGCACGGACGGGTCACCGATGGCGCCGAGCAGAATGGCGTCGTGCCCCTTGAGCCGGGCCAGGTCGTCGTCGGTGAGGGTCTCACCGGTGGAGTGGTAGCGGCGGGCGCCGAAGTCGTACTCCTTGGTCTCCAGCTTCACATCCTGCGGGAGGACGGCGGAGAGGACCTTGAGGCCTTCGGCCACGACTTCCTGCCCGATGCCGTCACCGGGGATCACTGCGAGATCGATGCTGCGAGACATGCGGGCACCCTACTCCTCGTCCCATGGGATGACACGGACCGTCCGCCATCCGGACAAGGAGCGGGCGTGCCTGCGGGTCTTTCAGTGGCCGGTGGCGCCGCCGTTGTCACGGCGGTCGAGAGCGCGCTGGAGGGCGGCGGCGGCGTTCTTGCGGTCGGACTCGCTCGTACCGGAGACGTGGCGGACTCGGCGGCGGACGATCGTCTCGGCCATGGGGGATCGACTCCTTCGGACAAACGCGGAGCGCGGAAAGGGGGTTACGAGACGCCGGAAGCGGCGGGGAGCGACGGGGCCGCAGGGGTTGCCTGCATGGGGCCCGGCTCACGTCCGCCCATCGCTTGGTCTAGCGAGACGTTCGGCTCCTACAAAGCTAGGACAGGACGGCGCGCCTGTCTGCACAATTACTCGGACTTCCTACTATCTGAGACGGCGAACTGCGTCACACGCCGCTGACCTGCGTTTCCGCGTAGGCGGTACTGCGCCGGCCGGGGGTGGCGGCGACCCCCGGCCCACCCGCGCCGCCCCACCGGCACGACTGCCCGCAGCTTGAGCCAGATGACGGCCGGCAGCCGCGTACGCGGGGCTGTATTCGACATGCGGCTCCGCCGCGTGGGCGCGAGCAACCACAACGCACCCGCACGGGCGCGACCCCGCAACTCCCCCGGACGGCTGATCCTCACCCCCGTCCGGGACACCCCGCACAACCCCGGGAACGATGCCTCCATGACCAACGCGGCCAAAGCAGTACTGGAAGGCGGCCCCGAGGACCTGCCGGAGCGGATCGTCCCGATCACTCCGCCCGGGACGGAGCTGAAGATCCCCCACCGGGGCGGATACGAGCACTTCCGGTCCACCCCACGGCACCAGGACACGGACCAGGGCCGGCTACCGGTGTACGAGTGGTGGGAGCGCACCGAGATCGCGGAGTAGCCCGGGTACGCCGACGGGCCGGGTCCCGTGCGGAAGACCCGGCCCGTCGGCGTACCCGCAAAGGGCCGTCAGCCCATGTGCGGGTAGCCGTACTCGGTCGGCGGCACCAGCGTCTCCTTGATGGCGCGGGTCAGCGTCCACCGCTGCAGGTTCTGCGGCGCACCGGCCTTGTCGTTGGTCCCGGAGGCCCGCCCGCCACCGAAGGGCTGCTGCCCGACCACGGCACCGGTCGACTTGTCGTTGATGTAGAAGTTGCCGGCCGCGTACCGCAGCTTCTCCATCGTGTACGCGGCAGCCGCGCGGTCGTTGGCGATGACCGAGCCCGTCAGCGCGTAGGCCGACACCGACTCCATCTGGTCCAGCATCTCGTCGTACGCGTCGTCCTCGTAGACGTACACCGCGAGGATCGGACCGAAGTACTCGGTGGTGAACACCTCGTTCTCCGGGTCGGTGCACTCGATGACGGTCGGCCGGACGAAGTAGCCGACCGAGTCGTCGTAGGAACCGCCCGCGACGATCGTGCACGCCGGGTCGGACGCGGCCCGGTCGATCGCGGCCTTGTTCTTGGCGAAGGCCCGCTCGTCGATGACGGCGCCGATGAAGTTCGTCAGGTCGGTGACGTCACCCATGGCGATGCCGTCGATCTCGGCCGCGAACTCCTCCTTGAAGCCGTCGTTCCAGATCGACGCCGGGATGTACGCCCGGGAGGTCGCCGAGCACTTCTGCCCCTGGAACTCGAAGGAGCCACGCGTCAGCGCGGTCTTGAGCACCGCACGGTCCGCGCTCGGGTGGGCGACGACGAAGTCCTTGCCGCCGGTCTCGCCGACCAGACGCGGGTAGGAGCGGTACTTCTCGATGTTGGCGCCGACCGTCTTCCACAGGTACTGGAAGGTCTTGGTCGAACCGGTGAAGTGGATGCCGGCCAGGTCGCGGTGGTTCAGGGCGACCTCGGAGACCTCGATGCCGTCACCGGTGAGCAGGTTGATGACGCCCTTGGGCAGGCCCGCCTCCTCCAGCAGCCGCATCAGCAGCACGGCGGCATGGGTCTGCGTCGGGGACGGCTTCCAGACCACGACGTTGCCCATGAGGGCGGGCGCGGTGGGCAGGTTGCCGGCGATGGCCGTGAAGTTGAACGGCGTGATCGCGTAGACGAAGCCCTCCAGCGGGCGGTGGTCGAGTCGGTTCCACACGCCCGGGGAGTTGGCCGGGGGCTGCTCGGCCAGGATCTGGCGGGCGTAGTGGACGTTGAACCGCCAGAAGTCGACCAGCTCGCAGGGGGTGTCGATCTCGGCCTGCTGGGCGGTCTTGGACTGGCCGAGCATCGTGGAGGCGGCCAGCGTCTCGCGCCACGGGCCGGACAGCAGTTCGGCGGCGCGCAGGAAGATCGCGGCGCGGTCGTCGAAGGACAGCGCCCGCCAGGCGGGGGCGGCCGCGAGGGCAGCGTCGATGGCGTCCTGCGCGTCCGCCTTCGTGGCGTGGCGGAAGGTGCCCAGGACGGCCTTGTGGTTGTGCGGCTGCACGACCTGGAACGGCTCGCCGCCGCCCATCCGCTGCTCACCGTCGATGGTGCACGGCAGGTCGATCGGGTTCTCGGCCAGCTCCTTGAGCTTGGCATCCAGCCGGGCACGCTCGGGCGAGCCGGGGGCGTAGCCGTGCACCGGCTCGTTGACGGGGGTGGGGACCTGGGTCACAGCGTCCATGTTTTCCGTAACTCCTTGAGGTGAGCGGTGTTTCGGTCTCAGCCCTTGGTGAGCATCGAGCGGGCGAAGAAGCGCAGGTTGGCCGGCTTCTCCGCGAGGCGCCGCATGAAGTAGCCGTACCAGTCGGTGCCGTAGGCGGTGTAGACGCGCATGCGGTGGCCCTCGGCGGCCAGCCGCAGGTGCTCCTCACCGCGGATGCCGTACAGCATCTGGAACTCGTACTCGTCCAGCTTGCGCCCGGCGCGGTGGGCGAGCTCCTGCGCGATGGCGATCAGGCGCGGGTCGTGGGACCCGATCATCGGGTAGCCCTCGCCCTCCATCAGGATCCGCAGGATGCGGACGTAGGCCTTGTCGATCTCGTGCTTGTCCTGGTACGCGACGGACGCGGGCTCCTTGTAGGCGCCCTTCACCAGGCGCACCCGGCTGCCCGCGGCGGCGAGCCGGCGGGCGTCGGCCTCGGTGCGGAAGAGGTAGGCCTGGATGACGCAGCCGGTCTGCGGGAAGTCCTTCCGCAGCTCCTCGTGGATGGCGAACATCGAGTCGAGGGTGGTGTGGTCCTCGGCGTCGAGCGTCACGGTCGTACCGATCGCGGCGGCGGCCTCGACGACCGGGCGCACGTTGGCCAGGGCCAGCTCGTGGCCGCCCTCCAGCGCCTGCCCGAACATGGACAGCTTCACCGACATCTCCACGCGCTCGCCGAGCCGGAGGTCCTTCAGGTGGTCGATCAGAGCCAGGTAGGCGTCCCGGGCGTGGGTCGCCTGCTCCGGCGTGGTGATGTCCTCGCCGACGACGTCCATCGTCAGCTCCAGGCCCTTGGCCGTGAGGTCCTCGATGATCGGGACGATGTCGTCGACCGTCTCCCCGGGGATGAAGCGGTCGACGACCTGCTTGGTCACCGGGGCCGCCGAGATCAGGCGTCGCATCCGGTCGCTGCGCGACGCGGCGAGAATCACGGGACCCAGCACGGGGCACCTCCACTACGAACAAAAACCAGGCCGAAAACCCACGATCCGGGTACGGCACGGAGAACCACCGTGAAATCTAAGGATCCCCCCGATCGTCAGCCATCGACAGCTGTCACGCATCCGTGCCCGGGATCTCAGACAGATGTATGAAGGCGCGGGTGAGATGCGGGAGAATGCCCGGGTGACGGCGGAACACAGGGGTGACTACCAGGAACTCGTGGACGAGATCTCGGAGCTGCTCGGCGCACCGGCGACGCTGGAGAACCGGGACTTCGAACTGATCGCCTTCGGTGCCTACGACGACGACGGCGACCTCGATCCGACGGTGCTGGACCCGGTGCGCACCCGCTCGATCCTCACCCGGCGCTCCACGGCCGCCGTCCGCGCCTGGTTCGAGGGCTTCGGCATCACCCGGGCGAGCGGCCCGGTCCGCATCCCGCCGACCCCGGAGGCCGGGGTCTACCGCGGCCGCATCTGCCTGCCGGTGCGCCATCGCGGGATCGTCCTGGGATACGTCTGGCTGCTGGACGGCGAACCGGGGCCGAGCGACGCCCAGCTGGCCGCCGCCATGGAGGTGACCGCCCGCATCGGCGCGCTGCTCGCGGACGAGGCGCAGCACGGCGCCGACCTGACCCGGGAGCTGCGGGCGGTGCTGGCGGCGGAGCCGGGCTGGCAGCGGGACGCGGCGGTGGCGGAGCTGCGCACCGCGCTGGGGGTGCGCGCGGACGGCCCGCACACGGTGGTGTGCGTGGCGCCCTGGCCGTCGGCCGACCCTGCCGAGGCCCCCTCGGTGCGCACCCTGCCGGGCGCGACGGCGCTGTGCACGGTGCCGTGGGGGGCGACGGAGCACTGTCTGGCGGTACTGGTGCGGCTGCGCTCGACGCAGACCGTGACGCCGGCGGTGTCGGTGGCGACGCGGCTGCGGGAGCGGGCGGGGGCGGGTGTCGGTGCCACCGGGTCCGGCGCCGCCGGTTCGGTGGCCGGGATCGCCGCGGCGCGTACCGGGCTCGCCGAGCTGGGCACGGCCTGGCAGGAGGCGTCGGCGTCGGCGCGCGCGGCCCTGGCCGACCGGCGTTTCTCTCCCGTCGCCGAGTGGTCCGGCATCGGGCCGTACCGTCTGCTCACCTCACTGCCGCCCGCGGCGGCCGCGGATCCGGTGGTGGCCCCGCTGCTCACCGCCGCCCACCGCGAGCTGGCCCGTACCGCGGAGGTGTTCCTCGACTGCGCGGGGCAGGCGGGGCGCACGGCGGCCCTGCTGGGCATCCACCGGCAGACCCTGTACTACCGGCTGTCCCGGGTCGAGCAGCTGACGGGCCTGGACCTGGACGACGGGGAGGACCGGCTGCTGCTGCACATGGCGTTGAAGGCGGCGAGGCTCTAGCCTGCGGCGCCCGTGCCTGCGGCGCTCGTGCCCGGTTTTCGGCTGCCGGTCCGTTGTGGTTGCTCGCGCAGTTCCCCGCGCCCCTTGGTGGGCTTCCCTCACCGGTGTCAGTTCGGTGCAGCACCCCTGACGACCCGGCGCAAACCCTCGGTGAGCTGGTCGGCGGTGGTCGCCGAGTCGGGGTCGAAGAGCCACTGGACCATCAGGCCGTTGAGCAGGGTCTGGTAGAGGCGGCCCTCGGTGTCGACGCTCTCGTCGTCCAGCTCGGCCTCCGGGATGCCGTTGAACAGCGTCAGGATGCCCTTGCGTCCCTCCACCTGTGCCTCCGCCAGGAGCTTGCGCACCTCGGGCAGCCGGTCGCCCTGGAAGAGCAGTTCGAAGCTGAGCAGCCAGATCGCCCGTGAGGCGGGCACCGACCGGATGATGCCCGCCCACACCTCCTGGAACCTCTCCAGCGAGCCCGGTGGCGCGTCCACCTGGCCGCTCGCGCCCCAGCCGGGGTCGAAGTCGTCGCCGACGCTCTCGATCAGCTCGACGTACGCCTGCACGAGCAGGGCGTCCTTCGAGCCGTAGTGGTAGCCGATCGAGGCCAGGTTGGTCCCCGACTCCTTGACGATGTCGCGCGCGGTGGTGCGCAGGAAGCCCTTCTGCAGCAGGCAGCGCTTGGCGCCCTCGAGCAGGTCCTCACGGTGTCCCATGCCCTCACCCTACCCGGATTCATACGGGCGTCCCATACAGATGAATTACACGAACGTCCTAGACAAGCGTTTAATACGCTCGTACATTCATGGGCATGACGACGAACCCGACGAGCACCACCCCGCTCCCCACCGCCCGGGCCGGACGCCGTGAATGGACCGCGCTCGGTGTGCTGATGCTTCCGCTGCTGCTGGTCTCGATGGACGTCTCGGTGCTGTACTTCGCGATCCCCGCGATCAGCGCCGACCTGGAGCCGAGCGGCACCCAGCAGCTGTGGATCTTCGACATCTACGCGTTCGTGCTGGCCGGTCTGCTGATGACGATGGGCTCGCTGGGCGACCGCATGGGCCGCCGCCGGCTGCTGCTGATCGGCGCGACCGCGTTCGGCGCGGCCTCACTGGTCGCCGCGTACGCGAACAGCGCCGAGACCCTGATCGCGGCCCGCGCGGTCCTCGGCATCGGCGGCGCCACGCTGATGCCGTCCACCATGGCGATGGTCCGCACGATGTTCACCGACCCCGCGCAGCGCGCGAAGGCGATCGGGATGTGGTCCGGCGTGATGACCGGCGGCATCGCGCTGGGCTCGGTGCTCAGCGGTGTCCTCGTCCAGTACTTCTGGTGGGGCTCGGTCTTCCTGGTCAACCTGCCCGCGATGGCGCTGCTGCTGGTCCTCGGCCCGGTCCTGCTGCCCGAGTCGAAGAACCCCGAGCCCGGCCGCTTCGACTGGGTGAGCGTGCCGCTGTCCATGGCCGCGGTGCTGCCGGTGATCTACGGCCTGAAGGAGATCGCATCGCAGGGCTGGCACGCGGGCCACGTCGTCTCGATCGCGGTCGGTCTGGTCTTCGCCGCCTGCTTCGTCCACCGCCAGCGCACCGCGGCCTCTCCGATGATCTCGCCGGAGCTGTTCCGCGGGCGGGGCTTCGCGCCGGCCGTCGTACTGAACCTGGTCTCGTCGTTCGCCATGATGGGCTCGGCCTTCTTCACCACCCAGTACCTGCAGTCGGTGCTCGGCAAGAGCGCGATGGAGGCGGCCCTGTGGGCGCTGCTGCCGTCGGTGCCGATCGGCTTGGCGGCACCGCTGGCGGCGGCCCTGGTGCAGAAGGGTGTCGAGCGGGCGTACGTCGTCACGGCGGGCTTCCTCGTCGCCGCCGCCGGGTACGGCATGCTGGCCCTCGCCGGCACCGATTCGATGTGGCTCGTGCTGGCCGCGTGCGGAGTGCTGGCCTCCGGGATCGTCATGGTGATCTCCCAGATGACCGACCTGGCGCTGGGCACCGCCCCGGCCGAACGGGCCGGCTCCGCCTCCTCCCTGCTGGAGACCGGCGCCGAGTTCGGCGGTGCGCTGGGGATGGCGGTGCTCGGCTCCATCGGGACGGCGATCTACCGCCACGACATCCCGGCCTCGGCGCCGGACGCGGCCCGCGAGACCCTGGGCGGCGCGCTGGCCCTCGCCGAGAAGGTGCCCGGGCTGGCGGTGGTGGCGCGGGAGGCGTTCACCAGCGGGATGCAGGGCGCGGCGATCGCGGGTGCGGTGCTGCTCGCGGGGGCGGCCGTCGCGGCGGCCGTCACTCTGCGGGGCGTACGGGTGCGGGAGCAGGCGGAGGCCGAGATCGCCGCCTGACCACGCACGAACGCCGGGTGGGGCTGAGGTTTCCCTCAGCCCCACCCGGCGTTGTGGCGGTGGATCAGACCAGGTTCACGGAGCGGGCCGACGTGGCGCCGATCTCCGCGGCGACCTCGGTCAGCACACCCGCCGGCACGGTGTCGTCGACGGTCAGGACGGCGAGCGCCTCGCCGCCGACCGCCGCACGGGCGACCTGCATACCGGCGATGTTGATGCCCGCCTCGCCGAGGATGCGACCGACGGTGCCGACGACACCGGGACGGTCCTCGTACTTCAGCACCACCATGTGCTCGGCGAGCGCCAGGTCCACGTCGTAGTCACCGACGGCGACGATCTTCTGGACGTGCTTGGGGCCGGCCAGCGTGCCGGAGACCGACACCTCCTCGCCGGTGCCGAGCGTGCCGCGCACGGTGACGACATTGCGGTGGTCGGCCGACTCCGAAGAGGTGGTCAGGCGGACCTCGACGCCGCGCTCCTGCGCGAACAGCGGGGCGTTGACGTAGGAGACCGTCTCGTCGACGACGTCCTCGAAGACGCCCTTGAGCGCGGACAGCTCCAGCACCTTCACGTCGTGCTGGGTGATCTCGCCGTACACCTCGACGTCGAGGCGGACCGCGACCTCGCCCGCGAGCGCGGTGAAGATACGGCCGAGGCGCTCGGCCAGCGGCAGGCCCGGCTTGACGTCCTCGGCGATGACGCCGCCCTGGACGTTGACCGCGTCCGGCACCAGCTCACCGGCGAGCGCGAGGCGCACCGACCTGGCGACGGCGATACCGGCCTTCTCCTGCGCCTCGTCCGTGGACGCGCCGAGGTGCGGGGTGCACACGACCTGGTCGAACTCGAACAGCGGGGAGTCCGTGCAGGGCTCCTTGGCGTACACGTCGAGACCGGCACCGGCGACCCGGCCCTCCTTGAGGGCGGAGTACAGGGCCTGCTCGTCGACGATGCCACCGCGCGCGGCATTGATGATCCGCACGCTGGGCTTGACCTTGCGCAGGGCCTCGTCGCCGATCAGGCCGAGCGTCTCGGGGGTCTTGGGCAGGTGGACGGTGATGAAGTCGGAGACCTCGAGCAGCTCGTCCAGGGAGAGGACCTTCACGCCCATCTGCGCGGCGCGAGCGGGCTGCACGTAGGGGTCGTAGGCGACGACCTTCATGCCGAAGCCGGACATGCGCTGGGCGACCAGCGCGCCGATGCGGCCGAGGCCGACGACACCGAGGGTCTTCTCGGCCAGTTCCACGCCCGTGTACTTGCTGCGCTTCCACTCGCCGTTCTTCAGCGCGGCGTTGGCCTGCGGGATGTGGCGGGCGGTGGCGACGATCAGACCGCACGCCAGCTCGGCGGCGGTCACGATGTTGGAGGTGGGGGCGTTGACGACCATCACGCCGGCCTTGGTGGCGGCGGAGACGTCGACGTTGTCCAGGCCGACGCCGGCGCGGGCGACGACCTTGAGCTTGCGCGCCGCGGCGACGGCCTCGGCGTCGACCTTGGTGGCCGACCGGATCAGGATCGCGTCCACCTCGGCGATGGCCGGCAGCAGTTCGGCGCGGTCCGCGCCGTTGCAGTGCCGGATCTCGAAGTCCGGACCGAGGGCGTCGACAGTGGCGGGCGACAGCTCTTCAGCGATGAGTACGACAGGTTTCGAGCTCACGTGAGTCCTCACATGTGCGATGCGGACGGCCGTCCCGACGGCCGCAGGCGGTGGAGGGGGGCTAGCCGCGGAAGACGCACGACGCTGTGGGCCTGACGCGTGTTGTTCAGCAGTCTAGTGGCGTGGCGGGGGCCGTATTGCGCCTCCGCGGAAGGATCACCCGTCCGTGGCTGGACGGGGTGGACAACGCCCCTACTACCGACGTTACCCGAGGTTCGCCGAAGGGGCCGGAACGGTCTCGCTCCGGCCCCTGAGGGGGTGCCGTCCCTCTCCCGTCTGCCGTGCGGGCGGACGACGGGAGAGGGACGGCACCCCCTCGGCATGAGGCTTACGCCTCCTCGTTCACCCAGCTCATCAGCTTGCGCAGCTGCTTGCCGGTGGTCTCCAGCAGGTGCTCGGCGTCCTGCTGCTTGTACTCGTTGTACTTCTTCAGACCGCCGTGGTACTCGTCCATCCAGGTCTGGGCGAAGGTGCCGTCCTGGATCTCGGTGAGGACCTGCTTCATCTCGGCCTTGGTGGCGTCGGTGATGATGCGCGGACCGGTGACGTAGTCGCCCCACTCGGCGGTCTCGGAGACGGACCAGCGCATCTTCTCCAGGCCGCCCTCGTACATGAGGTCCACGATCAGCTTCAGCTCGTGCAGGCACTCGAAGTAGGCGATCTCCGGCTGGTAGCCCGCCTCGACCAGGGTCTCGAAGCCGGCCTTGACCAGGGCGGCGGTGCCGCCGCACAGCACGGCCTGCTCACCGAACAGGTCGGTCTCGGTCTCCTCGGTGAAGGTCGTCTTGATGACGCCGGCGCGGGTGCCGCCGATGGCCTTCGCGTACGACAGGGCCAGCGGGAAGGCGTTGCCGGTGGCGTCCTGCTCGACGGCGGCGATCGCGGGGACGCCGCGGCCCTCCTCGTACTGGCGGCGGACCAGGTGGCCCGGGCCCTTCGGGGCGACCAGGGCGACGTCCACGCCGGCCGGGGGCTTGATGAAGCCGAAGCGGATGTTGAAGCCGTGGGCGAAGAACAGCGCCTTGCCGTCCGACAGGTTGGGGGCGATGGACTCCTCGTAGACCTGGGCCTGGATCGGGTCCGGGATCAGGATCATGATGACGTCGGCCTCGGCGGCGGCCTCGGCCGGGGTCACGACGCGCAGACCCTGCTCCTCGGCCTTGGCCTTGGACTTGGAGCCCTCGTGCAGACCGACACGCACGTCGACACCCGAGTCACGCAGCGACAGCGCGTGGGCGTGGCCCTGGCTGCCGTAACCGATGACCGCGACCTTGCGGCCCTGGATGATGGACAGGTCGGCGTCGGCGTCGTAGAACAGCTCGGCCACTTTGGGTTCTCTCCTTGTGTACGGGTGTTGCGTCCCACCGTATGACGGCGGGGGGAAGGGAAGTTTCGGGGTCTCGGTATACGGGCGGCCGGTGTCACCCGGCCGCCCGAATCCGTCGTTACGCCGACCGGTCCAGCGCGCGCAGCGACCGGTCAGTGATCGAACGGGCGCCGCGGCCGATGGCGATCGTGCCGGACTGCACCAGTTCCTTGATGCCGTACGGCTCGAGCATCTTCAGCATTGCGGACAGCTTGTCGCTCGAGCCGGTCGCCTCGATCGTGACGGCGTCCGGGGAGACGTCCACGGTCTTGGCGCGGAAGAGCTGGACGATCTCGACGATCTGCGAGCGCGTCTCGTTGTCGGCGCGCACCTTCACCAGGACGAGTTCGCGCTGCACGGCCTGCGCCGGCTCCAGCTCGACGATCTTGAGGACGTTGACCAGCTTGTTGAGCTGCTTGGTCACCTGCTCCAGCGGGAGGTCCTCGACGCCGACCACGATGGTGATGCGGGAGATGTCGGGGTGCTCGGTGACGCCGACCGCGAGCGAGTCGATGTTGAAGCCGCGCCGGGAGAACAGGGCGGCGATCCGGGCGAGGATGCCGGGCGTGTTCTCCACCAGGACGGAGAGCGTGTGCTTGGACATGGTCTTTTCTACGTCTCTCTCGCTCAGTCGTCTTCGTTGTCGCCGAAGTCGGGGCGGACGTCCCGGGCGGCCATGATCTCGTCGTTGGAGGTGCCGGCGGCGACCATCGGCCAGACCATGGCGTCCTGGTGGACGATGAAGTCGATGACGACCGGGCGGTCGTTGATGGCGTTCGCCTCCTCGATGACCTTGTCGAGGTCGGCGGGGTCCTCGCAGCGGATCGCGTGGCAGCCCATGGCCTCCGACAGCTTGACGAAGTCGGGGACGCGGGTGCCCTGGGCGGGCGCCTTGCCGTCGTGCTCCGGACCGGAGTGCAGGACGGTGTTGGAGTACCGCTGGTTGTAGAACAGCGTCTGCCACTGGCGGACCATGCCGAGGGCGCCGTTGTTGATGACGGCGACCTTGATCGGGATGCCGTTGAGGGCGCAGGTGGTCAGCTCCTGATTGGTCATCTGGAAGCAGCCGTCGCCGTCGATCGCCCACACCGTCCGGTCGGGCGCGCCGGCCTTGGCGCCCATGGCGGCCGGGACGGCGTAGCCCATGGTTCCGGCGCCGCCGGAGTTCAGCCAGGTCGCCGGCTTCTCGTACTTGACGAAGTGCGCGGCCCACATCTGGTGCTGGCCGACGCCCGCGGCGAAGATCGTGCCCTCGGGGGCGAGCTGCCCGATGCGCTCGATGACCTGCTGCGGCGACAGCGAGCCGTCCTCGGGCTGGTCGTAGCCGAGCGGGTAGGTCTCGCGCCAGCGGCTGAGGTCCTTCCACCAGGCGGTGTAGTCGCCCTGGTTGCCCTCGCTGTGCTCCTTCTGCACGGCCTGGATCAGGTCGGCGATGACCTCGCGGGCGTCCCCGACGATCGGCACGTCCGCGGCGCGGTTCTTGCCGATCTCGGCCGGGTCGATGTCGGCGTGGACGATCTTCGCGTACGGCGCGAAACTGTCCAGCTTGCCGGTGACACGGTCGTCGAAGCGGGCGCCGAGGGCGACGATCAGGTCGGCCTTCTGCAGCGCGGTGACGGCGGTGACCGCACCGTGCATGCCCGGCATTCCCACGTGCAGCGGGTGGCTGTCGGGGAACGCGCCGAGCGCCATCAGGGTGGTGGTGACGGGCGCTCCGGTCAGTTCGGCGAGGACCTTCAGCTCGGCGGTCGCCTTCGCCTTCAGCACGCCGCCGCCGACGTAGAGGACGGGGCGCTTCGCGGCGGTGATGAGCTTCGCGGCCTCGCGGATCTGCTTGGCGTGCGGCTTGGTCACCGGGCGGTAGCCGGGCAGGTCCATGGTGGGCGGCCAGGTGAAGGTGGTCTTCGCCTGGAGGGCGTCCTTGGCGATGTCGACCAGGACCGGGCCCGGGCGGCCGGTGGAGGCGATGTGGAACGCCTGCGCGATGACCCGCGGGATGTCCGCGGCCCTGGTGACGAGGAAGTTGTGCTTGGTGATCGGCATGGTGATGCCGACGATGTCCGCCTCCTGGAAGGCGTCCGTGCCGATCGAGCTGGAGGCGACCTGGCCGGTGATCGCCACCATCGGCACGGAGTCCATGTGCGCGTCGGCGATCGGGGTGACCAGGTTGGTGGCGCCGGGGCCGGAGGTGGCCATGCAGACGCCGACCTTGCCGGTGGCCTGCGCGTAGCCGGTGGCCGCGTGGCCGGCGCCCTGCTCGTGGCGGACCAGGACGTGGCGCACCCGCGTCGAGTCCATCAGCGGGTCGTAGGCCGGCAGGATCGCACCGCCCGGAATGCCGAATACCGTGTCAGCGCCGACCTCCTCGAGGGAGCGGATGAGGGACTGCGCACCCGTGACGTGCTCGACGGGGGCGGACTGCTGTCCTCCGGATCGGGGCCGCGGCTGCGGATGGGCCCCGGTGGCCTGCTCGGTCATCGGCATTCTCTTCTCGATGCTGAGGGTTTTAGCGAAGTTTGGGCGAAGCCTGATTGCTGCCTGTGCAACAAAAAACCCCTCGTGCCGTAAGGCAAGCGAGGGGAGCGCGCCGGGTGGAGGTCGCTGAGCGATCGGGGCTCAGCGTCAGCCGACGCGCTGTCCAAGTACGAGAATTCGGGTGCGCATGGCACTGACCCTCCCCCCGGCACACACCCGGTGTCAAGTGGGTGGGACGGGAGTCTCATCATGTGAGCGCAAAGTCGTCCTGCCTCCCAGAACGGCAGGAACACCTGCGCGATATCCGCCCGCGAGCGCCGGCTCGGCGGGGCCCTGCGGCACCGGGCAGTGGCCGGAAGTGAGCGCTCTGCGCAGCCGGTACTCGTCGAGCGGTCCGGCGAAGGCCATGCCCTGGCCGTGGGTGCAGCCCATCGCGCGCAGGGCGACGACCTGTTCGGGCAGGTCCACGCCCTCGGCGACGGACGGCAGTCCCAGGTCGGCGGCGATCCGCAGCAGCCCGCCGGTGATCTTGTGCAGACGGGCGGACTCCACGATCCCTTCGACCAGGCTTCGGTCCAGCTTCAGTACGTCGACGGGCAGGCGCCGAAGCGCCGTGATCGCCGCGTAGCCGCTGCCGAACCCATCAAGGGCGATGCGCACACCGAGCCGTCTGAGGGCCGCCAGACGCCGCTCCAGCTCATCCAGCGGCACCCGCGGGTCCAGATCGGCCAGCTCGATCACCAGGGCCCTGGAGGGCAGCCCGTGCCGGGTCAGCAGGGCCTCGATCGAGCCGGGCGGCATCGACCGGTCCAGCAGCCGCCGCGCCGAGACCCGTACGGCCACCGGTACGGCGCGGCCGGAACCGGTGCGCTCGGCGGCCTGCTCGACGGCCTCCTGGAGCATCCAGCGGCCCAGCTCCGCGGTCTTGTCGCTGTCCTCCGCGACCCGCAGGAACTCGGCGGGTGTGAACAGCACGCCCTGCGAGGAACGCCAGCGCGCCTGCGCGGACACCGCCGTGATCCGGCCGTCCTCCAGCTGCACCACCGGCTGGTGCAGCAGACAGAACTCGCCGTCGTGCAGCGCCGCCCTGAGCCGGCCGGCCAGCTCCGCCTTGCGCACGACGTCGTGCTGCATCTGCGGCCGGTACAGCTCGACCCGGCCCTTGCCCCCCGCTTTGGCGCGGTACATCGCGAGATCGGCGTTGCGCAGCAGCTCACCCGCGCCGAGGCCCGGTTCGGCGAAGGCGACACCGATGGAGGCGGCGACCCGGACGTCGTTGCCGCCGATCTCGTACGGCTGCGAGAGCGTGAGCCTGAGGCGGTCGGCGAGCTCCAGGATGTGACGCTCTCGCTCCGTGCGGTCGCGGGTGTTGTCGCCGGCGATCAGCGCCGCGAACTCGTCGCCGCCGAGCCGGGACGCGGTGTCCCCCTGCCGGACGGCGTCCTGCAGTCTGCGGGCGGCCTGCACGAGCAGCTCGTCGCCGGCCTGGTGGCCGATGGTGTCGTTGACGGCCTTGAAGCCGTCGAGGTCGATGAAGAGCACCGCGGTGTTGTGCAGCGCGAGCCCGCGGTCGCTGGCCCGGCGGCCGGACAGCGCCTGCTGCACACGCCGGGTGAACAGCGAGCGGTTGGGCAGGTCGGTGAGCGGGTCGTGCTCGGCGTTGTGCTGGAGCTGCGCCTGCAGCCGCACTCTTTCGGTCACGTCCCGGCTGTTGAAGATCAGGCCGCCCTGGTGCCGGTTGACGGTCGACTCGACGTTGAGCCAGCCGCCGTCGCCGGAGCGGAAGCGGCACTCGATGCGGGTGGTGGGTTCCTCCTGCGGGTTGGCGGCGAGGAAGCGGCGCACCTCGTGCACGACGCACCCCAGGTCCTCGGGGTGGATCAGGTTGGCCAGTTCCGTCCCCACGAGGTCCTCGGCGGGGCATCCGTAGACGCCGGCGGCGGCCGGGGAGACGTAGCGCAGGACGCCGCTGGGCGCGGCGATCATGATGACGTCGCTGGAGCCCTGCACCAGGGAGCGGAAGTGGTTCTCCTTCTGCGCCAGTTCCTGGGTGAGGGTGATGTTGTCCAGCAGCATGATGCCCTGGCGGACCACGAGCGCGAGCACGACCGTGCCGCCGGTCAGCAGCACCACGCGCGAGACGCTGTGGCCGTTGAGGACGTTGTAGAGGATCCCCAGCGTGCAGACCGCGGCGGCCAGGTACGGCGTGAGGGCGGCGAGGGAGCCGGTGATGGGCCGGGTGGCCGGGTACCGGCCGGAGTCGCCGGCCGGGGCGGGTCCCTGCGCGGGCGGCGTGGCGGCGGGGACGGGGGCCGTCGCCGTGGAGGCGGGCGCATGGGGCTCGGGCACCGGGTGGTGACCGCCGCGCCGGCCGCCGGTGTGATGGTCACCGCGTGGGATTTCGGGGCGGTGGTGCTCGCCGCGTGGGCTTTCGATGTGCGGGTTCTCGCCGCGTGGGATTTCGGGGCGGAGGTGCTCGCCGTGCCGGTTTTCGGGGTGGTGGGGCTCGCCGCGCCGGCCGCCGGGCAGGTGCTCGTGCACCACGCGTGTGTGCCCGCGGGCGGGGCCCACGCGCGGGTGCCGGGGCGCGGCCCAGGGGGCGTAGGCGAGCAGCAGCGAGCCCGCGAACCAGCCCGCGTCGAGCAGTTGGCCCGAGCGGTAGCTGTTGTGCAGCAGCGGCGAGGTGAACAGCGCGTCGCACATCACCGTGAGGGCGAGCGCCCCGATCGCTGTGTTGACGGCCGTGCGGTTCACCGCCGAACGCCGGAAGTGCAGGACGAGCACCATGCTGACCAGCGCGATGTCCAGCAGCGGGTAGGCCAGCGACAGGGCGGCGTGGGCGACGCTGGGGCCGTCGAACTTCGCCGCCTGGGCGAGCGCGAGGCTCCAGGCCAGCGTGAGCAGCGAGCCGGCGATCAGCCAGGCGTCCAGCGCCAGGCACACCCAACCGGCCTTCGTCACCGGCCGCGTGGCCAGCACCAGCAGGCCGACGATCGCGGGCGGCGCGAAGCACAGGAAGAACAGGTCGGCGATGGACGGGCTGGGAACTGGCCGGTCCAGCACGACCTCGTACCAGCCCCAGACGCCGTTGCCGAGGGCCGCCATGGCCGAGGAGACGGCGAACAGCATCCAGGCGGGGCGGAAGCAGACCCGGCGGATGCGCGCGTAGAAGAAGCAGGAGACCGACGCGGCGCCCGCTGCGACGGCGAGCCCGAAGTCGCCCATGATCAGAGCGACTTCCCGCGAGCCCCAGTCGAACGAGGAGCCGACGGCGTAGGCCGCGCAGACGAGGGCCAGGAGCAGCTGGTGGACGAGGTTGCGCCGGCCGTCACCGGCCGGCGGGCGCGGCAGCGGCGCAGAGACGGACGGCGGCGTCCGCAGCGCGCCGTCCAGGGTGGTCACGGAGGACGGGGACGAGCTCACCGTGGCCTCCCGGTCCGCGCGGTTCCCGGGTCCCTGGGGTCCCGGTGCGGCGGGTGGGCGTTCCTCCTGCGCGCGCCGGGCCTGCGGGAGTGCGGGGTGTGCTGACTGTGGTGGCTGCGGTGGCTGCGCCGGCTGCCGTGGGCCGGGTGACCGCCGTGGCCCTGACCGCCGTGGCCCTGACCGCTGTGGTGCGGATGGCCGCCGTGATGTTGGCCGATGTGGCCGGTTCGGCTCTTGTGCGCGCTGTGGCCGGCGTGGTGGCCGCGTGCGCGTGCCGCCGTGCGCCAGGGTCGTCGTCGGCGGTCCGACAGCGTCGGATCGTCGGTCCAAAGGCCGTACATCGCCCGTCGCCCCCCTCACAACTCTGAGATGTCCTCCCCGGCGCCGAACGGCGCGCGGCGCAGCCCCTGTCGGGACGATACACCAGTCTCGTCACTCAGGGACATAGTTCCTCTACGCTCCGTGACGACCAGCGGGAACGCGGGTACGGGCCGCATCCGGGAGACTGCGGAGGGTACCCGAACCGGACCCGGCGATTGCCGTGCGGCTCCTCGACCGGGTTACGCGCCGCCGTCCTCCCCCGTCGTGAGGATCACGTTGCGCAGCGGCTCGCGGTTCACGAAACGGGTCAACTGGTCGACGAGCAGCCGCTCGGCGCGCGGCAGGAAGGCGGACGTGGGGCCTCCGACATGCGGGCTGATGAGCACGCCGGGTGCACGCCACAGGGGGTGATCGCGCGGCAGCGGCTCGGGGTCGGTGACGTCCAGGGCGGCGGTGACACGGCCGCTCTCCAGTTCGGCGAGCAGCGCCTTGGTGTCGACGACGGGGCCGCGCGCGACGTTGACGAGCAGGGCGCCGTCCTTCATCCGAGCCAGGAACTCGCCGTCGACGAGATGCCGGGTGGCGTCGGTGAGCGGGGTGGACAGCACGACGACGTCCGCCTCGGGCAGCAGGGCGGGCAGATCGGTGAGCGGGTGCACAAGGCCGCGCTCCGTGGTGCGCGCGGAGCGTGCGACGCGCACCACCCGCGCGAGCTCGAACGGCGCGAGCCGGTCCTCGATCGCGGCGCCGATCGAGCCGTAGCCGACGATGAGGACGGTCTTGTCGGCGAGGGCGGGACGGAAACCGCCGAGCCACTCGCCTCGTTCCTGCGCCTTCACGAAGTCGGGGATGCCGCGCAGGGAGGACAGGATGAGGGTCAGGGTCAGTTCGGCGGTGCTCGCCTCGTGCACGCCGCGGGCGTTGCACAGGCGGACGCCGGGGCGGAGGTGGCGCAGACCGGGCTGGACGTGGTCGATGCCGGCGGAGAGCGTCTGGACGACCTGGACACCGCGCATCTCGGGCAGCGGGCGCACGCCGACGCCGCTCGGCTTCATGTACGGCACGACGTAGAAGGCGCAGTCGGCCGGGTCGGCGGGGAACTCCGGCTCACCGTTCCAGAAACGGTACGTCGGGCCCGCGGGAAGGCCCTCGATCTCGTCGGGTGGGAGGGGCAGCCACACATCGGCGGTCACGTCAGCAGTCATGAGTGGAGGCTATGTCAGGTCCTCGCAGGTGCAGAGGTTAGGTTGGGACGCCAGGAGAGGGAGGGTCACGAGCAGGTGGAGCGCAGGACGATCGGGGCGGCGGCACTCTCCGTGGGAGCCGTCGGACTCGGGTGCATGCCGATGAGCTGGGCGTACAGCCGGTCTCGGCAACGGGGCGACGAGTCGCTCAGAGCGGTGCACCGGGCGCTCGATCTGGGCTCGACGCTGCTGGACACCGCGGACATGTACGGGCCGTTCACCAACGAGTTGCTCCTGGGGCGGGTGCTGAAGGAGCGGCGGGCGGACGCGTTCGTGTCGACGAAGGTCGGGCTGCTGGTGGGTGATCAGCACATCGTGGCGAACGGGCGGCCGGGGTATGTGAAGCGGGCGTGTGACGCGTCGCTGCGGCGGCTGCAGACGGATGTGATCGATCTTTACCAGTTGCATCGTGCCGACCCCGAGGTGCCCGTCGAGGAGACGTGGGGCGCGATGGCGGAGCTGGTGCAGGCCGGGAAGGTGCGGGCGCTGGGGCTGTGCGCGGTGGGGGTGCGCGGCGGGCGGCGGGCCGGGGGGCGGCGCGGGCTGTACGAGGGGACGCTGCGGCAGTTGCAGCGGGTGCAGCAGGTTTTTCCGGTGAGTACGGTCGAGGCGGAGCTGTCGGTGTGGTCGCCGGAGGCGGCGCGGACGCTGCTGCCGTGGTGTGAGGCGCGGGGGGTGGGTTTCCTGGCGGCGATGCCGTTGGGGAACGGGTTCCTGACCGGCACGTTGACGCCGGGTGAGGGGTTCGAGCCGGACGACATGCGGGCGCGGCATCCGCGGTTCACGGCGGAGATGATGGCGGCGAACCAGCCGATTGTCGCGGGGCTGCGGCGGGTGGCGCGGCGGCACGGGTCGTCCGTGACGCCTGCGCAGGTGGCGTTGGCGTGGGTGTTGGCGCAGGGGCGGCATGTGGTGCCGGTGCCCGGGGCCAAGCGGGAGCGGTGGGTTTCGGAGAACGCGGGGGCGGTGGGCGTGCGGTTGCGCTCCGCGGATTTGCGGGAGTTGGGGGGGTTGCCGGGGGCGCGGGGGTCTTGGGACTGAGGTCGTCGTTCGTCTGCGGGGTGCGTTGTGGCTGGTCGCGCCCACGCGGCGGAGCCGCATGTTGAATACACCCCGCGCCCCTTTTGTGCCTGCGGCCCGTTGCGGTGCGGTGGGTGGCTGGTGTCGCGCCTGCGGTGCGTTGTGGGTCGGGGCCGGGTGGGGTGTGTCCGTCCTCGGTCCGGCCGCCCGTTCCCGACGAGCGCTCGGTGTGCCGGTGCCGGCCGCTGCGGGCGGAGACCCCCACCCCGTCCCCTTCCCGCCGTACGCGGCTGCCGGCCGTCGTCGGCTTGGCGGCGGGCCGCCACACCGGGCAGGCGCCAACCTGCGCGGCTGCGAGCGGACGGCTCGTCCAGCCACCCCGCGCGGCCGCGGGCGGGCAGTCCGGTCCTGCCAAGCCGCGGACGGTCGTGCCGCCTGGGGCGGCACCGGTGGGCTGGGGGTCCCCCCTGCTCGAAGAGCTTGGGGGAGGCACCCGTCAGCGACGGGCTGCGCGTCCCACCCCCGGCCGGCCACGGCGCCGGGTGCGCAGCCCATGCCGTGCGTCGGGTTTGGGGGGCGGGAACCTTGGAGGGGCGGGGGGCGTATGAACTAGGGGGCGGTGAAGGGAGCGGAGCGTGCGGCGGCGGCGAGTTGGGGTGGCTCTGTTGGGCACGGTCGTGCTCGTGGTGGCGGCCGGGTGTTCCTCCGGCGGGGGATCGCCGGAGCGGGCCGGCGCCTCGGCGAGTCGTGCGGCGTCGCCGACGGCTTCCGTGTCACCCACGGAGTCCGCTCCGGCGGCGAAGGGCACCGTGACGGTGGTGCGTACCGTCGCGACCGGACTGGACTCGCCGTGGGGGCTCGCTCCGCTGCCGGACGGTGGCCTGCTGGTGGCGTCGCGGGACAAGGGCACGATCATCCGTGTCGACGACAAGACGGGGAAGAAGACCGAGCTGGGAGAGGTGTCCGGAGTCGCGGCGGACGGCGAGGGCGGGCTGCTGGGCATCGCGCTGTCCCCGGACTACGCCTCGGACCACATGATCTACGCGTACTTCACCTCCGCCTCGGACAACCGCATCGCCCGCATGATCTACGACGCCCGGAAGCCGGCGGGCGAGCAGCTGGGCGCTCCCGACACGGTGTTCAAGGGCATTCCCAAGGGCGTGATCCACAACGGCGGACGGATCGCCTTCGGACCGGACCGGATGCTGTACGCCGGCACGGGCGAGACCGGGGAGCGGGGGCTCGCGCAGGACTGGAAGTCGCTCGGCGGGAAGATCCTGCGGCTCACGCCGGAGGGCGAACCAGCGCCGGGGAACCCGTTCCCGGACTCCCCCGTGTACTCCTACGGGCACCGGAACGTGCAGGGGCTCGCCTGGGACGGCAAGCAGCGGCTGTTCGCCTCGGAGTTCGGGCAGGACACCTGGGACGAGCTGAATGCGATCAAGCCCGGTGGCAATTACGGGTGGCCGGATGCCGAGGGGCGGTCCGGTGACAGCGCGTACGTCGATCCGGTCGCTCAGTGGCACACGGACGACGCCTCGCCCAGCGGTATCGCCTACGCCGGCGGCTGTGTGTGGATGGCCTCGCTCAAGGGGCAGCGGTTGTGGCGGATTCCCCTCAGGGGCACGCAGGCGTCCGCCGCGCCGCAGGACTTCCTGCGGGGCGAGTACGGGCGGCTGCGCACGGTGGTCGCGGCCGGTGGGGACAGGCTCTGGGTCAGTACCAGCAACACCGACGGACGTGGTGAGCCGAAGAGCGGGGACGACCGGATCCTGGAGGTGCGGGTCCGCTGAGGGCGCTCACTCCGGGGGGTCGTCCTCGTCCTGCTCCGGGCCCGGCGGGCGTACGACCACCTTGCCGGACGCCAGGTCTATCGGGCCACGCCCGGGGTCGCCGTCGCCGACGTCCTCCCGGGTCAGTTCCAGCCGGTTCTGCTCGTCGCGGGTGTGCTTGCGGCCGGGCGCGAACACTTCCTCGAAGACGTTGAACATCGCCCCTCCCCGCTGCCGGTTCCCTCCACCCTACGTCTCAGCGTGCGGCCCGCACAGGGAGAGCCTCGGTGTACAGGCCCAGCCGGTGGGCCACGGCCGCCGCCTCACCGCGGCCGGAGACGCCCAGCTTGGCCAGGATGTTGGACACATGGACGCTGGCGGTCTTCGGGGAGATGAACAGCTCCTCGGCTATCTGGCGGTTGGTGCGGCCGGCGGAGACCAGGCGCAGCACGTCCCGTTCGCGGATGGTGAGGCCGAGGGCCTCGGCCGGGTCGGCGGCGGCCGGGTCGGGCTGTGCGGGGCCGGTCAGGGGCAGCCGGGCGCGGCGGGCGATCAGGGCGGTGGCGTCGGCCAGCGGGCGGGCTCCCAGGTGGTCGGCGACGGCGTGGGACAGGCGGAGCAATTCGGTGGCGCGGGCCCGCTCGTCGTCGCCGCCGACGGTGATAAGGGCTTCGGCGAGGCGGTGGCGGACGCGGGCGAGGTCGTAGGGGCGTTCCAGGGCCTCGAAGGCGGTGACGACCGGTGACCAGGTGCCGGGGGTGGCCCGGCCCTCCGCGCGCAGCACTTCGGCGCGGACCCACTGCTCGTGGGCGTGCCAGATCGGGGCGGCCGTGGTGAGCTGCTTGACGGTCCGGAGGATGCGGGCGAGGATCCGCTCGCGGTCCTGCTCGGCCGTGGGCGAGGTGAGCGCGTCCGCTTCGGCGGTGGCGGCCGCCACCAGCAGGGGCCAGGCGTAGCGGTGGGTGCCGGGCGGTGTCCCGGCGTCCAGGGCGCGCTCCAGTTCCGCGCGGGCGTCGAGGAGGCGGCCCTGGGCGGCGGCCACGCCGACGGCGATGCGGGCCAGCGGCAGCCGCTGCTGGGGCATCGGGTCGTGTGAGCCGAAGTGCTCACGCGAGGCGTTCAGTTGGCGTTCCGACTCGGCCAGATCGCCTCGGGCGAGGGCGAGGTGGGCCAGACACAGCGCGCCCGTGCCCTGCGGCTTGGCGCTCTGCCCGCGGCGCAGGGCGTTCTCCGCGGCCTGCGCGGCGCCGTCCCACTCCCCCAGCGAGTACAGCGAGTCGGAGAGGTTGCCCCACACCCACGACTCGGAGTCGAGCAGCCCGAACTTGCGGGCGTAGGCGGTTCCTTCGCGCAGGACGGCGGCGGCTTCCCGGGAGCGGCCGACCGACTCCAGCTCGGAGGGCAGGTTGATGTACGCGCGGCCGGCGACGGGCGGTACGCCCTCCTGGATCGCCTGCTCCATGACCTGGCGCATCTCGGCGAGGCCTTCGTCGACGGCACCGGAGTCGACCATGAGCCCGCCGAGGGTCAGCCGGGCGTTCAGCTCGATGGAACGGGCGTCCACCATGCGCGCGTACTCCACCGCCCTCTCCGCGGCCGCGAGCGCCTCGGCGCCCGGCTGGTGCAGCATCGACCAGCCGGCGACGGCGGTGAGCACCTCGGCGTGCACGGTGGACGGCGGCAGGCCGCGCACCAGCTCCTGCGCGGTGGCCAGTTCGGCCCAGCCGTCGCCGCGGGCGAGGGACTGCACCAGGCGGGAGCGCTGGCTCCAGAACCAGGCGGCGCGCAGCGGGTCGGGGTCGTCCTCCAGCAGTCGCAGCGCCCGCTTGGTGATCTTCAGGGCTCGTTCGCGTTCCATGGAGAGGCGTCCGGCCACGGCCGCTTCGGCCATCAGGTCGAGGTAGCGCAGGGGCGTGGTGGCGGTGTCGCAGCCGCAGGCCGGATAGGCCTCGGCGTGGTCGTGCGGCCGCAGGCGCGCCCGTACGTCCTCGGGGACGGCGTCCCACAGCTCCATCGCGCGTTCCAGCAGGCCGAGTTGCTCGCTGTAGGCGTGCCGGCGGCGGGCGGTGACCGAGGCGTCCAGGACGGCGGGCAGCGCCTTGGCGGGGTCGTGTGCGTGGTACCAGTAGCTGGCCAGGCGCATGACGCGCTGGTCGGCCGGGACGAGGGTGGGGTCGCTCTCCAGGGCCTCGGCGTAACGGCGGTTGAGGCGGGAGCGCTCGCCGGGCAGCAGGTCGTCGCTGACGGCTTCGCGGACCAGGGAGTGGCGGAAGCGATAGCCGTCGCCGGCAGGGTTGGGGATGAGGATGCTGGCGTTGACGGCGGCGCGCAGGGCCTCGATGAGGTCGTCCTCAGCGAGGGAGGCGACGGCGGCGATCAGCCGGTACTCGACGGTGGAGCCGCCTTCGGCGACGACCCGGACGACCCGCTGGGCGCTCTCGGGCAGCGCCTCGACGCGGACCAGGAGCAGGTCGCGCAGGGTGTCCGTGAGGCCGGTACAGCAGCCCGCGTGGGCGGCGACGGCGAGTTCCTCGACGAAGAAGGCGTTGCCGTCGGAGCGTTCGAAGATGTCGTCGACCTGGTCGGGGTCGGGTTCACCGGCGATGATGCCGGCGACCTGGCGGCAGACCTCCTCGCGGGTGAAGCGGGCGATGTCGAGGCGGTGGACGGTGCGCAGCCGGTCGAGTTCGGCGAGGAGGGGGCGCAGGGGGTGGCGGCGGTGGATGTCGTCGGAGCGGTAGGTGCCGAGGACGACGAGGCGGCCGGAGCGCAGGGTGCGCAGCAGGTAGGCGAGGAGGTGGCGGGTGGAGGCGTCGGCCCAGTGCAGGTCCTCCAGGGCGACGACGACGGTCCGCTCGGCGGCGATCTGCTGGAGCAGGCGGGCGGTGAGTTCGAAGAGGCGGGCCATGCCCTCCTCGTCGTGCCGGCCGGGGCTGGTCTCGCCCAGCTCGGGCAGCAGACGGGCCAGTTCGTCCTCCTGGCCTGCGGCCGCTGCGGCGACGTCGGCGGGCAGTTCGCGGCGCAGGGCGCGCAGGGCGGCCGAGAACGGGGCGAACGGCAGGCCGTCGGCGCCGATCTCGACGCAGCCGCCGAGCGCGACGACGGCGCCCTGCCGGCAGGCGGCAGTGGCGAACTCCTCCACCAGCCGTGTCTTGCCGACGCCTGCCTCCCCCGCGATGAGCAACGCCTGCGGCTCGCCCGTGGCGGCGCGGGCGAGCGCCTCGTGCAACGTCTCCAACTCGTCGGCACGACCGACGAACACCGGACTGACGGACCTGGTCTCCACGCCGGAGAGCATCGCACGGGGCCCTGACAACGGGGCACCGGTTTTCGCCGGGGGCAGATCGGCCGCCGGGCCGCCACGACCGGTCGACGCGGCGGCGGCCGCGCCGGCAGAGGGGCCCGCCGGGTCCTCGGCCGGCGACCGGGGGTCCCCGATGCGCCCGGCCACCGGGACCGGTCCGGACGCCCGAACCGCCGGCCCCGGGGGCTCCGCCCCCTTCGCCGCCGAAAAGCCGGACACCGGCCCCGTCGGGAGGCCGGTGTCGGTGGCGCTGGGCGGATCTGTCGGCGTGGGTCTCGCCGGGTGCGGGCGGCCGACCCCCGTACGGCCGTTCCCCGCACCCGGCGTCGGGCCGCTCACGCGGCCCGGGTGGACCAGCGGCGGCGCGGGCGGCCGGTATGCGCCTCGGCCTCGCTGGTGCGTGCGGCGGCATCACGGCGGGCGGCGCGGCCGGCGCGTACGGCCTCTCGGGCCAGGCGCTCCTGGTCGGCCCGGCGGATCAGCTCGGCGGCTCGGGCCTGCTGGACGTCGTACTCGTACATGTGGTCCCCCTGCGGGAAGAGAGTCGGTGCTTCGCTTTCTGCGATGCCTCAACTCTCGTCTCCCAGGGGGGTCCGCCACATCGGGAGAGTTCCGCATCTTGCGCGCCGCGCGGGGCCTTAGACGCGGGCAAGGGGACTCAGGGCCGCCGTAAGGCACTGCGGTGGTCCTAAGACCACCGACGGCGTCAGCTCGTGGCGGGCAGGCCCAGGAGTACGTCCGTGTACTTCAGGACCGCCAGGAGCAGACCGATCACGCCGAGCGAGACACCCGCCCAGGCGACCGACTTGATCCACGGCGCCTGCGGCCGGCCGGGGGCGCCGAACGCGGGCCGGGCGAGCACGACCACGCCCACGACCAGCGCCGCCAGCGCGAACAGGCCGGCCCACAGCGCGGTGGCCTGCCAGGCGTCGCCGTAGCCCTCCTTGACCATCGTCGCGACGCTCGAGGACGACGAGGTGTGCAGCTGGCCGATGAGCGACTCGCGCGCGGAGGCCACGGTGCCCGTCCAGCCGCCGGTGAGCGAGACGACGCCCAGGGCGGCGGCGACGACGGCGCCGGCGCCCTGACCGACCCCGGAGGGACCGCCTTCCTGCTGCTCGGCTTCCCGCGCTTGCGCTGCGGGCGTCTCCTGCTCGGTCCGCGTCTCGTGGTCGGTCTGCGTCTCCTTATCGGTCTCGGTCGCCTCGTCGGCCGGCGTCGCCGCGGCCTCGTGCTCAGTCTTGGTAGCCATGTTCCGCACCGTACGGACGGAGTCTGAGAGGCGCCTTAATGATCGTCACCGGCCGTCGGCGCGCGTCACGCGCGTGCCGCGCGCCATTCGGGGGCGAGCACCGACCAGACCTCCAGGTCGTGCCGTTCGCCGTGGTGGAGGTAGGCCGCGCGCCGCACCCCGTCGCGGGTCATGCCGAGGCGGCGGGCGACGTTGATGCTGGGAACGTTGCCGGCGGAGGCGACCCACTCGACGCGGTAAATGCCGCGCTCCTCGACGGCCCAGTCGATGAGCACCCGCATCGCCCGGGTGATCAGCCCGCGCCCGGTCGCCGCCGGTTCCAGCCAGCAGCCGACCTCGCAGGTGCCGTTCTCGGCGTCGAAGTTCAGCGTGAGCACGCCGCCGACGAGCGTGCCGTCCAGCCACAGCCCGTGCAGCGAGGCGGTGCCGGCGGCGCGCATGTCGGCGTAGCGCTGGAGTGCCTCGCGCGCCGTGGGGATGTCGACGGCCTTGGACCCGAAGGGAACGTACTGATTGATGAACGCGCGTCCCCGCTCCAGGTGCGCCAGGAACTCCTCGGCGTGCCAGGGCTCCAGCGGCCGCAGCCGGGCTCCGTCGTCACCCAGGGATATCGCGTACATCCTGCTGCCGCTCCTTCGCCAGTACGTCCGCCACCTCGGCGTCCGTCGCAGCGGCCAGCCTCTCATGGGCGGCGCGGCACTCGGGCGGCTCGATGCTGATGCGGGGCAGGACGCGGTCCAGGCTCCGCGGCAGCCACCAGTTTGCGGCGCCGAGCAGGTGCATCAGGGCGGGCACCAGCAGGGTGCGCAGGACGAAGGCGTCCAGGGCGACGGCGGAGGCCAGCGCTATGCCGAACATGGCGATGACCCGGTCGCCGCTGAGGACGAAGGAGAGGAAGACGGAGATCATGATGACCGCCGCGGAGTTGATCACCCGGCTGGTCTCGGCGAGCCCTATGCGTATGGCGCGCCGGTTGTCGCCGGTCTCCAGCCACTCCTCGTACATCCGGCTGACCAGGAAGACCTGGTAGTCCATGGAGAGCCCGAAGAGGACCGAGACCATGATCACGGGGAGGAAGGGCTCGACGGGGCCCGCGCGGCCCAGTCCGAGCAGTTCGCTGCCCCAGCCCCACTGGAAGATCGTGACGACGACGCCGAACGCGGCGGCGACGGCGGCGATGTTCATCACGGCCGCCTTGAGCGGGATGCCGACGGACCGGAAGGCGAGCAGGAGCAGCAGACAGCCCAGGCCGATGACCACGCCGACGAAGAGGGGCAGCTTGCCGACGATGACGCCGGCGAAGTCGTCGTAGGAGGCCGTGACTCCGCCGACGTACACGTCGAGGGAGGTGCCGGCCTCGGCGCGGGGCAGCACGTCGGTGCGCAGCCGGTCGACGAGGTCGCTGGTGGCCTGCGACTGCGGCGCGGACTCGGGGACGACGGTGAGGTACGCGGTGTCGCCGCCGGGGCCGTAGGTCACCGGGGTAACTGAGGCGACACCGCGGGTACCGCGCACGGTGGTGTCGAGATTGTCGAGGGCGAGTCTGTCCTGGGCGCCGTCTACGCGCGTCACCAGGGTGAGCGGGCCGTTGACGCCCGGCCCGAAGCCGTCCGCGAGGAGGTCGTAGGCCTTGCGGGTGGTCGTGGTCTGCGGGTCGTTGCCCTGGTCGGAGGTGCCGAGGTGGAGAGAGAGCGTGGGCAGCGCGAGCAGGGCGATGACGGCGACGGCGAGGCCGCCGAGCTTCTTGGGGTGGCGCTCGACGAACGCCGACCAGCGGGCCGCGAGCCCGGTCGGCAGCTCCGGCTGCGGCCCGTGCTCGGTCAGCCTGCGCCGTTCGCGGCGGCTGAGAGCGCGCATGCCGATGAACGACAGCAGGGCGGGCAGCAGGGTGACGGAGGCGGCGACGGTGAGCACGACGGTCAGCGAGGCGGCGATGGCGACGCCGTTGAGGAAGCTCAGCCGCAGGATGAGCATGCCGAGCAGGGCGATACACACGGTCGCACCCGCGAAGACGACGGCGCGTCCGGTGGTGGCGACGGCGTTGGTGGCGGCCTCGGTGACGCTCAGCCCGCGTTTGAGTCCGCGTCGGTGGCGGGTGACGATGAACAGCGCGTAGTCGATCCCGACGCCGAGCCCGATGAGCATGCCGAGCATGGGCGCGAAGTCGGCGACGGTCATGGCGTGCCCGAGCAGTTCGATCCCAGCGTAGGCGGTGCCGACCCCGATCAGGGCGGTGGCGATGGGCAGCAGCGAGGCGGCGAGCGAGCCGAAGGCGAGGAGGAGCACGAGCGCGGCGACGGCCACGCCGACGACCTCGGCCAGGTGTCCGCCGGACGTCTTGGTCAGCCCGATGGCGCTCCCGCCCAGCTCCACCTGGAGCCCGTCGCCCTCGGCGGCCTTGGCGGTGTGCACCACGGTCTGTGCCTCGGCGGCGGTGAGGTGCTCGACGGTGTCGGCGAAGGTCACGGTGGCGTAGGCGGTGTGCCCGTCGGCGCTGATCCGGCCCGCGCCCTGGCCGCTGTACGGGCCGCTGACTGCCACCACGCCGGGCAGGTCGTCGATCTTCTCCAGCGTGCGGGTCATGGTCTGCTCCACGTCGGCGGCGCGGACGGTGCCGGACGTGGTGTGCCAGACGACGGTGTCGCTGTCGCCGCTCATGCCGGGGAAGCCCTCTGCAAGCAGCTCGGCGGCGTGGCCGGCCTGGGTGCCGGGGACGTCGTAGTCGTTGGAGTAGGCGGAGCCGGCCACGGCGGCGGCAGCGGTGACCCCGCCGAAGGCGAGGAGCCACAGCAGAACGGCGATCAGGCGCCGTCGAACACACCAGCGTGCAAGGGCTGCCACGTACCTGCTCCCAGAGTGACTGAATTGTGGATCTTTGACTGGGAACAGTGGTCCATCAACCGAACAGCCCGCAAAGAACGCATGAGCAATGCCTAGTCACTCTTACAGGTGGAAATGATCGTTTGCGGCTTTCGTGGCCTTGTTCACAGCTGTTGGGAGTCAGGTCACAGGACAATCGTCGGAACTCTGTCACCTGCTGTGGCGTCACTCACATGCGGCAGGCCCCGGGGACCGTGTCCCCGGGGCCTGCCGTGCGCGTGGGTGGTGCTCAGCCCTCGCTGACGCCCAGCTTGTCGAGGATCAGCTCCTTGACGCGGGCCGCGTCGGCCTGGCCGCGCGTGGCCTTCATGACGGCGCCGACCAGGGCGCCGGCGGCGGCCACCTTGCCGCCGCGGATCTTGTCCGCGATGGCCGGGTTGCCGGCGATGGCCTCCTCGACGGCGGCGGTGAGCGCACCCTCGTCGGAGACGACCTTCAGGCCGCGCTTGTCGACGACCTCGTCCGGCGTGCCCTCGCCGGCGAGGACGCCCTCGATGACCTGGCGGGCCAGCTTGTCGTTCAGGTCGCCCTTGGCGACCAGCTCGGTCACCCGGGCCACCTGCTGCGGCGTGATCGCCAGCTCGTCCAGCGAGGTGCCGGACTCGTTGGCGCTGCGGGCCAGCTCACCCATCCACCACTTGCGGGCGGAGGCCGCGTCGGCGCCGGCGTCGATGGTGGCGACGATCAGGTCCAGCGCACCGGCGTTGAGGATCGCCTGCATGTCGGTGGCGGAGATGCCCCACTCGGTGAGCAGGCGGGTGCGGCGGGCCAGCGGCATCTCGGGCAGGGCCGCGCGGATCTCCTCGACCCACTCGCGGGAGGGCGCGACCGGCACCAGGTCGGGCTCCGGGAAGTACCGGTAGTCCTCGGCCTCCTCCTTCACGCGGCCCGAGGTCGTGGACCCGGTGTCCTCGTGGAAGTGGCGGGTCTCCTGGATGATCGTGCCGCCGGAGGAGAGCACGGCCGCGTGGCGCATGATCTCGAACCGGGCCGCACGCTCCACCGAGCGCAGCGAGTTGACGTTCTTGGTCTCGCTGCGGGTGCCGAACTTCTCGGTGCCGTTGGGGCGCAGCGACAGGTTCACGTCGCAGCGCATCTGGCCCATCTCCATGCGGGCCTCGGACACGCCGAGGGCACGGATGACCTCACGCAGCTCACGGACGTACGCCTTCGCCACCTCGGGCGCGCGGTCGCCGGCGCCGACGATCGGCTTGGTGACGATCTCGATGAGCGGGATGCCGGCGCGGTTGTAGTCCAGCAGGGAGTGGGACGCGCCGTGGATACGGCCGGTGGCGCCGCCGACGTGCGTCGACTTGCCGGTGTCCTCCTCCATGTGGGCGCGCTCGATCTCCACGCGGAAGGTCTCGCCGTCCTCCAGCTGCACGTCGAGGTAGCCGTTGAAGGCGATCGGCTCGTCGTACTGGGAGGTCTGGAAGTTCTTCGGCATGTCCGGATAGAAGTAGTTCTTCCGGGCGAATCGGCACCATTCGGCAATCTCGCAGTTCAGCGCGAGGCCGATCTTGATGGCGGACTCGACGCCGGTCGCGTTGACGACCGGGAGCGCGCCGGGCAGACCGAGGCAGACCGGGCAGGTCTGGCTGTTCGGGTCGGCGCCGAGCGAGGTCGAGCAGCCGCAGAACATCTTGGTCTTGGTGCCGAGTTCGACATGGACCTCGAGGCCCATGACGGGGTCGTACGACGCGAGTGCGTCCTCGTACGACACCAGGTCGGTCGTGGTGGTCACGGTGAAACTTCCCTCTCAGCCCAGCAGGACGTCGTCGTCGCCCAGTCGCTTCAGCTCGCGGTACAGGATGGCGAGGCCGGTGACGATCGCGACCGCGGAGACGGTGGCGTCGATCAGCCGCAGCGTGTCCTGCTCGGCGCGGGCCTTCTTGATCTGCTTGGCGACACCGAGCGCGCCGAACGCGGTGGTGGCCATCGACAGGTACGTACCGGACTTGGACTTCTTGAAGTCCTTGGCCTTGGACAGCTTGCTCACAGCGACGGAGCCTCCTCCAGGAGCGGGTGCCCCCACTTTTCCACGAAGGCGGCCTCGACGGCGGCGCCCACCTTGTACAGGCGCTCGTCCTTCATCACCGGGGCGATGATCTGCAGGCCGACCGGGAGATTGTCCTCCGGGGCGAGACCGCAGGGCAGGGACATGGCCGCGTTGCCCGCCAGGTTGGTCGGGATGGTGCACAGGTCCGCGAGGTACATCGCCATCGGGTCGTCGGCGCGCTCGCCGATCGCGAAGGCGGTGGTCGGGGTCGTCGGGGAGACGATCACGTCGACCTGCTCGAAGGCCGTGTCGAAGTCCTGCTTGATCAGCGTGCGGACCTTCTGCGCGGAGCCGTAGTACGCGTCGTAGTAGCCGCTCGAAAGGGCGTACGTGCCGAGCATGATGCGGCGCTTGACCTCGGGGCCGAAGCCGGCCTCGCGGGTGAAGGAGGTGACCTCCTCCGCCGAGTGGCTGCCGTCGTCGCCGGTGCGCAGGCCGTAGCGCAGGCCGTCGAAGCGGGCCAGGTTCGAGGAGCACTCGGACGGCGCGATCAGGTAGTACGCCGACAGCGCGAGGTCGAAGGACGGGCAGTCCAGCTCGACGATCTCGGCGCCCAGCTTCTTGAGCAGCGCGACGGACTCGTCGAAGCGCTGGATGACGCCGGCCTGGTAGCCCTCGCCGCGGAACTGCTTGACGACGCCGACGCGCATGCCCTCGACGCTGCCGCTGCGGGCGGCCTCGACGACCGGCGGGACCGGGGCGTCGATGGAGGTGGAGTCCAGCGGGTCGTGGCCGGCGATCACCTCGTGCAGCAGGGCCGCGTCCAGGACCGTGCGGGCGCAGGGACCGCCCTGATCGAGGGAGGAGGAGAAGGCGACCATGCCGTAACGGGAGACCGCGCCGTAGGTCGGCTTCACGCCGACCGTGCCGGTGACGGCGGCCGGCTGGCGGATGGAGCCGCCGGTGTCGGTGCCGATGGCCAGCGGGGCCTCGAAGGCGGCGAGCGCGGCGGAGGAACCGCCGCCGGAGCCGCCGGGGATCTTGGTGAGGTCCCACGGGTTGCCGGTCGGGCCGTAGGCGCTGTTCTCGGTGGAGGACCCCATGGCGAACTCGTCCATGTTGGTCTTGCCGAGGATGACGACGTCGGCGGCCTTCAGCTTGCGCGTGACGGTCGCGTCGTACGGCGGGATCCAGCCCTCGAGGATCTTCGAGCCGACGGTCGTGGGCACGCCCTCGGTGGTGAAGATGTCCTTCAGCGCGAGCGGGACGCCGGCCAGCGGGCCGAGCTTCTCGCCGCGCTCGCGCTTGGCGTCCACGGCACGCGCCTGGGCGAGCGCGCCCTCGCGGTCGATGTGCAGGAAGGCGTGCACCTTCTCGTCGACGGCCTCGATCCGGGCCAGGTGGGCCTCGGTGACCTGGACGGCCGTGAGTTCGCCGGAGGCGATCTTCTCGGCGATCTGCGCGGCCGTGAGCTTGATGATGTGGTCCGTCATGGTGGTCACTCCTCCCCCAGGATCTGCGGCACCTTGAAACGCTGCTGCTCCTGGGCGGGGGCGCCGGAGAGCGCCTGCTCGGGGGTGAGCGAGGGACGGACCTCGTCCGGCCGCATGACGTTGGTCAGCGGGAGCGGGTGCGAGGTCGGCGGTACGTCTTGGTCGGCGACCTCGCTGACGCGGGCCACCGCGCCGATGATGTCGTCCAGCTGTCCCGCGAAGTGGTCGAGCTCTTCGGGCTTCAGCTCCAGACGCGCCAGCCGGGCGAGGTGGGCGACCTCCTCGCGCGTGATGCCAGGCATGCAGCGATCCTCTGGGGTGAGTGTGTGTGGTTCGGGCCGGGGGCTGGCGTCTCATTTCCGCCGTCCGGCCGAGGGGCGGGCCGCGCGGCGTTTGGTGCGTGCGATCGCAAGGCGCCGGAGCGCCCTCGTGGCGGAGCCACGTGGGCGGTTCGGCAACGCGGCGAGCGTGCGTGCCAGGCGTCGTGCGGCAGGCGGAAATGTGACGCCAGTGCCCAATCCTATGGGGCAGGGGCCCGTGCCTGTTAAACGGTTTGCCGGGGGCCTCACGGGCGGCCCGGTCCGGGGTCAGCCGCGGCGCTTCTCCCAGGCCTCGCTGCGCAGGAAGTGATTGTCGTACAGCTCCTGTACGTCGAGGAGGCTCTCCGGGGCGGCCTCGCCGAGCCGGATGCGCTGCAAGTGGCGGAAGTACTCGAAGCGCTCGACGCCCGGGGTGATGACGATCAGCAGGTCCGCCGAGGCTCCGGGGACGGCGGCGAAGGCGTGCGGGCGGTCCGGCGGGACGATGATCAGGTCGCCGCGCTCGGCGGTGACGACGTCGTCGCCGGACAGGACGTCGGCGGCGCCCTCGAGCAGGTAGAACATCTCCGCGGAGTGGTGGTGCACGTGCGGCTTGGCGCCGTCGGCGCCCTCAGCGAGCGTCACGCGCACGGTGGACAGCGCGCCGCCGCTGGCGCTGCTGTCGGCCAGCAGCTTGACGGCGACGGGGTCGCCGCCGACCACTTCCGCCTCGGCGTCCCGGACCAGCACGGTCTCGTCGAACTTCGGTACGAAAAGCGACATGACGTATCCCCCTCGTTTCTCCGCGGTCGGACCGCGTCACCACTGCGGTCAGACCGCGAAGAGCAGTCCGGCACTGATCAGTACAACGCACGCGGTGGCGAAGTGGATCCCGAAAGCGACGGCTTTCGTGCCGCCGTTGCGCAGCACGATCAGCGTGTCGAGGAACGGGACGAGTGCCACGCAGGCCATGAACCAGGCCTCGGCGCGGGCTCCCACGAAGGCGAGCAGGGTGAGGCCCAGCAGTCCGAAGGTGCCGTCCCTGAGTCCCTTGACCGACAGGTAGGCGCGGGCGTCGCCGCGCGGGTCGGCCGGGACGCCGTAGCCGGCAGCGGCGGGGGCGGGCTGGAACCAGAAGCGGTATCCGAGGAACAGGCAGAACAGGTCGAGCAGAACGGCCAGGCTGTAGGCGGTGACGGTCATGGGGTCCCCCGTGATGGTTTTCTAGCAACGCTAGGAACAAGAGCGACGCTAACACGAGCTCCGGCAGATCGACTAGCGTCGCTAGAATTCCTGCCGTGACGATCCAGTGGCGCCGGGAGCGCGGCTGCGCGCCGCCCGCTCGGCGGCGAGCGGGGCGCGGAGGCGCGGCGGGGTGAGGAAGACGCGGCGGGGTGAGGAAACGTGCTGCTTCACCCCGGTGATGACGACCGGGGGTCCTTTCACGGCGAGGTCACGACGCCCGGCCGCGGCATCGCAGGGCGGAGAAGCCCGCCCGCTTCACCACGGCGTGGAGCCACCCCGGCCCCTTCATCGCGGCGTGACGAGCCCGGCCGCTGCGCGGCGGGGGTGGAGAGGCCCGCCGCTTGACGCGGCGCACAAGACACCCCGGTTCATTTCACGGCGGCGTGAGGACGCCCCGGCCGCCTCACAGCCGGCTGGGGGAGCCCGCCCGCTTCACAGCGGGTCGAGGGAACCCGCCCCCTTCACTACGGCGGATGGCGACCCGCCCACTTCACCGCGGGTTGACGGAACCCGCCCGTCTCACCGCAGCGGGACGACACCCGGCCGCTCGCCGTGAGGTCGCTGCGCCGGGACTCGCGTCGTCAGCTGACTCGGCCCGGGTCGTCCACCGTGGCGGCGGGGAGCGCTGCCGCGGGGCGCTGCCAGCCGCGGGAGCCGCGGGCGCGCAGCCAGGCGGTCGTCTCCTCCGGTGGCATCGCGGCGGCGACCAGCCAGCCCTGGACGGCGTCGCAGCCCAGGTCGCGCAGCCGCTCCCAGGTCTCGTCGTCCTCGACGCCCTCGGCGACGACCAGCAGGCCCAAGGAGTGGGCGAGGTCGACGGTGCAGCGCACGATCGCGGCGTCCTCGGCGTCCACCGCGAGCCGGGCCACGAACGAGCGGTCGATCTTCAGCTCGCTGACCGGCAGCCGGCGCAGGTGCACCAGGGAGGAGTAGCCGGTGCCGAAGTCGTCCAGGGACATCTTCACGCCGTGGCCGGTGAGCCCGGCGAGGGTGTCGGCGGCGCGCTGCGGGTCCTCCAGCAGCACGTGCTCCGTTATCTCCAGCTGCAGCGAACCGGCCGGGACCCCGTGCCGGGCCAGCCGGGCGGCGACGGAGCCGGCGAAGCCGGGGGTGTGCACGTCGCGCGGGGAGACGTTCACGGCGACCGGGACGAACAGGCCCTGCGAGCGCCACTCGGCGACCTGGGCGAGCGCGGTGTCCAGGACGTACTCGGTGAGGTGCGGCATCAGGCCGGAGGACTCGGCGATCGCTATGAACTCGTCCGGCGGCACCTTCCCGCGCTCGGGATGCACCCAGCGCACGAGTGCCTCGAGGCCGGCCACCTGGCCGTCGAAGCGGACCTTGGGCTGGTAGTGCAGCTGGACCTCGTGGGCGTCCAGCGCCCGGCGCAGATCGCCGAGGAGTCCGAGCCGGTCGGGGGTGTTGGAGTCGCGCTTGGACTCGTAGACCTCGACCCCGGTGCGGTCCCGCTTCGCCTGGTACATCGCCACGTCGGCGCGGCGCAGCAGGCCCTCGGCCTCCAGCGCGTGGTCGGGGAAGACGGCGACGCCGGCGCTGGCCTCCAGCACGAGCGTGAGCCCGTCGAGATCGAGCGGTGAGCTGAGGTCGGCGACCAGGCCGCGGGCGACGCGCATCGCCGAGGTCGTGGAGTCGGCGACCGGCAGTAACACGGCGAACTCGTCACCGCCGAGCCGCGCCACCTCGGCGCCGCGCGGCAGGGCCAGCCGCAGCCGGTCGGCTATCTGGAGCAGCAGCCGGTCCCCGGCCAGATGACCGAGGGTGTCGTTGACCGATCGAAAACGGTCCAGGTCGATCAGCACGAGGGCGGCACGGGCGCCGATGCGCTCGGCGTCGTCCAGTGCGGTCCAGATGCGTTCCAGCAGCCACTGGCGGTTGGGCAGTCCGGTGAGCGGGTCGCGCAGCTGCTCTTCCGCCCGGGCCCGGGCTATCCACAAGGTGGAGTCCAGGGCGATCAGCGGGATGGAGAACAGCGGCAGCAGCACCGGCTTGGTGCTGGCCACCACGCACACCAGCGGGGCTATGCCGAGCAGGGCCACGGCGACCAGGCCCTGCCTGACCAGCGCGGTGCGCGCGACCGTGGGCAGTCCGCCGGAGCGCGGCGCGTGCAGGTACCACAGCAGGATCCGGGTCACGGCGAGGTAGGCGACCGCGACGAGCACCACCTCGGGGGCGGTGTAGAAGGTCCACGCGTCGGGGTCCGAGGGCGCCTCGACGGTCGGTACGGCACCGAAGGCGGCCAGCACCAGCGCGCCGGCGCCGATGCCGAGCAGGTCCACCGCGCCGTGCAGCACCCCCTGCCGCCAGCGGTGGCGGCGGGCTATGCCGACCAGGACGACGACGGTGAGGCTGACCATGCCGGCCGGCACCCAGCCGTAGAGCAGCAGGACGGCGAGGGTGAGGGCGGCGCCGGAACCGGTGCCGCCCCACCAGCGGGCGCGGCCCAGCATGACCAGGTGGCCGACGATGATGCCGGTCAGCAGCGCCAGCGACCAGCCGACCGCGCCGGACGGGAAGAGGGCGTGGCCGCCGGTGAAAGCACGGTAGAAGCCGGCGCCCAGCACGAACCCGGCGGCCGTGACGACCGTGACGGGCAGCGGGGGCCAGGACAGGTGGCGTTCGTGGTCGGCGCCGGGCAGGGCCGTGGCGGGGCGGGAGGGATCGAGCCCGCCGGGGCGGACCCGGCCGACGCGGACCCGGGTGGCGCTGAGCCGGGTGGTGGCGTCGCGCCCGTCGGCGGCCGTCAGGCCGGCGCCGAGCCGGGCGGAGGACATGCCGTCGGCGCCCGGGTATGCGGGGGCGGCGCGCTCGCGTGCGCCGCCGCGCCCCATGGCGCGTGTCACCCACCGGCTCCCCCGCCACGCGCCCGCCACACGGCGCAGCCGTGAGCCGGGGGCGGTGCTCTCGGTCGGTTCCATTCCCGTCCCTCTCACAACCGGCGGTGCCCACGCCTCGCGGCCCGATGCCCGACTTCCCTCAACGGCTCCGCGTTGGAAAACCCTTCCCCTCGCCCATCACGAGCGCGAGGATGCCCCGACCGCAGCTGGGCACGGCAGGCGCATATCTCAACAGTAGGCCGCGGACGCCTTCCTCGGGCAGCGGTCGCCGACGGTTGCCCGAATGCGCCCCGGCCACCCCTATGCATCTGATATGCGCCGATCGGGTGGCCTTCAACCGCTACTCCTCGGCCGAAAGAGCGACGTCCGCCGCGGCCTCCGGGCCCTGGTCGAGCAGGACGTTGAAGCCCTCTTCGTTCAGGACGGGCACCTTGAGTTGCATCGCCTTGTCGTACTTCGATCCGGGGTTGTCCCCCACAACGACGAACGCGGTCTTCTTCGACACCGAACCGGTCACCTTGGCCCCGCGGCTCTGCAGCGCGTCCTTGGCCCCGTCCCGGGTGAAGTGCTCCAGGGTGCCGGTGACGACGACGGTAAGCCCTTCCAGCGGGCGGGGTCTGTCGTCCTCGCCGGTGCTCTCCTCCTCCATGCGGACGCCGGCGGCCTTCCACTTGCGCAGGATCTCCTGGTGCCACTCCTCGGCGAACCACTCCTTGAGGGAGGCGGCGATGATCGCACCCACGCCGTCGGTGTTCGCGAGCTCCGGCTCGCTGGCCTGTTCGATGCGGTCGATGGAGCGGAACTCCCGGGCGAGCGCCTCGGCGGCGACCGGGCCGACGTGCCGGATCGACAGCCCGGTGAGGATGCGGGCGAGCGGGCGCTGCTTGGCCGCCGCGATGTTCTCCAGCATGGCCAGGGCGTTCTTCTTCGGCTCGCCCTGCTGGTTGGCGAAGACGGTGGCGATCTTCTCCTCGCCGGTCTTCGGGTCCCGCTTGGGCAGACCGCTGTCCTGGTCCAGGACGTACGCCTTGATGGGCAGCAGCTGCTCGACGGTCAGGTCGAACAGGTCGCCCTCGTCCTTCAGCGGCGGGTCCGCCGGCTCCAGCGGCTTGGTGAGGGCGGCCGCGGCGACGTACCCGAAGTGCTCGATGTCCAGGGCCTTGCGGCCCGCGAGGTAGAACAGGCGCTCACGCAGCTGGGCCGGGCAGGCGCGGGCGTTGGGGCAGCGCAGGTCGACGTCGCCCTCCTTCATGGGCCGCAGCGGCGTGCCGCACTCGGGGCACTCGCTCGGCATCACGAACTCGCGCTCGCTGCCGTCGCGCAGGTCGACCACGGGGCCGAGGATCTCGGGGATGACGTCGCCGGCCTTGCGCAGCACCACCGTGTCACCGATGAGGACGCCCTTGGCCTTGACGACGTCCTGGTTGTGCAGCGTGGCGAACTCGACCTCCGAGCCGGCCACCGTCACCGGCTCGACCTGCGCGTACGGCGTGACCCGGCCGGTGCGGCCGACGCCGACGCGGATGTTGACGAGCTTGGTGTTGACCTCCTCCGGCGCGTACTTGTACGCGATCGCCCAGCGCGGCGCCCGCGCGGTGGAGCCGAGGCGGCCCTGGAGGCGGATCTCGTCGAGCTTGACGACGACGCCGTCGATCTCGTGCTCCACCGAGTGCCGGTTCTCGCCGAAGTAGGCGATGAACTCACGGACGCCGTCGAGGTCGTCGACCACCTTGTTGTGCCGGGAGGTGGGCAGGCCCCAGGTCTTCAGCAGGTCGTATGCCTGGGAGAGCCGGGTCATCCCCGAGTAGCCCTCCAGGACGCCGATGCCGTGGACCACCATGTGCAGCGGGCGGGTGGCGGTGACGCGCGGGTCCTTCTGGCGCAGCGAACCGGCGGCGGCGTTGCGCGGGTTGGCGAAGGGCTTGTCCCCCGCCTCGACCAGGCGGGCGTTGAGCTCCTCGAACTTCTCTCCGGGGAAGTAGACCTCACCGCGGATCTCCACGAGGTCGGGGACCTCGTCCCCGTCGAGGCGGTCCGGGATCTCGGCGATCGTGCGGACGTTGGGGGTGATGTCCTCACCGGTGCGCCCGTCGCCGCGGGTCGCCGCGCGGACGAGGCGGCCGCGCTCGTAGGTGAGGTTCACGGCGAGGCCGTCGACCTTCAGCTCGCACAGGAAGTGGTACTCCTGGTCGCCCAGTTCGCGCGCGATGCGGTCGGCCCAGGTGGCGAGCTCGTCGTCGTTGAAGGTGTTGTCGAGGGAGAGCATGCGCGAGCGGTGCTCGACGGAGGTGAACTCCGTCGCGTAGGAACCCGCGACCTTCTGGGTCGGCGAGTCCGGCGTCCGCAGCTCCGGGTACTGCTCCTCCAGCGCCTCCAGCGTCTTCAGGAGCTTGTCGAAATCGGCGTCGCTGATGACGGGAGCGTCGTTCACGTAGTACCGGAAGCGGTGCTCCTCGATCTGCTCAGCGAGCTTGGCGTGCTTCTCACGTGCCTCGGCGGGCACTGCCGTCTCCGCCTGCTGCTTGTCGCCGGCCACCGTGTTGTCCTCCCGTTACTCTGGGTTGTCCGCGAGGGATCTCGCCGCCCGGACGCAGTGGGCGAGCGCCTGGCGCGCGTACGCCGGGGAGGCGCCCGCCAGCCCGCACGCCGGCGTCACCGTGACCGCCTGAGCGAGCAGCCCCGGGTGCAGGCCCAGCCTGCGCCACAGCGTCCTGACACCCATGACGCTACCGGCAGGGTCTGACAACGGGCCGTCCGTGCCCGGCACGACACCGGCGAACAGCCGGGTGCCGCCCTCGACCGCCTCCCCGATCACCTCGTCGTCACGCTCGGTGAGCAGGGAGAAGTCGAAGGAGACGGCCGCCACGCCGGTCCGGCGCAGCAGGGCGAAGGGCACGTCGGGGGCGCAGGAGTGGGCCACGACGGGGCCGCCGGCGTGCACCGCGACGGTGTCGCGAAGGGTGGCCTCGACGACCTGCCGGTCGACGGCGCGGTGGGTGCGGTAGCCGCTGGCCGTTCTCACCTGGCCGCGCAGGACCGAGGTGAGGGACGGCTCGTCGAGCTGGAGGACGAGCTGGGCGCCGGGGACGCGCCGCCGGACCTCGGCGAGGTGGAGCCGCAGCCCCTCGGTGAGGGAGGCGGCGAGGTCGCGGCAGGCGCCCGGGTCGGAGAGGGCGGCCTCGCCGTTCCTGAGCTCCAGGCTCGCGGCGAGCGTCCACGGGCCGACCGCCTGCACCTTCAGCGGCCCGGTGTAGCCCTGCGTGAACTCCTCCAGCGCGTCGAGGTCCTCGACGAGCCAGGACCGGGCCCGCTTGGTGTCGCGGCCCGGCCGGTCGCCGAGCCGCCAGCCGCTGGGCTCCACGCGCGCGTACAGCTCGACGAGCATCCCCGCGGTTCGGCCGATCATGTCCGCGCCGGGGCCGCGGCCGGGCAGCTCCGGCAGAAACGGGAAGTCCTCGAAGGACCCGGTGACGGTCTTGACGGCCTCGCGGGCATCGCCCCCGGGCATCGACCCGACCCCGGTGGCGCCCGCGAACCTGAACTGGCTGTTTTCGCTCACGCCTGAAGCCTACGTAAGCGTCACCGAGGGTCCTTCGCCGACTGCCTGTGGCCGGGCAGCCCGGCGCCGTGCCCGCGTGGGATCAGCGCCCCGGCCGCACCGTCAGGTCGTTGACCTCCGCGTCGCCCGGCAGGTCGATCGCCATCAGGATCGCCGTCGCGACCGACTCCGGGTCGATCCAGCGGGACGGGTCGTACTCCTTGCCCTCCTGCTGGTGGACCTTGGCCTGCATGGGGCTGGCCGTGCGGCCGGGGTAGACGGAGGTGACGCGGACGCCGCTGCCGTGCTCCTCCTGGCGCAGGGAGTCGGCGAGGGCCTTCAGGCCGTGCTTGGAGGCCGCGTACGCCGACCACTCGGCGTGCGCGTTCAGGCCGGCGCCGGAGTTGACGAACACCACGTGGCCGCGGGCGGCGCGCAGCTGGGGCAGCAGCAGGCGGGTCAGTTCGGCGGGCGCGATCAGGTTGACGCTGAGCTGGTGGCGCCAGGACTTCGGGGTCAGGTCGCCGACCCGGCCGAGGTCGACGACGCCCGCGATGTGCAGCAGCGAGTCCACGCGGTCCGGCAGCGACTGGTGGGACAGCGCCCAGGACAGCTTGTCGGGGTCGGCGAGATCGCCGACCAGGGTCTGCGCGCCGGGGAACGCGGCGGCCAGCTCCTTCGCGCGGCCCGCGTCGCGCGCGTGCAGCACGAGGTCGTCCCCGCGCGCGTGCAGACGGCGGGCGACGGCCGCGCCGATACCGGAACCGGCTCCGGTGATCACATGTGTAGCCATGCCCGCCATGCTCGCATCACCGCCGGCTCAGACGATGCCCTGGCTCTCCTCCAGGTAGGCCAGCGCGCCCACCGGCTCCTCGGCGAAGAACACCAGGTCGGTGAGCGGGCGGGGCAGGAAGCCCTCGTCGTCCATGCGCCGGAACTGCTCCTTGAGGCCGTCGTAGAAGCCCGCGGTGTTCAGCAGCACCACCGGCTTGTCGGCGTGGCCGTGCTTCTTCAGCTCCAGGATCTCGGTGGCCTCGTCGAGCGTGCCGGTGCCGCCCACCATGATCACCACCGCGTCGGCCTTCTCCAGCAGCAGCCTCTTGCGCTCGGCGAGGTCCTTGGCGATCACCATGTCGTCGACGCCCGGGCGGACCTTGGCCGCCAGGAAGTCCACCGAGACCCCGCACAGCCGTCCGCCGGCCTCCTGCACGCCGTCCGCGACGACCTTCATCAGGCCGACGTCCGAGCCGCCCCACACGAGCGTGTGGCCGCCCTTGCCCAGCAGTTCGGCGAACTCGCGCGCGGGACGGGTGTAGCGGTCGTCGAGGTCGGCGGCGGAGAGGAAGACACAGATACGCATGAGGCCCACCGTACGCGGGAAGAACCGGCGCCCGGAAAGCGCTGTTCTTCGACATGACCCGAGGACACACCATCACCGTCGAGCGAAGCGACCGGCACGTGCGCGTGGTGCACGACGGCCAGGTCCTGGCCGAGAGCGACCGCCCGCTCGTCCTGCACGAGACCGGCTGTCCGCCGCGGTACTACCTGCCCGCCGAGGACGTCCGGCTGGAGCTGCTCACCCCTTCCGACACCCGCACCCACTGCCCGTTCAAGGGCACGGCGTCCTACTGGTCGCTGCCCGGCGCCCCCGACCTGGTGTGGTCGTACCCGGACCCGAAACCGGACGTGGCGCAGATCGAGAACCACCTCTGCTTCTACGAGGTGGAAGTGTCGTGACCGCTCGGCCGCGTCATCTGCGGCAGTCTGCTCTGCCATGGAGAAGCAGGAGAAGCAGGACGGTAAGCACAGGCTGACGGTGGTGTCGCGGGACGGCACCCGCATCGCCGGTGAGCGCCACGGCGACGGCCCGCCCGTGATCCTGGTGAGCGGCGCGATGTCCACCGGGGGCACGCTGGCCCCGCTGGCCGAGCGGCTGGCCGGGCACTGCACGGCCGTGGTGTACGACCGCCGGGGCCGCGGCGAGAGCGGTGACACGGCGCCGTACGCGGTCGAGCGGGAGGTCGAGGACCTGGCCGCGCTGATCGACGCGGTGGGCGGTGAGGCGGCCCTGTTCGGCGTCTCCTCGGGCGGCGCGCTGGTCATCGAGGCGGCGGCGAGCGGGCTGCCGGTCCGTCAGGCGGGTGTGTACGAGGTGCCGTACGCGGACTTCCTCGAGGGCGGTGCCGAGCAGCAGGCCGCCTACGCGCGGAACCTGACCGCGGCGCTCGCCGAGGACCGGCGCGGGGACGCGGTGGAGCTGTTCCTGCGCCTGACCGGGCTCGGCGAGGAGGTGATCCGGGGCGCGCGCCAGTCCCCCATGTGGGCCGGTATGGAGGCGGTCGCCCCCAGCCTGGCGTACGACGCCGCGGTGATGGGTGACGGCCTGCTGCCCCGCGAGCGGGTCGCCGCGCTCCCCGTGCCCCTGCTGGTGGTGGCCGGCGGGGCGAGCCCGGCGTGGATGCTGGCCGCGAACCGGGCGCTCGCCGAGGCGGCGCCGCGCAGCGACCACCGGGTCCTTGAGGGCCAGACCCACATGGTGGAGCCGGACGTGCTGGGCCCGGTGCTGACGGACGTCTTCTGCGGGTGAGGCCGGCTCGGGTCAGGCCACGCCGGCCGTCGCGCGCGTGGTCGTCGCGATCGTCGCCGAGCCCACCACGCGCGTGCCGTCGTACAGGACGATCGCCTGGCCGGGGGCGACGCCGCGGACCGGTTCGGTGAAGGTGACGCGCAGCTCGCCGTCGGCCAGTTCGGCGGTGACCTCGGTCTCGTCGCCGTGGGCGCGCAGCTGCGCGGTGTAGGTGCCGGGGCCCGCCGGGGCCGTGCCGCACCAGCGCGGCTTGATCGCGGTCAGGGCGGTCACGTCCAGGGCGGCGGCCGGGCCTACGGTGACGGTGTTGTTCACCGGGGAGATGTCGAGGACGTAGCGGGGCTTGCCGTCGGGGGCCGGGGTGCCGATGCGCAGGCCCTTGCGCTGGCCGATGGTGAAGCCGTACGCGCCCTCGTGGGTGCCGATCCGGTTGCCGGCCTCGTCGACGATGTCGCCCTCCGCCTTGCCGAGGCGCCGGGCGAGGAAGCCCTGGGTGTCGCCGTCGGCGATGAAGCAGATGTCGTGCGAGTCGGGCTTCTTGGCGACGGCGAGACCGCGCCGCTCGGCCTCCGCGCGGATCTCCTCCTTGGTGGTGACCGTGTCACCGAGAGGGAACATCGCGTGCGCGAGCTGCTGCTCGTCCAGCACGCCGAGGACGTACGACTGGTCCTTGGCCATGTCGGAGGCGCGGTGCAGCTCGCGGGAACCGTCCTCGCGGACGATCACCTGGGCGTAGTGGCCGGTGCAGACCGCGTCGAAGCCGAGGGCGAGCGCCTTGTCGAGCAGCGCGGCGAACTTGATCTTCTCGTTGCAGCGCAGGCAGGGGTTCGGGGTGCGGCCGGCCTCGTACTCGGCGACGAAGTCCTCGACGACGTCCTCGCGGAAGCGGTCGGCGAGGTCCCACACGTAGAACGGGATGCCGATGACGTCCGCGGCGCGGCGGGCGTCCCGGGAGTCCTCGATGGTGCAGCAGCCCCGCGCGCCCGTGCGGAAGGACTGGGGGTTCGCGGAGAGCGCGAGGTGGACGCCGGTCACGTCGTGGCCCGCCTCGGCGGCGCGGGCCGCGGCGACGGCGGAGTCGACGCCGCCCGACATGGCGGCGAGGACGCGGAGGGGACGGGAGCGCTGCGGGGTGTCAGTCATAGCCCTTCCAGGGTACGGGGGCGCGGGAACCAGGAGTGCCGGATATGCGTTGACGACCACATGGGGGATGCGAAGAACGATGGAGACCGGCGGATCGGGCGGCGCGCGCTGCTGCTCGGCGGTGCGGCGGCCGCCGCGGGCACGGCGGTGCTGGCCCGCGACGAGCTGGCGCATCTGTGGTGGCGGCTGCCGGGGGTGGAGAAGGAGCGGGTGGCGGGCGCGGTCGACTTCCGGGGCGCCCAGTGGGTGGCGGCGTCGACGGCGAACTACCGCCTGGCCGACCGGCCCGACGACTACCCGATCGACCGGGTGGTCGTCCATGTCACGCAGGGCAGCTACCGCAGCGCGGTGAAGGTGTTCCAGGACCCGGGCCACAAGGCGGCGGCGCACTACATCGTCCGCCAGGACGGGCACGTCACGCAGCTGATCCGCGAGCTGGACGTGGCCTTCCACGCGGGCAACCGGGAGTACAACGAGCGCAGCGTCGGCATCGAGCACGAGGGGTTCGTGGACCGGCCGGCCGACTTCACCGCGGCTATGTACGCGGCCTCGGCGCGGCTGACGGCCGGGATCTGCCGGCGATACGGCATACCCGTCGACCGGGAGCACATCATCGGCCATGTGGAGGTGCCGGGCACGGACCACACCGACCCGGGGCCGCACTGGGACTGGGACCGCTATCTGGCCCTGGTGCGGCGGGCGTAAAAATTACCCATTACCCCCTTTCTTTGCGCCGATCCCGTTCTATCCTGGTTTCAGGCCTACGAGGCGAGTGAGGGAGTTCGACCGGAGTAGCCGACTTGAGCGAGAAGCCCCGGCTTCCGCTGAGGCCGACGTCGACGGTCGGGCTGAGAGGCCGGACGGTTCACGACCGGAAGGCGACCCCCAGCACCTGATCCGGACCATGCCGGCGAAGGGAACCCGCTTCGTAGGTCCCTTCGCGTTCCCCGCCTTCGCGTGCCCCCCGCCTGCCCGAAGGCCGTCCGTCCTACGTCAGTCCCGCCGCGCGGGCCCGTTCGACGGCTGGACCGATGGCCTTGGCCAGCGCCTCGACGTCGGCCTCGGTGGAGGTGTGGCCGAGGGAGAAGCGCAGGGTGCCGCGGGCCAGGTCGGGGTCGGCGCCGGTGGCGAGCAGGACGTGGCTGGGCTGGGCGACGCCCGCGGTGCAGGCGGAGCCGGTGGAGCACTCGATGCCCTGGGCGTCCAGCAGGAGCAGCAGGGAGTCGCCCTCGCAGCCGGGGAACGTGAAGTGCGCGTTGGCCGGCAGCCGGCCCTCCGGTGCGGGGTCGCCGCCGAGGATCGCGTCCGGCACCGCCGTACGGACCGCGTCGATGAGCTGGTCGCGCAGGGCTCCTATCTCGCGGGCGAACCACGCGCGCTGCTGTGCGGCGAGGCGGCCGGCGACGGCGAAGGAGGCGATCGCGGGGACGTCGAGGGTGCCGGAGCGGACGTGGCGCTCCTGGCCTCCGCCGTGCAGGACGGGTACGGGGCTGTACTCGCGGCCGAGGAGCAGGGCACCGATGCCGTAGGGGCCGCCGATCTTGTGGCCGGAGACGGTCATCGCGGCGAGGCCGGAGGCGGCGAAGTCGACCGGGACCTGACCGAAGGCCTGGACCGCGTCGGAGTGCAGCGGGACGCCGAACTCGGCGGCGACGTCGGCGAGTTCGCGGACCGGCTGCAGGGTGCCGATCTCGTTGTTCGCCCACATGACGGTGGCCAGCGCGACGCCGTCGGGGTCGCGGGCGATCGCCTCGCGCAGGGCGTCGGGATGGACCCGGCCGTGGCTGTCCACGGGGAGGTACTCGACGGTGGCGCCCTCGTGCTCGCCGAGCCAGTGGACGGCGTCCAGGACGGCGTGGTGCTCGACGGGGCTGGCCAGGACCCGGGTGCGGGCCGGGTCGGCGTCGCGGCGGGACCAGTACAGGCCCTTGACCGCCAGGTTGTCGGCCTCGGTGCCGCCGGAGGTGAGGACCACCTCGCTGGGGCGGGCGCCGAGTGCTTCGGCGAGGGTCTCGCGGGCCTCCTCGACCGTGCGGCGCGCCCGGCGGCCGGATGCGTGGAGGGACGAGGCGTTGCCCGTGATGCTCAGCTGGGCGGTCAGGGCCTCTGCCGCCTCCGGGAGCATCGGGGTGGTCGCGGCGTGGTCGAGGTAAGCCATGGTGTGCCGATTCTACGGGGCCCGTGCGGGCGGCCTCGGCTCCAGGGCGGCCGGGCTGCCTCACATGCGTTCACGGCGATTGCGGCACCCGACCCCGGCTCCACGACGCGGTCGTATCCCTCAGAAGCTCCAGGACACCGAGTTGTCCGCCTGCATGAACGCGAACAGGACGACCAGGTCGGCCACGCCCAGCGTCAGGCCCAGGTACGCGCGGCCGCGGCGGGCCGTGCCGCGCCACAGGGCGACGCAGGCCAGGGCGATGGATATCGGGCCGAGGAAGAGGTTGAGGACGAGCAGGCCCAGCAGGCCCAGGATGAACGAGGCGACGGCCATGCCGTCGGTGTCGCGGGTGCCGGTGCGGCGGGTGGCCGGTGCGGTCAGTTGCATGAGGGTCAGCTCCCGACAGTCGAAGTCGTGGTGGGACGTGCGGACGGTCACCGGGCCGGCGTGCCCCGCCGGCGGGCGTGGCGCTCGCGGACGGCGAAGACGGCCAGCCAGACGGCGATGACCACGGCCGCGATCGCGGTGAAGGACAGCGGCGCGTGGGCCACGGTGCCCATGACGACACCGAGAAGCAGAAGTGCGGCGACGAGGAAGAGCATGGGATGAAGCCCCCTCCGAGATGCTCTCGTGAAGTTTCGGTGAACGCTTGTAGCAACACTTGTTCACTGACTACCCAGTCTAGCGCGCTCCACGGCTTTTCAATTCCGGAGAACAGTTGTTAACTGCATGGTATGAGTCACATCCTCGGCGTCCGGCAGGCCCAGAAACTGAAGACCCGCCAAGCCCTCCTGGACGCGGCGCTCGGCCTGCTGGAGGGGCAGAGCCTGAGCAGCCTGGGTCTGCGCGAGGTCACCCGCGCGGTCGGCGTCGCCCCGACCGCCTTCTACCGCCACTTCCGCTCCATCGAGGATCTGGGCGTGGCGCTGGTCGAGGAGGCGCTGGGCAGCCTGCACCCGATGATCAGGACGACGGTGTCCACGGCGGGCGACCACGAGGAACGCATCGTGCGCGCCGTCGAACTGATCGCCCGTCACGTGGACGCGTACCCCGCACATGTCCGTTTCATCGCCCGCGAGCGACATGGCGGCGTCCAGCGGGTGCGGGAGGCGATCCGCGAGCAGCTGGCCCGGTTCGGTGACGAGGTGAAGGCCGAGCTGGCCAAGGACCCGGTCTCCGCGGGCTGGAGCGAGGACGACCTGCTGATGCTGGCCACGCTCTACGTCGACCAGATGCTCATCACCGCCTCGCTCTTCCTGGAGTCCCTGGAGGCGCCCGGGGCGGAGCGGGAGCGGGTCACTCAGGTGGCGACCCGCCAGATGCGGCTGATCACCATCGGCCGCCGCCACTGGCTCGACTGAGCCGTCTCATTCGGACGCGTACAGCCGCGTGACGGACGCGGCCGCACGGGCCAGTTCCTCGCGCACCGGAGGCGGGGAGAGCACCTCGACCCGGTCGGAGAACGCGAGCAGTTGGCGGGCCTCGGCGACGACGCGGTACGACAGCCTGGCGGTCACCCACTCACCGTGCCCGTCGTCGTCGGGGAGCCCGACGAGCGTGGAGGCCATCATGCGCCGGAACATGTCGAGCCGGTCGCGCCGCACCCGCACCACCACCTCCAGACCGCCCGGCCGCTCCTCCACCTGACGGCGCAGCACCTCCCAGGCGTCGGCGAGTTCGACGCCGGGCCGGCGCCGCACCGGGTCGTCGAGCAGTTTCGCCGAGCGCACCCGGTCGGCGCGGAAGAGCCGGGGCCGGCCGCGCCGGTCGGCGACGAGGTACCAGACGCCCGCCTTGGAGACCAGGCCGTAGGGGTCGACGGTGTAGGTGCGCGGCTCGTGCTCGCCGCTGTGCCGGTAGCGCAGCTTCAGGCGGCGGTCGGCGAAGACGGCGTCCTGCAGCACCTCCAGGTCGACGGCCTGCTGGGGGCCGCCGCGCCAGCGGGTGGCGTCGACCAGGATGCGCCGGCTGGTCACCTCCGCGGCCGGGCGGTGCGGCGCGGGCAGCGCGGCCATCACCTTGCGCAGCGCCGAGCCCAGCGCGGCGTCCAGCCCCAGCGCGGCGTGCGCCCCCTCGGCGGCCAGGATGAACAGGGCCCGGGACTCGTCGGCGGTCAGGCCCGTCACATCGGTGCGGAATCCGGCGAGGAGCTGGATGCCGCCGTGCCGGCCGCGTTCGGCGTAGACGGGGACGCCCGAGGCGGACAGGGCCTCGATGTCGCGGTAGATGGTGCGCACCGACACCTCGAGCCGCTCGGCGAGTTCGTGCGCGGGCACACGGCCGCGGGTCTGCAACAGCAGCAGGATCGACAGCAGGCGGTCGGACTTCACGGCATCAGAATCCCGCGCCCGCAGAGCCGGAGGCAAATGTTGACGGAAACTGTCAGGTTATGGGCCGAACCTCGGCGTACCGACCGAGAGAGAGGTACCAGATGAACGCCATCGACCCGCGCCCCGTCTACGCCCGCGCCACCGAGCAGGCCGCAGCCCTGATCCGGACCGTGCGGCCCGGGCAGCTGGAAGGGCCCACCCCGTGCGCCGAGTTCGACGTACGGCGGTTGCTGAGTCACATGGTCGGCGGCACGCTGCGGATCGCGGTGGTCGGCGAGGGCGGCGACGGCATGGCCGTGGAGCCGTTCGCGCAGGGTGTGGAGGACGCCGGCTGGCCGGAGGCGTACGACGAGGTCAGGACGCGCGTGCTGAAGGCGTGGGAGTCCGACGCGCGAATGACGGCGCCGGTGCGGGTCCCGTGGGGCGAGGTGCCCGGATGGCAGGCGCTCTCCGGCTACGTCATGGAGATCGTCACGCACACCTGGGACCTGTCCGAGGCGCTCGGCCGCCCGCTCCCCCTCGATGCCGAACTGGCCGAGGTCGCGCTGGCCACCGCCGAGCGGGTGCTGCCCGCGGACCGCCGCGGCGGCGACACGCCGTTCGAGCGGGTGCAGCCCGCCCCCGAGGGGGCGGACGGCTACACCCGGCTCGCGGCCTGGCTGGGCCGGGAACCCCTCAGCCGAGCCTGACGCGGGCCAGCTGCCGGGACTGGGCCACCAGGCGGTCCTCGCTGTCCCAGACCTCGGCGTCCTCCTCGAGGAAGCCGCCGGCGAGGTTGCGCGTGGTGATGGCCACGCGCAGCGGGCCGGCGGCCGGGCGGGCGCGCACGTGCGCGGTCAGCTCGACCGTGGGCACCCAGCCGGTCAGGCCCAGCTCGAAGGCGGTGGGCGGCAGGGCGTCCACGGCGAGCAGCAGGGAGAGCGGATCGGCGTCGCGGCCGTCGGCGAGGCCGAACCAGGCCCGCATCTCGCCGTTGCCGGAGGGCTGTCCGAGCGCCCAGCCCAGGGTGGCCGGGTCGAGCTTCAGCATCAGCCGGTCGGTGATGGCGGAGCTGCCGGGGATGGGGGCGGGGCTGTCCTGCGGCCCGAAGCACTGCTCCATCGGCGGGATGGCCGGCGGCTTGGCCGTGGTGCGCACGTCGTCGGGGAGCGCGGCCAGGTCGCCGTAGGAGGCGAGGACGCGGATCCGCTCGACCTCGTTGCCCTCGTCGTCGTACTGGATGAGGGAGGCCTGGCCGGTGGAGAGGGTGCGGCCGGTGCGCACGACGTCGGTGCGGATCAGCGCGGGCCCCGGCTGGGAGGCGGTGAGGTAATGTGCCGAGACGGTGAACGGGTCGGGGTGCGGCAGGGCGTGCGCCAGGGCGCGGCCGAGGACGGCCAGCAGGTAGCCGCCGTTGACGGCGTTGATGATCGTCCAGCCGGCCGAGAGGTCGATGTCGTAGACACCGGGGGCGCGCTGGGTGACGGCGGTGTCGCGGTCGAACTCGCTGTCGCCGATCATGGCCCGGCGGGCCGCTGCGGAAGCTGCTTCTGGCATGACTGAACGGTACAACAGGTAACTACTAAGCGGTAGCTTTTCTCCTCGGTGACTCCGCGCGCACCGCCGCCCAGGTGAGGCTTCGGCAATTAAACGGTAAGTGTCCGTATCGCTCCGTAAACCTTCTGGACGTTATCGCCCTCTCTAGGGATATGAGCCTCACCGGGACTCCGTTCCTCTACCTCTTGATCGTGCTGGCCGTCGTGGCCGTGCTCGTTCCTCTGGTCCTGTGGTCACGGCTGCGCGGACCGAAGACCCTGCGCGCCGCGGCCCGGCTGCTGATGCTGCTGTTCGCCCAGGGCACCGCCGTCGCCCTGGTGTTCGTCCTGGTCAACAACGCCAACAACCTGTACGACAACTGGGACGACCTGCTCGGCACCGGCGACCACGTCCACCAGGCCGCCGACCTCGGTGCGAACGGCACCGGCAACATCGCGCTGGACAAGCTGCCCAAGGTCAAGCAGACGTTCAGCCCGGCGACCGGGCCCGGCATGCGCGCCGCCGGTGGCGTGCAGGTCACCCAGCTCAAGGGGCAGGTGTCCGGGGTGGACGCCGAGGTCTACGTCTGGCTGCCGCCGCAGTACCACCTGCCCGGCTGGCGGCACTACAAGTTCCCGGTCGTCGAGGTGCTGCCGGGCTACCCCGGCTCGGCGAAGGCCTGGTTCGGGTCGATGAAGGCGCACGAGCAGCTGCTGCCGCTGATGCGCTCCGGCGAGGTAGCGCCGTTCATCCTGGTCGCGCCGCGCACCAATCTGCTGGCCGGCGTGGACACGGGCTGCGCCAACATCCCCGGAACGGTCAACGCCGACACCTGGCTGAGCGTCGACGTGCCGAAGATGGTCATGGACAACTTCCGCGCCCAGTCCGCGCCGGGCGGCTGGGCGGTCGCCGGCTACTCCGCCGGCGCGCACTGCGCGGCCAAGCTCGCCGTCGCCCACCCCGACCGCTACCGGGCCGCCGTGAGCCTGTCCGGGTACAACGACCCGATCGGCGAGAGCAACTCCCTCGCCGCGCAGACCCCCGCCCTGCGCGCCGCGAACAACCCGTACATGCTGCTGCGCAAGGCCAAGGTGCCGCCGCAGATCGCCCTCTACCTCTCCGGCCAGCCGCGCGACGGCTACGAGGCGGCCATGGCCCTGAAGCAGGCGGCCAAGGCGCCCACCACCGTCCACGTGGTCTATCTGCCGCGCACCGCGGGCGGCCACACGATGGCCCTGTGGAAGCCGCAGGTCGACACGATCTTCCGCTGGCTGTCGGTGCAGATGGGCAAGCACGGCGTCAAGGACCCCACCGCGTCCGCGCCGCCGGCCACGCGGAAGGCGGGCTCGACCCGCGCCGAGCTGGCCAGCGGCGCCCCGTCGGGAGCCGCCGCCGGCCGCAAGCAGTGAGCCCGCGGCGGGCCTGACCGCAGCGGATCGTTTCGGCGGGAGGCGGGAGGCCGGTGCGGGCCTGACAGGCCGGGACCGCACCGGGCAGCGCCAGGGGCGGGCCGGGAGGGCTACTCCTCCCGCACCGTCGAACGTCGGTTCCAGGCCCGCGGCGCCCGCCAGTGGAACCGCATCGCGAGCAGCCGCAGGACGAAGGCCGTCAGCGCGGCGAGGGCGCTGGCCAGCGGGGTGAGCGTGTCGTAGCGGATGCACAGGGCGACCATGGTGGAGCCGACGATCGCCGGCACCGCGTACAGGTCGCGGTCCCAGCGCAGCAGCGACGGGACCTCGTTGGCGAGTACGTCACGCAGGACGCCGCCGCCGACCGCCGTCGCCAGGCCGAGAGTGGCCGAAGCGGTCAGTCCGAGCCCGTAGGCGTACGCCTTCGTCGTCCCGGCGACGCAGAACAGACCGAGGCCGGCGGCGTCGAAGACGAGGACCGCGGCCTGGATGCGTTCGACGTGCGGATGCAGGAAGACGACCACGAGAGCGGCGAGCATCGGCGTGACGAAGTAGCCGAGGTCCGTGAAGGCGGCGGGCGGCACCGCGCCGATGATCAAGTCCCGGAACAGCCCTCCGCCCAGCGCGGTGACCTCGGCGAGTACGGCGATGCCGAAGACGTCGAAGTTCTTGCGCACGGCCAGCAGCGCGCCGGAGATGGCGAAGACGAAGATGCCGACCAGGTCGAGCGTGTGCTGGACGGAGGGGCTGAAGAGCTGGGGGATCACCCGAACATTCTGACGTCTCGGGGGGCGTGCACCTGGCAAAGCCAGGCCATGCCCCCCGAGACGCTACTTCTCCGGGCTCTTCGGGGAGTCCTCAGCCTCTGCGGCGGCCGATGCCTCCGCCGGCTCCTCCCCCGCCGCGCTGTCGGCAGACGCCACGTCCACGCTCTCGGCAGAAGCCTCCGCGCCCGCGCCTACGACCTCGGCCTCGGCCTCGGGTACGGCTTCGGCCTCGGGTACGGCCTCAGCTTCGGCTTCGGCTTCGGCGGAAGCCTCCGCGCTGTCGGCAGACGCCTCCGCGCCCTCGGCGGACGCCGCCTCCGCGCCTTCGGCAGACGCCTGAGCGGACGCGACCTCCGCCGCCACCGCCGCCGACGTCTCGGCAGACTCCGCGAGGACCTCGTCGGCCACCAGCTCCGCCGCCTCCTTGGCGACGGTCAGCAGGACCGTGTCCTGCGGCTGCTGGTCCTCGAAGTTCTCCGGGTGGTGGCAGGCCACCCGCTGCCCCGGCCGCAGCTCGGCCAGCGGCGGCTCGGTCGTCGCGCAGATCTGCGTCGCCTTCCAGCACCGCGTGTGGAATCGGCAGCCGCTCGGCGGCGAGATCGGCGAGGGCACGTCACCCTTGAGCAGGATGCGCTCGCTCTTGGCGTTCCTGCGCCGCGGGTCCGGGATCGGCACCGCCGACATCAGGGCCTTGGTGTACGGGTGCATCGGCGACCGGTACAGCAGCTCCCGGTCGGCCAGCTCCACGATCTTGCCGAGGTACATCACCGCGATCCGGTCCGACACGTGCCGGACGACCGACAGGTCGTGCGCGATGATCACGTACGTCAGGCCCAGCTCCTGCTGGAGGTCGTCCAGCAGGTTCACCACCTGCGCCTGGATCGACACGTCCAGCGCGGAGACCGGCTCGTCGGCCACCACGAGCTTGGGGCTGAGCGCGAGCGCGCGGGCGATGCCGATGCGCTGGCGCTGACCGCCGGAGAACTCGTGCGGGTAGCGGTTGTAGTGCTCGGGGTTGAGCCCGACCACCGACAGCAGCCGCTGCACCTCCTTCTTGATGCCGCCCTCGGGCGTGACGCCCTGGAGCCGGAAGGGGGCGCCGACGATGGTGCCGATGGTGTGGCGCGGGTTCAGCGACGAGTACGGGTCCTGGAAGATCATCTGCACGTCGCGGCGCATCGGGCGCATGCCCGTCACCCCGAGGTGCGTGATGTCCTTGCCCTCGAACTCGACCTTGCCGCCGGTCGGTTCGAGCAGGCGGGTGATCAGCCGGCCCATGGTCGACTTGCCGCAGCCCGACTCGCCCACGACGCCGAGGGTTTCACCGCGGCGCACCTCGAAGTCGATGCCGTCGACCGCGTGGACCGCGCCGACCTGCCGCTGGAAGAGGCCCTTCTTGATCGGGAAGTGCTTCTGCAGCCCGGTCACCTTCAGCAGGATGTCACCGTGCCCGGCGTCCTTGGTGAGGGTGGCCGCGCCGGCGGCCTTCGTCTCGGTGCCGTCGCTCTGCGCGGGCAGGGTCACGTCCGTGTCCTTGGAGTTCTCGCTCACAGCTTCGGCGCAATCTCTTCGGTCCAGATACGCTCCCGCTGCTCGGCGCTCATGTGGCAGGCGGCCCAGTGCCGGCTGCCGACCTCGGCCAGCTCGGGGCGGACCGTGCGGGTGACGTTGTCCTTGGGGACGTCGGCGTACGGGCAGCGCGGGTTGAAGGCGCAGCCGGACGGGATGTTGATGAGGGAGGGCGGGGAGCCCTTGACCGGGATCAGGCGCTCCTGCTGCTCGCGGTCCAGGCGCGGCATCGAGCCGAGCAGACCCCAGGTGTAGGGGTGGCGGGGCTCGTAGAAGACCTTCTCGGCGGGTCCGCGCTCGACGCAGCGGCCGCCGTACATCACCAGGATGTCGTCGGCCAGCTCGGCGACGACGCCCAGGTCGTGGGTGATGACGATGACCGCGGAGCCGAACTCCTTCTGCAGATCGCGGATCAGGTCCAGGATCTGCGCCTGGACGGTCACGTCCAGGGCGGTGGTCGGCTCGTCCGCGATGAGCAGCTCGGGGTTGTTGACCAGCGACATCGCGATCATCGCGCGCTGGCGCATACCGCCGGAGAACTCGTGCGGGTAGTTGTCGACGCGCTTGTCCGGCTGCGGGATGCCGACCCGGTCGAGCATCTCGACCGCTCGCCTGCGGGCGGTCTTCTTGTCGACGTCGTGGTGGATCCGGTACGCCTCGACGATCTGCTGACCGATCGTGAAGTACGGGTGCAGCGCGGACAGCGGGTCCTGGAAGATCATCGCCATCTGCCGGCCGCGCAGCTTGCGCACGTGGTCGGGGTCGGCGGAGAGCAGCTCGGTGCCGTCCAGCCAGATCTCGCCGGATATCCGCGCCTTGCGCTTGCCGTACTGGCCGGCGGTGTGCAGGCCCATGATGCCGAGCGAGGTCACCGACTTGCCGGAGCCCGACTCGCCGACGATGCCGAGGGTCTTGCCCTTCTCCAGCTGGAAGCTGAGCCCGTCGACGGACTTGACCAGGCCGTCGTCGGTCGGGAAGTGCACCTTCAGGTCACGCACTTCGAGGAAGGCCGACGCCGGCGTCGAGGCGGGGGTGGGCTCACCCACGGCCGCCCCGGTCTTGCTCAGTTCGGTCATGAGAGCCTCACTCGGGGGTCGATCACGGCGTACAGGACGTCGACCACGAGGTTGGCGATCAGCACCGCGAGGGACGTGATCAGGACGACTCCGAGGATGATCGGCAGGTCGACGTTGCGGATCGCGTCGAGTACGGCCCGCCCGAGGCCGGGCAGGTTGAACGTGGACTCGGTGAGGATCGCGCCGCCGATGAGGGCGCCGAGGTCCATGCCGAGCATGGTCAGGATGGGCGTCATCGTGGAGCGCATGGCGTGCTTGCCGATGACGACCGGCTCGCCCAGGCCCTTGGCGCGGGCGGTGCGGATGTAGTCCTCGCCCAGCACCTCCAGCATGGTGGCGCGGGTGATACGGGCGTACATGGCCGCGTACAGGAAGGCCAGGGTGATCCAGGGAAGGATCATGCCGTCGAGCCAGCCGGTGAAACTCTCGCTGATCGGCACGTACTTGGCGTCGACCCAGTGAAGCCCGAAGGCGAAGATCGCGAGGCTGAGCAGGCCGGTGAAGTAGATCGGCAGGGACACACCCGCGAGGGCGACGACCATGGCGCCGCGGTCCCACAGGCTGCCCCGCTTGAGCGCGGAGAGCACACCGGCCGCGATGCCGAAGACCAGCCACAGCACGGCCGCGCCGATGGCGAGCTGCAGGGTGACCGGGAAACGGTCGGTGAGGACCGGCCAGATGGCCTGCTCACTGCGGAAGGAGTAGCCGAAGCACGGCGCGGAGCAGTGGATCACGTCGCCGCCGCCGGAGTAGGTGCGGCCGGCGAAGATGCCCTTGAAGAAGTCCCAGACCTGGAGGTAGATCGGGTCGCCGAGGCCGAGCTTCTCCCGCACGCCCTCCACGGCCGCCGGGTCGGCCTGCTTGCCCACGAAGCTCAGGGCGACGTCGACGCCCGCCCACTTGGGGATCAGGAAGAAGATGCAGAACACGGCCAGGATGATGACCACGAGCATCACTGCGGCGGCGAACAACCGCCTGATGAGGTAAGCGAGCACAGCTTACGGCCCGCCGCGGGACCGCGGGCCCCGGAGGTCGTCCGGGGGCCCGCGGTCACGCCGCGCCGGCCTTCACCTGCCTTTCGTGCCGTACGGCGGGTGTGCCGGGTTACTTCGAGTTCTTCAGACCGAGGTTGACGAAGTCGTACATACCGCTGTAGCCGTCGGTGGTGTAGACGTTCGCCAGGTTGTCGCTGCGCCAGTTGATGAACTTCTCGAAGACGAAGGGCAGGTAGTAGCCGCCCTCCATGACCTTGTGGTTGATGTCCGTGGCGATCTTGGTCTTGCCGGCGTCGTCCAGCGTGTTCACGTAGCTGTCGAACAGCCCGTCGATCGTCTTGTCCTTGATCAGGGCGTAGTTGTTGTTACCGCTCTGCTGGATGTACTTGCTGTCCCACAGCGGCAGTCCGAAGCCCTGCACGGACGGGAAGTCCGGGCCCCAGCCCATGATGATGATGCCGTAGCCCTTCTTCTGCACGTTCGAGGGGCTGCCGATGATGCCGGTGGTCTGCGAGCCGTCGTACTGGTCGATGTCGACGTTGATGCCGACCTTCTTCAGCGACGCCTGCAGGGACTGGGCGGTGGCCACCTCGACCGGCTTGTTGTTGCGCACGGCGATGGTGGTCTTGAAGCCGTTCGGCTGACCGCAGGCCTTCAGCTCTTCCTTGGCCTTGGCGGCGTTGCCGTTCTTGTTGGCGCCGGCGAGCTGGAACGGGTCGTACTTCTGGCCCTCGCCACCCGCGACGTTCGGCGGGAGCATGTTGGTGCCGATGTCACCGCCGGCCAGGGGGCCGCCGCGCGCGGTCTGCAGGGAGACGTGGTCGGCGCCGTAGATCACGGCCAGACGGCAGTGGATGTTGTCGAACGGCTTCACGCTCTGCGGGAAGACCGCGTAGCGGATGTAGCCGGACGTCGGGTTGTCCAGGTTGCCCTTGTGCTGCTTCAGCGCCGTCTGGCGGCCCTGCGGCGACATGCCGGTCTGGTTGATGTCCAGGTCCAGGTCGCCGTTGATCAGGCGCTGGTCCAGCTCGTTGGCGTTGGAGAAGAAGGTGACCGTGATCTTGTCCGGGTACGCCTTGCGGACCGGGTCCGAGGCCTGCTTCCAGTTGGCGTTGCGGACGAGGGTGAGGTCCTTGCCCGGGTTGTACGACTGGAACTTGTACGGGCCCGAGGAGAACGGCTTCAGACCGTACTTGGACTTGGTGTCCATGTCCTGGCGGACCGGGGAGGCCGAGGTGAGCGCCAGCATCTCCTCGAAGTCCGAGTTGGCCTTCGGCAGGTGGAAGACGATGGTCTTGTCGTCCGGCGTGTCGATCGCCTTCAGGCCCAGGTGGTCCGCGGAGGTGTCCTTGTAGGGGCCCTTGTACTCGCTCTTGGGGTCGAGCACGTCCTTCAGGTAGGTCGGGCCGCCGGAGAGGACGTCCTGCGCCCAGATGCGCTCGATGCCGTACTTGAGGTCCTTGGAGGTGATCGGCTTGCCGTCCTCCCAGGTGATCCCGTCGCGCAGCGTGTAGGTGTAGGTCTTGCCGTCGTCGGTCACCTTGGCCAGGCCGGAGGCGAGGTCCGGGGTGAGCGTGGCGCCTTCCTTGCCCGGAGCCGGCTTGTTCGTGACGAGCTGGCGGCTGTAGTAGCGGGAGAAGTTCCACATGAAGCCGTAGTAGCCGCGCGTGGTGTCCCACGAGTCGGCGTCCTGGGCGGCGCCGAACCTCAGCGTGCCGCCCTTCTTGGCCAGCGAGGCCTGGGCGACCTTGTTGTTGGCGGCGTCGAAGCCGGCGGCACCCGACTTCGAGTCCCCGTCGCCGCTGCCGCCGCCGCACGCCGCCGTGGTCAGCAGCCCGGCGACCACGAAGGCGGCGGCCATGGCCTGCTTGTGCCGCCCTGAGGTGCGTTGCGTAGTCACGATCTCGGATCCTCCGGATTTGATGAGAGACCCCGTGCCAGGTGCTGCCACGGGTCGCTTGGGGTACGGCACTTCAGCGGGAGCCCTTGGGGTCGAGCGCGTCACGCACGCCGTCGCCGAAGAGGTTGAAGGCAAGAACGGTGATGAAGATCGCCACGCCGGGGACCACCATGTACATGGGGTCCGAGTCGTAGTAGTCGATCGCGCTCGAGAGCATCTGGCCCCAGGAGGCCGTGGGCGGCTTGACGCCCACGCCCAGGAAGCTGAGTGCCGCCTCGGTGAGGATGTTGGTGGGGATCATCATCGTCGTGTAGACGATGATCGGCGCCACGAGATTGGGCAGCAGTTCCTTGAACAGGATGTACAGCCGTCCGGCGCCCAGCGATCGGGCGGCCTCGACGTACTCGCGTTCGCGCAGCGAGAGGGTCTGGCCGCGCACCACACGTCCGATGTAGGGCCAGCCGAAGAAGCCGATGACCACGACCATCATGAACACGCGCACGCCGGTGCCGGACAGGCCCAGCATGTTGTTCGGCATGACGGAGACCAGGGCGATGGTGAACAGCAGCTGCGGGAAGGCCAGCAGGCCGTCCATGACCCGGCTGATCAGCGAGTCGACCCAGCCGCCGAAGAAGCCGGCCAGGATGCCGAGGACCGTGCCGAGGACGACGGCGACGATCGCGGACAGGAAGCCGACCAGCAGGGAGATCTGCGCCCCGTAGAGGATGCGGGCGAAGATGTCGCGGCCGTTGACGGGCTCGACGCCCAGCCAGTGCTCACCGCTCATGCCGCCCAGCGCCCCCTTGGGGGTGCCGAACAGCGGGTCGATGAGGTTCTCGTGATAGTCGTTCGGGTCCTGCCCCACCGCGCTGGTGATCAGGGGTGCGAACAGGGCGACGACGATGAGGAGCAGCACGACGATGCCGCCCGCGAGGGCGAGCTTGTCCCGCTTCAGGCGCTCCCAGGCGATCCGTCCCAGGGACCGGCCCTGGACGGCCTTGGCGCCGGTGGTCGCAACCGCCGCTTCCTCGGCCGCGCTCGGGGCCGCTTCCGCGGTCGGCTCGTGCAATGGTGCCGTCATCTGGCAGGGACCCCTCTCAACCGGCGGTAGCCGGCCCGCGCTTGCCGCTGTGGCGGCATGGTCAGTCCGTCGTACGAAGTCGTACACAGGGGCGACTGGCCCCTTGGAGCGGGAGTCTTCAACGCATTGGCGAGCAGTTGCCAGACTTGGTGATGAAAGGATGCGTAAACGTGATGCGGTCTGGGGACTTCCGTTATCCGGACAGCGGGTGACGCGGGTCGGACGGGAACCAGTTGGGACGATTCGGACAGACCAGGATCATTCGCCGTGATCTACGCGCGAAGAAGTGTGCCGGGGGCGCTGCGAACTACGCCGGCGTCAGTACCGGCCCGGGGCGGGCGGGTAGCCGTAGCCGGACGCCGGCGCCTGGGGAGCGACGGCCGCATGCGCCTCACGGTCGTAGAACGGACGCGCGTTGCCACGCATCCACAGCACGACCGGATCGTGGTCGTCGCTCATCGCCACGGTCGACACCGGCAGCCCGTCCGGCACCGCGCCGAGGGATTGCTGCATCATCGCGCGTACGGCGTCGACGGCGGCCGGCGAGGTGTCGTAGACGTCCAGACCGATGGCGAGGTACGGCGCGCCGAGCGCCGGCTGCACCCAGGCGCGGCGCAGGGCGCGCAGCGGCGGGGTGCGGTGCGCGTTCTGCGCGAGCAGGGCGTAGAACTGCGGGATCTCGATGGCCGGTTCCGTCAGCCGCAGGGGGCCGGCGGGCTGGCGGTCCAGGCCGGTGGCGATCCGGCGCAGGTCGAGCCAGGGGATGCCGACGCCGCCGCCGGGGGCGTGCGGGTTGAGCCACAGCCCGTGGTGGCCGGGGTAGAGGGCCCGGGCCACGTCCAGGCCGTCGATCACCTCGTACGAGCGGTTCCAGCCGCTGGCGCTCAGCTCCTGGGCGGAGGTGACGCAGGGGGCGTAGCCGTGCCCGCCGACCTCCATCGTGCCGTACTGGGCGTCCGGGGAACCGGCCTGACCGTGCCACAGCAGCATCCAGATCTGGCCGGTGGCGGGGGTGGCGAGCGCGCGCAGGAGCGCCTCGTAGGCGTCGTACCGCCCGGGCGTCACCTGGCGCAGCATGTGCTCGACCTGGCCGGTCGCGGCCGTGCCGCTCGCGCTCACTTCGAATCGCCCTTTCGTACAACACCCTCGACCGAGCTATGAAACCAGGTTAAGTCGTGCGGGGGGAGCACCCGGAGAGCCCTGGGCGGGTCAGCCCGTCCGTGTGCAGCGGGTCAGCCCGTCCGTGTGTAGAAGGGCCGGACCTTCTCCCTCAGCCAGATCGCCACCGGGTCGTCGCCCGCCAGGTCCAGCAGGATCAGGTTGACCGGCCAGGGCGCCGGGGTGGCGCCCAGGGCCCGGCCCAGGGCGTCCAGGGGGGCGTTGCGCAGCTCGCCCTCCCATTGGGAGAGTTCGACGCCGACGAACATCACCGGGTCCGCCGTCTCGATGACGGCGAGGCAGCGGCGGGCCGTCAGGACGGTACCGGTCGCCTCGAACTCGGCGGAGGCCGTGGAGAGGAAGTCGACGGGGTCGTCCTGCCAGTCCGGCTCGTACAGGCGGACCCGGCCGCCGCTCGCGGGGCCGTCCAGCGGGCTGCGCCCGGCCCGGCACAGCTCGGCCACCGCGTCCGGCGGCAGCGGGACGCCGACCACGCCACCGGGGTTCACGGCGATGCCGACCTGCGCGGGCAGTCCGCGCGCGAACTCCACGGCGGGCGCGACGGTGTACGACATGTGGGAGCCGGTGACCTGGCGGAACTGTTCCTCGGAGCTGAAGACGGGGACGTAGGCCTGGCCGTCGATCTCCGTGGTGGGCAGGTCGAGGGGGCCGCTGTGCGGGCCACCGCCGTTGGGCAGGGGGATCCACAGGAAGCTGCGGCCGAGCACCTCCACGATCCGGCCGCCGGCCGACGGTACGCCGAGGGAGGCCGACAGCACCTCCTCCAGCTCGTTGCCGGGCCATCCGCCGTGCGGATGGGGGTGCGCCTGCGCCGGGAAGTCCGCCGGAAGGTCGGCCGGGAAGTCCATCTCTCCACCATCTGCTTCGAACCGCTGCTGTGGCCCAAAGGCTAACCGCTGCGGCCGGGGGCCGGTCCGGCCCGTCCGGCGCCGGGACACCCGCGGCCGCGGCCGGGCGTTCAGCCGCCGAAGGTGATGCGGCGCAGTGTGTCCGCCGCCGGGCGGTCCAGCAGGATCGCCGAGTGGCAGCCGGCGGGCAGCTCGCCCCGCTGGACGGCGGACAGCAGGCGGGCCGTGGCACGGCGGTGGCGGTGGAAGGCGAAGCGGGAGACGCCGCGGCCGCGTTCACGCTGGCCGGTCAGGGCGGTGTCCGGGTCGACGTCGAGCAGCAGCAGGTGCACGGCGCCGCCGCGGCGGCGGGCCACGCGGGCCAGCCAGCCGCGCACCCAGGACTGCGTGCCGCAGTCGTGCACGACGACGCCCTCGCCGCTCGCCAGGGCGCGGCGCAGGGCGGTGTAGTGGGCGAGGCGGACCAGCGGGCGGTAGAGCGCGTAGGGCAGCGGACGGGGCAGGCGGGCGTCGTAGCGGTCGCGGGTGTCCTGGGAGTCGACGCGTAGACCCGGCACCGCGCGGCGCATCAGCGTGGACTTGCCGCTGCCGGGCAGCCCGGTCACCACGACCACATCGCGCGGGCCGAAGAGCAGGGCGCGCGGGCTGCGGCCGGCCCGCTCGCGCAGGTCGCGCACCACCGGGCCGGGCCGTGCCTCCAGGGCGGCCACCGCCGGCTGCGAGGGCAGCGCGAGGCCCGGGGTCGTCGCGTACGCCGTGATCCTGTCCACCGTCATCGTCCTCCCCTGGGGTCAGGTGAAGACCTGCCCAACGTAGGTAAAGAGAAGGTAATGCCGGATGTCTCGTGTTTTCGTGTGCGTACCGCCACAACCCGGTTACAGATGCGGCCTGCCGCGATCGGGGCGAGGCGTGCAATGATGAGCCCGCCAACTGCATACCGGCCGTTTGAATCCGCGCGGGAGAGTTCCCAGCCCTGGCTGGGGCGCCGAAGGAGCAAGTCCCTCCCTTGAATCTCTCAGGCCCCGTTACCGCGCGGGCGAGGCACATCTGAAAAGCGGGCCGTCCACGTCGGCGGCCCCACCCAAGGTGCAAGCCAGGACCGCGCGCGGTCATGGCGAACCTCTCAGGTTCCGATGACAGATGGGGAGGAACTTCCTCGCCCTGTCCTTCCCCTGGGAGACGACCGACCGATGAGCAGTACCGAACTCCGTCACACCGCGCTCGATGCCCTGCATCGCTCGCTCGGCGCGACAATGACCGACTTCGCCGGCTGGGACATGCCGCTGCGCTACGGCTCCGAGCGCGACGAGCACAACGCCGTCCGCACGAAGGCCGGGCTTTTCGACCTCTCCCACATGGGTGAGATCACCGTCACCGGCCCGCAGGCCGCCGCCCTCCTCGACCACGCGCTGGTCGGCAACATCGGCGCGGTCAAGCCCGGCCGCGCCCGCTACACCATGATCTGCCAGGCCGACGGCGGCATCCTGGACGACCTGATCGTCTACCGGCTCGCCGAGACCGAGTTCATGGTCGTCGCGAACGCCTCCAACGCCCAGGTCGTCCTCGACGCGCTGGCCGAGCGCGCCGCCGGCTTCGACGCCGAGGTGCGCGACGACCGCGACGCGTACGCGCTGCTCGCCGTGCAGGGGCCCGAGTCGCCGGGCATCCTCAAGAGCCTCACCGACGCCGACCTGGACGGCCTGAAGTACTACGCCGGGCTGCCCGGCACCGTGGCCGGGGTGCCCGCGCTGATCGCGCGCACCGGCTACACCGGCGAGGACGGCTTCGAGCTGTTCGTGAAGCCGGAGCACGCCGTCGAGTTGTGGCAGGCGCTGACCAAGGCCGGCGAGGGCGTCGGCCTGACCCCGTGCGGCCTGTCCTGCCGGGACACGCTGCGCCTGGAGGCGGGCATGCCGCTGTACGGGCATGAGCTGACCGCCGAGCTGACCCCCTTCGACGCCGGGCTCGGCCGGGTGGTCAAGTTCGACAAGGAGGGCGACTTCGTCGGGCGCGAGGCGCTCGCCGCGGCCGCCGAGCGCGCCGAGTCCGACCCGCCGCGCGTGCTGGTCGGCCTGGTCGCCGAGGGCCGCCGGGTCCCGCGCGCCGGGTACCAGGTCGTCGCGGACGGCACGGTCATCGGCGAGGTGACCTCGGGCGCCCCCTCCCCCACGCTGGGCAAGCCGATCGCCATGGCCTACGTGGACGCGGCGCACGCGGCGCCGGGCACGCCGGGCGTCGGCGTGGACATCCGCGGCACGCATGAGCCGTACGCGGTCGTGGCGCTGCCGTTCTACAAGCGGCAGAAGTGACACTGGCGTAAGCCCTCCGACGTGACATGGGGCACATCGCCCCTGGTCACGCGTGTCTTCGCAGTCCCCCATTCATCAGCACCGACCCGCGTACAGGAGAATTCAGGCCATGAGCAACCCCCAGCAGCTGCGCTACAGCAAGGAGCACGAGTGGCTGTCGGGCGCCGAGGACGGCGTCTCGACGGTCGGCATCACGGAGCACGCGGCCAACGCGCTCGGTGACGTCGTGTTCGTCCAGCTCCCGGAGGTCGGCGACACGGTGACCGCGGGCGAGTCCTGCGGCGAGCTGGAGTCGACCAAGTCCGTCTCGGAGCTGTACTCCCCCGTCAACGGTGAGATCACCGAGGTCAACGAGGACGTCGTCAACGACCCGTCCCTGGTGAACTCGGCCCCCTTCGAGGGCGGCTGGCTGTTCAAGGTCCGCGTCACGGGTGAGCCGGGCGACCTGCTCTCCGCCGCCGAGTACGACGCCTTCATCGCCGGCTGAGAGGTCGCAGGAATCCCATGTCGCTTCTGAACACGCCCCTGCACGAGCTCGACCCGGACGTGGCCGCCGCGGTCGACGCCGAGCTCGACCGCCAGCAGTCCACCCTGGAGATGATCGCCTCCGAGAACTTCGCCCCCGTGGCGGTCCTCGAGGCCCAGGGCTCGGTGCTGACCAACAAGTACGCCGAGGGCTACCCCGGCCGCCGCTACTACGGCGGCTGCGAGCACGTCGACGTCACCGAGCAGATCGCCATCGACCGGGTCAAGGAGCTGTTCGGCGCCGAGTACGCCAATGTGCAGCCCCACTCCGGCGCCTCCGCCAACCAGGCCGCGCTGTTCGCGCTGGCCCAGCCCGGCGACACCATCCTGGGCCTGAACCTGGCGCACGGCGGCCACCTCACCCACGGGATGCGGCTGAACTTCTCCGGCAAGCAGTTCAACGTCGTCCCGTACCACGTCGACGACGACGGCCTGGTCGACATGGCCGAGGTCGAGCGGCTCGCCAAGGAGCACCGCCCCAAGGTGATCATCGCCGGCTGGTCGGCGTACCCGCGCCAGCTCGACTTCGCGGCCTTCCGCCGGATCGCCGACGAGGTCGAGGCGTACCTGTGGGTCGACATGGCGCACTTCGCCGGTCTGGTCGCGGCCGGGCTGCACCCCAACCCGGTGCCGTTCGCGGACGTGGTGACCTCCACCACGCACAAGACGCTCGGCGGCCCGCGCGGCGGCATCATCCTGGCCAAGCAGGACTTCGCCAAGAAGCTGAACTCCTCCGTCTTCCCGGGCTTCCAGGGCGGCCCCCTGGAGCACGTGATCGCAGCCAAGGCGGTCTCCTTCAAGCTGGCGGCCTCCGAGGACTTCAAGGAGCGCCAGCGTCGTACCCTGGAGGGCGCCCGCATCCTCGCCGAGCGGCTGACCTCGCCGGACGCCCGTGAAGCCGGGATCAACGTCCTGACCGGCGGCACCGACGTGCACCTGGTCCTGGTCGACCTGCGCGACAGCGAGCTGGACGGTCAGCAGGCCGAGGACCGCCTCCACGAGGTGGGCATCACGGTCAACCGCAACGCGGTCCCCAACGACCCCCGCCCGCCGATGGTCACCTCGGGCCTGCGCATCGGCACGCCGGCCCTGGCGACCCGCGGCTTCACGGCCGAGGACTTCGCCGAGGTCGCGGACGTGATCGCCGAGGCGCTGAAGCCGTCCTACGACGCCGAGGCGCTCAAGGGCCGGGTCCGGGCGCTGGTGGAGAAGCACCCGCTCTACCCGGGTCTGAACAAGTAAGTCACGCTCGCGGGGCACCGCGCACACTGGGAGTACCGGCGTGCGCGGTGCCCGCACCCCCGCACCACCCCCGTTCTGAGGAGTTCCCCCGTGGCCATCTCGGTCTTCGACCTGTTCTCGATCGGCATCGGCCCGTCCAGCTCCCACACGGTGGGCCCGATGCGCGCGGCCCGCATGTTCGCCCGCCGTCTGCGCAACGAGGACGTGCTCGGCTCGGTCGCCTCCGTGCGCTGCGAGCTGTACGGCTCCCTCGGCGCGACCGGACACGGCCACGGCACCCCGAAGGCCGTCCTGCTCGGCCTGGAGGGCGCCTCGCCGCGCACGGTGGACGTCGAGACGGCCGACGAGAGGGTGGAGGCGATCAAGGAGGCCGGCCGGCTGAAGGTGCTCGGCGAGCGCGAGATCGCCTTCTCCTTCGACGACGACCTGGTCCTGCACCGCCGCAAGGCCCTGCCCTACCACGCCAACGGCATGACGCTGTGGGCGTACGACGCGCAGGGCGCCGAGCTGCTGACCAAGACGTACTACTCGGTCGGCGGCGGGTTCGTCGTCGACGAGGACGCGGTCGGCGCGGACCGGATCAAGCTGGACGACACGGTGCTGAAGTACCCCTTCCGCACCGGCGACGAGCTGCTGCGCCTGACGAAGGAGACCGGCCTGTCGATCTCCGCCCTCATGCTGGAGAACGAGCGGGCCTGGCGCACCGAGGACGAGATCCGTGCCGGGCTGCTGGAGATCTGGCGGGTGATGCGGGAGTGCGTGGAGCGCGGCATGACCCGCGAGGGCATCCTGCCGGGCGGGCTGAAGGTGCGCCGCCGGGCGGCGACCACCGCGCGCAAGCTGCGCTCCGAGGGGGACGCGAAGGCCCTGGCGATGGAGTGGATCACGCTCTACGCGATGGCCGTGAACGAGGAGAACGCCGCCGGGGGCCGGGTCGTCACCGCCCCGACCAACGGCGCGGCCGGCATCATCCCGGCCGTCCTGCACTACTACATCAACTTCATCCCCGGCGCCGACGAGGACGGCGTGGTCCGCTTCCTGCTGGCCGCGGGTGCGATCGGCATGCTCTTCAAGGAGAACGCCTCGATCTCCGGCGCCGAGGTCGGCTGCCAGGGCGAGGTCGGCTCGGCCTGCTCGATGGCGGCGGGCGCGCTCGCGGAGGTCATGGGCGGTTCGCCGGAACAGGTGGAGAACGCCGCCGAGATCGGCATGGAGCACAACCTCGGCCTGACCTGCGACCCGGTCGGCGGCCTGGTCCAGATCCCGTGCATCGAGCGCAACGGCATGGCCGCGGTCAAGGCGGTCACCGCCGCGCGGATGGCGCTGCGCGGCGACGGCTCGCACAAGGTGTCCCTGGACAAGGTCATCAAGACCATGAAGGACACCGGTGCGGACATGAGCGTGAAGTACAAGGAGACGGCCCGGGGCGGTCTCGCGGTGAACATCATCGAGTGCTAGCGAGACGGCCCTCGGCCGCTGTCGGTCATCCGGCCCGTCGCTCGGCGTCCGACAGGCCTTCGACGGCCCGCGCCGTGATCTCCTCGACCGGGCCGACGGCGTCGACCGTCAGCAGGATGGCCTTGTAGTGGGCGAGGAGGGGTGCCGTCCGGCGGTGGTACACCCGCTGCCGGTGCCGGATGACCTCCTCGGTGTCGTCCGGGCGGCCACGGCCCAACAGGCGGGCCACGACGACCTCTTCGGGAGCGGTGAACTCCAGCACCGCGTCCAGCGCGGAGCCCGCGGCGCCCAGCATGGTGGCGAGTTCCCTCGCCTGCGGCACCGTGCGGGGGAATCCGTCGAGGAGGAAGCCGTGCCGGGCGTCCGGCTGCGCGAGCCGTTCCCGGACCATGCCGGACGTGACGTGGTCGGGGACGAGTTCGCCGGTGTCGAGGTAGTGCCGGGCCTCCCGTCCGAGCGGGGTGCGGCGCGTCACGTGTTCGCGGAAGAGGTCCCCGGTGGAGATGTGGGGGACGCCGAGCCGTTCGCTGAGCACGGCCGCCTGGGTGCCCTTGCCCGCTCCGGGAGGGCCGATGAGGACGAGTCGCATCAGTGCTGCGCACCTTTCATGTTCTTTGTCGGGTCTGCTCGTTGGTGACCGCGGCGTCGTCGTACGGCGCGGTCAGGCGGCATGGGAGGGGCAGGCGGGTTCCTCGCTGAGCACGAGCACCGGCCCGTGCGCGGCATTCGTCCGGCGGGTCAGGAGCTCGCACACCACCTCGGCCACGCCCGCCCGGTAGGCGTCCGGGCCCAGGGACGGGCTGGGCAGCAGGGTGTGGACGTCGATCCGGGGTGCCAGTTCGGCGGCCAGCCACTCGGTGAGCTCGGTCAGGCCGGCCAGGGCGACGTCCCGCGGCCCATCGCGTGGCGTGACCGCGACCACGTTGACCACCGAGCCGCCGTGCGCGGCCATCCAGCGCCGGTAGGCATGCTGCACGCAGGCCAGCGGCGTCATGAGGTCGCCGTACAGGACATCGCGCAGGGCCAGTGGGTCCAGTTGCATCAGCGGACCGGGCCGGGGGCGGGCCGCGACCACGTTCACCAGGTGGTCGAGGCGGCCGAGCCGTTCGACGACGGTGTCGACGGCCCGGCCCAGGCCGACGAGGTCGTCGCGGCCGCAGGGCAGCGCGAGCACCGCCGATCCGGGTGGCATCGCGAGGCGGACCTCGTCGGCACAGGGGCCGGCCAGGGCCACCCGGGCACCGTGCTCCAGGAGGCTTTCCGTCATGTCGGCGGCGAGGTCGCCCCCGCCGGTGACGAGCACGACCCGGTCGGTCGAGGTGCTGGTGGGTCCCATGTCCGGCTCCCCTCGTGGTGCGCCGGTCAGCCGGCCTGGGAGGAAGAGGCGTCGGGCAGACCGGCGTTGATCAGGTCCATCACCGAGGCGTCCGCGAGGGTGGTGACATCGCCGACCTCACGGTTCTCCGCGACGTCGCGCAGCAGCCGGCGCATGATCTTCCCGGAGCGGGTCTTGGGCAGCTCGGGGACGACCATGATCTGCCGGGGCTTGGCGATGGGACCGATCTCCTGGGCCACGTGCTCGCGCAGCGCACCGGTGACCTCGCCCGCTGACCACACCGTGCCGCCGCGCAGGATGACGAAGGCGACGATGGCCTGCCCGGTCGTCGCGTCGGACGCACCGACCACGGCGGCCTCGGCCACGGCGGGGTGGGACACGAGCGCGGACTCGACCTCGGCGGTGGAGATGCGGTGCCCGGAGACGTTCATGACGTCGTCGACCCGGCCGAGCAGCCAGATGTCGCCGTCCTCGTCATAGCGGGCGCCGTCACCGGCGAAGTAGTAGCCGCGATCCGCGAAACGGGACCAGTACGTCTCCCGGTACCGGGCGTCGTCGCCCCAGACGCCGCGCAGCATGGACGGCCACGGCTGGTCGAGGACCAGGTAGCCGCTCTCGCCCTTGCCGACCTCCACGCCCCGGTCGTCGACCACCTTGGCGGAGATCCCCGGCAGGGGGGTCTGCGCCGAACCGGGCTTCGCTGCCGGGCCGCCGGGCAGGGGCGCGATCATGACCGCTCCGGTCTCGGTCTGCCACCAGGTGTCCACCACCGGCGCCCGGTCGCCACCGATGTGCTTGCGGTACCAGCGCCACGCCTCGGGGTTGATGGGCTCGCCGACGCTGCCGAGCACCCTGATCGACGACAGGTCGTAGGGGGCCGGGATGCCCTCGCCCCACTTCATGAAGGTGCGGATGAGAGTGGGGGCCGTGTAGTAGACGGAGACCCCGTACTTCTCGATGATCTCGAAGTGCCGTCCCTCGTGCGGGGTGTTGGGCGTGCCCTCGTACATCACGGACGTCGTACGGTTGGCGAGCGGCCCGTACACGATGTACGAGTGCCCGGTGATCCAGCCGATGTCGGCCGTGCACCAGTAGACGTCGGTGTCGGGATCGAGGCCGAAGACCGTGCTGTGGGTGGAGGCGGCCTGGGTGAGGTAGCCGCCGGAGGTGTGCAGGATGCCCTTCGGCCTGCCGGTCGTACCCGAGGTGTAGAGGATGAACAGCGGGTGCTCGGCGTCGAAGTCCTCGGCGGTGTGCCGGTCGGACCGGGCGTCCACCACCTCGTGCCACCACAGGTCGCGGCCCTCGGTCCAGGGCACGTCGATGCCGGTGCGGCGGACCACCAGGACATGCTCGACGCAGTGCGTGGCCGCGGTCGCCTCGTCCGTGTTCGCCTTCATCGGCTCCGCCCTGCCCCGGCGGTACTGGCCGTCCGAGGTGATCAGCAGCCGGGCTTCGGCGTCCTCGATACGGGACTGGAGCGCGGCCGGGGAGAACCCGCCGAACACCACACTGTGCGGCAGCCCGAGCCGCGCGCAGGCCAGCATGGCGAACACGGCCTCGGGGATCATCGGCAGCTGGATAGCGACCCGGTCCCCGGCCCGCAGGCCCAGGGCGAGCAGGGCGTTGGCCGCCTTGCAGACCTCACGCCTCAGGTCTGCGTAGGTGATCGTGCGGGTGTCGCCCGGCTCGCCCTCCCAGTGGAAGGCGACCTGCTCGCCGTAGCCGGCCTCGACATGCCGGTCCACGCAGTTGTACGCCACGTTCAGCCGGCCTCCGGTGAACCAGCGGGCGTAGGGCGCGTCCGACCAGTCCAGCACCTGGTTCCACTCGGTGTCCCAGTGCAGCCGTCCCGCCTGCTCCGCCCAGAACGCCAGACGTTCGGCCCCGTCCGGCGGTACGGACGTGGTGCTCGGGCTCTCGGGGCGGACGCGGTCGTCGGAGCGCGCAGACATGTGGATCCTCCAGTGGGGTGTGGATGCCGGGGACGGGGCGGGTGCAGGGCGGTCCCGTCCGCGGGTGGCCACAGTGGCCGGACAGGGTTGGCGTGAGGTTGGCGGTGGCGGACGCGGCGTGCGGCTACGGGCGTGCGGCGGTCCAGCGGCTCACCGCGCGCAGGGCGAGGCGCGGCTTCAGCGGTGCCGCGGTCCCGCGGCGTACGGCGCCCTGCCAGACGCCCCAGCCGTAGGCCAGGTCGTCCAGGCGGCGCAGCACCGTGTACGCCGGCGCGGAGAGCGAGGTGCCCGAGCGGCGGTGGTCCACCAGCCCCTCGGCGACGGCCGCGGCGATCAGCAGGTGCCGGGCACGGCGGTCGACGGCGGCCGCGGCGACCGCGAGCGGCCAGTGGTGCCGGGTGGCACAGCGCAGGAGTTGTTCGGCGGTGCCGCGCAGCGCGGCGAGCGAGAGCAGGGCGCCGGCGCGGGCCGGGTGGTCGGCGTCGGGCATCCTGCGGGCCACGCGCAGCGCGGTCAGGCCCGTCAGGGCAGCCGCCAGTGCCGCCGGGGCCGGCCTGCCGCGCAGCAGCAGGGCACAGGCGGCCAGCGACCAGGGGGTCGCGTACAGCGGCGGCACCTGGCCGGGGTGACGCAGTGCCAGGTCGGCGGCACCGGTGCCGTATCCGGCCCGTTGGGCGAGCCAGCTGCGCAGGTCGGTGCGGTGCCGGTGGCCCACGCGGGCGGTGGGGACGTAGCGCAGCCGCCAGCCGGCCTGGTGCAGCCGCATGCACAGGTCGACGTCCTCGCCGACGCGCAGGGCCTCGTCGAAGCCGGGGCCGAGGGCCTCGCGGCGGACCACGACGGTCGCGCTGGGCACGTAGGAGAGCGCGGACACGGGCACGACCGGTCCTTCCGTCGCGCCCATGTCCAGCGGCGAGCGCAGTTCCTCGTACCGGTCGAGCAGCCCGGGATCGAGGACCGGCAGCGCGACCACCCGGGGTGCGGCGAGCGCCACCGCCGGGTCGGTGAACTGTGCCAGCAGCGGTGCCGGCCAGCCCGGTTCCGGCACCACGTCGGAGTCGCAGAACGCGACGTATGCGGTACGGGCGTGGCGCAGCCCGGTGTTCCGGGCCGCGGCCGGGCCCCGGTTGTACGGGTGGACCAGCAGCCGGGCACCGTGCCGGCGGGCCACCTCGGCCAGGGCGGCGGGGTCATCGGAGCCGTCGTCCACGACCAGCACGGGCAGCTCCGCCGTCGCCGGGTCGGCGCGCAGGGCGCTCAGCAGGTGGTCGAGCCGGCCGGCGCGGTCACGGACGGGGACCACGATCGTGGTGTCGGCGACCGGTACGGGGGCGGGGCGCGGGTGTACGAGCCCGGCGTCCAGGAGCCGCCGGGCGAGCGCCGCGCTCGTCGCGTCCGTGACGGTGAACCGGCCCTCGCCGAGCCGGCGGACCGCCGCGTCGGTCAGCCTGACCAGCCGCAGGGGTGAACCGCCGACCAGGAGCCGTCCGTCGCGGGACCGGTGGGTGCCGGGGGCGAGTTCGACCGTGAAACCGTGCGGCAGCGTGGTGTCGGACGGCGACGGCAGCCGCGCGGCGAGCGGATGCGGGCGCAGGAGTGTCATACGGTGAAGCCTCCGTCCGCGTGGAGTACGGAGCCGGTGACGGCGAAGGAGTCGGCCGAGCAGGCCCAGGTGACCACGGCGGCCACCTCCTCGGGTTCCAGGGGGCGTCCGGTGAGCTGCTGTTCGGCGAGCTTGTCGACGTCGGGCAGCTCGTAGAGGTCGGCCGTGGCGCGCAGCATGTCCGTGCGGGTCGAGCCGGGTGACACGGCGAGAGCGTTCACGCCGGTGTCGCGCAGGTCGCAGGCCAGGCCGCGGACCAGTCCGACCACGGCGTGCTTGGCGGCACAGTAGGCGCCGAGCCCCCACAGTCCGCGGTGTGCGGCGGCCGAGGCGAGGGCGACGAACCGGCCGGTGCGCGGCCGCGGCCTGCGCAGCAGGGCGGGTACGGCGGCGCGGGCGAGGTGGGCGACGCCCAGGACGTCCACGTCGAGCAGGGTCCGCCACTGCGCGTCGGTCTCTTCCCACACCGGGCCGCCGCCGAGCATGACGGCCGCCGCGGCCACGGCGGCGTCGAGACCGCCGAACTCGCGCTCGGCCACCTGTACGGCGGCCGCCAGGGCGTCCGGGTCGCGTACGTCCGCTCGGATCGTGCGCACCAGCGGGAACTCCCGTCCCAGGGCCTGAAGTTGCTCCGGGCAGGCCAGCGGGTAGGGCACGTCGGGGTCGTCCTCGCAGCGGTCCGCGGCGACGACGGCCCAGCCCTCGCGGGCCAGCCTGCGGACGGTCGCCGCCCCGATGCCCCGGGCGGCGCCCGTGACCACCGCGACCCTGGGGCCGGTCATCGCCCCGCTCCCGCCGGGGTGCCGACCGGCCTCAGTTCGGCCTGGCCGAGCCGACCCCGCCCGGAGACCCGCCAGGCCCGGATGTCGGCGGCGAGGCGGTCCGCCATGACGTCGAGGAGCCGCTCTCCCTCGCTCGCGCGGGCTCCGGCGGGGTCGCCCAGGACTCCGGACGGGCTGACCCCGCGGACGGATTCGCTGACCAGCCGGTCCATCAGCCGCTCGACGGGGTCGGTCGGCCCGGCGACCGCCCGCTCGCCCTGGACGGCCGAGCGCCGCAGCCGCAGCATCATCGAGGTCTCGGTGCGGCCCGCGTGGGCGTCCGAACCCGGTGGCAGACACGGCCACCAGGCGACGTCCCGGCTCTCGCCGCGCAGCCCGGTGACCGCGTCCGCCAGGCTCACCAGGTTGCCGCCGTGCCCGTTGACCACGAGCAGGCGGCCCGCCCAGCGCAGCATCGAGCGGCCGATCTCCGTGACGAGCAGGCGCAGCGCGTCGTGGCCGACGGACACCGTGCCGGGGAACCCCTCGTGCTCGCCGCTGGCCCCGTACGGCTGGGCCGGCGCGACCAGTACGTCCACCTCGCCCCGCAGCCGGCCGGCGGCCCGCGCGGCGACCGCCGCGGCCACGGCGGTGTCGGTGTCCAGGGGGAGGTGAGGGCCGTGCTGCTCGCAGGAGCCGAGGGGCAGCAGCACCAGGGGGCCGCGCTCGGCGAGGTCGGGCCAGGAGAGGTCGGCGAGCCGGGTCGCCGGACCGGTCGTCCCCCGCGGCTTCGTCGTGGCCGTCACCGGCGTACGGGCCACCGTCAGTCGCCGCGCATCGGCCCCCGCGGCCGGGGCGGGTTCGGCCGGCATCTCAGACCGCGCCCAGGGTGCGGGTGAATCCCGGCGGGATGACCAGGTCGTCGCGGCTCAGCTCGTGGACGGAGGAACGGCCGAGGCCCAGCAGGGCGGAGTCGATGCCGCCGCGCAGGATGTCGAGGACGTTCTCCACACCGGTCTGCCCGCCCGCGGCCAGGCCCCACAGGTAGGCGCGGCCGATCATCACGGCCTTCGCGCCGAGTGCCAGCGCCTTGACGACGTCGCTGCCCCGGCGGATACCGCTGTCCAGCAGGACCTCGACCTGATCGCCCACGGCGTCCGCGACGGCGGGCAGGGCGCGGATCGGGGCCGGGGTGCTGTCGAGGTTGTTCCCGCCGTGGTTGGAGACCGAGATCGCGCTGACGCCCGCGTCGACGGCCCGCAGCGCGTCGTCCACCCGGCAGATCCCCTTGAGCAGGAACGGCCCGTCCCACTGCTCGCGCAGCCAGCGCACGTCGTCCCAGGACGGGGGCGGGGTCTGCATCCACTCGCCGTAGGCGCCGAAGAAGGTGGGCGCGTCCCCGCCCGGGTCGGCGAGGTTCGGCGCCGTGAGGTCGGGGAGGCGACCGGACTTGAGGAAGTCCAGCAGCCAGCGCGGGCGCGTCACGGCCTCCGGGGCGAACCGTGCCATGGCCTTGAGGTCCAACCGCTCCGGGATCTTGGGGCTGCCCCAGTCGCGGCCGTGCGAGAAGGACCAGTCGAGGGTGACGATCAGCGCCTTCGCGCCGAAGGTGTAGGCGTGCTCGATGCGTTGCAGCATCGCGTCCTTGGAGCCCATCCAGTACATCTGGAAGAACGTCTGCGGGTTGGCGGCCACGACCTCTCTCAGCGGCTTGCTCGCGAAGGAGCTCAGCCCCATCGCCGTGCCGCGGGCGGCGGCCGCGCGGGCGACGGCGACCTCGCCGTCGGGGTGCACGGCCTGCACGCCGGTCGGGGAGATGATCACCGGGAGGGCGATCTGCTCGCCCAGGACCGTCGTCGACTGGTCCCGCTTGGCCGACAGCCCGGCCACATGGGGCGCGAAGCCCAGCTCGGCGAACGCCCTGGTGTTGTCGTCGTAGGAGGTGCCCTTCTCGGAACCGGCCAGCAGTGCGCTGTAGACCGACTTCGGCAGTCGTTTGCCGGCCCTTCGCTGGGCCTCGGCGACCGTCTCGAACCAGCCGCTCATCATGAATCTCCTTGTCCTGGTTCCTTGTTCGTCGTCGTGCGGGCGTGGTCAGGCGGGCATGATCACGCGGGCGGGTTCGCGGGCAGCCCGGCCAGCGGGCTCTCGTCGCAGAAGCGGTCCGGGCGGCTGGTCCGTACGGCGGGCATGCCCAGCGGGACCGTCCGGTGCGAGTGGTCGTTGCCCTGGCGCGGGAGCGCGTCCCGGTCCACGGCCGACAGCGCGGCGGCGCCATGGCCCTTGACGCACTCCGGGTCGGGGCCGTCCAGCGGAAGGCCGGTGAAGAACTTCGCCGCCATGCAGCCGCCCTGGCAGCTGTCGTAGGCGGGACAGCCCGAGCAGGCACCCCCGGTGGAGGGCCTGCGCAGCTCGGTGAAGAGCGCCGACTCCCGCCACACCTGGTCGAAGCCGCCAGGCGAGCGCACGTTGCCCGCCTTGAACGCGTCGTGGATGGCGAACGGGCAGGCGTACACGTCGCCGACCGGGTCGATCAGGCACACCACCCGTCCCGCCCCGCACAGGTTCAGCCCCGGTATCGGCTCCGAGCCGAGCGCGTTGAGGTGGAAGAAGGAGTCACCGGTGAGCACTCGCTCGCCGTGACCGACGAGCCAGGAGTAGAGGGCGTACTGCTGGTCGGCGGTGGGATGCAGGTCGTCCCACACGTCCGCGCCGCGCCCGGACGGCCTGAGCCGGGTGATGCGCAGCTGGGCGCCGTAGCGGTCGGCGATCGCGGCGAAGTCGTCGAGCTGGGAAATGTTCTGACGGGTCATCACCACCGAGATCTTGAAGTCCTGGAAGCCCGCCTCGGCGAGGTTCTCCATGGCCCGGATCGCCATGTCGTAGGAGCCGGGGCCGCGGACGGCGTCGTTGACCTCGCGGGTGGCGCCGTCCAGGGAGATCTGCACGTCGACGTAGTCGGTGGCGGCCAGCCGCCGGGCGCGTTCGGGGGTCAGGCGCAGCCCGTTGGTGGAGAACTTCACGCCGACCTGGTGGGCGATGGCGTAGTCCAGCAGTTCCCAGAAGTCGGGGCGGACCGTGGGTTCGCCGCCGCCGACGTTGACGTAGAAGACCTGCATGCGCTGGAGCTCGTCGATCACGGACTTGATCTCGTCCGTGGACAGCTCCAGCGGGTCGCGCCGTCCGGAGGAGGACAGGCAGTGCGCGCAGGACAGGTTGCACGCATAGGTCCATTCCCAGGTCAGGCAGATCGGGGCGTGCAGCCCGCCCTTGAACTGCTCGACGAGGGCGGGCACGCGCTCGGTGGGTGGGGGGTCGTGAAGGGTAGTCATCACCGCGCTCCGGTTCCACTGCGCTGGGGAATGATCATGTCGGCGGCGGCCAGGGAGGCCAGCGCGCGCAGGAAGGCGCCCCGCCGGGCGTCGGGCACGCCGGCAAGGGCGTCCCCGACGCTGGGGTGGCGGCCGAGCTCCCGGACCAGTTCGACGAGTTCCGGCGCCTTCAGGAAGGACAGCCGGCGGTTGCCGAAGTGGTAGGCGAGCGCCCCGAACGGCTCGGGGCGCAGTGCGACGGAGGGGTTCAGCCGGTAGGGGTGTGCCACGTCGAACGCCGGGGACGTCATGGCGGGCCCTAGTAGACGCCGCACATGCCGTCGATCGAGACCTCTTCGACGAGGACCTCCTCGACGAGCTCGTCGGCGGCGTTGACGGTGTCCTTCTCGAAGCCGAGCTGTTCCTCGTTCACGGCATACCTCCTGAAGGGAAAGGGGATGGGTGCGGCCGGCTCCGCCCCGCGGTGACCGGGCCGCTCTCGACGCTACGGCCGCCTCCCCGCGCCGCTCGCCCTGCTTCCGGCCGCCCTCACCCTGTCCGGTCGGACAGGTGTGCCCGCGCCGGGGCCGGTGCCGGCCGGTGCCCCGTCCGATCGGTCAGGTCGCACCCTCTCCGTCCGGCGCCGCGCTGCCGTCCGAGCGGCCGGTGTCGCCCCGCGCCGCGTTCCCGGAGGGTGAGTCACGCCACCAACTCCGGCACGTCCGTGCTCCACCCCGGACATCAGCGCCGCCGGCCCGCGGGCCAGGGGGAGCACTCGACGCAGGACGCGCGGCCCACCCGCGCGGAGAGGACAGTCGCGATCATGCAGGTCGAAGAACTTCTCAAGCCGTTCCCGATCAAGGAGTTCCACCCCTTCCCCCGGGCGCTGATGGGCCCGGGCGCACATGAGCTGATCGGTCCTGAGGCCAAGAAGCTGGGATTCAGGCGCACGCTGGTGATGACCACCGGTCTGCGCGGCAGTGACACCGTGCACAAGATCGTCGAGTCGTTGAAGTACCACGGGCTCGAAGTCGTCCTCTACGACAAGGTCGAGTCGAACCCCAAGGACTACAACGTCATGGACGCCGTGGCGCTGTACCAGGAGAACAAGTGCGACTCGTTCGTGTCGATCGGCGGCGGCTCGTCGCACGACGCGTGCAAGGGCGCCCGCATCTCCGTCGCCCACGACGGGCGCAGCGTCAACGACTTCGAGGGCTTCAACAAGTCCGAGAACCCGAAGAACCCGCCGCACATCGCCGTCTCCACCACGGCCGGCACCGGTTCGGAGACCTCGTGGGCGTACGTCATCACCGACACGACCACCGACCCGGACAACCCGCACAAGTACGTCGCCTTCGACGACGCCTCCGTGGCCAGCCTCGCCATCGACGACCCGACGCTCTACTACGACTGCCCGCTCGACTACACCGCGCAGTGCGGCTTCGACGTCCTCGCCCACGCCTCCGAGCCGTACGTCTCCCGGCTCGACTTCCAGCCGTCGCTGGGCAACGCGCTGCACGCCATCCGGCTCACCGCCCGCCATCTGCGCCAGGCGGTGTGGAACGGCCAGGACCTGGCCGGACGTGAGGGCATGATGTACGCCCAGTACATCGCGGCGCAGGCGTTCAACTCCGGTGGCCTGGGCATCATCCACTCCATCTCGCACGCCGTCAGCGCCTTCTACGACACCCACCACGGGCTCAACAACGCCATCGCGCTGCCCCGTGTCTGGGCGTTCAACATGCCGGCCCACTACGAGCGGTTCGCCGACATCGCGGAGGCGATGGGCGTGGACACGCACGGCATGACGAAGGTGCAGGCCGCCGAGGCCGCCCTCGCCGCGGGCATCCGGCTGCTGCGCGACGTCGGCATCCCGGAGAAGTTCACCGATGTCGAGCAGAACACCTACTCCAAGAACCGCCTCGGGCAGGGCCCGACGAAGTTCTACGAGCAGGCCAAGGTGATCAAGGGTGACGCGGCCGACGTGGACCGCATCACCCACCACGTCCTCGGCGACGCCTGCACCCCGGGCAACGCCAAGGAGTGCACGTTCGACACCGTCCGGCCCGTCGTCGACCACTGCATGAACGGCGACCTGGACGACCTGCTCGGCTGAGTACCTCATGCCCGGGAGCGGGGGGTCGCACCGTGGGAGGTCACCCCCCGCTCCCGCCCCACCGGACGGAGACACCGTGCCCGCCACACCCGACAACCCCGCGTTCGGCTCGGTCGAGGACGTCGCCGAGCGGTTCGCCGCCCACGGCTACATCGCCGACCGGCGTCTCGCCACCACCGTGTTCCTGCAGACCCGACTCGACAAGCCGCTGCTGCTCGAAGGCCCGGCCGGCGTCGGCAAGACCGAGCTGGCCAAGGCACTGGCCGCCGCCACCGGCCGCCGGCTGCTGCGCCTGCAGTGCTACGAGGGCCAGGACGAGAGCCGCGCCCTGTACGAGTGGGACTACGGCAAGCAGCTGCTGTACACCCAGATGCTCCGGGACAAGATCGGCGACCTCACGGCCGACACCCCCGACCTGGCCTCCGCCGTGCTCCGGATCGAGGAGCAGGACAGTGTCTTCTTCTCCGACCGGTTCCTCGCACCCCGCCCGCTGCTGGACGCCGTGCGCGGCGAGCAGCCAGCCGTCCTGCTGATCGACGAGGTCGACCGGGCGGACGAGGCCCTGGAGGCGGTGCTCCTGGAGTGCCTGGCCGAGTACCAGGTGTCGGTTCCGGAGATCGGCACATACACCGCGAAGGTCCCCCCGTACGTCGTCCTGACCTCCAACAACACCCGTGACCTGTCGGCCGCGCTGAAGCGCCGCTGCCTTCACCTCTTCCTCGACTACCCGGACGCGGAGCGGGAGTTGGAGATCGTGCGGTCCAAGGACACCGGACTGCCGGAGGCCGCGGCACGCCATCTGGTGGACGTCGTGCGGGGCCTGCGCGAGCTGCCGCTGCGCAAGAGCCCGAGCATCTCGGAGACCGTCGACTGGGCCCGCACCCTCGCCGTGCTGGGCGTCGACGAACTCGCCCCCGCGGTCCTCGCCGACACCGCCAACGTCGTCCTCAAGTACGAGCGGGACCTGCACCGCGCGCTGGAGGTGCTGCCGCGCCTGGCCGACCCCAACCGCACGCTGCCCGAACCCGGCCACCACCACGGGCACCCGCACCACAGCGGCCACCAGCACGCCGATCACCACCACGACCACGGCGACCACGGTGACCACGGCGATGTGGACGGCCGTGCGGTCCGGGCCGCCATGGACCTGCAGGGCCGGCACGACGAGAACTACTACGGCGCGCCCGGCGCCGGGCCCACGCACCGCACCGCCCCCGGCGCCGGCCAGGGCGCCCGCTCGTTCGCCGCCATCGCGCGGCGCCGCACCGACTGAACCCGGAGGCGTGCATGGAAGCCGGTGTGCACCGATTCGTCCGCGTGCTGCGCCTGTTCGGCCTGCGGGTCTCCGTGTCGGAGGCCATGGACGCGATGCGCGGGGCGGCCCAGCCCGGCGTGCTCGGCGAGCGCGAGACCCTGCGTGAGGCGCTGCGCATGACGCTGGTGAAGGACCGCCGCGACCACCCGTTGTTCGACGACCTGTTCACCGCGTTCTTCTCGCTGCGCCCGGTGGACGGCGGCACCGACGGCCACGGGCACGGTCATGCGCACGACGACCTGTCCGACACGGGTGAGCTGGAGTCGTACACCGTCTCCGACGAGCCCTCCGAGACCCCGCAGCAGGGCCACAGCCACGGCAAGCCGTCCGACATCCGCGACTTCTTCGACCAGCAGGACCTGGCCCAGCAGTACAACCTGCACCAGGAGGCCAACAAGATCGACCTCGCGTCGATGACCGACGAGATCGTCCTGTCCAAGGACGGCGCGCGCGGCACGCGCGACGACAGCCCGTCCGTCCAGCTGGAGACCGAGCGGCTGCACGGCGCCGGGATCCCCGGACGGCTCGCTCCGGCGGCCGGGCAGCCGATCGACACGACCCTGACCGTCGCCCAGCAGGACGCCCTGCTCGGCCGGCTCGCGCAGGAGGACGATGCCGGCGACCAGGAACTCGACTCACTGCGACGGCAGTTGGCGGGTGTCATCGAGAACCTGCCCGAACTTCTGCAACGGCATCTCGACCGGCTGGCGGAACTGCAGTCGGTGGCTGTCGAGTCCGCCCGGATCGCCGAACGCGCCCGCCTCGAAGCGGTCGACGAGGAGGAACGCGGGCAACTGGAGGAGGCGCTGCGCCGGGTGGGCCGCTCCGTGCAGGGCGCCCTGACCAGCCGCAAGCGCAACACCCCGGCGGGCCGGGTCCATCCGGGCCGCACCATGCGCCGCAACATGCGCTACGACGGCGTGCCGTTCCGGCCCGTCACCGTCACCCGCGCCGAGGACAGACCGCGACTGCTGGTCCTCGCCGACGTCTCCCTGTCCGTGCGGGCCACCGCCCGTTTCACCCTGCACCTGGTGCACGGGCTGCAGTCCCTGTTCGGGCAGGTCCGCAGTTACGCCTTCGTCGACGAACCCACCGAGATCACCGAGCTGTTCGCCGAGCACCCGCTGGAGCGGGCGCTGGGGCTGGTCTTCGACGGGCTGCCGGCCGGCGGTCTGCTGGACGTGGACACCACCTCCGACTACGGCCGGACGTTCGAGACGCTGCTGACCGAGCACTCCCCGGCGCTGGGCCGCCGTACCACCCTCCTGGTGCTCGGCGACGGCCGCGGCAACGGCAACCCGCCGCGGACCGATGCCTTCGCGGAGATCACCCGCCGGGTGCGCCGGACCATCTGGCTGACCCCGGAGCCGCGTTACTCCTGGTGCCTGGGCGCCTGTGACCTGCCCCGCTACGCCGAGTACTGCGACCGCGTGCAGGTGGTCGCCGACCTCGCGGGACTGGAGCGCACCGCCCTGCGGATGGCTGGGGAGGCGACCGGCCGATGAACACCACCGCACACCGTCAGGGGGAACCGTCACCGTGAGTGTCCCGAGTCTGCGCAGCGCGATCGCCGCGCGCCGCATCGACCCGTTGGCGCCGAGCGCGCCCGGCCTGTACGCCGATCACCTGGTGCGCGTGGTCCGCGACAGCCCCGGCGCCGGCAGCGGGAGTGCCGAGCCCATCGTCCGCACCGAGCACTTCACCCTGCGCCGCCGCGGCCGCCGCGTCGAGCTGGGCCACTCGCTGCTCCCCGAGCAGCTGGACAACGATCTGGCCGGACTGCTCGCCGATGAGCTGTTCGCCCCCGGATGGCTGTCCGGCAGCGACGTCTTCGAGCGGGTCTTCACCGGGGTGGTCCGCTCCTGCGTGGACGGCCCCCTGCCCGCCTGGACCACCTTCTACGACAACACCCTGGCCCGCATCCAGAAGTACTGGCAGGCCCCCGAGCCGGCCGAGCACTCGTCGATCGCCGGGTTCGCCCCCGTCTACCGGCGCACCCTCGACCTGGTCCCCCCGGGAGCCGTGCTGGACCTCGGCTCCTGCTTCGGCTTCCTGCCGCTGCTGCTGGCCGGGCGGGAGCGGCAGACGGTGATCGCCTCCGACCTGTCCCCGGGCACCATGCGCCTGCTGGGCATGGTGGCCCGGGCCCGGGGCCTCGCGCTCGACGCGCTGGTCTGCGACGCGTCCCGGGTGCCGCTGCCCGACGGCTCGGTGGACACCGTCACCGTCATCCACGTCCTGGAGCACCTGGACCCCGAGCACGGCGACGCCGTCGTAGCGGAAGCGCTGCGGCTGGCCCGGTGCCGGGTGGTGGTGGCCGTGCCGTACGAGGACGAGCCGACCGCCGCCTACGGGCACGTCCGGTGCTTCTCCCCCGACCAGCTCGCCGGCCTGGGCCGCCGCACCGGCCACCGGTTCCGCGTCGACGCCTTCCACGGCGGCTGGCTGGTCGTCGACGCCGGCTGAGCGGAAATCGCCGGCTGACCGGAAGACCCCGGCTGAGCGGAAGACCCCCACGAACTGCGCCGACCCGAAGAAGAAACACCGCAACGCAAAGGAGCGTTCCATGGCCCTCTCGGAAACGGACGCGGCGGGTTCCGCCGCCGCACCGCACGCGGAATCCCGGCCGCAGGCCAAGCCGCAACCGCTGGACGGGGATCCGGCGCTGATCGGCGTGCCCACGTTCATCGTGGGTTCGATCGCCCTCGGTCTCACCTTGGTCGGCTATGTGCCGGCGGGCACCGCCGGAGCACCGGTCGCGATCATCCTCGCGGCCACGGCGCTCGGCCAGCTGATCGCCGCGGTCTGGGCGGCCGCGCTCGGGCAGAGCGCCGTCGCGGCGATCTTCGGTGTCTTCACCGGGTTCTGGCTCAGCTACGCGGTCCTGGTGCTCGGGCTCACCCACGGCTGGTTCGCCATCGCCGAGGCCGCCGCGATCAGGACCCAGGCACTGTTCCTGATCTCCTGGCTGGTCACCATCGTGCTGCTGACCGTGGGCACGCTACGGCTGCCGGCCGCCTTCACCGTGCTGTTCACGCTGATCGACCTGGCCCTCGCGCTGGTGCTGTGCGCCACCCTGAAGGGTTCCGGCACGCTGCAGACGGCGGGCGGCTACGCCGTCTTCGCCTTTGTCGCGGTCGGGTTCTACCTCTTCCTGCACGTGACCTCGCTGGCCACCGGAGGCCGCGGGCTGCCGCTCGGGCGCCCGGCCGTGTGCTGACGACCTGAGTAAGGGAGCGGGGAGCGCCGGCGGGCGGTCCCCGCTCCCTGCCGTCAGATGACGCCCGACTTGCTGGCCTCGTACACGACTTCCGCCCTGCTCCCCGCGTCCATCTTGCGCATGATGTTGCGGACGTGGAACTTCACCGTGGTCTCCGAGATGTACAGCTCGGCGCCGATCTCCCGGTTGCTCAGCCCGCGGGCGAGCAGCTGGAGGACCCTCAGCTCCCGCTCGGTGAACTTCGGCCGCTCGGGCTGCACGCGCATCGAGCGCACCATCGCAGCGGCCGCGTGCGAGTCGAAGGCGCTCTCGTTACGGGCCACCGCGCGGATGGAACGCAGCAGTTCGGTGGTGTCCACGTCCTTGACGACGTAACCGCGCGCACCGTGCTGGATCGCCTCCACGACCAGCGAGTCGTCGAGGAACGTGGTGAGCACCAGCACCGCCAGGTCCGGGTGGCGCCGCGTCAGCTTGGCGCACAGGTCCAGGCCCTCGGTGTCGGCCGCCGTGGACAGCTTCAGGTCGAGCAGCACGATCGCCGGACGCGTCCGCTCGACGACGGCGTCGGCCTCGGCGGCCGTACTCGCCTCGCCGACCACCTCCAGGTCGCTCTCGCGTTCCAGGATCGACCTCAGTCCGTGCCGGACGATCGCGTGGTCGTCGACCAGCACGATCCGCAGGACCTGTGCGGGCGCCTCGGCCCGCTGTTCAGTCGTCATCGCCGCCTCCCGAGCGCTTCACCGGCAGCGGGACGTCGACCCGCAGCAGGACGCCTCCCATCCCCGACCGGCGGATGGACAGCCGGCCGCCGAGCTCCTCCGCACGGGCGACCATGTTCGCCAGCCCGCGGTGGCGTCCGGCGAGATCGGTGGCCCGGGACATCCGCAGGGCCCGGCGCAGTTGCGCCGGGTCGCCGCCGCCGTCGTCGGACACCGTCAGCACCACCGTCTGCGGCTGATACCGCAGCCGGACCAGCGCCCGGCCGGCCTTGCCGTGGGTGGCGGAGTTGAACAGGGCCTCGCCGGTGATCCGGAGGATCGACCGCTCGGCCTCGGGCGGCAGCGGCTCCGGCCGGCCCGCCACCTGCACCCGTACGTCCAGGTCCGTGGGCAGGTGCACCGTGGACAGCCGTTCCAGCAGCACCGGGAGCGGCCCGGCCGGCTCCTGCGAGGTGTGGTGGAGCGCGTAGATCGCGGCGCGCAGCCGCTCCACGGCCTGCCGGTTGAGGTCCTTGGCGTCGGCGAGCCGCTCGGCGATCCCGGCGGCCTCACCGCCCAGGCCCGCCAGCTCGGCCCGGCACACCTCCACCGTCATCCCCGCGCTGAGTACGTACTGGGAGACGCTGTCGTGCAGTTCGCGCGCGATGCGGCGCCGTTCGTCGTCCAGCGCCTGCCGCTGCATCGCGTCGAGCAGCCGCGCCTGGGTCTCGGCCAGCTCGGCGCTGCGCGCGGCCAGGTCCCGGGCCTGCCGCTCCGCCGCCTCGGACAGCTCCTCGGCGCGTCCGCGCAGGGTCGTCGCCGCGTGAAACAGGAACGTGTGGTGCAGCGCCACGGCCGCCTGGTTGGCGAGGACGCGCAGAATGGCCAGGTCGGTGTCGGCGACCTCGACACCGGCGCCTGGCTGTGCGGCGATCCCGCCGACCGGTTCGTCGTCCAAGGTCATCGGCGCGCGCACCCAGCCCTGGCCCCGGAAGGGCTCCTGGGCCTCCCAGGGGCGGGTGCGCAGCAGCCGAAGGTGCTCGCGCACCTCGGCGGGTATGCGGGTCTCGTCGTCGATGAACACGTCGTCGGTGTACAGCAGGAAGCGCGGCCGGGCGGCGCGCAGCGCGCCGTCGGCGACGGCCAGCAGCAGCCAGCGGGCGCGCAAGTGCTCGGCGGCGGTCCGTACGACGGCCTCGACCAGGGCGCGCGGCCCCTCCGCCGTACGCACCAGGGCGCGGGAGATCCCGTCGAGCGCCTCCACCGTCCGCTCCAGCCGCTCGGTGGAGCGTACGTACGCGGGGTAGAACGAGCGCTTGCCGGACCTCAGTCCGGTGAGCACTCCCAAGTCGGCGGCCTGCGACGAGCGTTCGGGGTCGTACACGTGGATCGCCTCACAGAGCCTCGCGGAACAGTGTCTCCACGTCCCGCACGTCGACGTCCCGGGGGTTGGTCGCCATGCAGGCGTCCTTGAGCGTCGTGCGGGCCAGCACCGGCAGGTCGCGCTCCGCGACCCCGAGACTGGCCAGCCCCTTCGGGACGCCGACGTCGTCCGCCAGCGCGCGCACCAGATCCGCGAGCTGTTCGGCCACCTCGTGCGACGGCACACCGGCGACCGGAAGCCCGGCCGCCGCGCCCAGCGCGACGAAACGCTCCGGCCATGTCTCGGCGTTGAAGCGGATGACGTGCGGCAGGAGCACACCGTTCACCACACCGTGCGGGGCGTCCAGCAGGCCGCCGACCTGGTGGCTCATGGCGTGCGTCGCGCCGAGGATGGCGTTGGTGAAGGCCATGCCCGCTTCCAGGGAAGCCTGGGCCATGGCGAGACGGGCGCCGAAGTCCCTGGGACGGACCTGGGTGCGCACCAGGTTCGCGGTGATCAGCTCGACGGCGTGCAGGGCGTGGATGTCCGTCAGCGGGTTGTGCGCCCGGGACACGAACGCCTCGATGGCGTGCGTCAGGGCGTCCAGGCCGGTGGCCGCGTTGAGCCAGTCCGGCATGGTGGTCAGCAACCGCGGGTCGATCACCGAGATCTCGGGGACCAGGGTGCGGCTCACAATGGTGATCTTGATGTGGTGGGAGGTGTCGGTGACCACGGCGAACTGGGAGACGTCCGCCCCGGTGCCCGACGTCGAGGGCACCATCACGGTCGGCGGGATGGGCTGAACCACCTGGTCCACGCCCTCGTAGTCGAGGATGTGCCCGCCATTGCCCGACAGGATCGCCACGCCCTTGGCCGCGTCGATGACGGAGCCGCCGCCGACTCCCACGATGACGTCGCAGCCGCTGGCCGCGTAGCGTTCGAAGCCGGCCTGAATCTCGACGTCCTTGGGGTTGGGCGTCACATCGCTCCACACCACGGGGCGCAGCCCGACCCGGCGCAGGTGGCCCACCGCCTCGTCCGCCCAGCCCGCCTCCATCAGCCCGGGATCGGTGACCAGGAAGGGGCGGCGACCGCCGAGGCGGAGCGCGCAGTGCCCGAGCTCCGCGAGTGAACCGGGCCCGAACACCACCTCCGGCACATGGAACTTGGCGAGCCGGGCGGACTGCCGTACGGCGTCCGTGCTGGTCCGCTGCGGCCCCAGCAGCTCGCCCTGGCACTCGTCACGGCTCCAGTCCGCACTCGGATCGTTACCGCCCGCCACCATGACATCCGACCTGGCCGACATGCGACCTCCCAAGGGCGTCGAGCCCGCAACGCACAGGCAACCTTGATTTTACTGCCCGGTTGGCCGATAACACTGTTCTCAGACCGAAGACCACGCTAGGCGCGCGCGCCCGGATGCGGCACCTGTCCGATCGGACAGGGTGGACGGACCGGTCGGGGGGTTGTGCCGGCTCGGTCCCCGGGGACAATAATCGGTCGTCCCCGTTCGACGGCAGGGGAAATGCAGATGTCACAGAGCAGTGACCTCCGGCGGCGCAAGGCAACGCTGGAGAGCGAGTGGTCCCGCCTGGTGCCACAGATGCGGACCGCAGGGTCGCGGCCGTGCGGTGCCGAGGCACTGCGCCAGGACGTGACCGAGTCCTGGGTGCGCTCGCTGAGCAGCGTCGACCCGGGCCGGGACAGTGCGCCGGTCAGCGACGAGGGCGCGGTCCACCACCGCTGGATCGGCTCACCGCTGCGCCGGCCGGTCGACGACCTCGCCGACGAGCTGCGCAGCATCGCGGAGGACGCCGGGTTCGTCACCGCGGTCACCGACGAGTCCGGCACCATCCTGTGGACGTGCGGCGGGCGCACCATGCGCCGGCGGGCCGAGCGCGTCAACTTCGCGCCCGGCGGTCGGTGGGACGAGCAGGCCATGGGCACCAACGCCCTCTCCCTCGCGCTGCGCACCGGCCGCCCCCACTCCGTGTTCTCGGCCGAACACCTGGTGACGGCCCTGCACGGATGGGTCTGCTACTGCGCACCCGTCCACGGGCCGGACGGGCGCGTCCTCGGGGTGCTCGACATGTCCACCACCTGGGACCGTTCGAACCCCCTCGCCATGTCCACCGTGCGCTCCCTGGTGGCCACCGTCGAGGCCCGGCTGCGGACCGAGCCGCAGCTGATTCCCCGTACGAACCCCGACCCCGTGAGCCTCACCTGCCTCGGTGCCGAACAGGCCGTACGCAACGGCACCCCCCTTCAGCTGCGGCCCCGGCAGCTGGAGATCCTGACCCTGCTCGCGCTGGAGCCGGACGGATACGCGCCCGAGCGGCTGCGCGAGGCCGTGTACGGGGACCGGGCGGTCACCGCGTCCACGTTCAAGGCGGAGATCTCCCATCTGCGCCGCGCCCTGGACGGCGGGGTCACCACCCGCCGTTACGCGCTGACCACGCCGGTGTCCTGCGACGCCGCCGACGTGCTGCGCGCGCTGCGGAACGGGGACGCGGACACCGCCCTGCGCCTGTACCGCGGCCCCCTGCTGCCCCGTTCCGAGGCACCGGGCATCGAGGAGTGGCGCACCCACCTGGAGGTGGCGGTGCGCGAGGCGGTACTCGCCAGCGCCCGTCCCGAGCACGCGCTGCGGTACGGCGAACGGGTCCCGTACGACGTGGAGGTGCACGAGCACGCGCTGCGTCTGCTCGACCCGCGCGACACCCGCCGCGCCCTCGCGGCCGGCCGCCTCACCTCGGCGCTGCGCCACTGACACCCGGCCCGGCGCCGGGCGCGTACGGCGCCAACCTCGCGCCAACCTCGGGACCCCACAGTGAACCGCATCACGACGGCGTGGGCCGTCGGACCGCACTCACCATCCCCCCGAGGAGAGCCGCCATGGTGTACGCGCAGCCGGGAACGGACGGCAGCATCGTCAGCTTCGCCCCGCGATACGACAACTTCATCGGTGGCGACTGGGTCGCCCCCGTGGAGGGCCGGTACTTCGAGAACACGACGCCGGTGACCGGCAAGACCTTCTGCGAGGTGGCCCGCTCCTCCGCCGCCGACGTCGAACTCGCCCTGGACGCGGCCCACTCGGCCGCCGAGAAGTGGGGCCGCACCTCCACGACCGAGCGGGCGAACATCCTGAACCGGATCGCCGACCGCCTCGAGGCGAACCTGGAGAAGATCGCCGTCGCGGAGAGCTGGGAGAACGGCAAGCCGGTGCGCGAGACGCTGGCCGCCGACATCCCGCTCGCGATCGACCACTTCCGCTACTTCGCCGGCGTGGTGCGCGCCCAGGAGGGCAGCATCGCGGAGATCGACGCGGACACGGTCGCCTACCACTTCCACGAGCCGCTCGGCGTGGTCGGCCAGATCATTCCGTGGAACTTCCCCATCCTGATGGCCGCATGGAAGCTCGCCCCGGCCCTCGCCGCCGGAAACTGCGTCATCATCAAGCCCGCCGAGCAGACCCCGGCCAGCCTGCTGTACGTCGTCGACCTGATCGCCGACCTGCTCCCGCCCGGCGTGCTCAACGTCGTCAACGGCTTCGGCGTCGAGGCCGGCAAGCCCCTCGCCTCCAGCCCGCGCATCGCCAAGGTCGCCTTCACCGGCGAGACCACGACCGGCCGGCTGATCATGCAGTACGCGAGCGAGAACATCATCCCGGTCACCCTGGAGCTGGGCGGCAAGAGCCCGAACATCTTCCTGCCCGACGTCATGGCCGCCGACGACGACTTCCTGGACAAGGCCGTCGAGGGCTTCGTGATGTTCGCCCTCAACCAGGGCGAGGTGTGCACCTGCCCCTCCCGCGCCCTGATCCACTCCTCCATCTACGACGAGTTCATGGCCCGCTGCGTGGAGCGCACCAAGGCCATCGTCAGCGGCGACCCGCTGGACCCGGCGACCATGATCGGCGCCCAGGCCAGCAACGACCAGTACGAGAAGATCCTGTCCTACATCGACATCGGCAGGCAGGAGGGCGCCGAACTCCTCACCGGCGGCAACCCCCGCGCCGTGGCCGGTCTGGAGGGCGGCTACTACATCGAGCCGACCATCTTCCGCGGCACCAACGACATGCGGATCTTCCAGGAGGAGATCTTCGGCCCGGTGGTGTCGGTGACGACGTACGACTCCGTCGACGAGGCCCTGAAGATCGCCAACGACACGCTGTACGGCCTCGGCGCCGGCGTGTGGACCCGGGACGGCAACACCGCCTACCGCCTGGGCCGCGAGATCAAGGCCGGCCGCGTCTGGACGAACTGCTACCACGCCTACCCGGCCCACGCGGCCTTCGGCGGCTACAAGAAGTCCGGCATCGGCCGCGAGAACCACAAGATGATGCTCGACCACTACCAGCAGACCAAGAACCTGCTGGTCAGCTACTCCGGCCAGAAGCTCGGGTTCTTCTGATGAACGCCCGCACCAGGCGCGTCGAGCTGACACCGGCCGCCGAGGACCTGGTGCGGCGGCTCACCGGGACGCACGGGCCGGTGATGTTCCACCAGTCCGGTGGCTGCTGCGACGGCAGCGCGCCCATGTGCTACCCGCGCGGCGAGTTCCGGGTCGGCGCCCAGGACGTGCTCCTCGGCCGGGTCGCCGGTGACACCCCCTTCTGGATGAGCGCCGACCAGTACGCGTACTGGCGGCACACCCACCTCACCGTCGACGTGGTTCCGGGCCGGGGCAGCGGCTTCTCCCTCGAAGCACCCGAGGGCGTGCGCTTCCTGCTCCGCTCCCGGGTCCTCACCGACGAGGAGTGGGAGCGCATCGAGGCGGAACCGCCCCTGCCGACCGGGGCGGAGACGACGGGATGACCCGACGCGTCGACGCGCCAGGCCACCCGGCAGCCACCGCATCCACGCAGGCGGTGGCGGGGATGGGCCGGACAGCAGGGTGCCCGGCCCCCTTCCGTCACGGTTGCCCCGGCACCTCGTGACGTCACGACATACGAGAGGGCCGTCGAGCACCGCGTTCCTCTACAAGCCGGCCACGGGGACCGACCATGAGCACCAGAGTTCTTCCCGACACCACACATCCAAGCGCCGTAGGAGGCAACCCCACCCCGGCCGGGGCGGGACGTCCCGGCGCCTGCTCCGATACCACTTTCGCCCGGATAGGGGCGGCTCCTCCCCGCGGCACACGGGCCGCCCCCGCCCGCCGTGCGGTCCTGGCGCTTCCCGCCGAGGCCCGCTGGGTCCCGGTGGCGCGCCGCATCGTCACAGCGGCCCTGGCTCACTGGCATCTGCCGCCCCCCGCCCTGGCAGCCGCCGAACTCGTCGTCGGTGAACTCGCCGCCAACGCCGCCGAGCACGGTCACCGCGACATGACGATTCATCTGTCTCTCGGCGCCGGGACACTGCGGATCTCCGTGACGGACGCCGGCAGCCCGGCCGGGTCACGACGCCCGCATGACGACGATCCCGACGAGCACGGCCGGGGTCTCACCATCGTCGAACACTTGACCAGTGAGGTTCGCGTCCTCCAGAGCCCCGTCGGCCGCCGGGTCAGCGTGCTCATTCCTACGGCCCTTGCCCACTGACCCGTGGTAAGGACCACCGCGTTGGCGGTCGACGAGCCCCGCGTGCCGCCGTTTACCAGCAGGTCGGTGCCCGTGACCCAGTCCGCCGAGTCCGACACAAGCCACTGCACTGCCCTCGCCACGTCGTCCAGCCCTCCGATGCGGGCCAGCGGCAGGCCGGCCGCTGTCTCCTCCTCTCCCGGCTTCCACACGAACCGTGCCCCCTCGGTGCGTACGAGGCCGGGTGAGACCGAGTTGCCACGGACTCCCGGGCCCAGCTCGCCCGCGAGCTGCTCGATGAAGTGTGTGCGATGGGCGAGGTTGCAGTCATCGGCCTGGGCGGGATGGGGCGGGCGATGGCGCGCAATCCGGTGCGGGCAGGCCATGAGACCGCGGTGTGGAACCGTTCAGCGGGGCCTGCGGAAGAGCTCGCGGAGGCCGGCGCCCTCCGCGTCGCATCCGTCGCGGAGGCACCCCAGTGCCCGGTGGTGTTACCGGTCCCGGACCCGTCGACTCCGGATACGGATCGATGATCGCGCTGTTCGCAGATACCGGCCGGCTGGGTTCACCACGGCACTCGGGCGCAGGGATCTCCACCTCGCCCTGGAGGCAACAGCCGGTCAAGCGGTCTCCCTGCCGTTCGGTGGACTGCTCAGAGGCCTGTTCGACCTGGCGACCGCCGACGGCCGCGCAACGGACGATGGCCCCCAGAGAAGGTCTGGTTGTCCGGAAGGATCACGATGAAGGGCGGCGGCTCGGGCGGGGTGTCCGCCACGGCTACGCGGCCTTCCTGGCCCCTCGCCGTCCCCGTGGCCGAGGGCGTGCCTGAGCTTGGAACGGGCATCGGGGCGTGCGGGCCCGGCGACCTCGTTCCAGAACGGGTGCGTGACGATCAGGGCGGCGAGGTCGCGTTCCCGCTCCCGCAGCGCGGCGACGTGGTTCTGCTCCTGCTCCGACCAGCCCGGCGAGTCGGGGTAGGCCGGGACGCGGCGAGCCAGTAGCCGTCGGGGCGCTGCCAGGCTTCCCTGGGTTCCACGGAGTACGGCAACGTCTTGACCAGGGAGTTGAGGCTGGCGCGCACCTCGTTTAGACGCCATCCGCTTATCGATCACGGGGTTGGTCTGGTCGAACAGGGTTCCTGATCGGGTGATCGCGCGAGAGTCTGCGCATGACAGCAGGGCCTCTTGGTAGCTCGGGGGTGCGAACCAAACCAAGCGCCAGGAGGCCTGTTGCCGCAGTCCTTCGCGCTCGCGTGCGTGGAGTCCAACCCGTCGTCCCCATCGTGTGACTGCCTCGCGCACAGATGGCCGCCAGCCGGATGGCGCGCGGCTCTGACGGCCGCGGGATTCCCCGGCACAGCGCTCAACTGGTCACCGCCGGAACATTTCCGGCCACCGCCGGTGGGCGGCGGCCCGGCGGCGCCGCTGCTCGGAGCCGCCCTGCTGACGTTGATCGAGGAACTCCCAGTCTGGGCCCGGACGACCCGCGACCCACACGCCACATCGGTGCATCTGGTCGCTACCATCTGGCCGCTCCGCCAGCGGACGGCGAACCGGCCGCTGGCGGCCGTGGCCGCCCGGTTGGCGCTCGCGCAGGCCGACGAACTCGACGGCGACGAGGAAGCGGCGCCGGCCCAGGTCCTTCGGACGGCCTCGTGGAGGGGGAGGACCTGGCGGTCGCGGGTGGAGCATGCCTGCGTGGTCTGGGGCTGTCTCATCGCAGGCGGGATGGTCTGGCGGAGCGGCTCAAGGCCGACTTGTGGTGCCGGTCTCGACCGGGCGTGTGTCGTCGCGGGCATAGGCGGACCAGCCCCCTACGAAGAGACGGCCGCGTCCCAGGCCGGTGTGCTCGAGGGTCAGGAGGTTGTGGCATGCGGTCACACCCGAGCCGCAGTACGAGGCGACATTGCCGGCGTGGTGGACGCCGGCGGCGGCGAAGTTCGCGCGGATGCGGTCCGGCGGCAGCAGTCGACCCTGGGCGTCGAGGTTCTCACGGCATGGCGCGTTGACCGCTCCGGGCACGTGTCCGGGGCGTGGGTCGACGGGGTCCTGGCGGCCTTCGAAGCGGTCGCGGTTGCGGGCGTCCACCGGTAGTACGTCAGGGTCGGTCAAGTCCTCCATGCGTATGAGGGCTTCTTCAGACCATGGACGGACGGAGAAGTGGGCCCGGGGCCTGAGGGGTTCCTGCGTGCTCAGCTTTCCTTCGCCCAGGCCGCCGTTGAGAACGGATGCCGCCCTGCCTGTCACCCTCAGCATCCACACCAGCCGTGCTGCGATGACCCCGCCCGCATCGTCGTAGGCGCGTCTACGTCCTGGTCAGCGGCTGCGCTTGGCGCCAACTGCCACCCTGCTTCGGCATATCGAAGTCGACGGCTCACCGCCGGTTCCTAATCTGGTCGAGAGCCGGTGTCTGGGGCCGCCTCCACGAGGCCGTGCTGCACCGGCTGGACGACGCTGGCCTCATCGACGTCACCCGAGTCGTCCTCGACACCGCCCACGTCAGGGCAAAAAAGGGGGCGAACACACAGGTCCGAGCCCCGTGGACCGCGGCAAGCCGGGCTCCAAGATGCACATCCTGTCGGACGCGAACGGACTGCCCCTCCTCGTCGGCCTCTCGGCCGGCAACACCCACGACAGCGAAGGGCTCAAGCCCATGATCGAGGGTCACCAAACGAGACACGACCCCCATCGCGGCCGGTACTTCAAGCCCCAGCGCCTCCACGCCGACAAAGCCTACGACCGCGCCGACCTGCGCAGATGGCTGCGATGGAAGCGCATCGGCGTGCGCATCGCCCGCAAAGGGATCGAGTCCAGCGAACGATTAGGGCGACGCCGGTGGGTCATCGAGCGGACGATGTCCTGGCTGTCCGGCTACCGACGACTCAGCCCACGCTACGAACGCAATCCCCGCAACTACCTGGCCTTTCTCGGACTCGCGGCCGCCCTCTGCTGCTACGAGCGACTCGTCCGCCTCACCACGTAGGACACGGTCTAAGACGTCGTTTCTTATGGCTGTCAGAGTGGCATGAGAGCCTCCTGGCATGAGCTACGACCTTGCTGTCTGGGAAGGCGATAGGCCAGCGGATGACAAGACCGCTGCCCGGGTCTTCAACGACTTGTACGACCGCTACATCGACAGCGAGGTGGAAGAGCCTCCATCCGAACGCATAGCGACCTACGTGGCTGCGCTGCTCGAGCGGTGGTGCGACCTCACCGAGGACGAGGAGGACACCTCGCCCTGGTCAACCGGGCCGTTGATCGGCGAAGCCAGTGGTCCGCTGATCTACTTCCCCATGCGTTGGAGCATGGCCGAGGAGGCGTCCGCCTACGCGGCGGCCGTGGCGGAGTCCATGGGGCTGGTCTGCTTCGACGTACAGCAGAACCGGCTCAGGCCGTGAGGAAAGCCGCCAGTCGGCGGTAGCTGATGAGGGCTGCGGCTATGCCGACGAAGGCGAGGAAGTGTTCAGCCTTGCGTTCATAGCG